>CALRFU010000001.1 GCA_943356775.1 Candidatus Nomurabacteria bacterium
CCGCCGCTTCGCGGCGGTGGGTGGTGCGGAAATGTTGGCACGCGCTCCGCGCGTACCTCGTTGGGTTAAAGCCACCACGCACGCGGCGCGGGCGAAGTCAGGGGCTTCGCCCCTCGAAATGGGTTCGCGCAAAGGTTAGAATTACTTCATAAGGTTGGAGACAAGATTCGATTCGGTGTGGTTTTCTTTGGCGGCGGCCAAAGAAAACCACTGATTCTGCGGCACGCCGCGCGCTTGGTTCGACGGGGTCACCACAAGTCGCGCGTGGAGGGTGAGGTTCGAGCCGAAGATTTTTTGGAGGGGGATTTTTTTTTGGAGGTGTAGTCTTTGGATTTGGCAATTTCGTCAAGCATTGAAGCCTCGTTTAGCCACTTCCGCATGGGTTCGAGCCACGCGGCGGCGTTCCGTTCAAGCAGCAGGATTCTCTCCTGCACCGACTTCTTGTCGGACATCAGCGCGAGTACTTTCTGCACTTTGTCAAAAAGTACTTTTGAGACGACGGGCGTATGTGTGCCCTCATACATTTCGCCACTGTAGGCGAAATGGCCAAAGTAAAAAGGGCTGGAGAGCAGAAATGTTACCTGGTCTTTCTTGAGTGGCCTGCCGCCGCCTTTGTTCCATCCGCGCGTAGCTTCGGTCTTGATGCCTTGCCGAAAGAGAAAATTCCCGATGTCTTCAAGCCTCGATTCATTATAATTTTTTGGATAGTGCCTTGTTGCAAAGCCAACTGATGCGCCCGCTATCTACCGGATTGCGTGACAAGCGATCAATTTTCCAACAGATGATGCCATGCGCCTCTCCCTTTTCAATTCGCTTCAACATTTCGTCAAAGATTGGACGACCGGGCACTTTTGCGCTGCGCTTCTCGATGTATTCCTCTTCGATATCCAATCCATCGCGTCGTGCTAACGCCCGCAATTCCGTTAGCTGTGCCTCAATGGACATCACTTGCTTGTCCTCAACATCGGTACTTTTGCGTGCGTAGAGAAAATACTGCATAACTCGAATATCATACCGCATTTCTGGGGAGCCATCCCCGTCGTTTTACAATGTTCCTCAAAAACGGCGAGTGATGGACTATCGTGCGCGCTGGGTGGGTTTGGGGCAAGCACTCCACTATGCATTTATGGATTCCGGCATTTGTATTTTGCATTCCCCTCCAAAAAATCCTCCCTCCAAAAATCTTTGGCTTTGAATTTTGCGAACCTCACCCTTCACGCGCGCGAAGCGCGCGGCATCGCCCAGAATCAGTGGTTTTCTTTGCTCTCGGCCAAAGAAAACCACTCCGAATCGAATCTTGTCTCCAAACTGGTGACTCTATACAACCACGCTCGAACCTATTTTACCAACAATTCGAGTTAACTTCGCACGCGCCGCGTGCGCATCAGTCACTTTGCGACTGGAGATAGGTTCTAGCGGCGCGGTATACTCTCAAAAAAGTATGTACTACCTTCACACAATGGTTCGCGTTGAGAATCTGGATCAGGCACTGGATTTTTATTGCGGAAAGCTGGGACTCGTGGAGGTGAATCGTCGTGAGGATGAAAAGGGAAGATACACCAATGTCTTCCTCAAGGCGCCGGGTGACGATGTGGATATCCAAGGGAAGCGTGCCCCGCTTTTGGAACTGACTTACAACTGGCCTGCCCGCCGAAGCCTTGGCGAAGGAGGGGATGCGGAGAAATACGCGGGTGGAAGAAACTTCGGACATTTAGCTTATGCGGTAGAAAATATCTATGATTACTGCAAGCGCCTGATGGAGCAGGGAATCGTCATCAATCGTCCGCCACGCGACGGGCGTATGGCGTTTATAAAATCTCCCGACGGTATCTCAATCGAATTGTTGCAGATAGGGGACGCGCTTCCGATACAAGAGCCCTGGCAATCAATGCCAAGCACTGGAGAGTGGTAAGGTCTTCTACACATCGTTAGAAACGACACTTCCTCGCTATTTTGTCAATAATAGCGTAGACTTCGCATCTCTATGGCTGCATTCATCAAAAAGGAAGGAGGTAAGCGCTTCGGCGCATCAGGCGGCAAGCCGAGCTTTGGCGGTGCACGCTCGGGTAAGCCAAGCTTCGGAAAGAAGAGCTGGGGCGACAGTCGCCCAAGCGGACCCGTCACTCATCACAAGGCGACCTGTACCAAGTGCGGAGAATCTTGCGAGGTGCCTTTTAAGCCCGTAAACGGAAAGCCGATATTTTGCAGAAATTGTTTCGTAAAGACAGGCGACACAGGATCCGGACGTGCGGGAGATAAATACCCGAAGCGCGAGTATCAGCCTCACGGCTATACCAAGCCCGTGCCTGAAACCGGCAACAACAAAGACGTGATGAAGCAGTTGGAGATTTTGAACGAAAAAATTGAGCGACTTATCGAGGTGGTAGGAGGCTCGGCTTCTGAGAAGTAACTCGAACCTTTCTATCTCACGGGGTATAGTGTCCGCATGAAAGGGGAAGCGGCAGGGAATTCGAAAACGCATCCATATCAGGTGCTGCTTTTTTATAAATATGTAGATGTGGATGCGCCGGAGGAATTGGCTGCTCATATACGTTCACTCGCTGCAGAGCTCTCGCTCACGGGTCGCGTTATCGTCGCGCATGAGGGAATCAACGGCACACTCGAAGGCACGGTGAAGAATACGGAGAAGTTCGTCGTGCGATTTTTCCCCGACGCACGATTTGCCGATGTGCAAGTAAAACGCAGCGCGGGCACGGGCAAGAGTTTCCCTTCGCTTTCCGTAAAGGTTCGCGAGGAAATTGTCGGTACGGGATTCACCGATGAGGAGGCTAATCCGCGCGTGAGTACCGCGCCGCGCATATCTCCGGAGGAATTACGCGCGTGGTATGAGGAGGAGCGCGATTTCGTCGTCGTTGATATGCGGAATAATTATGAATTCGCTTCCGGGCATTTCAAGAATGCGGTAGAACCGGGCATTTCCGCTTCACGTCACTTGCCACTCAAGGTGGAGAAGTTAGAACCTCTCAAAGAGAAGACAGTGGTCACGGTATGTACCGGCGGCGTGCGGTGCGAAAAGATGGCGGCGTATCTCATGCATAAAGGTTTTACGAATGTGCGCCAACTCGACGGCGGAATTCACAGCTATATAGAAAAATATCCGGGCAAGGATTTTTTGGGGACACTCTACACATTTGACCAGCGTCTCACGATGCATTTCGGGGGTGAGCGGGAAGTAATCGGTAAATGTCATTTGTGTGGCTCTGCCTCCGAAGACTATGCGGATTGCGCCGAGGAGTCATGCCACCTCCACTTCATTGCGTGTGCGGATTGTAGAGACGCGGAAGGAAGAGCGTATTGCAGCGAGGAGTGTAGAATGGCACTCGTATGAACGTCTCATCAGCCGAATTCATGAGGGGTATCAGAGGGAGCGACGATATACTCGCCGATGGTATTCCGAATATCGCCTTTATCGGCCGCTCAAATGTGGGCAAGTCGAGTATTTTGAATGCGCTTGCCGGAAAGCCGGGTATGGCACGCGTGGGCGACAAACCGGGCAAGACCACCGAGATTAATTTTTTCCTGATTAACAAAAAGCAGTATTTCGTCGACTTGCCGGGATACGGATACGCGTCGGGAGGACAAAAAGACCGCGAAAGTTTAAGGAAGCTCATCATCTGGTACTTCACGAGCGGGGAAGCGCATCCGCAGAAAGTCGTTTTGATACTTGAATCAAAGGCGGGACTGACAAAATTTGATGAACAAATGATAGAGGTGCTTAAAGAGCAGGGGCATCCGTATGTCATCGTGTTGAATAAAGTGGACAAACTGTCTCAGAAAGAGCTGCAGCTCAAGGTGGCGGACATACAGAAGAGGAGTGGTGCCGAGGTCATCCAGACCTGCGTCCCTACGGGGAAGGGAATTGATGAACTCCGTGATATTCTCTTGGCGACAGATTAACTTTTCATCATGGAACGCACGTACGGGTATCTCGGAACGCTCAGCGTTTTTTTCGTTGCCGTACTGCTCATATCGAACATCGCTTCGACCAAGATAGTCCAGCTTGGGTGGCTGACGTTTGACGGAGGCACACTCCTTTTTCCGCTCTCGTACATCTTTGCTGATATTTTGACGGAGGTGTACGGATTTCAAAAATCGCGGCGGGTCATATGGCTCGGCTTTTTCTGTGCATGTGTCATGTCCGCCATTCTCTACGTCGTCGGTATGTTACCGGCGGCAGCGGATTGGGGCAATCAGTCTGCCTACGACGCAATCCTCGGCCAAGCTCCGCGCATCGTCGCCGCGAGCCTCATTGCATACCTGTGCGGAGAATTTATCAATTCATTCATTCTCGCAAAGATGAAAGTCTGGACAGCGGGGAAGTGGCTGTGGTCCCGCACTATCGGTTCTACCGTCGTCGGTGAATTCGTCGACAGCACGCTCTTTATCCTCATCGCGTTTGCGGGAGTGCTTCCGAATTCGCTTCTCGTGACACTCATCGTTTCAAACTACGTATTCAAGACGGGGATAGAAATCTTGTTTACACCTGTGACCTACGCGGCTGTCGGGTACCTCAAGCGCACAGAGGGCGAAGACCACTACGACCGCGATACGAATTTCAGTCCGTTTGCCCGCGGCTAACTTTCGGACTGCCAACCCGTCCGGTGCGACACAATTACTCTGTATCGATAAAGAAATGTCCACTCCCGAGACGCTCGGGAGTGGACTGTTTTTATGGCCGGGGCAGTCTACTTCGTAAGTATTCCAGCTCTGCTCAGGCTCGGCGTCGGCTTCGTGTGCACTTCGCGCACATCGGCGGCACTGTTGCCGTCTTTGTCATGGTGATCGTAGAACGAGACTTTCATCCCGTCCACGATGGTTACTCCTTCCGCGACCGAGTGAATCCGCAGCTTGCGCCCACCCGCGGATTCAACAAACTTGGCGCCTTCACGTACCACTCCCAGGTATCGTTGTATCTCTGAACGACCTGTCATCGGGTTTTCCTCCGGGACTCTTAAGTATCAGGACGACACTCAAGACACCGGAGGAGACCGGAGGCCATTAAGCCGTAGCAATCCCGGTGAGTCAAATAGGTTCTGGTATCGTATAATCTTCTGATGTCAAAAATCCTCGTTGCCGGCTCTATTGCGTACGACCGAATCATGGATTATGCGGGGAATTTTACGGACTCGTTCATGGCGGATAAATTACACACCCTCAGTGTCAGTTTTCAGGTAGAGACCATCAAAGAAAATTTCGGCGGCTGCGCGGGCAATATTGCATACAACCTCAAGCTCCTTGGAGAAGAGCCTGAAATCATCGCTACTGCGGGCTCGGATTTTGGCCGCTACGAAGAATATCTGAAGAAACTCGGCATATCCTCGGATTCGATTCATATCAATGCGTCTGATTTCACTGCGGTTGCACACATAATGACGGACCGCGCGAATAATCAAATTGCCGCCTTTGCTATGGCAGCTTGCGCTACTCCCTACGGATCATTGCCCGAGACTTCATTTGCCGCTGCGATTCTCGGTCCGGGATGCGTCGCGGATACAATCGCCGCTGCCGTACACGCAAAAGCCAAGGGAATCAAATACTATTTCGACCCCGGACAAGCGATGCCCGCATTCGAGGCAGGTAATCTCAAAGAAATAATTTCTGGAGCGGCAGGGTTATTCTGCAATGACTACGAGTTGAGTCTCATCACCGAAAAGACAGGGTGGAACGAATCGGTACTTCTGGGAGCGACACCCCTTCTCGTCGTCACACTCGGGGCAAAAGGCTCGCGTAGTATGACCAAAGACGGCGTAATAGAGGTACCTGCTGCGGCCATAGAGAAGCTCGTCGACCCGACTGGCGCAGGAGACGCGCATCGGGCAGGATTCGTCAAAGGAATTCTTGCAGGACTCTCTCTCAAAGAGTGCGGACAATTGGCAAGTGTAGTTGCCGCATATGCGGTGGAGCAACAGGGGACACAAAATCATCGCTTCATTATGCCGGAATTAAAAGCACGTTACGCGGCTGCCTATGGCGAACCGCTCAATCTCTAGGTATACTCACGGGAATGGAATCTGACATCAGGGATATCGGACTCGCTGCAGAAGGCAAACGACGCATCGAGTGGGCAGAGCGCGACATGCCCGTTCTTCGAAGTGTCCGTGCGCAATTTGAAAAGGACCAACCATTCAAAGGCAAAACACTCGCCGCCGTCCTTCACGTTACGGCGGAGACCGCCAACCTCGTCATCACGCTCAAGGCGGGTGGCGCGAATGTTTTCTTGGCAGCATCGAATCCGCTCTCGACACAGGATGATGTCGCGGCGAGCTTGGTGCAGGATTTCGGCATTCCCACATTTGCAATAAAAGGGGAGAGCAAAGAGACATTTTTCAAACATATCGAGGCTCTCATCGCGCAGAAGCCAGTACTCACCATGGATGATGGAGCAGACCTTGTGACTACCATTCATCAGAGTCACCCAGAACTTCTCCCCACTATTCTCGGAGGTACGGAGGAGACGACGACCGGAGTCATCCGACTTCGCGCGATGCACAAAGACGGAGCTTTGAAAATGCCGATTGTTGCCGTCAATGACGCGAAAACAAAAAATATGTTCGACAACCGTTATGGCACAGGGCAATCCACGCTCGACGGCATCATTCGCGCGACTGACGTGCTTATCGCAGGCAAGACCGTCGTCGTGGCAGGATTTGGGTGGTGCGGCAAGGGACTCGCTATGCGCGCGCGTGGTATGGGCGCGAATGTGATAGTTACCGAAATCGACCCCATAAAAGCGCTCGAAGCGGCCATGGAGGGCTTCCGCGCGATGCCCATGCTCGAAGCTGCAAAAGAGGGTGACTTGTTCTGCACGGTGACGGGCAATATCAACGTCATCAGCAAGGAGCATTTTAAGGTTATGAAGGATGGTGCCATCGTCTGCAACGCGGGGCATTTCGACGTCGAGATAAATCTCGAAGAACTCAAAGAAATTGCCGAAGGTGCGCCGCAAGAGGTACGCAATTTTGTGCAGCAATATGTGGTCGGAGGTAAGCGTATTTACGTGCTTGCAGAGGGAAGACTCGTGAATCTTGCTGCTGCTGAAGGACATCCGGCGAGCGTCATGGACATGAGCTTCGCGACACAGGCAATGGGCTCAGCGTGGATGGCTACCCAGAAGACTCCTCTTACTCCGGGCGTGTACGACGTGCCTGAAGAAATGGAGAAAATGATAGCGACATTAAAGTTGCAATCAATGCGGCAGAATATCGACGTACTCACCGAAGCGCAACAAAAGTATCTCGCAAGCTGGCAAGAGGGGACGTAATATGGATGGGATACGTAATGGCTCTGAAGTACCAGACCGTCGGAGAGAAATTCTCGAAGCGCTTACCAAGAGAATTACGATAGAGAAAAAAAATGGTGCGCCCTACGTCATCGCGATAGATGGTAAGACGGGCGTAGGGAAGACGGAGATCGCAAACGATCTCGCCGCAACACTCATAACGCATGGTAAAAAAGTTCAGATTATTCACATGGATGATTATCTGAACCCTTCGTCGATTCGCTATGGTATTGACGAGTCCACGGACTTTTATACGAGAAGCTTCAATTTTCGAAAGTTACTGAGTGTGTTATCGGAGATTAGGAAAAATGGTTGTTTACAGCGGGTGATGCCGTTGTTTGATACGCGCGCGGATACTGACTCCAAACCAGTACCATACGACATAGACAAAGATACCGTTGTCATTGTTGAAGGCGTGTTTCTTCACAAAGATATATTTGAAAACTGTTTTAATTTGAGTGTATTTCTTACTGCCCCTTCGCCGGCGGCCTTGCGGCGTGCACAGGATAGAAACGCTGCCGACCCTCTCGATAGAAACGTGCTTTCTCCCGAGGAAATGGAACGTCGATACTGGGAGAAATACGATCCGGGTTTCAATATGTATGCGGAACGCGCGAACCCGGTAGGTAATTCAACGGTGCTCTTGGATTTCGAAGATCCTAAGCATCCTCGAGTATTGGCCGCTCGCCAGAAAATATGAACATCGATAATACACATCCCAACCTGACACAGCTTGCGGACCAAAATGGGCAAATGCGGATCCTCGCCATCGATCACGTCAACGGGCTTCGAAAGCAACTCAACATGCTGCGCAACAATTCAGATGTTACGAATGATGAGATACTCATGGTCAAGTCTATGATAATTCGCACGTTAAAAGAAAGTGTAACCGGGATTTTAATTGACCCCTTTACGTACACTCATTCAGCAAGAGAAATGTATGGAGCGTGCGGTGTACTGATAAAGCTCGACGATGGCTTTGATTCGTCGCCGTGGAATTCAAAAGAACGCATTACGAAGATTGCAGACGTGGATTATGCGGAGTTGAAGACGCTCGGTATTGCAGGTGTAAAATTGATGCTCTATTATCGACACGACATGTCTCCGGCAACAAAAAGAGCACAGGAAGATATTGTTCTTCAGATTGCCAAAAAAACGGCGGCACACGGCCTCTTGCTTTGCTTGGAACCGTGGTGGTATGCGTGTAAAGACGATGAAACGGACACCCTTGAGGGTAAGCGAATAATCGCAGAACGTCGACCCGCAATGGTTATTGAGCCATTGAGAGAATTTGCCAAAAAAGAGTACGGTGTAGGCTTGTTTAAACTTGAGGTGCCCGTCGATAGCACATTTTATAGATTTACGCATCGCAGCAGCGAGGGAGATGCGACTTTTCTGTATGGCGAAGACGATGCACGAAAAATGTTTGTCGCAATAGACGATATAGTTTCGGTGCCCTGGGTGATAATGAGCAGCGGCGTAACGGCGCGAGAATTCGCGGAGTACGTGTCTTTAGCGACTCGAGCGGGGTCGAGTGGATACATATGCGGGCAGGCGATATGGCAGGAGGGGGTGCGCAGTTTCCCCGACGCGAAAAAAATGGAGGCGGTGCTCGCAAGCACATGCCGAGACAACGCAGCCATTATTAATGCTGCATTTACCGTTTGAGTATGACTATATATCTAGCAGCAGATCATGCGGGGTTTGAGTTGAAAAGTAATTTAGTGGATTTTTTGCAGAAGTTGGGTTACGACGTGCTCGATTGCGGAGCGTACACGTATAAAAAAGATGACGATTATCCGCGGATATTAAAACAAGCGGCGATACTGCTTTTGGAAGATGTAAAAAATCACGTCGAAAGTTATGCGATTGTGATCGGTGGATCGGCGCAAGGGGAGGCTGTTGCGATGAACCGGTTTCGTGGAATTCGTTGTGGCGTTTTGTACGCGCCTGACATGCAGCTTAAGACAGATTCGAGCGGCCGTGATTTAAGTGTCGTCGAGAGTATGAAAGTGCACGACAACACAAACGCGCTTGCACTTGCGAGCCGCGCGCTCAACGTCGAGGACGCGCAGACGGCAGTCTCGCGGTGGCTTCGGTCGAACTTTACACACGAAGAGCGGCATGTACGAAGAATTAAACAGATTGACGACCTACCCCTTTCATAATATGAAAGCTGTTATTTTCGACATGGACGGAGTGTTGGTTGACACTGAAGACATTTACTATTCTTTTTTACGCAATCATCTTCATGATATGGGGATTTCAACCGGTCAGGAGTTTGATTCGTTTCGTGACGAATTTCGAGGAAGTTCAACATTTGATCTCTGGGATAAAATAAAAGAGACGTACGATCTGTCGCATTCGGTCCGGGATGATCTTGTGCCGACCGCGAGAAAAGCCTACCTCGAGCATATCCACGCGCTACCTTCCCTTGATGCTATCCCTGGCGTCCAGTCGCTACTAGAAAGAGTTGTTGCAGCAGGTTTTCCCCTCGCCGTCGTCTCATCGAGTAGTCGAGCGCGGATGCCGGTCATGCTACAAAAGATAGGACTGCTTAAATTTTTTTGCCACATAGTGAGTAGTGACGATGTAAAAAAGGGGAAGCCAGATCCGGAATGTTACTTATTGGCTGCCAACAAATTGGGTGTCAATCCTACCGAATGCGTGGTAATCGAAGACGCTATACACGGTGTTTCTGCAGCTAAAGGCGCACGAATGAAAACTGTTGCATTTAATGGACTAAAGATTGACGAGTCACAATACGCTCGAGGGGACATAGATGTGATGAGTTTTGACGAAGTGACAATAGAGAAATTAAAAAAACTTTTTGACGAGTAGCGTCAATACACAGCGTATGAATTCTGCGGTGGTCACTATTCAAACTCCACGTAATGTACTTCTCAATGGGATACTTCTTGGTCCGAGCAAACCGAATACTGTAATTGTGTGGGTTCATGGTCTTGGGAGCTCGCTTTTTAGCAAGCGTGCGATTGCTGAATTGCTTGTCGATGAAACTACCGCAGTACTGCTGTTCAATAACCGTGGGCACGACGTTGTCGCACGAGTGGGGCACGTTACTAGGGAAAAAGGTCTGATGGCGGGCGCGGCGCATGAGGTGTTTACTGATTGTGTTGACGATATTGAGGGAGCAGTAAATTTTGCCCGGAAGATGGGAGTAAAAAGGGTATATATTGCAGGGCATTCGACAGGGTGCCAAAAAAGTATCTATTGGGCTGCAAAAAAAAGACGAGGGGTGAAGGGGATTATTCTTCTAGCGCCAGTTTCCGATTGGGCTGCTGAGACGTATCTTAAAGGAAAAAAGAAACTGGTGCGCGTCGAAAAAGTCGCGAGGTCGTACGTTGCACAGGGTCAGAGACACCGATTATTACCTCCCGAAGTGTGGCCTGATATTCTTGATGCGCAGCGGTTCTTAAGTTTGTGTACACCTACGAGCGTGGAAGAGATTTTCACCTACGCTCAGCCAGGGAAAAATCCTCGCATCCTGGGATCTATAAAAATCCCCGTTCTGGTCTTGTGGGCCCAGAAAGACGAGTTTGCAGATCGTCCTGCCAAAGAAATCGCACATTGGTTTGATACGAATATTCGTGCACTGCATTCTGTGATTGTTATCCCGAAGGTTGGGCACAGTTTCAAAGGCGGGGAAAAGGCGGTAGTCACACACATCCGGCGCTTCATTGCAGCCTGAGGTGTGTTACTATATCGGCACTTATGGCTGTCGAAGAAGCTGTGCAGCATGCGGGAGAAGCGGTGGAGCATGCCGCTCCGGCCATTCACGTCGCTCTTGCTCCCGAGCAGATCGCAGCTCTCTGGGGGTTTCCTATCACCAACACCCTCCTCACGAGCTGGGTTGTAATGCTGCTTTTGGCCGTGCTCACTTTCTACGTGCGACGCAATCTGAGCATGATACCGGGCAAGTTCCAGACATTCATCGAGCTTCTTTTCGGATACGTTCACGACTTTATCGAGACGACACTTGAGAACGCGGTATGGGCGCGGCGTATGTTCCCGCTTCTCCTCACGCTTTTCCTCTTTATCGCTACCGCCAACCTTATTGAATTTACACCCGGTATCGGATCGATTTTGGTGCACTACGGAGGCGAGACCGTTCCGCTTCTCCGGAGCATGAATACGGACTTGAACGTAACGCTCGCGCTGACCGTGATTGCGGTGCTTGCGATTGAGATTGCGGGCATCGTTGCGCTCGGCTTTTGGCGCTATGCGGGTAAATTCTTCAACTTCTCTTCACCGCTCAATTTTGTCGTCGGAATCATCGAATTCATTTCAGAGCTTTCGCGTTTCGTCTCGTTCTCCTTCCGTCTCTTCGGCAACATTTTCGCGGGCGAAGTACTCATCGCGGTGGTCGCTTTCTTCGTACCGTACTTCCTCCCGGTCCCGCTTATGGCCTTTGAGCTCTTTGTCGGAGTGGTGCAAGGAGCGGTTTTTGCGCTTCTCACGCTCTTCTTCGTGAAGATGGCCATTATGGAACCGCACGGGAGCCACTAAGAAGTGGCTTCGGTGCGGCTCTGTGATACAGTAGAGCCAATAATTAACAAGTAATAGTAGAAATCATCACGTTATGGATATCGAATCAGCACGACTCATCGGTATGGCAATCGCAGCCGGTGTTGGGGTAATCGGGCCGGGCATCGGCGTAGGTCTTATCGGCGGGCGCGCAATGGATGCAATCGGACGAAATCCAGATGCGGCAGGTAAAATTGTTTCAAACATGATCCTCCCGATCGTGTTCACGGAAGCGCTCGGCATTCTCGCGCTTGTGGTCGCTTTCATTATCAAATTCGTTTAGTCCTACGAGAGCTTCATGGATGGACTGATTAGTGCGTTCGGAATTGATTGGAGACTCCTCGTCATACAGGGCGTCAATTTCGCCGCGCTTTTGGCGGGCCTTACGTACTTCTTGTATACGCCCGTCATGAAACTTATCGACGAGCGGCGTGAACGTGTCGCCGAGGGCGTACGCTCTGCCGCAGAAGCCGACAGGAAACTCGCGGATGCCAAGACCACAGGTGAAGGTATTGTAGGTACCGCAGCACGCGAAGCGGAGGTCTTGGTCGCGACGGCGCGAAGCCGCGCAGACGAGAAGGGAAATGAAATTCTAAAAGCGGCAGAGGTCCGCGCAGCCGGTGTGCTCGCGGAGGCGGCCGTTAATGCCGAAGAGGCAAAACGTAAGGCGCTCGCGGAGAGTTCAAAGGAAATCGCGCGGACTGCAGTCTTGGCAGCGGAGAAAATATTGAGGGAGAAATCAGCATAGTATGGAAACGGCATACGCACAGGCATTGTGGAAGATGGTGGAGGGCGGCATGACTCCCTCAAAAGCAGTGCATGCGCTTCACGGCGTTCTCAAAGCAAATGGTCGCGAGGTGCTCCTGCCCCGTATTGCCAAAGCTTTTGCGCGAATCGCAGAGCGTGAGACCAAACGCACCGACGTAGTGCTCACGGTCGCGCGCGAGAAAGATGAGCGATACGCACACAAAGAAGTGAAAGAGATTCTCGCAGGTATGGGAGTCGAGACAAAGGACCTCAAGACGGAAGTCGACGATACGCTTATCGGCGGCTGGCGCCTCGAGGGCAGAGAGCGGTTGGTAGACGCAAGTTACAAAAATCAATTATTGGAATTATTTAACCGCGCGACCGCATAGCATATGGATTCATCAACGATAGAGAAAATCATCAAGGAGATAGGGAACATCGCTCCCGCACACGAGGGCGAACATGTCGGACGCGTGGTAGCGGTCGGCGACGGAGTTGTAGCTATCGACGGTCTTTCAAAGGCGGTCATGAGCGAAGTCCTCATTTTTGAAGAAGGTAAAGGAAAAAAGCTTGCGGGTGCAATGGAAGACCAAGCCGAACTTTTGGGTCTTGTCCTCAACCTCGAAGAAGACGGTGTACGTGCGACGATTCTCGGGGACACATCCCGTGTGAGCGAGGGAATGACCGTCAAATCGACCGGCAAAATTCTTTCGGTCCCATCAAGCGAAGAGTTCCTCGGTCGCGTGGTGAATGCACTCGGTGAGCCAATCGACGGCAAGGGCCCTTTCAAGAAAACTACCCTCATGCCAATTGAGCGACAGGCGGCCGGCGTCATCGACCGTAAATCAGTATCGGTACCGCTCGCGACGGGTACCAAAGCAATTGACGCCATGATTCCAATCGGTCGCGGTCAGCGCGAACTCATCATCGGAGACCGCGGTACCGGCAAGACGACCGTCGCCATCGACGCCATCATCAACCAAAAGTACGAACCCGAAGAGACGCGCCCTATTTGTATTTACGTCGCTATCGGCCAGAAGGAATCTAAGACCGCGCGCATCTCACAGCAGCTCCGCGAGCAGGGAGCGATGGAGTACACAATCATTGTCGACGCTCCCGCATCTGCTCCGGCCGCACTCCAGTACTTGGCCCCGTTCGCCGGTGTCGCCATCGGAGAATATTTCATGGACAAGGGGCGCGATGTCCTCATCGTCTACGACGACCTTTCGAAGCAGGCGGTCGCATACCGCCAGCTCTCGCTTCTCCTGCGACGTCCGCCGGGCCGCGAAGCATATCCGGGCGACGTCTTCTATTTACACTCACGACTTCTCGAGCGCGCATGTCGCCTCAGTGAGGAGAAGGGCGGCGGCTCTATCACGGCGCTTCCTATCATCGAGACACAGGAGGGCGACGTCTCCGGCTACATTCCGACCAACGTTATTTCCATCACAGACGGTCAGATGTTCCTCGTGACCGACCTCTTCAACAAAGGCATCAAACCGGCTATTGATGTGGGTATCTCAGTCTCCCGCGTCGGCTCCGCCGCGCAGACCAAGGCGATGAAAGGCGTTGCCGGCGGTATCAAACTCGAGCTCGCGCAATTCCGCGAACTCGAAGCCTTTATGCAATTCGCATCCGACCTTGATAAGGCCACTGCCGACCGCATCGAATCCGGCCGTCGCATGGTGGAAGTCTTGAAGCAGAAGAACGGTGCGCCGATACCTCTGGAGAAGCAAGTCGCCGCGTTGTACGCTGCAGGCAAAGCGTTCTTCATCAATGCTCCGGTCAACAAAGTCACTGAAGTTGAAAAACAGTACATTGATTTTCTCGACGGTCAGTATTCGAAGACGCTTGCCGCGATTAAGAAGACAGGACAGCTCTCTGATGACACCAAAGCGGAACTAAACAAGGCAATGGAGGAATTCAAACTGGCACACGCGGAGCTCTTTAGTGTGGGAAAGTAGACAACCCTTCGACAAGCTCAGGGTACAAGAGCTTGTAGTTCGTAAAACTCACAACAATCTCTCGTATGGCAAACCTGAAAAGCATAAAATCAAAAATATTCTCGTATAAAAAGACGGGGACGGTGACGCATGCGATGGAAGCGGTCTCTGCGGTCAAGATGCGTAAGGGCCAAGAGCGCGCGCTTTCCGCCCGCGCGTATGCGGCCGCGGCACTTTCGGTACTTGAGCGCCTCTCCGGTACTGCCGACATTGCCCGGCATCCGCTTATGCAAGAGAGGGAGGGGAAAACCGCCGTCATCGTCGTCACGAGCGACAAGGGACTCGCCGGCGCACTCAACAGCGGCGTTATCCGCAAAGTAGAGGCGGAGCTTCGTGAAAGGAATTTAAGAATCGAAGATGTTGTGGTCTACGCATTTGGGCGGCGTGGTGGTGAATATTTCACATCCCGCGGATATACGGTAGACAGCATTCAGACAAACGTAAGCGACGCAATTTCGGAAAGTGAAATGTCCGAAATGACCAAGGCGGTGCTCGGTCGCTCTGACGTCGCTTCCGTCATTGTCGGGTATCAGAATTTCGTTTCAACGTTCGAGCAGGCTCCCACGGTGCGGCAAATTGTGCCGATTCGCCCCGAGACGATGAAAGAAATTGTCGCAGGTATCCGCCCGGCAAAGGGTAAGTACGCTCCCGCCGCCGCAGAGGCTTCGGCTGAAGCAAAGCCCGTTGCCTACACCATCGAACCGGACGCGGATTCTGTACTCTCCGTACTCTTGCCGAAACTCCTCAGCATCGCCGTATTCCATGCGCTGCTCGAAACAAAAGCTTCCGAACACTCAGCCCGCATGGTCGCGATGAAGAGCGCGACAGACAAAGCACGCGACATGGCCAAAGGCCTCACGCGAACATTCAACAAAGTCCGTCAGGCGGCAATCACACGCGAAGTTTCGGAGATAACATCCGGTATTGAAGCGATGAAATGATGTATGAAAGAAGAACCTGAAAACCCGAATGTTCGTCAGCTAGACGACAGACGGACTGTAAACCGTCTCGTTACTCTTGGAGAAGTCAGTGAAATCGCGGAACTTCTTAATTCAGCAGTTGTATCTGTTCTGGAAAAAGAAAAAAGAGAAGCTGAAATAAAAGAAATCGTTGCACGGATCGGTGAAATGGGCGTCGGTGCCGAAAATAAGTCAATTTTTGAAACACTCGAGAATATAAACCTTATTACGTCCACTATTGCTGCACGCGAAAATGCCTCGATACCGGAAAAACGTGTTGCCGTTGGTCTTAAAGAGCTTGTTGCGGCGTTGGCGGTAACGCCCAAAGATCAGACTACCCAAGATACCGTTGAATTTTTACGCGCTCGTCTCGAGACGATTCAATGGTATGCGACGCGTAAAGACGGGCATACAAAATAACATGAAGGAAGCTGTAGAGAAGATTGGTGCCAAGTATGAGCAGGCTATCAATGCCGCAACTGCGTCGCTGCTCGTTGAACTCTCCGAATCTCTTAATGTAATTATGGACACACTTCGGAAAACGCTGAATCCACCGCCTGACGAAGTCTTTGTATCGCAGTTTGAGGAGCAGGTATTAGGTGTCATCGCACAAGCCTTTCAGGCGGCGTTGACGGACTGTGTCTCGAGCTTGAAACCACCAAAAATTAGACGGAGCAATGATGCCTTTTCGACCGCGGAAAAGAACCTCATCGAGGTAACGGTGGGACGTTTTCAGTCATGGAAATCAGATAATTTGAAGGAGGAAACAGGCGGGATCGCTGTGGTACTCAAAAAACCAGAATATCGAGACGAGGTTACGGCAATTCTCGCTCGCCATTTGAATGATGCTAGAAAGACTCTCCAAAGTTTGTAGACATTGAAAATCTCCACATTACACGATAAAGTAGTGCACATATGAAAGGCACCATCACACGCGAAGTTTCGGAGATAACATCCGGTATTGAAGCGATGAAGTAGCTCGTATGCGCGAGCTTTTGATTGCTACGGGGAATTCGGGTAAGCTCACTGAAATGCTCGCGATACTTTCCGGTGTACCGTTTACGGTCCTTACGCTATCCGATGTGAATGCTGGAGGAGATGTCGAAGAGACCGGGGAGACACTCGAAGAGAACGCGATTCTGAAAGCAAAGACGTACGGCACGCGGACGGGCAAGCTCACCATCTCAGAAGATACAGGTTTGGAAGTGGACGCACTTGGTGGGGCGCCCGGGGTTCGCAGTGCTCGATATGCGCAGGGGAGCGACGATGATAGGAATCAAAAATTACTCGCCGAACTGAAAGATGTCCCTGAAGAGAGGCGCGGAGCGCAATTCCGTACCGTCGCGGCCCTGTATGACCCAATTGCGGATATCCTTCATACATCCGAAGGTATTTGTCGGGGCAGCATCATCCATGAAGGAAGGGGAGAGCACGGTTTCGGATACTCCCCGCTCTTTCTAGTTTCGCAGGGGAAGACTTTCGCAGAACTCGACGCACATACCCGAAATGACCTCAGTCACCGTGGCCAGGCCATACGGAAAATCAGGGATGTTCTCCTTGCTGATTTCACGTAGTCTAGTATTATTCAGACATTCATTTTTTGTATTCTTTATGTCAAAAGGCACCATCACTCAAATTATCGGACCGGTCGTTGACGTTCGTTTCGATACCGGCCTCCCGCCCATCAAGAACGCGCTCCACGTCAAACACGGCAAAGACACCCTGACACTCGAAGTCGCGCAGCACCTCGGACAGAATCGCGCGCGCTGCATCGCGATGCAGGACACCGCAGGTCTCGCGCGTAACGCAGAAGTGACCGATACGGGAGCACCCATCTCGGTACCTGTCGGCGATGTAGCGCTCGGTAGAATGTTCAACGTTATCGGCGAGCCAATCGACGGCATCGCTGATGTACCCAAAGATTCCAAGCGTCTTCCGATTCACCGCGACCCACCGGCTTTCATACGTCAGTCGACCAAAGCAGAATTGTTTGAAACAGGCATCAAGGCAATCGACCTTTTGGCACCATTCATAAAGGGAGGTAAGGCGGGGCTCTTCGGTGGAGCAGGCGTCGGTAAGACCGTGCTCATTCAGGAATTGATACACAACGTCGCATCCGAGCACGGAGGATATTCCGTATTCGCGGGAGTAGGAGAGCGCGTACGTGAAGGCAACGACCTCTATCACGAAATGAAAGATTCAGGTGTGCTCGATAAGACCGCGCTCGTATTCGGCCAGATGAATGAAGTGCCGGGCGCACGCGCACGTGTCGCGCTCTCAGGACTCACGATGGCGGAAGCGTTCCGCGACGAAGGCGGAAAGGACGTACTCTTCTTCATGGACAACGTATTCCGCTTCGTACAAGCCGGTTCTGAAGTGTCATCGCTTCTTGGTCGCGTACCGTCAGCGGTGGGGTACCAGCCGACCTTGGCGGAGGAGATGGGAGTTCTCCAAGAGCGCATTACCTCGACCACTGAAGGTTCCATCACCTCGGTGCAGGCAATCTATGTGCCGGCCGACGATGCCACAGACCCAGCACCTGCGACCAAATTCCCGCATCTCGACTCAACCATCGTGCTCGACCGCGGGCTCGCCGCGCTCGGTATCTATCCGGCCATTTCTCCGCTTGATTCCGGCTCCACGGCACTTACGCCTGAGATTGTCGGAGAAGAGCACTACCGCGTAGCCAACGAGACGCGCCGCGTACTCCAGCGCTACAAAGACCTCCAAGACATCATCGCTATTCTCGGTATCGAAGAGCTCTCCGAAGAAGACAAGAAGCTTGTCTATCGCGCCCGCAAAATTCAACGTTTCCTCTCGCAGCCGTTTTCGGTTGCCGAGGCGTTTACGGGTGCCAAGGGAAAGTACGTTTCTCTCGCAGACACTGTGCGCAGCTTTGCAGAAATTCTCGACGGCAAGCACGATGCTCAGAACGAACAGGCATTTTATATGAAAGGGAGCGTCAATGAGGTTACAGGTTCCAAGGAATAGGTTCTAGGTTGAATTCAAAATGCATCTATATTTTCCCTAGCACCTAGAACCTGACACCTAGCACCTATGAATACCTTCCATCTCACGATAGCGAGCGTTGGAGAAACGCGCTTTGACGGTGCTGCCGTTTCCGCCACACTTCCGGGTACCGCCGGAGAATTTACGATTCTCCCGCATCACGAACCCATCGTCACGACCCTAAAGCCGGGGACAATCACGGTGCGCCTGCCTGCGCAGGCAGGCGAAAGTGAAGGGGAACAAAAGACATTTGAGATAGAAAGTGGCGTGCTTGAGTGTTCGGGCAGCCGCGTGGTCGTGTTGCTCTAGAGGAGTGTTTTCAACACAGATGCCGATTTCTGTCATCGCAGGCCGTATACTGGCCAGATGTCAGCGATGCATAAAGTAGAGGCAACTGCTTTGATTGTGAGCGTTCTACTCGCGCCATTCGTGCTTTCGGCTGCACAAGCCATTGATGCCGGATGCCGGGCGGCTACTCCGTCTGACCAGGCCCAACGCGCTGCCCGAGGAATACCGGAGACGTTTCAAGTCTGCCCAGGCGATGTACAAGCGCTCGGTATTGGGCAAAATTTCGAGCAGTGGTACGACCGGCTCAAGACCCAATCGCCTTGTAACAGAAATACGTGCACTCTGTCGTGTCGGACTCGCAATACAGGAGCACAAGTGTGTGGTCCGACGGCGACACGATGGAATTCGATCGGGTGTCATCCCAACAATAGAACCGCGATCTTCCCGACCGTTTCTCATGGATTCGCTGCGCACATTGAGCTGCTTCGCCGCTACTGCGGTGAGCGTGGACGCTGTACTATTGGAAGTGTTGTCCAACAGTGGACCGCAACGGTTGGTGACCGACCGGCCTATGCTAACTTCGTTTCCAGAAACGCTGGCATTCCGGCGAATCAGGTGTATGACCCAAACGATATTGATCTGGTCGGAAGACTTGCTCTCGCGATGTCGTGTTTCGAGGCAGGTTCCATGCCGTACAGCGCCGCCGAACTCAAGCAAGGCCTCGCTATGGCTGCGGGCGGAGCCAGAGTACCCGTTCCTGCCAACGTCGGACAGTTGCTGGAAGAAAGTCTACAGGGAGGCTACGCCTCCAATCCGGGCTATTCGCCGAACTCTAGTCCGGGGAGCTGGGCGTATCCTCCCTCTAGTGCCAGTCAGAGCAATTACAGACCTCCACCTCCGCCGCCGATGCAACCGCTGATTCAATCACCATCTCGGCCGGAGCCCAAACCAGACCTGCCACTGACGCTTCCGCCGACTAATAATCTAGGCGCATCAGGAACGAACGTCCCATCTGCGTTACTCATCATCGCCCAGTCTCCACGGATTTCTCGTGGCGGCACAGCCCTTATCTCGTGGGTCTCGGTGGGGATGAAGCCCGATTCGTGTTCCGTCACACAAAACGGCTCCTTATTTGCGCGGGGGAATCAGGGCAGCAAAATATTTTCTTCGGCACTTACGGGTAGCCCAGGGTCAGCACGTGTCGTTCTGAGTTGCGTTTCGATCTCGGGTTCCACTCTTGAAAGAGACATCACGATAACAGTTTTATGAGCGTTATTCGACATACTGCGCGTACGCGAGGGTCTACTGATACTGATAGGGGTTGCCCTTATTTTTCCTGCAGTTGCGCTGGGTGCAATGCAGAAAGTGGTGTGCAATCCGGGGACAACTCACGATTCTCCCGCATCACGAACCCATCGTCACGACCCTGAAGCCGGGGACAATCACGGTGCGCCAGGCAGAAGCTGAACCGACCGAGTTTAAAATAGAAAATGGCGTGCTTGAGTGTTCGGGCAGCCGTGTCGTTGTGTTGCTCTAGACATTGTTTTCAACAGCAAGGGAAAAGTACGAGCTCAAGAAGGGTACAATGAACGCAATGCGATTGGCGGCTCTATTTTTTGTTGCGCTCCTTTGTATCCTGCCCGCGGCACTATTTGCAGCGGAGAAATTTGATCCGAAGGCGTATAACGGAAGTGACGACCAATGTCTGGATGAGAAGATTGTTATCACTAACGGGAAGGTGGGCACTCAAAAAGGTCGCACAGACACCGAACGATACAAAACCTGCAAAAATATCTCTGGTGGCTGTTCGCTCGCAAAGGAGAAGCTACAACCACCGGAATGCATTTGTGGAAAATTATACTACCCTCGCGAGGGAAAGAGTCCCGTCCCACTCGATAAATGCGATCCAGACATAAAAAAGAAGCTAGCGAAAGCGATGGCGGGAGGTATCGAGGGCATGGCCGCTTTTGCGACGCAGGAAAGGATAGCGGAGCGAATCGGGGAAATAGATGCATCGACGGCGGACGGCAGAGGTAAGCTCTCCCAGATACTTCAGAGCTATGGAGTGACTAAAGCCGAGGCTGACGCGAAAGTGAACGACACAGATAAGGCCGCCGACGTACAGGCCCAGCTGCAAAAATTCGTCGGCACATCCGATACTGCTGAGGCAAAAAAAGTCGCGGACGACCTTGGACTCAAACTCAACGAAAACCTTACAGACGCGGTGCGCCTCGATCCAAAAAAGTACGAAGCAATTTTTTCCAAAGAAGAACTCGAGCGTGAGCAAATCGTCGTGCCGACGACCTTCCAAGAAGTCGTGCGGGGAGTAGTTGCTGGTACCCTCGCTCCTCTCTGCGGCAACTTGGGGGGATGTAGCGATGTTGCCTGTCAGAGCAATCCCGGCTCACTCACGTGTCGCACCAACAATCCCGGCGCCCTCACGTGGGCACCGTGGGAAGCAAAGTATGGCGGGCAGCCGTGTGGTGAGCGGAACAACACGGCTTGTTTTCCTAGTCTTGAGCATGGCCTTGCCGCAAAGATTGACCTCATTACCGGCTCCAAATATCTCGGCGGTAGCAACAATACGATTCTCTCAATGCTGTGTAATGGATATGCTCCGAATTCGGACGGCAACAATTGCGGTTCTTATGCCACGTTCGTCCAGAATCAAACAGGCATCCCTATGAACCAAACCATCGACCCAAAGAATCCGGAACAAATAGGGAAGATAGCGATGGCGATGGCGCGTATGGAAAACGGAAAATTCGTGCCGTTTACTCCCCAGCAGCTCGAAAATGCGATGGCCATGGTCTATGGCGGGACATTGCCCAATGGCACCCCGGGGTTCATACCGCAAACAGCTTACGGCACGAATAATGGCAACGGATTCAACTCACCATTCAATTTTAGTTCTCCACCTTCGCCCACCAATGTAGGCTACGGCAGCCCGTTTGCAGGCACTTCTCAGGCTCCTGTCGCTCAAGCTTCGTACTCACAGCCACAGCCAACGCAGGCGGCGACACCTGTCTCGCAAACTATCGCGCAGCCAACGTCTATTACTCAAACGCAAACGACCACCTCCGGCACGTCGAGCGTCGCCCAAAAGCTTCAACTAGCGCTCCAAGACGGGACGGGAACCACTGGTCAATCTCCGGCGACCGTCATCGCAGAGCCCAAAGATGTGACGAGAGGCAATCCGATTACTGTTGCTTGGACCAGCGTCGGCATGAGTGCAGACACTCCTTGTACGCTCCGAGCCAACTCGACCTTTATCGCCGAGGGTAATCAGGGCTCCAGGGTGGTGCCAACTACTGCGGCAACGCGAGTCGGCTCGCTCATCTTTACGCTCTCGTGCACCACCGCCTCAGGTACGAAATACCAAAGAACGGCGGCTGTTATGGTACGCTAGCGCGGCAGGACGAACATGGCCTTCAAGAGAACAATAGAGGATTTTGTTTGTGAGCATTGCGGCACTTCCGTGAAAGGCGATGGGTACACCAATCATTGCCCGCAATGCCTGTGGAGCAAGCATGTGGATGTAGAGCCAGGAGATAGGGCGGCTACGTGCGGGGGGATGATGGAACCAATCGCGCTCGAAGGCGGGACCGGCAAGTATCGCATCATCCAAAGGTGTGAACGGTGCGAAATCTCGCGCCCCATAGCGGTAGGGAAGAACGATGATATGAAGGCAGTATTGGCTCTTGCGGGAAATTGATAGCGTGTCATCATACTGATATGTCAGACGGCGGAGATGGAGACGGCGGAAGCGGTGGTGGAGACGGCGGATTAGTCGACTTTTTTTGGGGTCCACTAAGCGGAGGTCCTCGCTCCATCCCTCATTACTACGGAGATTACGTGCGCCAGCTCTTGTTGGGGGCTGCGGCACTCATGATGATATTTTCACCGCTGTACAGTGATGTGTTGCGCCAACAATTTCCTTTCATTATCATAGGTGCGGTTTTAGCCGTGTCGTTTGCCGCTTTGATGAACCCTCGTGATAAGTGGGTCGTCATCGGCAGTGCCGTCGTATCAGGAGGAGGTCTCGTTATCTATGCGATGTGGGGTATGTTCGGATACGAAAACATAAGCCCTGTGGCGTTTATGCTGCGACTTGCCGTCGCGGTGATATTTCTCTTCGCATTCTATTTCAGCATGAAGACTCTTCGCGCATTTATGATGCGCCAGATAGGAAAGCGGGAGACGATTGATGAGTTTGAAGAGCCGGACGTAAAAATAGAGCAGGAAATGATTGAGCGTGAGGAAGTGCTCCGGGCGAAGGACGGTTCAGACGGATCACGTGGGCACAAGAAGTAAGAAGATATCCGTGCTTCTCGGGCACCCGGATAAGAATGTTTTTTGCGGGGAGATGGCCAATGCCTACCGCGCGAGCGCAGTTGCTGCGGGGCACACCCACTCCTCGTCCGCCTCTTGCCGGGCAACGTCAATGCGCAGCTCAAGTGGGGAATACTGTGATTTGCGGATTTCCGACGCTGTTCGGGCGTATGGTACCATCGTACGGTGACCAAATCTTGGTACAAAGAAGAGTTGCCCGCGGTCTTTGAAGCGCTTCATTCGAATGAAGACGGACTCACGGTCGCGGACGCCGCACGGCGGTTGAAAGAAGATGGTCCCAATGCATTGCCGGAGGCAAAAGCTCCGGGTCTCGTCGTTACGTTCTTCCGGCAATTCCAGAGTCCGCTCATCTACATTCTGCTCGCCGCAAGCGGAATTGTATTTCTCTTGGGTGAAGTTGTGGATGCCGCCATCATTCTCTCGGTACTTCTCTTTAATGCGATTGTGGGCACTGTTCAGGAGGGAAGAGCGCAGAACACCCTCCTTGCGCTCAAGAAATTTGTGGAGACTACCGCCACCGTGGTGCGAGACGGGCAAGAATTTATTATTCCGGACCGTGAAGTGGTGCGGGGCGATGTACTTCTATTGCAGGAGGGCGAAAAGATACCCGCGGATGCACGCGTGACCGCTTCGAGCGGTCTGAAGGTCGACGAGGCGTCTCTTACGGGGGAGTCCGAGCCGGTGAACAAAATACCGGAAGTTATAGAGGCAGAGATGCTCTCTACCCCCGAGCAACGCAATATGGTATTCAAGGGCTCAAACATTGTTGCCGGCAGCGGCAGAGCGGTTGTGGTGGGGATTGGTCAGAATACGGTTATCGGCACCATCGCCACAGAAATATCCGCAATGGATTCCGAGATACCTCTGAAGGCGAGTATCCGGCATCTTTCCCGCGCCATTATCATGGTCGTGGCGGTCATAAGCGTCATTCTTTTTATACTCGGACTTTGGAGGGGAGAGGAGATTGTCACCATCTTTACCACAGTGGTCTCTCTCGCAGTATCGGTAATCCCCGAAGGACTTCCTATCGTAATTACCCTCGTACTTGCGACAGGGGTCTGGCGCATGTCCAAGCGCAACGTTCTTGTAAAGAAGCTGCAGGCCGTCGAAGCTTTGGGGCAGGCGCGTGTCATTGCCGTCGACAAGACGGGTACGATTACTAAAAACGAACTCGTTATCCGCGAAGTGTGGACCGAGGGGAAGTCATTCAAAATCGGAGGCATCGGGTACGAACCGAAAGGAAGCATAGAATTTGGTGGTTCAGTAGTGGATGCCGCCAATCACCCGGAGTTACTCTACGCCGGTAAAATGGGCGTTTTCTCCGCCAATGCGCGCGTGTCATTCTCAGAGGCGGAAGAACGGTGGCGTGTTGCGGGCGACCCGACTGAGGCGGCGATGCGCGTCTTTGGGGAGAAGGTTGGATTTTTTAAAGATGATTTAGTGCGTGAATGTCCGCTGGTATCCGAAATTCCTTTCGACTACCGTCTTAAATATCACGCTACCACGCACAACATTGAGGGAAAGAATTTCCTTACTGTGGAGGGCGCGCCCGAGGCGGTTCTTGCTCTGTGTACGCACATCCGCCGCGACGGAGGAAGACATCCGTTGACCAAGAAAGACCGCGAAGAGCTTGAGGAGGTTCTCGTGCAGATGTCTGAGCGGGGTCTGCGCGTCGTAGCGGGAGCAATGCACGAGCATATCCCGGCATCTCTTACTCCGGAATCTCTGCGAGACCTCACCTTCGTAAGTCTTTTTGCTATGCAGGATGTACTGCGGCCTGAGGTGGCTGAGGCCATGAAGCGTGCGGCTTCTGCAGGCATCAAAGTGGTCATGATTACCGGCGACCACCGAATTACCGCGCGTGCTATCGCACAAGAGGCAGGCATCTGGAAGGAAGGAGATGAGGTACTCACCGCGACGGAAATAGACGCCATGTCCGATCTGCAGCTTGCGGAAAAGTTGACGACCGTCTCCGTCTTCGCGCGAGTGACGCCCGAACACAAAATGCGCATTATTAATGCGTATAAGAAACGCGGAGAAATCGTCGCCATGACGGGCGATGGCGTAAACGATGCACCGCCCCTGGTCGCTGCCGACCTTGGTGTCGCCATGGGTAAAATCGGCACGGAGGTCGCCAAAGAGGCCGCGGACATTGTGCTTCTGGATGATAATTTCGGCAGTATTATTTCGGCCGTTGAGGAGGGGAGAAGTATCTACAAGACCATAAAGAAGGTGATTCTGTACCTATTTTCGACCAGTCTCGGGGAAGTGCTGGTAATTACGGGAGCGCTTGTGCTCGGGTATCCGCTGCCGGTCCTCGCGGCACAAATTATCTGGCTGAATTTCGTTACCGACGGATTTCTCGATGTATCGCTCGCGATGGAGCCCAGGGAGGAGGGTTTGCTTTCGGGCACGTTCAAGCATCCGAACAAATACATCGTGGACAAACTTATGGTGCAGCGCATGATTGTGATGGCGCTTCCGATGATGGTGGGAACACTCTTCATGTTCCAGGCATACTATGAGACCGACCTTACAAAAGCGTGGACGATATCCCTTACGACACTCGCAATCTTCCAGTGGTTTAACGCATGGAATTGTCGCTCCGAGAGTAAGTCTATATTTCAGATGAATTTCTTCTCCAATATGTACCTCATCGGGGCAACGGCGCTCGTCATCTTCTTTCAAATACTCGCGGTGTACAACCCTTTCCTGCAGAGTATTCTCCGCACCGTTCCGCTCGAACTTTCAGAGTGGCTTATAATCGCGCTCATCGCCACCTCTATTATTGCGGCGGAAGAGACCCGCAAATATTTCTACCGTAAAACCCTGAACACTTGAATTTTGGAGCAAAACAAGCGATAGTCAGGCATCATGGGACTTTCAATAGGCATCGTCGGTCTTCCCAACGTCGGTAAATCGACGCTTTTTAATGCATTGACCAAGAAGGGCGTACCCGCCGAGAATTATCCTTTTTGTACGATTGACCCGTCCGTAGGCGTCGTGGCGGTTCCGGATTTCCGGCTCGATAAATTGGCCGTTATGTCCAACACGCAAAAAGTCGTATCCGCGATTGTTGAATTCGTGGATATTGCGGGTTTGGTGAAAGGAGCGTCGCAGGGTGAGGGATTGGGTAATCAATTTCTCACGCATATTCGCGAGGTGGATGCGATAGCGGAAGTAGTACGCATGTTTGATGACGACGACGTCCATCACGTACAGGGTGAGACCGACCCGCTGCGCGACATTGAAACGATTGATTTGGAGCTTGTGCTTGCGGACATGCAGAGTGTCGAGAAGCGTCTTGAGCGTGCCGAGCGCGACTCAAAGGGTGGAGACAAGGAAATTATTGCCGAGCGTGACGTCCTGCAAAAAATACTTCCCGTGTTGAAGGTGGGGAAGGCGGCTCGCACGGTCGAGTTTACTGAAAAGGAAAAGCCGGTGGCAAAAGGCCTGCAGCTCCTTACCATGAAGCCGATTTTGTATGTGCTCAACAGAAAGAGCGGGACCGTGAATGTCGATGCGGAAAACGGAGAACGCTGGAGAGTTTTGCGGGAATTTCTCGAACGCGAGAAGGCACAGTATGTAGTGGTAGACGCCGGGGTCGAGAACGACCTCTCGGACGTGCATGACGACGAGCGCGCGGATTTCCGTCGTGAACTCGGCGTCGCCAATGACGGCCTCGATGATCTCATCAAGGGCGGATACAGCCTCCTCGACCTCATCTCATTCTTTACGACAGGAGAAAAGGAAACCCGTGCCTGGACGATAAAAAGAGGTTCGACTGCCCCCGAAGCAGGCGCCGCCATCCACACAGATTTCTTGAATAAGTTCATACGCGCGGAAGTCGTTCGCTGGGACGTGTTGCTTGAGGCTACCTCGTGGTCAAAAGCGCGTGAAAAGGGCACGCTTCGCACAGAAGGGAAAGAATATATCGTGCAAGATGGCGACGTAATGGAGTTTTTGCATAGCTAAACCTGTCTCGCTTGCGGTATCTACCCCAAGTGCCATACTTTGGTCATATGGAGAAAGCAAAGGTAACGCCCAAGGACTTCGTTCTCTGGCTCGGTGCTATGGCCGCGCTGTATGCGGGAGTCGTGGCTTTTATTACGCTCGTGTTTGAGTATATTAATCACGCGTTTCCGAATCCCGTCACGAATTTGTATTATTACGATGCGTATTCAAATAGCAGCAGCATCAGCTACGAGACAGCATCGCTCATCGTACTCACGCCCGTCTTCCTCGTCCTCATGCGATTGATACGGCGCGGTATTGCCGCTGACCCGTCACGCAATGAGATTTGGGTTCGCCGTTGGGCGCTCTTCCTCACGCTCTTCTTGGCCGGCGCAACGATGGTCATCGATCTCATCATTCTTCTTAATACCTTTTTGCAGGGCGAGGACCTTACTACCGGATTCCTCCTCAAGGTGCTGACGGTGCTTCTCGTGATGGGGTTGGGCTTCATGCACTTCATGGCAGACCTCTGGGGATACTGGGAACGCGAGAAAACACGTGCCCGCATGGTCAATTGGGCCGCGGGCGTACTCGTCCTCATCACGATAATCGCCGGATTCTTCATCATCGGCACTCCTCAGCAGATGCGCGCTCAGAAACAAGACGCTATCCGCTTGCAGGATCTGCAAAACATTCAGTGGCAGATTGTGAATTATTGGCAGCAGAAAGAATCGCTTCCCGTATCTCTCAATGATGTATTGGATCCGATTTCGGGCATCACAATCCCTGTTGACCCTGCAACGGGTGCGCCTTACGCGTACAAGCGCAACAGCCCGCTTGATTTTGTTCTCTGTGCGACTTTCGCGACCGAGGGGGGTACGAATGCGGGATACAACCTCCCTATGCCGGGGAAGACAGACCCTACGATGGGAGGCGAGCCGATTGAGGACAATTGGCTGCATGGCAAAGGAGAAGTCTGTTTTGACCGCTCCATTGACCCGCAACGTTACCCACCATACAGCAAGACGCAGTAGCGTCTTGCTCTGAGAACCCTCGGTTCTCAGCGGGTTTCACCCTGCTCTCCGACACGGGAAAACTACAGTTTTCCCGATCCCTTTCGCACGGCGCGTTCCGCGCCGCAAAGCCATGCACTTTTGGTGACTTTCATTCAATTCGGTCTGTGTTAGTCTATTCCAATGAAGTCCTACGAACACAAATCGATAGAAAAGAAGTGGGCAAAACGCTGGGAAAAAGACGGCCTCTACAAGACTAAGGATGTGGTAAAAGGCAAAGAGAATTTCAATCTTCTCGTCGAATTCCCGTATCCCTCAGGCAATCTTCACGTCGGACACTGGTACGCTTTTGCGGTGCCCGATATCCTCGCGCGGTTCCAGCGTATGCGGGGCAAAAACGTCCTGTATCCGATAGGTTTCGATGCCTTCGGTCTTCCGGCTGAAAACGCGGCCATCAAAAACAAACTTAACCCGCGCACGTGGACGCTGAGCAACATCGAGTACATGAAGAAGCAGATTCGCTCAATGGGTACTTCATTTGATTGGTCGCGTGAAGTCGTGACCTGCGACCCTGCGTACTACAAGTGGACACAATGGCTCTTCCTTCAATTCTTCAAGGCAGGACTCGTCTACCGCAAAGAGACGGCGGTGAATTGGTGTCTTTCCTGTAAGACGGTACTCGCCAATGAACAAGTTGTAAACGGAACATGTGAACGCTGTGACAGCGAAGTGGAGCAGAGGCAAATGCTCCAGTGGAATATCAAGATTACCGATTACGCGGACCGTCTTGTCGACGACCTCGATGCGCTTGATTGGCCGAAGGAGATAAAAGAATCGCAGAAAAATTGGATAGGCCGCTCCGAAGGTGCGGAGATAGATTTTCCGCTCGACCTCGGTATCAAATACAAGTATGTGCTTTTGCACGGCTTCGAAGGTGCCCCCGATATGCCCCGTTTCCATTTCTGGAAAGAAGAACTCGAAAAACTCGGCCATGAAGTAATCATCCCCGCTCTACCAGACACAAAGAATCCTTCCGAGGAAGAACAAGTCGCGGCCGCGCTCGCGGCTACCGAGTACGACGAACGCACCGTGCTCTTCGGGCACAGTCTGGGAGCCGTTGTCGCGCTCAAGGTCCTGGAGCGTCTCCAGAAGCCCATCGGACGCCTTGTTGTGGCGGGCGGATTTATAGACCCTGAGTTCAAGGATAAGCGGAGGAATTTCGAAAAGCGATTTTCCTGGAAGTTTGACGTCAAGAAAATAAAATCGAACACCCCCGTGATTCACGTGTTGCATGAGACAAAAGACTACGGGGTGAGCGACAAGCAATTGCAACGTCTGGAGGATTTCCTCGGTGTCAAAGCAACGCACATAGAAGGCGAAGCGCCTCACTTCACGGGACAGAAAGAGCGCTCAGTACTCATGTGGCTTCGTGCGACCATCCGGGTCTTTACGACGCGTCCCGACACCCTCTATGGCGCCACGTATCTCGTACTTGCTCCGGAGCATCCTCTCCTTCGCCAAGGCTTCGAAGGGCAAGCGTGGCTGAGCACTCTTCAAAATAAAGACGAGGTTAAGAAATATATCGAGTCATCGAAGAAGAAAACGGAAATGGAGCGTCTCGCGCTGAAGAAGAAGACGGGTGTTCAGTTGAAAGCAATTACGGCGATTAACCCCGCAACGGGCAAAGCAATTCCCGTATACATTGCCGATTATGTGCTCGGACACTATGGTACGGGCGCCGTCATGGGCGTGCCCGCGCACGACGAGCGGGACAACGAATTTGCAAAGAAGTACGAACTCCCGATTATTGAGGTGATAGAACCTGCAGTGACGCAGAGAGCGGGGCTCGATGCCGTCCGCGAAGAAGAGCCGTTCACAGAGCGTCCCGCGATTCTCGCCGTCGTCAAACACTGGTCCGAAGATACCTACCTGTGCCTTGCGTATAAAGCCAATGACGCCCGTGGATTTATTTCGGGCGGCGTAGATGCGGGGGAAGACTTCCTGGTTGCAGCTCAGAGGGAAATCCGCGAAGAAAGCGGATACAAGAATGTCGTTTTGGTTAAAAGCCTCGGAAGCGTTATCCATAGTAAATTTTATAGCCCGACCAAGCAGAAGAATCTTTCCGCGCACTTCACACCGTTTTTGTTTGAATTAAAAGACGGGGAACAGGAGGAAGTATCCGAGAGGGAGAAAAGGATTCAAGAGATGTGTTGGATGAAGAAAGAAGAAGTTGCCAATTTTGTAAACCGCGACGACTCCAGGATTGCATGGCGACGTGCCATGGGCATGGATGTATATGACGGCGAAGGTACGTTAGTGAATTCGGGTGACTTCAACGGACAGTCGACTGAGAGTGCGCGGGAGGCAATCACGGAGAAACTTGGTACGGTAAAGACCACCTACAAACTACGTGATTGGATAGTTTCGCGCCAACGGTACTGGGGAGTTCCGATACCAATCGTTCACTGCGCGTCCTGCGGTCCTGTCGCGGTCAAAGACAGCGAGCTTCCGGTAAAGCTCCCGGAGGTGAAAGATTATCTCCCCGAGGGCAGCGGGAAATCGCCGCTCGCCAAGGCAAAGAAGTGGGTGCAAGTGAAATGCCCGAAGTGCAAAGGAAAAGCCGAGCGCGAGACCGACACCCTCGACACGTTCGTCGATTCTTCCTGGTACTACCTGCGCTATACGGATCCGAAGAACAAAAAGAAATTCGCCGACGCAAAGAAACTGCAGAGCTGGATGCCCGTCGATTTGTACTCGGGTGGGGCTGAGCACACGACCATGCACGTCTTGTATTCGCGTTTCTGGCACAAAGCGCTCTTTGACCTCGGTCTTACCAAAGAGCCCGAGCCGTACACGCGCCGCATGAATCGCTCTCTCATTCTCGGGCCGGACGGGCAGAAGATGAGCAAATCCAAAGGCAATGTCATCGATCCCGATGAGGTGGTGGGGCGCCTGGGAGCGGATACGGTGCGTATGTATCTCGCGTTTATCGGTCCTTATAACGAGATCAATACATATCCGTGGAGTCCTGACAGCGTCGTCGGCGTCCGCCGCTTCTTGGAGCGTGTCTGGCGCGCCCAGGAGTATGTAGGGGAGGCAGATAGTCCCGCGCTTGAGAATCTTCTCCATAAGACGATTAAGAAAGTCGGGGAAGATATCGCCACAATGAAATTCAACACTGCCATCAGCACCCTTATGATATTCCTCAATGCCTTGGAAAAAGAAACCCTTCGACAGGCTCAGGGTAAAAAGACACTCGGTAAAGCGCAGTGGGAGAACTTCTTGAGACTCCTTGCGCCGTTTGCTCCGCACATCACGGAAGAATTGTGGGCTGCGGGAGGGCAAAAAAAATCGGTGCACAAAACAGTCTGGCCCGAATACGATGCATCAAAACTTAAAGAAGAAACGATATCGATAGCCGTACAAATCAACGGAAAGACACGCGCAGAAGCTCAGGTGTCCGGTGACGCTGACAAGAAGACACTTGAAAAAGCCGCTCGCGAGGCCGCTGCCACGCGCTTGGAAGGTAAGAAAATCCTGCGCACGATTATAGTGACCGGCAGACTCGTTAACTTTGTCGTGGAAGAATAGCGTTATTGTTTGAAGACCCGCGAAGAGCCCCCGCTGTCCTCCAATGTGTATCCTGCCGCCTCAACCTGAGTGCGAAGTTCATCGGCACGTTGCCAATTTTTCGCGCTACGCGCCTTTTCGCGCTCTCTGAGGAAAGCCTGAATCTGGGCGGGGATATCATCTTCGGCGACCTCTTCTTGCAGATGCTGGGCAGCGAGTTTGCGGGCCGCTCCGTCCGGTTCCTCGAGTTGGAGTCCGAATACGCTGTCTACATAGAACAGTGTTGCCAAGAGGTCAGCAGGCGAGAGAGAACCGTCTTTGGTCATTTCCCATACGAAAGCAAGAGCGCCCGGAGTATCGAGGTCGTCGTTGATGCGGTGCATCATCTGGAGTCCCCAATGCCGGGAAACAGTGCCGGGGGTGACATCTGCATGAGAGAGACGGAGCGCCACGAGTTTGCCGAAAGCGGTCTGAGCAGCGTTCAAGGCTTCCCATGTGAAATTGGAATTCGTGCGGTAGTGCGCTCCGAGGAGAAGATAGCGGAGGGCGAGCGGATGAAACCCGCGCTCAAGAATGTCGGACAGGTAGACGGCGTTGCCCCCGGACTTGGCAATCTTGGCGCCTTCCAGCTGCAGGTGCGCGCGATGGAGCCAAAAACGTGCGAGCGGTTTTTTGCCCGTCGCGGATTCCGACTGCGCTATTTCGTTGTTGTGATGTACGGGAATATGCTCGATGCCGCCTGTGTGTATATCTATCTGTGTGCCAAGAGTCGCACGTATCATCGCGGAGCACTCAATGTGCCAGCCGGGAAAACCAAGCCCCCAGGGGCTTTCCCACCCAAGTTTCTTGTCTGATTTCCACAAGAGGAAATCCGTCGGGCCGCGTTTATCGTCGGCCGCAGCTACACGGGCGCCTTTTCGGAGACCTTCCAGATTGATATCACCCAATTTTCCGTATTCGGGAAAGCGTGAAGTATCAAAGTACACACCACCTTTTCCTTGATAGGCGTATCCCTTTTCTTCAAGCGCTTGAATCATCGCTATCTGCGCGGGAATGTAATCGCTTGCGCGGGGGAAGACTATTTTATCGACTTGCACATTGAGGGTGCGGATGTCTTCGAGGAAAAGCTCTGCATATTTCTCACCGAGCGCACGCATATTCTCGAGCGTCTGCTTGAGTCCTTCACGCTTGAGGCCTGTCGTCATCTTGTCGTCACCGTCGTCACCGTCGGAGGTCAGGTGGCCGAAGTCCGTAAAATTAATGACCTGCTTCACCTGGAATTCGTTTACTTGGAGGGTGCGGCGCAGCACATCTGTGAAGACAAACATCGATAAGTTGCCGATGTGTTGACGGCCGTAGACGGTAGGGCCGCAGTTGTACATGCGGACGTGGTTTGCTTGCGGCGGCAACAAAAATCGCTGCTTTTCATTTCCCAGAGTGTTGTGGAAATACAAGGGGAGGGAAGTCTGTTTCATCCGCTTGAATAAAGAGTCGAACCACATGTCCAGGTATTATACCTAAATCACGACGCACTACACAGCCGGATTCAGGGAGCGTATACCTACCGTGAATGATTGAGATCCGGGTGTTCCTGGTGCCGAGCAGTCCGCGCCAAAAGGTGCGCGATATGTTTCTCGCGAATTGTCTGGAGCTTCGACGCGTGCTCGGTGAATTGGTGAACAAGATTTGTTGCGTACGAACCCCCGAGGAAATGCGGGAGGATGACGTAGTCCGCACCCGCTTCATAGAGCTCAAGGGCGTCGTCGATGCGGTGCGCCACGAGCATAACGACAGGGTCCTTATCGTCCCGCTTCGCTCCTGCAAGTACCATACGGTTGGTTTCGAGCTCCGGGACCGTCGAGACCACGATGCTTGCCTGCCCGAGATTGAGCTCATCGAGGAAGTCGGGGTCGCCCGCATCCCCGAATTCATGCGGCACTTTGTCGTGTACCAGCTGCGCGATTATTTCCGGGTCGTGTTCGATAACGAGGAAGGGAAGTCCTTGCTCTTTGAAGAGCGTGATGAAATCAAATCCGATACGTCCGCCACCAATCAGGATAGCCGAGTAGGATTTCTTGCGGAGAGAGCGTTCCCTGGCGTCTGTGCGCTCAAAGATACGCAGGTACGGAGCAAGGTATTTATAAATTGTATCGGAATGCAGAATGAGATAACTCGAAATAAAGATGGTCACGAGACCGACGACCGTGACCATGGTGAGGATGTTGGGCGCGATCTGATTGAGCGAGACGCCGAGCGCCACCAAGATGAGCGAGAATTCGCTGATTTGTGCGGCCATCATGCCGGTCTGGAAGCCCGTCTTTTTGCGGTAGCCGAGTGCACCCATAACGATGAGTTGGAGGAGGGGATTGCCGACCAATACGAAGACGGAAAGGATGAGGGCGGGGATGAGGACTTCGCTGAAATTTTCGATGACCATCCGGGCACCGAGCAAGATAAAGAAGAGGACGATAAAGAAGTCGCGCAAGGGTGCGAGGCGTGCGGCTATCTCGCGCCGGCTCGGAATCGTCGAAAGCGCGACGCCGGCGATGAGCGCTCCTCCTTCCAGTGAGAAGCCGATGCCCGAAAAGAGCGCCGATATGCCCATACCCCAGGAGACCGCAAAGAGGAAAAGGAGTTCGTGCGAACGCGTAAGGTACGTGTGGAGGTGCCGCACAACGTAGTGCGAAAAGAGAAAGACGGCAAGCCCCGCGCAGATGCCGAGGGCGAGCATACGGACCAGGTCAAATCCGTTGCCTTGTGCACCGGAGACGAAGGGTATCGCGAAAAGAAGAACGATTGCAATAAGGTCCTGTAGCAAGAGGGAGCCAATGGAGAGCTTCACATACAATTTGTCGAGGTCACCTTTATCCGAGAGGAGCTTCATCACGATGACCGTGCTGCTGAATGCGAGCGCGACTCCCACATAGAGCGAGGCAATCCAGCCGAATCCGAGGAACATACAGAGTGCGACACCGACGCCGCCTGTGAGGATGACCTGCCCGAATCCTGTCGCAATCGAGACCCATCCGTAATCGCGAAAGAGCTTCGGATTCAAGCTCAAACCGACAGTGAAGAGCAGGAAGGAAATACCCAGTTGACTAAAAAGCTCGAGGGTTTCCATATCCTGAAAGAGGCCAAGGGCATAGCGGCCGACGAGGAATCCCGTAATGATGTGCCCGACGATGAGCGGCTGCCGGAGAAGCCGCATAACGAGGGAGACGACTGTTGCGATTCCTATGAGGATTCCGATTTGCGCGAATGTGTCGAGCGTCATGCCACTACTATAACGTATTCCGCAGACCCACACTTGTGATGTCGGGAAAACAATCCACCCGCTCTGATTTTTACCTTCCCCGTTCTTATGCGATAATCGTACGAATGTACGGAAATGACGGCAGGTACGCATTTTCACTCACTGCGGTAGTGGCGGGCGGTATCCTCGTTGCGGTACTCGCCTTTGGCGGGGGACTCTTGGTCGGAGGAGAACGGGCGGGCATGGCGGCGGCTGCAGCGCTTTCGCTCTCCGCAACTCCGCCATCAGATGTGGATTTTTCCGCCGTGTGGAAAGCGTGGGCTGTCATAGACGAGAAATTCGTCCCCGTGCCGGTAGCAAGCTCTACGCCGATTGTCGCGAGCTCCACTTCAAGCTCACAGGACAACCAGAAGCGTGTCTGGGGCATGATAAGCGGACTCGCCGCATCCTTGGATGACCCGTACACATTTTTCCTGCCACCGACTGAGAACGAACAGTTTGCCTCCGAAATGAGCGGCTCCTTCGAGGGGGTGGGTATGGAAATCGCGGTACGAGAAAAAGTACTCACCGTCGTATCGCCGCTGAAGGGTACTCCGGCCGAGCGCGCGGGAATGCGGAGTGGGGACCGGGTGCTTAAAATCGACGGCGCCTCTACCGAAGGATTGGATGTAGCACAGGCGGTGAAGAAAATTCGCGGACCAAAAGGCACTACCGTCACGTTTGAGGTTGCGCGTGAAGGTTGGAGCGAACCCCGTGAAATAAAAGTAACGCGAGAGGTCATCAACGTCCCCGTCGTCACACCGACCGCGCGCCCGGATGGGATATACGTCATTGCTGTCTCCACATTTACATCTACATCGCCGGATTTGTTCCGCAATGCGCTTCGGAAATTCGTCGAATCAGGCAATACGAAACTCATTCTCGATTTGCGCGGGAATCCCGGCGGATACCTAGGGGCTGCGGTAGACATGGCGAGCTGGTTCTTACCGCTCGGCAAGGTCATCGTGACCGAGGATTATGCGGGACATGCGGCCAACGTCGTCCATCGTTCACTCGGATATAATATATTCAACAGTAACCTCAAAATGGTCATACTTGTCGACCGCGGCTCGGCATCGGCCTCTGAAATACTCGCGGACGCGCTCCACGACCATGGCATTGCGAAAATCGTGGGTACCAATACCTTCGGCAAAGGTTCTGTGCAGGAACTCGTCGAGATAACCCCCGGCACGGCGCTCAAGATTACCGTCGCGCGATGGCTTGCTCCCAACGGCGCCCACATTCCGCAAGACGGTATAAAGCCGGACGTCGAGGTGAAGATAAGCGAAGAAGATATGAAGGCCGGCAAGGACCCTCAAATGGATAAGGCGGTGGAGATGGTGAAAGAGATGTAGGTGAAGCTCTTCTCTGTTTTGCCGAAAATCCTTTTTCATATAGGATAAGGGGATGAAGGTCATATTTCTCAAAGATGTCGCAAAGGTAGGGCAGCACGGGACGATGAAAGAAGTCTCCGACGGCTACGCGCTCAATTTCTTGATTCCACGCAAGCTTGCGGTGCAGGCTACTCCCGATAAAGTCGCGGCACACATGGCGACCCAAAAGAGGGAAGGGGAGGCGAAGGAACAACACAATAAGATGATTACAGAAGCGGTTCACGGCCTTAAGGGTGTGCGTATTGAAATTGCCGCAAAAGCTACGAAAAAAGGCGGACTCTTTAAATCAATTACGGGGGCGGATATTGTGCGGGCGATTCACGAACAAAGAAAGGTGAGCATCCCACTTGAAAGCGTTGCACTTCCGAAGCCGATTAAAGAAACAGGGGAGCACGGGATACACATCGCCTTCGGCGCAGCGAAAGTGGAAATGACACTCGCGATTATCGCCAGTGCTTAAATTGACTTACGTTACGTCAACGATGCGGCGGGTTACGCTGCGTCCGTCAAAATTTGTCTTGCGCTTGGATCGGAAATGCACGGTACCTGCAGTTTGTGCGTAGAGAGTGTGGTCCACACCGACACCGATGTTCTTGCCTGCCATGATTGCAGTGCCTCGTTGGCGGACGATAATCTCGCCGATACCGACTTTCTGACCGTCTGCGCGCTTAACGCCGAGGTACTTCGGATTTGAAGTTGAAAGGTTAGTGGCGGATCCGCCTGCTTTTGTATGTGCCATGGTGCTGCCGTTGTATGATTAACTAACATGGGGAATATACACGAATGGGGTCAAAAAATCAAGGTCGTGGCCGAAGACTGGGTGGCTGATTGGGGGCTTATAGCCATTGTCTTCTTGGTCGCATTGGCATCGTTTGGCCTGGGCAGACTCTCGGCCATGGAGGAGGCGCGCCCGCCGGTATCCATCGTGCAGGCTCCTACCGACACGAAAGAGCGCGCTATGGATCCGGGTGGCCTCCTGGTGGCCGCACGGACGGGAAGTGTCTACTACTATCCCTGGTGTACGGGAGCATCAAAGATTTTGACTCAAAATCAGAAGTGGTTTCAAAGCGAGGCGGCGGCGAAAAAGGCCGGGTATGCGCCCGCAAAAAACTGCAAAGGTTTGGCGCCGCGGTGATTCAGGCTACAATAGAGCCATGATTGTCCTCGATGTGGAAGCGAGCGGTGTAGAAGCGAAGATTCACTCCATAGTGAGTATCGGCGCACTCGACATCGCGAACCCTACCAATCGCTTCTATATGGAATGCAAGGTATGGGACGGAGCGCATATCATGGATGAAGCGCTCGGCGTGAATGGCTTTACGAGAGAGCAAATCACAGACGCTTCAAAGCCCTCGGAAGCCGACCTCACCCACGCCTTCTTGGCCTGGAGCGAGAGCGTGGAGGAGCGGACATTCGCGGGACAAAACGTATCCTTCGACCGGGACTTTTTGAAAGAAGCAGCGGAGCGCGCGGGGCATACCAACTGGCCGTTTGCACACCGCACATTCGATGTGCATACGATGGCCTACATGCATATGGTGCACAAAGGTCTCCAGCCGCCCGTCAAACACCATCGCTCCGCACTCAATCTGGACGCCGTACTCAATTATTGCGGCATACCCGAAGAGCCGTCGCCGCACAACGCTCTTACGGGAGCTCTGTCACACGCAGAGGTCATCGCACGTCTACTGTATGGGCGCAAGCTGCTCCCCGAGTTCATGCAGTTCGAGATACCTTGGAAGTAGACTGAAGTTCCACATAATCATATGCATACCCTCCGGAAAATCGGGATGTATCTTTCGCTCACTCTCATGTCCGTAGTCCACGCGGTGCGCTACTGGACCAATTTCAGCACCAACAGCATCCATGGCGTGCGCATCATCGTGGTGCAGGACCGCAAGGTAGTACTTGTCTCTCATTGGTATGCCCCATGGACGTGGACGCTTCCTGGCGGAGGGGTAAATAAAAATGAAACCCCGGAAGATGCTGCGATACGCGAGACGCGCGAAGAAACAGGACTTATTGTGAAATCACTTGCGGGAGAAATTGGTATTTATAGGGGAACGTGGGGGAAGGGGGATATGGTAGCGGTGTATTACACGGGCGATTTCGAGGGCTCGCTCACGCTTACCCCGAATATTGAAATCATGGGACGCAGCTGGTTTGATATTGATAATCTGCCGGAAGAAATTTCTCCGGCCAACCGCCGCCGCATCGAAGCGTATCGAGGTGGCGTGCGAGGGGAGACAGGGAAGTGGTAATTTTTCAAACTTGTGGCGTAGTGTTGTAATACTTTGTTCTTCCTATTGGCACGTCGCACAATGTTTGTTTTGCGACGTATGGCTTAGTATAAAAAAGCGCCTGCCTAGACTCAGCTTCCGAGCATGAGCAAAGGCCTCGACTCCTGCCACCCCCGTGTCTCCCAGAGGCTTATAAGAGGTCGAAGTAGCCTCCTACTTAGCATTGGCTTGTAGGCACACGGAGAGGCGGTTAGGCCTTTTTTACCATATACTCGCAATATGTACGCCGACAAGCTCAAACAACTATTCTCCCCTACCGAGAAGAAAATTTTTGCCAAACTCAACACCCCGCAAAAGATTCAAGATTATCTCGACACACTTCCGATAAATTACGAGCACAGCGGAGAGACCTACATGTCTCCGCGACGCATGATACGGGCAAAGACCGCGCACTGTTTCGAGGCGGCTCTCTTTGCGGCTGCGGCATTTGCGTACCACGGCAAAAAGCCGTTGCTTATGGATTTGCGCACCGCTATCCCCTACGAAGACCACGTGATTACCTTATTCCGTGTGAACGGATTGTGGGGAGCCATCAGCAAAACCAATCATGTAATATTGCGCTACCGCGATGCGGTATATCGCTCGCCGCGCGAGCTCGCGATGTCGTACTTTCACGAATACGTCGAATCAGACGGCAAGAAATCATTGCGAGAATATTCGAGCCCGATTGACCTCGCCCGCTTTAAGCCCGAGCTCTGGGTGGCGGCGCAGGAAGACCTCTACTGGCTTGTCGAGGCGCTCGATACTGCGCGCCACTTCCCTATCGCACCCGACAAAAGTATGCAGACACTCCGGAAAGCATCAAAAATAGAGATGAAAGCTCTCGACCTCGAGGAGTGGCAATCTAAACAGACAAAAGGGCGCTAAGGCAGGTAGGGCAAAGGGTTGAGGAAGCCTGCGGGAGGGGTAATCGGAATGAGGGCTCGGGCACAATTGGATACCCGGCCTGTCGCCTCCTGGAAGGTAATAATCTTGGTCACAGAGGTCACATAGACGCTTATGTGGAGGTGCGGACCTGTGGCATAGCCCGTCGCGCCGACGTTGCCGATTATTTGCCCGGTGGCTACCGCCTGACCCGTGCTTACGCTGATTACCGAAAGGTGCCCGTACATCGTGGAGAGACCATTGGCATGCTTTATCATTATCCATTTTCCTGCCGAGTAGCAGCCGCGATAGGCGTCTGTGTTTCCCGTCCCGATAACGATGCCGGACAGCGCGGCTTTGACGGGCGTACCCGTTGGTGCGCCGAGGTCGATGCCGTTGTGACCTTTTCCGTTGTATGCCCCGCTCCTTGCAAAATCTGATTGCCCGAAGGTCTGTGTGAGGCGGATTTTTTCGAGCGGCCACTGGAGGATGCCCTTCTTTGCCGAAAGAATTTGAGAAGGGTCCACGGCCTGGAGGAACTGCGCTTTTAGATTATTCAGCTCCGCTTCGGAAGCGGCCTTTCCCGCTATCTTTTGTGCGAGTATCTTTTGGTATGTTGATTCCTGTGATTTGGTCTCGGCAAGGAATTCGCTTTGCGTCTTCTTGGTGGCACTTAGAGAGCCTTGCTCTGCGAGGAGCGTCTTTTGTTGGGTAATTAATTCAGTCCGTTTTCCCTCGGTCTTTGCTTTGACTTCCGCGAGCGATTGCTTTTCGGCGGACAGTTTACGCATCTGTTCGGCGACCGCTTCCCGCAAGGTCGCATGCGAATCGAGGTCGCGCCATGCGGCTGCGAGGTCGTCGGAGGCGAGTATTTGCACGGCGAGCGACGATGCGTCGGATTCGTTCATCGTGCGGAACGATTGGGCAAGGCCGGCTGCATCAATATCAATGGAATCCTGCTTCACCGCTATCCCCTGCGCGAGCTGTTGTATCTGTAATTGTGTTGAGCTGACCTTTCTCTTAGATACCGCCACCGAAGCCGTTGTTTTTTTGAGTGACAGATTGATTTCAGAAAGTGTATTTTGAAGTGTTTTCTTTTGAGTCCCTACGGCATTCAACTGCTTTTCGTATTCGACGATTTCTTTATCCAGTTGGGAAATTTGAGCGTTCTGGGCGTCGATGAGCGCTTGCACTTCCGCCGGTGTGCTCTCTGCACCGGATATAAGCGGATAGACCGCCAATGTACAAAACATCGCGGTAGCCACCAGGGTGGCTATTTTTTTCGTCGCGGCGTTCATATTTTTGAAATCGCCAGGAGAGCGGCATCTATACGCCGGAGAGTCGCCTCTTTGCCGATGAGGTGTGCGACTTCAAAGGGATCCGGGCTGCGCTCGAGCCCTGTCAGAGAGTAGCGTAGAGGCCACAAAACGGCCCCACGGCCTTCTGTACCCGCGTACTCCCACACAGCAGCCTTTATGCGTTCAGGGTCGTCGTAAGTGTCTAGGGGGGCAGCGGTAAGGAATTGCTTCACACTTTCAAGATGACGTATGGTATCGGCTGTACTTACCTTGCCTTGCGGGATACGTGAAGAGTCCAGGCGGGGCTCGGCGAAGAAAAAATCATACTCACCCGCTTGTGCGTGCTCCCGGAGTTCTTCCCACACGGCTATGCGTTCGCGGGTGAGTGGGGCGAGTGAAGTCGCTGCCGCCTCGTTCCACGCGATGTCCCGCGCCCCCAAAGATGCTTTGAGGATGGCGTTGGATTCCGCCGCGAAGTCAGGGAGGGGCAAAGCCTGCAGATAGTGACGGTTGTACCAATTGAGCTTTTCTACATCGAAGACCGCGCCGCTTTTGTGAATGTCGGCAAGCTCAAATTCCCCTATCATTTCTTCGAGCGAAAGAATCTCCTTTCCCGAGGGAGCCGTCCAGCCAAGCGTTGCAAGGTAATTCAGAAGTGCGGGAGCGAGGTAGCCTTTTTCGCGGTAGGAGCGCACGGCGACGTCGCCTTTCCGTTTGGAGAGCTTGGATCGGTCGGCCGCCAGGTGGAGCGGGTAATGCGCATAGACGGGGCGCGGGAGTCCGAGCGCTTCCTGGATAAGTATCTGTCGCGGAGTGTTTGATATATGGTCTTCGCCGCGGATGACATGCGTGATGCCCATATCGCCGTCGTCGACGACGACCGCAAGGTGGTAAAGCGGGTCGTTTTCGGCGCGCGCAATCGCAAAATCCCCGAGCTCCGTCGTATCAAAGGTGATGTCGCCGCGTATCGTGTCGGTAAAGGTAATCTTCGTCCCCGGATTTTTGAGACGGATTATTTTTACCATCACACTCGCGTCTTTTTTGCTCTCCTCGTCGGATATGTAGGCCTTGCCTTCCGCGATGAGCTTGTGAATAGCCGCGCGGTATATTTCGGTGCGCTCCGACTGACGGTAAAATTCATCCCAGGAGAGTCCGAGCCAGGTCAGATTGTCGGTGATATCTTCCTCGAATTCTTTGGTGCTGCGCTCCTTATCGGTGTCTTCGCTCCGGAAGATGATGACGCCGCCGTGCTTTCGTGCAAACAGGTAATTCAAAACCGCCATGCGGGCGGTGCCGACGTGGCAAAAGCCCGTCGGGCTTGGCGGGAATCGTACGCGAATATTCATACGGGTTCGTGCGCAATCGCGGTCTCAAGGAGCGTCAAAGCGATTTTCCGTGCGGCATCGGGGCGTGCGAATGAACGTGCGGCTTCGGACATCTTTGTACGCAAAGCCTCGTCTCCTGCTATGCGTTGAATCTCTGCGACGAGGAGGTGCGGCGAAAGGTTGCGCTGCTCGATGACGACGGCTGCGCCCGACCGGGCGTATGAGAAGGCGTTTTCTGTCTGGTCGTGAGAGACGTCTTCCGGTATCGGCACGAGTATGGAAGGCAGTCCCCAATTGGCTATTTCAAAAATGGTGCCCGAACCGGCACGGGCGACGAGCAGAGTTGTGATGCCTGCGGTCATACGCAAGGCGAGTGTATTAAGAAGGCCGAAGACTTTGTATCGCTCGGCGAAGCGAGAATCCTTGAGAATCACAGAGGCGATACCGGCCGTCTCGGTAAGATTGGCGGTGCCTACCTGGTGTACGACATTGAATTCGGAGAGGAGTGCGGGAAGAGCGTCGAGTATGACCTGATTGATGGACACCGCGCCTTGTGAACCGCCCATGATAAAGACGGTCGGGACAGAGGCATCGAGTTTCAGGAATTCGTGCCCGCCTTCTTTTGCGGGCTGAATTATTTCTTTGCGTACCGGGTGGCCGACCGCGGCGATTCTGTCGCGGACCTTTGCGGGAAATTTCGCAGCGGCGGTCGAGTGTGCGACGGCTATCCACTGTGCGAATTTCGACGACCACAGAGACACGCGTCCCGGGGAGGCGTCGGCATCGTAAATGATGACGGGTATGCTCAAAATCCGCGCGGCAAAGAGTGTCGGGAATGCGGCGTATCCGCCGGTAGAGAAAACCACATCGGGATACAAGCGGAAGAGCTGCGTTGTGGAGCGTACGATGCCCACGGCATTGCTGAATACACTCAACACATTGAGGATACTGCGGTACCGGCGGACCTTTCCTGCGGTACCGGGCAGGTACGTGATGTCGTGCTCGAGCAGGGCTTCGGCATCGAAGGCTGGCGGGCCGATGTAAAAGAGTTCGGGCTCGATGAGCGTGCGTTCAAGGCACACATCCTCTATGGCTTCCGCGACCGCGATGAGCGGATAAAAGTGTCCGCCCGTTCCTCCCCCGACTAACACAATACGCATCGCTCTATTCTATCGTTCTCTCACACAATCACAAACGGGCTATGTGCGACGGGACTTTGAAATGTTGAGCAAAATTCCCGCGCTTGCGAGCGATATAAGCATCGCGCTCCCCCCCTGGCTGACAAATGTAAGTGGTACTCCCGTGAGAGGTGCCAAGCCCATTGCAGCCGCGATGTTAATGAAGGCCTCCCCCGCTAGGTAGGTCGAAATGCCCACAGCGAGTAACCCCCCAAACATATCGGTCGTACGGGCCGCGACGACGTATCCCCGCAGCGCAAGACTCAAAAATAAAAGGACAATGACTGTCGAGCCGATGAACCCGAGTTCTTCTCCCGCTACCGCGAATATAGAATCTCCCATCGGTTCCGGGAGGTACGTGAACTTCTGCACGCTTTGTCCGTAGCCGCGTCCGAAGAATTGTCCCGAACCTATCGCCATGAGTGACTGAGATATCTGATACCCTTCGGCAAGTTGATTTTCGGCGGGATAAAAGAAGGTCACGATGCGCTCTTTTACGTGCGGCTTGGTATACGCGAGCGCGCCGAGAGAGAGAAGCGCGATGCAGATAATGATGGCAATGTCGCGGGCCCGCGCGCCCGCTGCGAAGAAAACGCCGAGTACGCTCATACAAATGATACCGAGGGTGCCGATATCAGGTTGTATGACGAGGAGAATAATAGGTGCCGCGAGTATCGCGACGAGGCCGCCCACACCCCAGGTGAAAGTCTCGGATTTTGCACGAATGGTCGAGTAATATGCAGCTGCAATCATGATAGCGGCGATCTTGAGGAATTCAGACGGTTGGAAGGAAACCCCGAAGATGACTATCCACCTTTGTCCCCCGCCGTGGGCGAATCCCAGATTCGGCACAAAGACGAGAAGCATTCCCACAATCGCTAATCCGAAAATATACGGCGCGAATTTCCGCCAATGCCGGTAATTACTATTGAGAGTAATGAGGAGGAGAACAACCCCGCCGCCGACACCCAATACCAAGTGACTGAAAGCTACAGAGGTGATACCGGAAAACCCGCGGCCAAGGATGCCGAACGCGGCCGAGACGAATATCATGCAGCCTCCTAAAACAAGCGATGCGATGAGAAAAGCGAGCGGTTTGTCGATGTGCTGTTTCATCGTACGGGCAATGCGGAGAGCGCAAAGATGACTCCTGCGAACGCAAGGACTATGGAGAGCACCCAGTACCGCATGACCACCTTCTGTCCCGGCCAGCCGATTGCCTCAAAGTGGTGGTGCAAGGGCGCGATGCGTAAAAGCTTGCGACCGAAGAATTTCTTTGAAATGACCTGCGCCACGTCGGAGAGAACGGTGATAACGAGGAGTCCTCCGATGAGGGGCAATACCGATATGCCCACTCCTCCTCCGAGATGGTCTGTCATGAATGCGACGGTTCCGATGGTCAGTGTCAGCCCCATGGTACCGGTGTCGCTCATGTAAAACCGTGCGGGAGGAATATTGAACCACAAGAATGCGAGCAGTCCTCCCACGACACAGGCGGTAAATGCCGCGAGATCTATCTGATTTTGCGAGAACGCAATGATGGTATACGAGGCGAATATCGAACCGAATACTCCGCCCGAGAGGCCGTCGATGCCGTCGATGACACCCGAAGCGTAGAGCGCGAGTGACACAAGGACAAAGAGCGGAATAATGAGCCATCCGATTTCCAGCGGACCCGAATGCGGAATGTTGACTGCCGTTATCGCAAGCTTCTCCCAAAACCACCATCCGATGAAAGAGGACAGGACGATGACAATCGTAATACGGTGACGCAGACGCAAGCCCTCTCCGTTTTCGCGGATTACCATAAGGTCGTCAATCAGTCCGACGAAAGCTCCGGCGAGCAGTGTCGCAAAAGGAAGCCATGTCTGGTTGCGGCTCAAAAAATTAATGCTTTCAAATACGGGGAAGAGCTGCGCGAGTCCCGCAAGGCCGAAGATGGTGAGGAGGACGCTTCCCCATATGACGATTCCTCCCATGCGCGGGGCGCGTACTTCATTCAGGTTGTGAAGCCGGTTAAATTCATGTGCGGTCTCTCCGTCGTAGGCGATTTTGCCCGGCCGCTTTTTCCAGGCTTTGAACTTGTACAGGTAGTGTGTGACGAGCGGAGTGATTGCCATCCCCACGAGGAATGCGATGGCTGCGGGAAGGAGTATGTGAACGAGAGGCGGGAGCATACGATGATTGTACTACGTTGATTTTCCGCCTGTATCTATTGCCCCGCAGAGATGGCGGCTACTGTGGCGGCCACGATTTTTTTCATGTCTTCAAAACGACCGTCTTTGGTGGAGCGCAATATTACGGCGACGATGGGACGCGCGGGCCCCACTTCAAAGACGATGGCGAGGTTGCCTCCCGCGAGCGCCGTGTAGCCGGTTTTTCCCATGATGAGTCCCGGTATCGCGGGCAATGCTTCGTCGGTATTCGTCGCGGTCACGGTCTCGCCGGTTGCCGCCCGTATTTTGATGGTATTCCGGGAAGTCTGTCCGAAGGTAGCGGGAGCGGTCTGCGAAGCGTATGCGAAGAGAGCCGCCACATCATGAGCAGAACCGAAGGCGCCTGCCCGAGTGTCGCTCTGGTCGAGGCCGTGCGTATTGAGGAATACCATGTCGCTGAGTCCCAGGTTTTTTGCAATATCATTCATACGCCACAAAACGGCGCTCCCCGGCGTTGCGAGTGGGTACTTAATCCGGAGAGCATCTTCGGCCGCTTCCGCGAGGATGGCAGCTCCTTCGTTTGAAGAAGCGGCAAGGGTGAAGCCGATGAGGTCTTGTGCCGTGAAGCGCAGCCCCGCCGGAAGACGGATTCCGGCACCGTCGGGCGGTGTATGCGGCGGTATCGTTATGTCCGCACCGGAATCCAGTCCTTCAGAGGCGGCGAGTACGAGCGGCACCTTGGTGAGTGAGGCGAGGGGTAATTGCGCGCTGGCATTTTTGGAATATAAAACGCGGTTTGTCGTCAGGTCGAGTACGTACGCGCCTTCCGCCAGGAGCGATATCGAATCAAAAAAGTTTTCGGCCGTTGCAGCGGCGGCTTTCTGAGAGGCCGCGGAGGCTATTTTGCCTCCCGGAGACAGGTATGCGACGGTGAAGGATGCGCTCGCAAAGAATAAGAGGGTAAGAGTCGCCACACCGGAAAGGTATTGCAGTGAACTGCGATACCCCTCCGCGTGCTCGGGCAGAAGCAGGAGCGGTGGTGCGGGCTGCGGTTCCACCGGAACGGCGAGCAGGGGCTCTGATGCATTCGGCGTGTAGGATATTTCGCTTTGTGCAAGAGGTTCACCTGTCATACGTGCGTATCGGAAGGAGTTTCTGTGGGCTGCGCTTCGAAGGCAGTAAGTTCGGCGACGATTTCGGTATGATTCGGGAGCTCTGTTCTGTCGCGTACACCGAGGTGCGAGAGCAGCTCAACGGTCGGCCGGTACAAATATTCGCGCCCGTCCTCCGGATTGCCGGTGCGCTCCAGAAGTCCGCGTGCGAGGAGGTTGCGGATGCTTGAGCTGGTGTTTACTCCGCGGATGTAATCAATCTGCGCGCGCGTCGAGGGCCCTCGGTAGAGGACGATGGCGAGTACTTCAAGACCCGCATCCCCTATCTCGTGCCCCAGTTCGCGCTCGTACGCTTTTTGGATAGCGGGAGAGGTTTCTTTTGCGACCGCGAGTGAGACTTCGGCATCTGTCTTGATGAGTGCGAGTCCTGTGCCCTCCAGCCGTGCGGAGAGTGAGGTGAGCGCTTCCTGCAGTTGCGGCTCCTGTACCTCCAAGAGTTGTGCGAGTTTACGGAGTGTTAATGTCCCTCCCTCGCTAAAGAGAAATGATTCTGCGCGTGCTGATAGGGTATCCATATTTATGTTCCGTAGCGCGGAGCGGCTACGTTTTCCAATTCAATAGTGATATCTTCAAAAAGGCGTTCCTGGGTGACGCTCGCACTTCCCGAGCGCACGAGCTCGAGCATCGCGAGAAAGTAGACGATTGTCTCGCTTCGGTCACGCGATTTTGTGAGCTCACGGAAGCTTGCGCGGATTGCGGTCAAGAGGCGGGCACGGACGCTCTGCATCACATCTTCAAGCGCCAGTACGGGGGCTACTGCCGCTTGAGCTATTGCTTCAGGCTTTGGCAAGATGCTGACGAGGCGCGCCGCGGCAGCCGCAATCGTCGCGAGCGCGGAGTTGGCGGGGCTGAATATAGGTGCGCGCAACGGAGTCCGGTGAGCAAGCAGGAGCGGGCTCTTGCCCCACGAACCGCGGAGGAGTTTGGCGACTTTACGTATCAAGGCATACCGCGCGAGACGCTGCTCGAGCTCCTGCACGCTTTCGCGTTCGTCTGTCGAAAGTTCGAGCGTGGGGAGGAGCGCGCGGGATTTAATAAGCAAAAGGGTGGAGGCGACGAGAATAAATTGTGCCGTTTCTCCGAGCGGGAGCTCTGGCAACTTTTCGACATAGGCGAGGTATGCATCCGTGACTTCGGCGAGAGAGATGTCGGAAATCGACATTTTCCTCTCTTCAATCAGGTTGAGGAGCGTTTCCAGTGGTCCTTCAAACGCTTCAGTGCTCAACGCGAACCTTTCATTGTCCATGTTTCTTTTCAGGATTTATCCGGATACCGAGTTCGGCGAGCTGCTCCGCTGTAAGCTCTTTCGGAGCTTTCATGACGGCGGTCTGTCCGCCGCGCGTCATCGGAAACGCCTGGACTTCGCGCAGCTGCGATTCGCCCGTGAGATTCATGACGAGGCGCTCTACTCCAAGTGCAATACCCCCGTGCGGCGGTACGCCGAATCCGAAGGCGGTGAGCATGTGTCCGATGCGTCCCTGTATTTCCTCTTCGCTGTAGCCCATGACTTCATATGCGGCCTTCAGAATCTCAGGTTTGTGCGCGCGGATGCTGCCTCCTCCGGCTTCGTATCCGTTGCAGACCAAGTCGTACTGCGTGGTTAGAATCTCGCCGACGTCTTTCTTCGCGAGGAGTTGTTCTACGTGTTCAGGTACCGGCATTGAAAACGGATTGTGAGTGAAAGTCCATGCGCCATCGGAGGTCTTCTCGAAGAACGGGAATTTGTGCACCCATGCGTATGCCATGACGCCGTTCTCCTTGTCCTCCGGTGTACGCAAATCGAATTTGTCCGCGCCAAATTTTTCCGTTGCTTCCGCGTACGTGAAGCGTGGAAATGGTTTTTCTTTTATGGTGAAGCCCATTCCCTCGACGGTAGTCGTAATCATCTCTTCGACAGTGCGCATGACGTCTTCTTGTGTCACGAAAGACATCTCGATATCTATCTGTGTGTGTTCAAATCCGCGGTCTGCACGAAGATCTTCATCACGCACTGCACGCGCTATCTGGAAATAGCGTTCGAAGCCACCGACCATGAGGAGTTGTTTGTATTGCTGGGGTGATTGCGGGAGTGCATAAAACTTGCCGGGGTTGAGACGCGAGGGTACGACGAAATCGCGTGAACCCTCGGGAGTCGATTCTGTGAGAAGAGGCGTCTCTATCTCGGTGAAGAGTTTTCCGAAAAGATATTCTCTGCAGCGTCGTACGAGTTCGCTGCGAAGTCTGATGTTGCGTTGCATACGTTCGCTGCGCAGGTCCAGATAGCGGTGTGCAAGACGGGTCTCTTCTCCGATGCCCGCGGTATCCTCGTTGACTTCAAACGGTAAGACAGCAGCGGGACTCAAGACCTCTATTGATTCTATGAGCAGTTCAATGCCGCCATTTATCTTGTCTGCTTGTGCGTTCTTACTCGGCCGCTCCTGGACGGTCGCAGTGACGGCAACGACGGATTCCCGGGATGTATTCTTCGCTGTTTCCATTGCCGCACCTCCGGGAATCACAAGACCTTGCACCATGCCCGTCATGTCTCTAAAATCAAAAAAGACCATCTTGCCCTGGTCGCGGCGTACCGATACCCAACCCTTGATGAGCACCGACTCCCCTTTGTGCTCCTGCAAGTCTTTGATGAATGTTCTTTCCATATTAAATACTTACCCCAACTTTCTGCCGCACATCAACCATTTTCTTTTCCGCCTGCTCGCGCGCACGTGCCGCTCCGTCTCGCAAGATTTCTTTGACATCTGCATCCGAGAGACTCGCACGTTTCTCGCGCATCGGACTGATCATGGCTTCGATATCTTCGACGAGTGCATCTTTGAGCGCCTTGTATTTTCCTTTGTGCTCCGTATAGAGTGCATCGAGCTCTTCTTCGCTCTTGAACAGGCGGTGGATGTTGTAGACATTTTCTGGCCTATCCCCTGTCGAGTCTGTCACAATGCTCATCACGGCTTTCTGAATTTCTTCTTTTGTCCCGAAGAGCGGAATGGTGTTTCCGTAGCTCTTGCTCATCTTCTTGCCGTCGGTACCCGGTACGACCGCGACTGATTCCAGGATTTTTTCCTGCGGCGTTTTGAACGTTTCGCCGAATGCTGTATTGAATTTAGCGGCCGCTTCGCGTGCGTATTCCACGTGCTGACGCTGATCTGCGCCCACGGGCACAATGTCCGTGTCATACAGCAAGATGTCTGCGGCCATGAGCATCGGATAGGTGAAGAGTCCGGCATTCGCTTCGAGGCCTTTTGCGACTTTGTCTTTATATGCATGTGCCTGCATCAGAAACGGCACGGTGACGAGGCAATCAAATATCCAGGCGAGCTCTGCATGCTGTGAGACGGATGATTGCTGAAATATGATCGTCTTCTTTGGGTCCATCCCGACCGCAACATAATCACGAACGACCTCGGGGATGTTCTTCCGCAGCTGCTCAGTATCTTTGAGGGTAGTGAGTGCGTGATAATCGGCAATCATGACCAATCCATCAGCGTCTTTCAGCAATTCCACGGTCTGTTTGAGAGCGCCGAGGTAGTTGCCAATGTGGAGCGATCCAGAGGGCTGAAGACCGGTAAAAAGTCGTTGCATCGGCCTATAATACCAGAAAAATGAGCCCCTTTTTATAGAGCGGGGAATTCCACGATAAAGCGCGAACCCCTGCCTGCCCCCTCTGATTCCGCCGATATTTTGCCGCCGTGGGCTTCCACGACCTGCTTGGCGATGAAGAGGCCGTAGCCTGTCGAATGCACGTTGACCTTGATGGAATCTTTGCCGCGGCCGCCTTCGGCGAAGAGATTGCTCATGTCTTCTGGGGTGATACCGACACCGCTGTCTTTGACTGAAAAGTGGATTTTTCCATCTCCGTCGGAGAGCTCGACTTGAATTGTGCCGGTGGGGGTGTATCTGATTGCATTATCGATGAGGTTGCGTATCACATGCTCGCGAATTTTTTCTTCGTCACCGTTTAACTTGTATTCCCCTTCCGCAATATGTACTTCGAGCTCAATATTTTTTGCATGCGCTGCTGCTTGTTGCTCGCTCACAATCGTCTGGACCGCAGAACGGAAATCAAATGCGGCTTTGTTGAACGTGACCGTACCTTTTTTTAGATTTGAGGCACTTAGAATATTCATGACTGTCGCCACACCTTTGCGCACATCGGTGAGTGCCGCTTTCGACATTGTTTTCAATTCATCTGATATTACTCCGTAATCCCCTTCCGCAATTGCGGCGAAGCCCGCCTCGCTCTTCGTGAGGTATCCCTTAATCTCGTGACTAATGAAGTGGAGGAGATTATCCTGCTGTTCGTTTGCAATCTCCAGCTCTCTCGAAAGTTTTGCGAGCATCTCCGCACGATGCTTCCAGATTAAAATAAGAGATATTGCCAAGATTGCAATGATGGCTATCAAACTAGCGATGAATTTCAGGAACGGATAGAGTGTTTGCGTCGTAACCGTGAAAAAGTCGTCGGCTTTAATATCAGTCGCCAAAATTGCAACGGTGTTTCCGTTGTCGTCTTTGATTGGCGCATAGCCAGTGAGGACTTGCCCATAGGCGTCTTCATAGAGCTCGGCTACAGTCAAAGGTCCGTTGTATGCTTCAAACGCTTCTGGTATATGATCAGCGGGGTCGGGATTTGGTTGTCCTGGCCACTGCAATTTATCTGCTCCATCGGGTTCGACAGCACCGTCTTTATTTGAATCAACGTTATTCGTCGGGTTGTCATCAGTGTTTGCATACGGATTGATTGACTCTGCGTCCGCCACAAACTCCATTTCTGCCGGATTACTCTTTACTTTACGAATGATATACATGAAGACGATGTCCGAATTAGCATCTTTTGCCTTCTTGAGTTGCGTGACGACTTTTGCCCACTCCGGCTTGACCCAATCCTCCTCGGCTTGCAGTACTTCAAGATCTTTTGCATCTATGTTTGCTGCTTGCGTTATAGAAATAGACAACAGTCTTTCCCGCAGATTTTCTGTGAGAAGATTAATGGTGTGGTCGTACAAAAACCAAGAGGCTCCAACGGCAATTAAAACCGCAAGGAGCGCGATGATGCTGCCCAACCACACCAAAGCTCTAAACCGTAGGGTTTTCGTATTCTTTTGGGGACTTGCTCTCATAACGCTTTCCTCAATATAGTACCCTCATCTGGTCTAGACGTCTAATAGCCTCAATACTTTTGTTTTGTCTATATCCAAGAGGAACTGTGACAGGCGTGGTCCCGTATGCTTTCCCAAGAGTAATTGATACACATTTTCGAAGAATGCCCGTTGGCGGGTTTGGTTTTGATGTTCCGTTGCTCCAGGCTTCACGACGAGCGCGTACAGCAACGTTGTAAGTTTTTCCGGAGACATTTTAGAGCGACGACGTACGAGCTTGGAGAGAGCACGAATTGATTCCAGAGCTGCGTGACTCAATTCCGTTATATGCTCAACATTTGGCTGTGCCAGCAGATGATGAGTGTGTTTCTCGTCAACTGTCACGTAGCGTGTCCCCTTCACTTTTTTGAGAGAGTGCATATCCACATAGGTGACGTCCGCAGCAGATGCTTCTCTGTGCTCCTCCGTTCCTCTGGACGTTAACTGTAGAAGTTTCTCAACGCCCTTTTCCTGCACCCGCGTACATTCGAGCAATTTTTGTATACGCGCTTGAAGTGATTGACCGTGCATGAGCGGTTCTACAATCTCCTCAAATATATCGCGCTGCGGCAATGTCGGTTTGCAAATAAGTTTTCCATTAATACTTACGCTTGAAGAGTTGCGACCGCACCCCCCGTACGGTTGCGTTCCTCGTTCTATACCTACATCATGTGGGTTAGCGTTGTGCAGCACGGAGGCTTTATCATGAAGCACCTTTCCGTTGAATAACCGATCCACGAGGCTCTCAATGTATGCACTGGCTCCATAGAGCGAGATGTACATCGCGTTCTGTGCATAATGAGGATTCTCGAAATACAGAGCGAGTTCCGAATCGTTCTCATATTTTTGCACGAAAATAATTGGAGCAAATATTTCAGCGAAGTTTCCGCCTTCTGTAAGGGGTTTACAAATAATTGTAGGTTCTATGATGGCATCATGGGTTCGAATTATCCCTTGGGTAGATTGATCAATCCACGCTTTATGGTGAACGAGAAAATCCTGTACCCGCACGAGATCCTTTGGATCACTATTGGGACCGACCCGACATAATTTGTCGGCATATTCTCCGACATGGATTGTACGGATTTGCTCACGCAACAACCGCAGGAAGTCTGAATATACATCCGCATGAACGAGCGTTGCGTTCGGAGCTGCACAGTCTTGCCCTTGATTATAAAATTGCAGAGAAATAATCGCATCTACTGCTTTTTGCACGTCAGCGTTCTTACTAACAACGAAAGGATTATGCCCCGATCCATTTGAGATGAAGAGCGTGCGGTGGTCAAAAATGAGTCGCAGCTGATCTGCATGAGCAGAAGTTCCTGTAAAAATTACGACATCCGTACCGGGCAGAGTTTCTTCAGTTTTTGGATTGATACGTAGGGCAGAGCGCTTACGCAAGAACTCAAGGCGCGTGTCGTGGGAAACCGTTATGTTGGGAAACCGTGTGTGCACCTCGAGTAGTGCGAGCATTTTGGGGAAAAAATGCCGCATGCCGTGTGGTATCCGGAAGTGCACCTTGCTCGCCATAAGAGATGGTATGACAACGAAACAGGTAAAGGCATAGAGAGGTTGATTTCTCGGTAGAAATGCAGCGACTTCATTGACTCGTAAACGGAAGTACTCATTGTTGTCCTTAATGTTCTGCAAGAGATCAAGTGTGCGCTCGGTTTCGTCTTTTACTACTTCATAACTCTCATATTCAAGCAGTATTTCTGTCAGCGCTTCAAATTTACTTTCAATTAATTCTGCCCATGACCGCGTCTGGTCCTCAATGTAGAAAGTCGAAAGTGGTGTATAGGGAGGATATTTTCCGCTAATCGAAGTAATGTGCGTTGTACGGGTACGTTTAGGAGTGACGACCGCATTGGCAGTTTTCATAGCATCAAACTTCAGTTTTAAGAGAAATTTGCAAAAGTATGATTCCCACGAGCACGAACGCTAATCCGGCGTATTGGTACATAGAAAGTTTGCTCCACTCCTGAAACAAGACCAACCCCATCATGACAGTACCCAGCGTGAGGAGCGCATCAATCGTTCCCGATCCTACCGCCACGCCGATCCGAGAAGTAACAAGCCCGAAGGTGATAAAAACGAATGGAGAGACAATCACAACGGCCAAGAGTAAAAGGGAAAATTTGTTGTCTTTACTTGCCCACGTTGCAGCCAGATAATTAGCAAAAAGCGCCACAGCAACAGCGCCAATTACATATAGCCAGATCTCCAGTTTTTCCATCACGGGAGATACCATATCACAACATTATTGTTTGCAAAGGGGTAAGAAATGCTCCAGACCAAGCATCCACCCAAGCGTGGCAATCGGTGCAATAAGGAGTTTTTGCGACATATACAAGCAGTAAGAATAAGTACACCACAGGTCCAATTTCCTACAAGCACCTGGTGTGCATAAGATACTCATCAACCCGCTTCGCCTTATAATCGAGTGATTATATGAAAGACATGCAACATCTTATCCTCTAGCGATTTCTATGTCAGGGATTATCTTTACCGAAGGAAGGACTGCTGCCTTTGAGTAGACGGGGCGGCTAATTTTTTGAATCCATGTGTCGTTCTATTTCTAAATACATATCCGCACCCCCTTTGCCAATGAGTGTAAGCGGCACAGCTGATCAACTTCGGACTGCAGCGAGAACGACGTAAGAGCCTACTAGCCACCAGAAACGGTAGGCCACTCCAAACACGGTGTGTACCTGATCGCCGAAGTGCCATAGTACATCAAGGCTCGGCACTTGGAGCCATACGATAAGGAGCACCGCTGTTGCGGCTAATCCCACGACAAGAGCTTGAATGGGTCCGATACCGTTAGAGAATGTGAATATGAGTCGGTGTGTAGCGATAAACAAGAGGACTGCTACCGCACCGAACATTGCAAGTTGAGCAACGGGAGACGTGAATTGTGCGAATAGACCACCGAGGAAGAATGCCTGTGGGAGTTGTTGCATTACGAGGAGTGATGCGGGTAAACTGAGCACCAACGCCGTTGCGCGGGCGGGACCAGTACGCATTGCGTCGAGGGAGGTGAGAACCGCAAAGGCGAAGATGAGTATCCAATCCATTGGCCAATGAGCCAGTATCGAAGAAATCGATGATAGATCCATCGGTACAGTATACGTGCTCTGGAGACTGTCGCGGCTGCGAGGTGTTTACAGACCTTCTTGTCGCAATTTTTCGATGAGCTCCCGTGCATTCTTCGAGAGTTTCTTGGGGAATTCAATATCTACGCGGACAAGCAAGTCGCCGCGAGCGCGTCCCGCCGGTACTCCTTTGCCTCGTACGCGAATGACCTCACCGTGCGAAATGCCCGGAGCGACACTCAGGGTCTCTTCACCATCAAGAGTCGTGATGCGGTATTCTCCACCCAGAAGTGCGTCTGAGAGTTTGATAGGAAGTGAGGTAAGGAGATTGTTGCCTTCGCGCGAGAATTTTGTATCGGCTTTAATATGCAATTTCACGTAGAGGTCGCCTGCGCCGCCGCCTTGCACCGCTTCTCCGCGACCGGGCATACGTATCATTTCTCCGTCTTCTACACCCGCGGGTACCACGATGTGTATTTCTTCCTGGCGTTTACGGACACCCGCTCCCTGGCAGGCTTCGCAGAGTGTTTCGGGTATCTGTCCCCGTCCGTGGCATCGCGGGCACGGACGTGCCGAGGTAAACGTCCCGAAGAATGAATTACGAGATTCACGGATCTCGCCTTTTCCGTTGCAGCTTGAGCAGGTGATCATTTTCGAACCTTTCTTCGCCCCTGACCCGTCACAGGTATCGCAGGCGCTCGTCTTGGAAAGTAATACACGACGCTCTGTACCGAATACGGATTCACGGAACGAAAGTTCTATATCTATTGAAATGTCGCGGCCGCGCTTCGCACGCGCTTGCCCGCCGCCGAATACATCGCCGAAGATGTCGCCGAGGTCGAATTCGACGCTGCCCCCTTGCCCGCCGAATCCTTGGAAGTTTGAGAAATCGAATCCGCCGAAGCCTCCCTGCTGCGGGCCTCCCCCTCCGGCAAACGTTTTGCCGTAGGTATCGTATTCCGCACGCTTCTTTTTATCGGAAAGTACCGAGTAAGCCTCACTCACCTCTTTGAATTTAGCCTCGTCACCGCCTTTTTTGTCGGGATGATACTTGTGCGCCAATTTCCGGAAAGCTTTTTTGATATCCTCGTCAGTCGCCGTCTTTGGAATACCAAGTAAATCGTAATAGTTTTTCATAACGAGGAATTATAGTACTCGCAAAGTGTTTACAAAGCAAAAGCCGCTCTGAAGCGGCTCTTGTCTTTATTGCTTCGGGGCTTCTTCTGGGGGCGTTTGTTCGTCTTTAGGTGCTTCTGGAGGCGGTGTCTGTTGATTTTGATTCATGGCCTGACCGATTTTGCTCATCTCTGTGGAAAGCGCTTCGGCCGCAGACTTGATAGCTGCTGCGTCGCTACCACCTCGAGCTGCTTTAGCTGCATCTATTTTCTCCTGTACACCTTTCTTGATATCTTCGCTCACCTTATCGCCGTGCTCTTTGAGCGCCTTCTCGGCGGCGTAGACGACTTGGTCGGCCCCGTTTTGTGCCTCCACGAGCTCGCGCTTCTTTGTGTCGGCATCGGCGTTGACCTCGGCGTCTTTGCGCATCTTTTCTACCTCAGTATCAGAGAGACCGGATGTCGCTTCAATGCGGATGGATTGTTCTTTGTTTGTTGATTTATCTTTGGCCTTCACCGAGAGAATTCCGTTGGCATCGATGTCAAAAGAGACTTCGACTTGTGGCGTACCGCGCGATGCCGGCGGAATGCCGTCGAGGTTGAAGCGGCCGAGCGATTTGTTGTCGGTAGCCATGGGGCGCTCACCTTGGACGACGTGAATTTCTACAGACGGCTGGTTGTCGGAGGCGGTCGAGAATGTCTGTGAGCGCGAGGTTGGAATCGTGGTATTGCGCTCGATGAGCTTTGTCGCGACGCCGCCCATGGTCTCGATACCGAGCGAAAGTGGAATGACGTCGAGCAAGAGCACGTCTTTGACGTCTCCCTGCAGAATGCCGCCCTGAATCGCTGCGCCGATTGCGACGACTTCGTCGGGATTCACGCTGAGATTCGGCTTTTTACTAAAGAAATCTTCCACAGCCTTTTGCATCGCCGGCATGCGTGTCTGTCCGCCGACGAGCACGACTTCGTTGATGTCCGCTACCTTGAATGGCGACGCTTCCACAGCGCGCTTGGTGATTGCCATTGCGCGGTCTAGAAACTCGCGGGAGAGCTCCTCAAGCTTTCCGCGTGTCATCTTAATGAGAAGGTGCTGCGGACCCGCATCGGTCGAGGTGATGAATGGAATGTTTATCTCGGTCTCAAGTGCTGTCGAGAGTTCAATCTTGGCCTTCTCTGCGGCCTCATCCAAGCGTTGGCGCGCAAGCGGGTCTTTGCTCACATCCACACCTGACTCTTTTTTGAATTCATCGGCTATCCAGGTCATTATCTTCTGGTCGATATCCTTGCCGCCCAAGTGCGCGTCGCCGTCGGTCGAACGTACCTCTATCACGTCGTCTCCGACTTCGAGCACTGAAATATCGAATGTTCCACCGCCGAAATCGAATACCACTATCTTCTCGTCTTTCTTTTTGTTGAATCCGTATGCGAGCGCCGCAGCAGTCGGCTCGTTGATGATGCGCTTTACGTCGAGACCTGCAATTTTGCCGGCGTCCTTTGTAGCCTGTCGTTGTGAGTCATTGAAATATGCCGGTACGGTGATGACCGCCTCGGTGATAGTCTCCCCGAGTCTGGCTTCGGCATCCTGCTTCAGCTTCTGCAATATCATCGCAGAGAGTTCTTCGGGACGGTACCATTTGTCGGCCATCTTAATCTCAATTCCGCCGTTTGCGGACTTCTGTGTCTCAAACGGAACCGCCGCCCGGTCCTTGGCCGCCGCAGGTTCGTCAAAATTATGCCCGATAAAACGCTTGATTTGATATATGGTGTTCTTCGGATTGGTGACGCCCTGACGCTTTGCAAGTAGCCCAACGAGTTTCTCTCCCGTTTTCGATAGTGCAACGACCGAGGGGGTCGTGCGTGCACCTTCGGCGTTCTCGATTATCTGAGGTTCCCCTCCTTTTACGATAGCTATTGCTGAATTTGTAGTTCCCAAATCTATTCCGAGTATTTTTGACATAGTTGAGTTTAGTGAATGAGTAATTGGGTCTCCGTGCAGATATTTGTATACACCTCCAGGAGGTGTTTGTCAAATCTAGAGGGCTACTTTTTGACGATGACTTGCGCCGGTCGTAGTACCTTGCCGTTCATTTTGTATCCTGAACGGAGGATTTTTACGACAGTGCCGGATTCACCGGGAATTTCTTCGGTCTCTTCGACTGCTTCATGGGTCATGTGGTCGAGCACTTCGCCGACCGTACCGAATCTCTCTACCCCGTGGCGTGAGAGGACATCAATAAGTTGATTGCGTATGTGTTCGATGCCGCTTCGCCAGCCCGCGTCCATTGTTTGCCATGCGGGTGAGCTTGCCGCCATATCGAAGCCGTCGAGAGCCGGAATGATATCCTCAATGAGGCCTTCTTTTGCGCGTTCCCCCATACGCTGCGCCTCCGCGAGCGTCTCTTTGCGGGAATTCACGCTATCCGCTTTGGAGCGTTGCCAGCCGTCGAGATATTCTTGTCGTTGCGCTTTTACTTCGGCGAGCTCGTCTTTGAGCTTCTTCACTTTTGCGCCCGCGGACGCAGCGTCACCGAGCTCCTCGTCGGGTTCGAAATTGATATCTTCGTCGGGAGCTATATCGTTCATCAGGTGTGCAGTATAGCAAACATCGTCATCTATAAAAAGAAATTGCGGCGGCTTGTCTGTCAGGGGAAATGACAAACGAAGCCGCCGCTCCTCCGTGCCCTAGGGGGGGTATTTAGGACAGGAGGTATTCAGCAGTGGCAAGTATGCTACTGATTGCTAGTAATTGCAATAGTACCAAAAGCCGCCCATCGGTCATGATGGGCACCTGTAGACGGCCTGTTTCGCGGCTTTTTGAAGATAGAGGCGTTACTAGCGCTTGGACCATTGTGGCGCACGACGTGCTGCCTTGAGGCCGAACTTTTTACGTTCCTTGGCTCGTGGGTCACGTTTGAGGAATCCGCGAACCTTGAGGTCCTTTCGCTGCTCTGGAGTGATTTCAATCATTGCACGTGAGATTCCGAGTCTTACAGCTTCTGCCTGCGCCTTGAGTCCTCCGCCTCGTACATGTGCCGAGACTGCGTATGTTGCTCCCATGAGCTGAAGCGGAGAGAATGCCATCTTAACCATGACGTCGAGTGGAAAATACTCGTCAGCCATCTTGCCGTTGACCAACATAGAAGAGGTTTTTGCTTCGGTAAGGCGCACACGTGCGGTTGCCGTCTTGCGTCGTCCTACTGCTTCTGTGTACCGTGCTGTCTCTTTTGCCATAATTACTTGTGGTGAGTATTATCGAACTATTCGGTAACGGATAAATTCTTCAAGCGAGGTGTGTGCATCGTGTTGCGCGGGAGCATTCGTGCGACAGCGCGGCGGATGACCTCGGAATTTCCTTTGCGTGCGGCGAGGGATGCGAGGCTCTCACTCTTGAGTCCTCCCGGATATCCTGAGTACGTCGTGTAGATGATGCGCGAGCGCTTGCGGTCGCGAATGTAGAGCTTGCCTGCGTTTGCGACGGTAACTTTAATATTTGAATTCTTGTTTGGGGTGTAGTCCGCGCGCATCTTACCCATGAGGGCTTTTGCGGCTTCAGATGCGACGCGACCGAGTGTGCGTCCTGCAGCGTCTATTTCGTATGTGTTTTTAGCTTCCATATTGCTATTTTTTGTCGCCTTCGGCCTGTACAAATTCAATACGTGCCGCTTCAAGGACCCGCTTCCCAATTCTTCCGAGTAATACAATACGGGTGTAACCGCCTGCACGATTGGCGTAGCGGGGACCGTATACTTCATGGAGCTTCTTCACCACCTCCTTGGAGCCGCCCATGCGCGTATCAATGATTCGCCGTGATGCGAGGGTGTTCTTCTTGCTCATAGAAACCATGCGCTCCACAAACGGACGCAATTCTTTTGCTTTGGCGACCGTGGTCGTTATCCCCTCCTGGAGAACGAGAGAACGGGCGAGGCTGCGCAAAAGCGCCACGCGTTCGCCCCTCTTGCGTCCCAATGCTCTGTTTTTCTTGTGATGCCGCATAGAAAGTATTACTTGTCGTTGCGGAGTGTGAGACCCATGTTGGAAAGAGCGCGCTTGATATCCTGCAATCCTTTCTGGCCGAGACCTTCGATGGCGAGGAGGTCGTCTTCGCGTTTACGGACGAGTCCGCCGACGGTGCGGATGGATGCGTTATCAAGAGCCATTTCCACACGTTGCGGCATGCTAAGCTCGGTGATACGTGTCTTCAATACTTCGGAATCAAGAGCTCCGCTCTTGTCTTCGCGCATACCTCCAACACCTTCCGGTATGCCCATCAAAGCCTCAGGGACTTCATCTTCCTTGAATCCGACAACAGCCTTGAGCTGATGAATCATGGTCTCGATGGAGCGCTCCAAAGCTTCACGGGGTGCGAGTGTACCGTCGGTCTCGATAACGATTCGAAGACGGTTGAAATCAGTACGGTCTCCGACGCGCATGTTTTCGACTTCGTAGTTGACTCGGCGTATCGGAGAAAATATCGCATCGAGTGCGATGGTGCCGATTTCTACGCGCTCCTTCTGGTGCATTTCTTTTGCAATGTAGCCGAGTCCACGTTCTGCACGCAATTCAATCTCGAGGTTTATTTTTCCGGAGACGTCCGCGATGTGCTGTTCTGGATTTAATATTTCGACTTGCCCGGGAAGCGTGAGGTCTGCCGCGGTGACTTCTTTTGGACCTTTCACAGAGAGTGTGATGGTCTGCGGTTCGTCGGTGAGAAGCTTCAGGCGGATTTTGCGGACATTGAGGAGAATCGTGACCACGTCTTCCTTGACACCCTCGATGGTAGAAAACTCGTGGGCGACTCCCGGAAGTTTGACGTGCGTAACAGCGGCTCCGGGAAGAGACGAGAGGATTATCCGGCGCAATGAGTTGCCCAAAGTGTAGCCGTATCCCGGGTACAGCCCATCAACTTCGTAGGTACCACTTCTCTCAGACTCGGAGACGACGCGTGGCTTGCTGGGGAGTGCGATGTGGTAGTCGGACATATAAATAGCTTGAATCTTTAGCTCTGTTAAGTAGGTTGGCGTCTAATAATTAAAATACCGGTGAACGTAAAAGTGGACAACAGTATACCATTATCTGCTGTAGAACTCAAACACTGTCGGGTAATCGAGTCCAGTCTCAACCGTGTTGTAGGATGGCTCCCCTACGACCGCCGCCTGAAGAAGGCTGAGATCAACAGTGAGCCACGAAGGAATGGAGCGGGTGTTTTCCGCTTTGTTCTCGAGAAGACCGGCAAATAGTGGGCTCTGACGGCTTCCTTCGCGGATGCCGATGACATCTCCTTTGCGGACACGGTATGAGGGGACGGTCGTGCGCTTGCCGTTTATGGTGATATGGCCGTGGGAGACCGCCTGGCGTGCTGCGCGACGAGTCGGCAAAAGGCCTGCGCGATATGCGGCGCTGTCTGCGCGCATTTCGAGGGACTTGTGAAGGGCTCCTGAAGGATCGGCTTCTTCGTATGCGAGCTCGGCATAGTTCGACAGCTGCCTCTCCGAGATACCGTAGGTGAAGCGGACGCGCTGCTTCTCCAGGAGCTGACGGCCGTAATCGCTGCCTCCGCGGCCTCCGCGTGAATTCTTTTTGTTGGCGGATGAGCGTGCCTCGGAAAGCGCAAATTTCTGAGATTGCGTCTTTTCAAAGATGGCAGCACCAAGTCTCTTTGCGATTTTAAATTTTGATTTAATCAATAGCATATTTTATATATGTTTATACGCGACGAGGCTTCGGTGGTCGCGGACCATTATGTGGGACCGGAGTATCGTCGGCGATGCGGGTGACGTCTATCCCCTTGCCTGCGAATCCGCGAAGTGCTGATTCACGACCGGCACCTACTCCACGGATGACAACATCAACCTCTTTGACACCGATGATGATTGCTTTGTCGCCCACGAGCTCGCCTACCTTTGCCGCTGCAAAAGGAGTCCCTTTCTTAGCGCCCGCAAAGCCAAGCGCTCCCGATGAGGACCATGCTACTGTGTTTCCGTTCTTGTCGGTAAGAAGGACCTTGGTGTTGTTGTAAGTCGCATGTATATGAAGAGTACCCGCGAGGATATTCTTCTTGGCAATACGTGCGAGTGAACGGGACTTGAGGCCCTGGTCTACGCTGCCGCCACTTTTTCTTATGATTCTCTTTTTTCCCATACTTTTACAAAAATAAATTTTTTGATTATGTTTTCTCCAACTTGCGACGGCCCGAAGTCATCGTCTTCCTAACGTTGCCACGAACAGTGCGTGAATTGGTTTTAGAACGTTGACCCCGGACCGGGAGGTGTTTGGCATGGCGGCTTCCCCGGTAGGATTTGATGTCTTTCAAACGGCGTATGTTGGCGCTGGTGTCGCGACGGAGCTCTCCTTCCACGACGAATTTCTCAATCGCTTCGCGGAGTAGCGCTTCTTCCTTGTCGGAGACATCCTTCGGCTTCTTACCTGCGTCGATATTTAAAGCAGCAAGTGTGCTGAGGGCGCGCGGCCGGCCGACGCCATAAATAGCGGTCAGCCCTATTTCAAGGCGCTTCTCTTCGGGTATGGTGATTCCAGCTATACGCATATAAATTAACCTTGTCTTTGTTTATGTCTTGGATTCTTGCAGATAACCCACAACCGGCCACGACGCTTAACGGAGCGGCAGTGCGTGCAGATTTTTTTGACTGAAGACTTTACTTTCATGTATATAAGTTTCGAAAACGTGAGGGAGAATCCCGTCTCCGGACTCCGGAGTGCGCGACTCTACATTAATTGGCCTCAGGTGCGTCTGACGATGCGCGCTCGTCCTCCGTAAGGGTCGAGTCGCACTTCAACTTTGTCACCGACTAACACTTTGATTCTATGCAGACGCATCTTTCCGGCGAGATATGCGAGCACCCGCTCGCCACCTTCAATCTTTACCTGAAAGAGGGTGTTCGGAAGCGCCTCATCGACGACCCCATTAACAACCTCTAGTTCAGACATATCTGCGTTGGTGAGAATAGCAGTTCTAAACGAGTTAGTCAAATCCCTGCTGCTACTTTGCAGCAGACGGACTGGCTATCTTCACTTTAATGTCGGAAGCGTCCGTAGGGAAGTTATTTTTCCAGAAGGGCGCTATGCGCGCGTGTGCCTCAAGGATACTTGGAAACCCGTTTACAATTGCTTTGAAAGCCGAGTCATTCTTGCCTTGAAGTGCTGTTGTGAGGGCGTTTGTGTCGATGTGCCAGATGATGAGTGCTTGTCCGGAGGCTACGAGGTTTATGGTACCCGCTTCTGTCTGGTCACCCGGGGCGAGGACGTGCACTGAGAAATCGTCCATGGGCTCCATACTGACGGGCGTGTTCTCAAAATCGGTAAAAGCAACTTGTGCCAGAGCTTGTGCAAAAGCGTCTTTGGGGAAGGCGGGAATCTCCATATGAGCTTTCTCGTGTATTCTCACTGAATTACCGGCCTCGTTGGTAACGGGAAGCGATTGGTATGTGATGACCATCAGCTCCGGAAAAACAAAAGTGTCGTCTTTGTTCTGGCCGGCAAGAGCCTCGTGGGCTTTTGTTTCAAGCCTTCCGCGAACCAGCGCGACTGCGGCTTCAAGGGCTCCGGGTGCGGTCCCCGCCTTCTCTCCAAGGAAGCCGCCGGACATTGCCCCGCTCGATTTTGCGGAAACTCCCGCATACATAGGAGGTGTCGATTTGAGGCCGGGAACCGTGAATTTTTCCGTGGGCCCGATGTTGTACTCCGCTCCCGGTTGATCGGCAACGACAGCGACGCTTACCGTCCCTGGCGCGGAGCCTTTTTTGCCAGGCACCACGACGTCGGAGAGCACGCGGAATATCAGGCCGTCGGGCGACTCAAAACGGGTGTTCTTTACGAGTTTTACCGCGGAAGCGGAGTAGGCATTGGAAACGGTGACGCTTCCCGAAGCTTTTGTCTCTACGTGAGCTGTCCCCTTGGCTTCAACTACTTCAGAGTCCTCAAGGTCAAAGGTTTGGAGGGTGTATGAAAGGCTTCCTTCGAGGGCACTTGCTCCCTCTCGTGCGGTGAGGGCGGCGGAAGTGAGGACGGCTGTACGGGACTTAGGTGTGAGGGTAATGGTCGTTGAGCCGAAGAAGAAGAGCAATGCGGCGGCAATAGAGAAGAGGAAGACCGAGGCCGCTGCCCATATCCAAAGCCGCGAAGAGGGAGGCGGGGATCGTCGAAGCATCCCGCTCGTTATCGGCGGAGACTCTCGGATATCCATATCCATACGATTCGGTGCCCCTCCTACGCGCACAGGAGGACGTGACCGGGCCGGTGCCGATATACTGCGAATACCGCGTATCGTATCCATTTCGTTCGGTGCGTCTGTAGAGACGCTTCCGGCTCGTATCGGGATGTCACGTGCATCCGACTGAGAGGGGGTCGTGTCGATGTGCTCATCGGGCTCCAACGGAAGCGGCTTGAACTGCCGGGGAGGATTTGTATCGGGGGTGGGCGGAGTAATATCTTGAAAATAATCTTTTGCCATATGTAATTTTATGAAATTATTGCGCGTACTGTCCATTAAAACGCGACCTAAGCGCGACTCTAGTATTCTACATCACTGAATCACGCCCGCCTTTCTTCGATGTTAACAAGTGCCGCAGCTATCAAGATACCCGTGTCCGTGTGAGTGTCTGTCTCGGGAAGCGCGAGATGTGCCAAGTCGACGGGCTTCAGCGGCGTTACCACGAATGGTTGGGTGCTGGTGGTGAACTGCGCGAAATCAATGCGTGAGAAGAATGAAGAGAGCCATGGGACGAGGTCTGCGTGAGTCGCAAGAATCAGTTGATTCGGCAGACGCTGTTGTCCGACGAGTTTTGTTATCGCTTCTCCGAAAGCGCGTACTAATTCGGGCTCGGCTCTCGCCATTGCGACATTCACCGCTTCACATGCGGGGTCTTGACACTCGCCGCGCGCGATGAGACGCAGCAAGGTCAAAGTCTCCTCGGTCATTCCGTTGCCGCTAATTCTTCTCAAAATAGAATTCTTGCCTTCGGAGATAGTCGCATGGTCCGTCGTAATGCCGTCGCGTATGACGACGAAATTAGTTCCTTCGCTTGCCATATCCACGACGAGGAAATTCTTATTGGATGCATCGGCTTTGCTGCGAAGGATGGAGAGTATGGCGTGGACTCCTGAGCGGATAATAACCTTTTGGCCTCCGAAGAGTTGTTGGAAAGCGCCCGTGAGGTTTGCTTTGAATGCCGGGTCACAACTACTGATGAGTGCCGCTACCGAGAGACGATGTCCGGATGCGCCTTCCGGCTCGCTCGTCGCGTAGCCATTGATCTTGATTCGTACGACCCCCGCTTCAAGAATGTGTGCCCTTTCGAATTCCGTGTCGCTTGCAAGCGCCTGCTGGGCGAGGCCGCCTATCATTTTGTCCGTAATTTCGGTGGTTTCCGGGAAAGAAGTCTGCGCCTCCACGGTCTTGGAGCGTGTCCAAGGCGCGCGGACGATTGCGTACACGGATTTGGGTGCCGGGCCCCCACTCTTTTGATAAGCGGCGAGCACCCGTTGCCCCACTTCGACAAGGTGCATGCCGAGTGCGGCAGTAATAGCTTCAGGTGTCCTCACTTCAAGCGGCAAAAAACGGCGTTCTGCACACAGCACGCGCACCGGGCCTTTTGCGGGCACCGAAACAATCGCAACAGCCGCGCTCCCGCTTCCAATATCCGCGACGGCGATTATTTTCTCGCGCGCTCGCCCGAGATGCATTCCAAACATTGCGTAAGTATATCGCGCGATACGAGCGACGTACGTGACAACTTCAGATATCTGTGAGTAATCAGACGAGTACCGCTTTGATACGGCGGATACCCGCAGCGACCGCTTCTTCTTTTTGAATCTTGAAAGGTCCAATGTTCGACTTCGTAAGTCGAACATCTAGCTCGGAGGTGTTTGAGACGTGCGGTCCGCCGCAGAATTCTATCGAAAAGGCTTTATCGAATTGCGGGTTTTCCACCGATGCGTCCTTGGGTCCGAGTGAATACACGGAGACCATATCGGGATACTTCGCGCCGAATTCGTGTTCTGCGCCGAGCTTTTCCGCTTCTTCTTTCGGAAGCGTGGAGCGGGTCATCGGCAATTCTTCTGCAATCTTTTCATTCACAATGCGCTCGACTTCTTTTTTCTGTTCGTCAGTCATCTTTGCGCCGTACGAGAAGTCGATACGAAGACGCTCTTGCGTGATGTTACTTCCGCGTTGCTTCACGGTCGGGCCGAGTACAAGCTGCAACGCTTTCAAGAGTACATGGTGTGCGGTATGTAGGCGCGTCGTCTTTTCCGAGGTGTCGGCAAGGCCTCCCTTGAACTTTTGTTCACTTCCCGCACGTGAGAGAGCGCGATGTTTGAGCATTTCTTTTTTAAACCCTTCGGTATCCACGTCGAGCCCGCGTTCTGCGGCCAGCTCAAGCGTCATCTCAAATGGAAAGCCGTGAGTCGTGAAGAGTGTGTAGGCTTCCTGCGCTTCGATGTGGCCTGTCGCAGCAATCTTTTCAAACTCCTTCATTCCCGCCTCAAGGGTATGTGCGAATTGCATCTCTTCCCTCCAAATCTCGTCGGTAATCTGCTGGTACACATCCTCGCTCTGTAATTCTGTGTACGCCTGCTTGTATTTTTCGATAAATATCGAGGCGCACTTCACGAGCATGCTGTCCTTACCTTGCCCGTGCTCAACACCGAGCTTCTGCGCATGCTGCGCTGCGCGGCGGATGAGTCTGCGAAGGACGTACCCGCGTTCGGTGTTGCTCGGGCGCACCCCGGCTTCGAGCATAAATGTCGCCGCACGCATGTGGTCGGCGACAATGCGGAAACTTCGCTTGTAGCGACTGTCTTCGTACTCTTTGCCCGAAAAGTGGATTAAAAGCCCGATAGTGTCTGCAAAAACGTCGATGGCAAACACATCAGGATTCCCTTGGGCTGCTGCAGCAATGCGTTCGAGTCCTCCACCGAAATCCACGTTTTGTTTGGGGAGAAGTCCAAACGTGTCATCTTCCTTCTTGATGTATTGCATGAAAACCGAATTACCTATTTCCAAAAACCGTCCGCAATCGCAGTTCGGGTGGCACTCCTTTCCCCACTTTGGATCATGAAGTGTTGCGAAATCGTAAAATACTTCTGAATCTGGTCCTCCTATTTCGCCAACAGGCATGTTCTCGGGCACTCCTGCGCGGCTCCACCAATTCTTCCGAGCTTCGTAATAGAAAATGCGTCCCCCTTGCATACCAAGTCGGTATCCGTCTGCCTCCGAACCGATGGCAACCACCTTGGCATCAATACCTTTCTCGGCAAAAAGCTTGGTCCAGATGGCGGCGGATTCAACATCTTGCGGCACGTTATTTTTCTCATCACCAATAAAAGCAGTCACATACAAATTCTTTGGATCAAGACCGATCTCTTCGGTCAAGAACTTAAAGAAGAACGGAAGCTGCTCTTGTTTGAAATAATCACCGAGTGACCAATTGCCGAGCATTTCGAAAAATGTGGTGTGGCGGTTGTCGCCCACCTCTTCGATGTCCTCTGCACGAAAACTCTTCTGGCTGTTGACCAAACGATTGCCTTGGGGATGCGGTTCGCCGAGGAGATACGGTACAAGGGGCTGCATGCCGCTTCCGGTGAACAAAGTCGTGGGGTCGTTTTGCGGGACTATCGGTGCGGACGGAATTATCGTGTGGCCGTTCGCTTTGAAAAATTCGAGATATTTTGTCCGTATTTCGTTAATCGTCATTTGAGTAAAAGTAACGTGTCTGAGCCGTTTGTGCAACAGAGAGAAAGGTACTATGCTCAGAAAAATGAAGTACGATATCCGCTCACTAAAAAATGGTCTCCGCGTCGTACTCGTCCCTATGCCACAGACCGCGACTGCAACCGTCGTCGTGATGACCGGCACGGGCTCCAGATATGAGAATGAAAAGGAGAATGGTCTGGCGCACTTCCTCGAGCACATGTTTTTCAAGGGTACAAAGAAGCGTGGGAGCGCACGCGCTATCAGCGAAGAGCTCGACGCGGTCGGTAGTATCTACAACGCTTTCACCGCAAAAGACCGCACTGCGTATTATGCCAAGGTGAGCGGTCGTTACGTCGATACCGCACTTGATGTGATAAGCGACATATTTCTCAACTCCACTTTGCCCGGCAAAGAGATAACAAAAGAACGCGGCGCCATCATTCAAGAGATCGACATGTACGAGGATATGCCCATGCACACGATAGACAACGTTTTCGATGCACTTATCTTTGGGCAAGAACATCCGCTCGGTCGCACGATACTCGGGCCCAAAGAAAACATCCGCGCATTTTCACGTACGGACTTCTCCGCCTACCTTAAGCGAAATTACGTCCCCGCAAACACAGTCGTTTGTATCGCTGGTGCTTTCAATTCGTCAAAAGTGTTCGCCAAGATACAAAAAGAGTTCGGGCGAGTGAAAAAGGCGGAAGCACCGGGACTCATTCCCTTTACCACGACTCAAGATACTCCTCGTGTCTCTATAAAAGAGAAGGCAACGGACCAGACACAGCTCATGCTTGGCGTGCCTGCCTATCCGTATTTGCATAAAGATGAGTATACGCTCTCCGTACTTGCAACTATTCTTGGCGGTGGCATGAGCAGCAGGCTATTTATGGAAGTCCGCGAGAAGCGCGGCCTCGCGTACTCGGTACACGCATCGGTAGACAAGTATCCCGACACGGGCTCTTTCGTTGTCCAGGCGGGCGTAGAGCATGGGAAACTCGAAAAAGCGGTGGAGACGATTCTTGCCGAATTTCGCAAAATAAAGCGTACAAAAGTCTCCAAAACAGAGCTAGAAAAAGCAAAGTCATACATGAAAGGTACAATGACGCTCGCGCTCGAAACGAGCGATGCGGTAGCTCAGCATGCGAGCACTTCACTCATAGCCCTCGGCCGCGTACGCCCTCTTGAGGATGTCATCAAGGCGATAGACAAAGTTACTGTGGCTGACATTCAGCGAGTGGCAAAAGACATCCTTCAGACCAACAAACTCAATCTAGCCATTATCGGCCCGCATTTGCATAAAGACAAACTGCTACATCTCCTACATATATAAGGGGTTACAACCAACCAATTGTTTTTTGTTGTGCTCTACACCGCAGGTTAAACCTACAGCTGAAAGAGCGCTATAATGCTGGGCATGGCGACACGTATTCCCTGTTCAACCGACGAGTGGTACCACTGCTACAACAGAGGAGTGGATAAGCGCAGCGTCTTTCGGCACAAACAAGACTACGAGCGCTTTCTTGCTTTACTCTACACAAGCAACGGAAGTAACACGGACGCGATATCCAATCGCTTCAACCTCGACTTGCGCTCTATCTTGACCGAAAAGGACGATCGCGGAGATGCGCTCGTGGATATTGCTGTCTACTGCCTGATGCCAAGCCACGTACATCTTGTATTGAAGCAGTTGGTCGACGGCGGGATAGCGAAGTTCATGCAAAAAGTGTTTACCGCATACACGATGTATTTCAACTCACGGAGCGATCGTACAGGAGCGCTCTTCGCTGGTACCTACAAAGCCAAGCACATCGACGACGACAGGTATCTCAAATGCGCAATTCCTTACGTTCTGCTCAACCCCATAGAAATATTCCAGCCAAAATGGAAGGAGGGGGTTCGAGACTTTGTCGCCGCAAAAAAACAACTTCTCGAATACGAGTTTTCTAGTGCAGCGTCCTTCGCGGGCGGAAAGAGTATGACAACCAAAATTACAGGAACCGCAATCCGAGATTATTACGACAAGCTACCCACCCTCGATCAGATGCTAAAAGACGCTACTGAATATCATAAGGAATATCGTCCAGATTATTAGCCATATTCCAGCCGCAGGTTTAACCTGCTGGCTTACTGCGGGATTCAGAGCCAGTTGATGGGTTTTTTGTTGTGGGCGATGAGATAGGCGTCGGTCTTACTAAAAGGTTTGGAGCCGAAGAAACCGCCGTAGGCCGAGAATGGTGACGGGTGCGCGGATTCGATGACGAGGTGTTTTGTGCGGTCTATGTAGGCACCTTTGGCTTTGGCATAGTTGCCCCAGAGGATGAATACGAGATTTTTGCGCTTTTCGGAGAGCTTACGGATGACCGCGTCGGTGAATTCTTCCCATCCTTTGCCCTGATGTGAGCCAGCTGTTCGCGCTCGCACGGTGAGTGTTGCGTTGAGAAGTAATACGCCCTGCTTCGCCCAACGTTCCAAATCCCCCTCCTTCGCCAAGGCTTCGAAGGGCGCGCCCGTATCAGCAGAAAGTTCTTTAAAAATATTTTGAAGGGATGGGGGTAGCGGCACTCCTTCACTCACCGCAAAGCAGAGGCCGTTGGCTTGCCGTGGACCGTGATACGGGTCTTGGCCTAGGATGACGACTTGTACTTTGCCGAATGGTGTCAGTCCGAAAGCGCGGAAGATATGCTTCGGTGCGGGGTACACGATAGCGTGTTGGTTCTCGCCTTTTACAAATTTCCGTAGTGCCTTGAAATACTCTAGCCCCAACTCCCCCTTGAGCACCTCTTTCCACGAAGCCTCTATCTTTACATCATCCGGCTCAACCATGCCGAACAGTATATAATCCTTCAATGAAAGCGTCCTGTTTTGGGACTGATCCCACATAGAGACCGGGAAAGGAGCTTATCGGCTCGCACAAGACTTCGTATCTCATCGTTGGCGGAGGCATAGGAGGAACATTCGTCGCCACTTCCTTCTCAAAGCGGGAATAAAAGGCATCACGATAGCCGAGAGATTTTGCGTTTTATCAAAAAATTCCTGAAGGATACATTCGGGCCTCACTTGCGCATCGAGTACGCTTGGTCTGCCGCCTACGCGCTCTCCAAGCAATTATTGCCCATCGTACATGTCAGAATGAATGGAGGAGTGGTAGCGGGCGCAGGCACGCAGCTTACTACCATCGCCGGCGCTTTTCTCCTCGTTAGTACGTTGCTCAACAAGCCGCACTACCGTAGCCCCCTCTTTGAGGTACGCAAGTAACGTGTTTGACAGTAACGGGCCCCGCGCAGCGTCGCGGGGCTGGATGTTTTTAAATAATTTCGTTTTACATCTTCAAGTACCCTTTTTTGTACGCAAGTTCCGCGTTGAGAATGCCGCCGCCTGCGGCGCCACGGAGGGTGTTGTGAGAAAGAGCAACGAACCTAACATCCAATGCAGGACATTCGCGCAAACGGCCGACGATTACTGCCATCCCCTTATCTGTATCACGATCACGTTTAGGCTGCGGCCGATCGTTTTCTTCTCGATAATGAATTGGCAGTTTGGGTGCGGAAGGTAGGTCGAGCTTCTGCGGTTCGCCACTGAAGGATTTCCATACGGTGAGGATAGTATCCCGGCGAGGCTTTTTCTTTCCAAATTCAAGCGAAACAATCGCCGTGTGGCCGTTGGAGACCGGTACTCGCGTACAAGTCGCGGAAATATCGATGGCTTCCCATGGAACTATCTTTCCGCCTTTTACCCGCCCAAGTATTTTATACGGCTCAAACTGAGTCTTTTCTTCTTCACCTCCGATGTACGGAATAATATTGTCGATGACGTCCCAGCTCGCGACGCCAGGATACCCCGCTCCCGAAACCGCCTGCAGAGTAGTGACGATGATGCGCTTGATGTCATAGCCTTTTTGCAGAAGAGAATGAATGGGCGCAATGTAACTTTGGATGCTGCAATTCGGCTTGACCACGATGAACCCCTTCTTCCATCCGCGACGTTTTTGTTGGTCCTCAATTATATCGAGATGATGGGGATTAATTTCAGGAATGAGCATCGGGACGTCTTCGGTATGGCGGTGAGCTGAAGCATTGGAAAAAACAGGCATACCTGCGGCCGCGTACGCTTCTTCGGTTTTTCGTATCGCATCTTTATCAGGCATCTCAAATGCTGAGAATATAAATTTGCACACCGCGGCAGCTTTCTCCGTATCAGCTACATCCTGAACAATGAGTTTGCCCACCCCGGACGGCATCTCCCCTTCCACTATCCATCCGCTTTTGAGCGCATCTTGGTATTTTTTCCCCGCGGACTGCGGAGATGCGGCCACGTATGTCACTCTGAACCAGGGGTGATTTTCGAGGAGATGAATATATTGTTGGCCGACCATGCCGGTCGCGCCGAGAATTCCAACAGGTATTTTTTCCATATCTGTACGTTACGCTTCAATATAAGTTTTGTGAAGTACTTGTAGTGTTTTGTTTGCGTGCTTCTCGGCTACAACAAACGTAATGCTCGCATTCGATGCTTCGAGAGAGATCATCTCAACGGGAATTTTATGATTGCCGAGAACCGTAACTTCTCCCAATTTCTGAAGTTCCTTTACGATACGCGGAAGATGCTTCTCTTTCTCAACGGTCGCGGATACGCTTGTGACGGAGGTCGTTACGACGTCGATCGAAGTGCGGTACCGATCAAATATTTGAAATATCTTCGACATAAATCTGTTCACATCAAAGAATTCGGCCGAATTGATGTGTACCCGGCGATTTTTTTACTATAGCGATACCCTGTCGCATTGCTTCCGCGCTGCCCATCGAAGTACCCCCAAATTTTGCTACTTTCAAAGCCGCTTTCGCCATGGTGCCACACTACTCCGGCTCCGAGAGAAGTGCAATAGTTTACAAGGCTTTTTCTTCTTCTAGAATCGCTTGTTTCTTCAATGTACCTCCGCGATTGTACCCTCCGGGCGTCCCGTCCGAACGTATGACGCGGTGACACGGGATGTCGCGATTGTAATTGGAGCGCATGATGGCACCGACACCACGTGCGGCTTTTGGATTACCCGCTTTGGTCGCGACTTCCTTGTAGGTCATTGATTTCCCTTTGGGGATTTCTCGTACGATATCACGGACTTTCTCCGTGAAGGTCTCCACCCCGTTAGAACGAAACGCGGGATGTGGATTATGAAGTTTAGGATGGCTTGAGTTTCTAACGGGGTTCATATACCGAGCGATTTTGTCTCTTTCGATTTTTTAGCTTGAGCCATGAGCTTCTTGCCGGCAAATTCACGATACTTGCAATAGTCACATTCCTCAGACGGCGCCGGAATATCCTCGCTGTCGAGACATTTCTTTATGGCGTGTAAGGTTCCTTCCACCCACGAATCATTACCCTGGTACGGTACGAGCGTAATCTCAAATTCCAACTGCCTGTCGAATGCTTTTTTATCAGTATGTGCATTGGCGTACACCCAGTAGCCTGTATTTGAAACCTTGAACTCATTTCTGCGTAAGAGCCACTGATACACCTCTAGCTGCCGCTTGTACCCTATGTGCCACTCCTGGTCCAATTCCGTGATTTTGCCTTCTTTGCTCGTGGCTTTGTAGTCAACAACAATCAGCTCGCCATTGGGACGAACCCAGATATCGTCCACCGCACCGCTCATCCGGAAGCCTGTCTCGGGATGCGTGTATTCAACTCCACGCTTCAGGGCGTCACGCCACGCGTCCATGCGGTCATCGGCAAAGGGTACGGCATCAACCCCGTACTCCTTCATAAGTGGGTGCGACGTTGCGCCCGCGCGGTGCACGTCAAACTCCTTCTTTAAAAGCGCGTCGACAGCGCTGTTGAGATTAAAAGGAAATCCAGGAGGGCGTTTCGTACCAAGCTTATTGTCTACGTAAAAGCAGCGCGGGCATTCCAGAAACAGGCTTATCTTGGAGCGAGACAGCTTCCAGCTCTCACCTCCGTAATTCCATTTCGGACCTCTATCTGGTTTGTAGTAGTCACTCATCGAGGCAGTATATCATTCCCTTCTAGAGCTTTGGCGTCTCAGTCGCTCGCATATCTGGCGCGTGCTCAGTAAACCAGTGTTTGAAACGATTTTCGAGGTACCACATGCCAGTAAACATAAGGAGCGAGAGAATCATAGTGAAAATAGCTACCGCGTACATACCAAAACCGACGGCGATGCCGACACCTGCGGCAATCCAAAGGCCCGCGGCTGTCGTAGTGCCGTGGAGCGCTTCCTTGTGAAAAATAATGAGCCCTCCACCGATGAAGCCGATGCCCGTCACGATGGCTGCTGCGATATGCATCGGGTCGAAGTTGAGAACGCCGAGGTACGCCGTATCCACGTAGCTTCCCGTAATGACGAAAAGACATGCACCGAGAGATACGAGACCGAAGGTGCGCGTGCCCGCGGATTGTTTGGCGAGAACCGCGCGCTCAGTACCAATGACTCCGCCCAAAATCATCGCCAAAAGTAATTTGGCAAACATCACAATTGTTGGGTCCAGAAAAAGTGCGGGGGTGTGCATCGGTGCAGTATACGATATATGGCGAAAATTTACACACCACAGAGCTGCTTTGCTTCCTCCACCACACCGGGGATACGTTCGGGCTTCACCCCGAATTCTTGGAGGAGGTGCGTCGTGCTGACGTCCTTGCAGAGGACTATCTTCTGGTCTAAAAATCGATGCTTCTCGGTCTCTGTAAGTGTCGTGAGACATGTGAGAGGATGGACACGTGCCTCCTCGATGAGTGTCAGGAGATTGCGACCTCGTGGATAGTCCCAACCTATCAGCGAGAGACCTGAACACTGCGCGTACCTGATAGCGTTGCGCGTAAAGCGCGTGTTGGTGACAAGCCATCCTTCGTCAACGTGCGACGAGGCTTCGGGGGTATTCCGTAAATCCTGGTAGCGCGCATGGACGTAGAGGGCGTCTTTGATGTCGGTCTTTCCACCCGGGTCGTTGTGAAATTTTGCTTCAATACCGATGCGCTTGCCACCTTTTTCCGCCAATACATCGACTTCGTGCGGTGCGCATCGCCCGTTCAAGGTGACACCCGTCTGTGTCTTCCAGCCGTGACCCCGGAATACCTCTGCGAGGAATTGTTCGAATGGGAAGCCAGAGGGCCCGAGAGCAAACAAGGCGCGCTTGATTGAATATCGCGCAGCAACAGGTGTCACTTCCTCGCGACGCAGCATTTCGAAAGCTCGACCATAAATATCCTCCGTCTTCATACCGGGTTTCAGCTCGTGCATGACATGAGCCAAGACTTTGGCTCGCATGGTCGAACTTGCCCCAGAGAGCTGTAGCGAATGCTCTAATTTTGCCGGGTCGAATGACTCCTGTTCGCCGTCGGCTTTCGTAACAAGTGTATGCGGAGCGCGCGGAAGAGAGGCTCCTGGGGCGCGGGTGGCGTTCGGGGAATGTACGATCTGGGACATAAAGAAATGTTATTCGAAGACGATACGGCTTGGCAGAACCGGCATAACGACTATCGGAAAACCGGCACCATCGAGCGTTGCTATAAATGTAACACCCGTTGAAGGGGCAAAGAGCATCGCCCGGAAGTATCGCGGCGTCTCTTCCTTCGCGCACTGAGCGGATGGCTCGTGCCACGTTCGGAAGACAAGCGTGAAAGCGGTATCCGAAGTCTTCTCTGTGCGCACAGATATCTGGTCACAGGGAGTAGGCACCATAATCATTCCCGACAAATGATGCACACCGGTTCCCAGCTCGTCGCGGATGACCACGGGGAGATTCTTTCCTGATGCTTGGGCGTGCGCGATGTTCCCCACAATGAGAAATGTGGCATATGAGAGAAGACTTGTGACCACAAAGAACCAAATCATGCGGGAGAATAAGGCGCCCATAGTGCTACAGTATACCTTTCCATATCACACTAAGAGTTCTCCCGTGTGTAATTTTGTGTATTATTTTTTCTATAAAAAATCTCACTGAAGTATGCCTCCACCGAGACACACGTCGTCTTTGTCTAAGGTATCTGCCTGCTGATAGAAGACGAGAGATTGACCTGGTGAGGTCATGTGAGGAGTCTCGAATGTGGCGACGAATCCTTTGGCGCCTTTGGTAAGCGTCGCGCCAACAGTTTTCTCATGGTAGCGAGCCTGTACGTGTACGCGATGAGGTAGTTTGGGTTCTCGATACCCCCAATGGACATTAGAGAGAACCGCCGACGGGCGTTCTGCATCCTCTCGTCGGGCTGAGACGTATACATTATTTTGTGCGACGTCAGTACCTATGACGTAGTAGGGACTGGATGCTGGATCTTGGGGTGTCTGGAAACCGCGTCGCTGACCAATAGTGTAAAGCGCGGCACCCTCATGCTCCCCCACAATTTTGCCGTCACAGAGAACAGGGCCTGGAAAGACCGCGATGAATCGCTTGAGAAATTCAGCCATTGAAACTTCACCGACAAAGCACAGTCCCTGACTATCGTGTTTTTTTGCTACCGGCACATTAAATTTTTTGGCGAGTGCGCGTACCTCTGATTTGAGTATCGACCCGACAGGAAACATCGTACGCGCCAAATCCAGCTGTCCCATACGATAGAGAAAATAAGACTGGTCTTTTGCCAGATCGCGAGCGCGAAGGAGTTCTATATGTCCACCGACTTCTCTCTTCCGCGCGTAGTGACCGGTTGCTATTCCATGCGCTCCTTCTGATTTTGCCCACTTAGCGAAGGAACCAAATTTGATGTGTTGATTGCACAGGACATCGGGATTAGGAGTGACGCCTCGCGCGTAGTCGCTAATCATGCGCTCGACAACTTCCTTTTTGTACTCGCTTGATAGGTCAATTTCTTTGAATGGTAGGCCTAAGGCTGTGCATACGCGCATGGCATCAAGTCTATCTTCTCGCCACGTACACTCGATGAATTCTGGCTGCCATATCTTAATGAACGCTCCAACCACGTCGTAGCCCTGCTCCTTCAAGAGCGCGGCAGAGACGGCGCTATCGACGCCGCCCGAAAGTCCTACGAATATTCGATGCCTCATCGGGCAACAATACCATTAGTAGTCGCTAGTAGTTACCGATATACAAATTCTTTTTTCGAAGATGCTCTGCATACGTCTTGCTGAAGTATGTCACCCCGCTGCGGTCGGCCAGATAAAAAAGATAGTTACTTTCGATTGGGTCAACGGCCGCACGCAAGGAATCGAGTGAGGGGCTCCCGATGGCCGTAGGGGGTAAGCCTTTGTTCTTGTAGGTATTGTAGGGGGAATCAGTCATCAGGTCTTTCATCGTAATCTGGTATGTACCCTTTCCTATCGTATAGAGAAACGTCACATCCACCTGGAGCAACATGCCGATTTTGAGCCTGTTCCACAGGACTCCGGATATCCGGCGCCGGTCCACGCTGTTGTGTGCCTCACGCTCTATAATCGACGCCATGATTACGATATCCGATAGTGGGTGCGTCGAACTTGCTATCTGAGGTGCAAGCTCCGCAATCTTGGTATCGAAATTTTGTCGCATCGCTTGAATGACCGTGTCTTCGGTGATGTTCGGTAAGAAGAAATATGTATCCGGAAAGAGGTACCCTTCTTGCGGTTTTGTTTGCGCAAGAAAGTTGTCGGCGTCGAAACGCTCAAACCGCCCATCAAAGAGCTTGGCCATTTCTTTTGTGGTCGCTCCTTCGTGAATCCGGACGCGCGTGGGCTCAAGTCCGTATGCTCCGATTGCGAGTGTGTGTGCAACGCTGAAAATGTCCCGGGGCTCGGTGAAGATGTAATCCCCGGCGCGTACACCCCGTTCATCTCCCATGAGCTTGATAATCGCACGTAGCGCAAACGCCGAGCGCACCACGTTATCTTCTTTGAGTGTCTGTGCGACCTCTCCCAACGACTGCCCCTTGGAGACTTCAACCAGTTCATTGAGCGGGAAAGAATCGGGGGGCTGTATGACGGCGGTGTACAGATACGTTGCGAGCACTCCCGCCAGGAGAAGAATGATGATTGTCCGCCGGTTCGCGTTCAAATCCCACCGTTCGGTCAGATGCCGCACGCGATCCTGCCCTTTGTCGAAGATTTTTTCAAGCAAGCGTTCAGACTCAGGCATAATGCATTATAAAAAAGGAAAAGGGCTTAGGTGGGTAAATTCGCCGGTGGTTCGGCCTTCTTTGCCGGAATTCGTGCGATCCCGGGAGTGCCTACGGCGGCGCTTGGCGGATGCCAAATGGTCGCAAGAACTTCCGTCGACATCATGTTGTGCGGCATAATATACGGTGAATAGAAGTGTGAGCGACGCCGGTAGGTATCGAAATAGCGGCGTACCATCAGGTTCCAACGCATACTGTTGAAGTCTTGCCATGGCCAATCGAACGGATTTCCCCACCGACGAGGGCGTAGTTGATTCATATACTGAGGATTTCCGAGAGTACGCCATATCCAACGCATACCTGTATAGCCTTGGGCGCTGAAGTCTTTGGAATCCGCAATGTAAACGCCGCGCATCCCGACATTGAAAGGATGTTTCCCCAAGTTGCGGTCCATGCTTTTGATGAGTTCCGTATAGCGGTGCATCGGCACACGGGCGTAGGAACGCCACTTATCGTGCGGGTCGTCCGGATTTCCGACCGTCTCCTTACGGATGGAATCGATAGTCTCTTTGAGCAATCCTTCAAACCTGTCTTCGGTTTGATAGAACGCCCCACCTTTTTTTCGACGCTTATCTCTGCTCATCGTGATAACGATTTGTATCCACATCTGTTCACTCGGCTTGAGAGTACCCATTCTCTCGAGCACTTCTGATAGCGGATCTATTTTGTACTCTTCTTTCGGGTCTTTATCGAGCTCAAAGTCGATGTATGTCTTGATTGGATAAGCATCGTTGCGCGGCTCATATCGCCAGTCCGTAGGAAAGGCGTCTTGTGTCTCGGGATCGAATCTGAATTTTGAAGCATAGTCTTCCGCCTCCACCATTTCGACCTCAGGATAGTACGCATACATCATCGCCTCGACGGTCGGTCGCCACGCGCGCCAGCACCAGATATAAAAATGGATTTGCCCGCCGAACGATGCTATTTCGAGTGAAAAATACGGACGCACTTGACCTTGCCAGATTCTGTTGAGGAAAGTGGTTTCGCCGGAGTCTGTCCAAAGCTTGGAGAGAGCATTTTCCATCGCGCGCGGTGAGCGCGTGACGTCACGGGGCATCTTTACCTCGAGAAGCATCGCGTCGCGTGTGAAAAGAAAGCCGGAGCGAGCGTACCAAATCCACACTTTCCAGGCGGTGATGAGTGCGGCCACGGGAAGCCAGAGAGGGGCGGTGCCCAGCAACCAGCCGAAAGCAAAGAGCGGTAGACTCGGGACCATATCCCACATCACGCTAAAGATTCCCCAAAAGAGTATGCTCAAAAAAAGGCACCGTGAGATGCCCCAATACCCGCCGATATATCCGTCGACGAGATCGTGTAAATTAAAACTTACAAGCGCTCCTACCGAGGCACGCAAATCGCCCGAGGTGACAATCCCCTCTTGATCATACTCTTGAATCACTCAGAAAGTGTAGCATTTTCTGCCGCGATACCGGGCTGCTATCAACATACCGGCAGATACCAAAAAAGGCTCCGCGATTCGCGGCGCCTTTTTGTACTGAATACAATTTATTTTTTGAGAATGTAGGTGCCTTCAGGGAGACGCGCGAACATAGCGTTCTGTAAATTCACGGCGATGGTCGCGTCTTTTACGTACCGTTCGCGTTTAACGCGTTCGATTATCTCGTCGCGCGTAAGCGGACCTTCGCGTTCCAATATTCCGGCGATGACATCGCGCACAACACCCGGCTCGTATCCCCACTCCTTGAGGGCGTAGAGCCCGCGGCCGACGAGCACGAAGCGACCGTCTTTTATGAGCTCATTGTGGGTAGTTGCAGGGTGTGTTTTGCGGCCAAAAAGCTTCTCTATACTCTTTGCGACTTCAATGAAGTGCATCGGGGAGCCGTGACGCTTCAGCGTAAGATAGGCAAAATCTCGGGTGTTCTTGATGCGTACATGCGGAGAATCTTGCCGTCCCCATTCACCGAGCGGATTCCTGCCGATACGTTTTGATATCAAAAGCCATCGCGGCAAAACTTCTTTCGAACGGTTCTTCACACCGGCCTGCTTCAAATGTTTCTCGAAGAGTTCCAAGAATTCTTCCTCGGCGGTAAGTTTATTTGGTTCGATGGATTCATATAGACTTGAGAGTGCTGTTTCAATTTGCTCCGCAAGCTGCTCATCCACATGCCAGCGGGCCTTGAAATCATTATCTTCGCGACGGTCGTCGAAATGATGTCCGACGGTAAGAAGAAAGACGATGTGATTGCGGTCGGCGTCGTTCTTGCCGAGTTCTTCCAAAACTGTTTCCTCCGAAAGAAAAGTGCCAAGTGCGGCAACGGCTCCTTTGAGATTATCCAAATGCATTGTGAGAGCGGCGTACGCGTCTGAATCGCGTACCGCTGAGACGCTGTGATTCTCGATCTGACGGATACGCTCGCGCGTGATGCCGTATTCCTGTCCGATGGCGTCCAGGGTCCGGCGCTCACCCTTTCCGGCAAGTCCAAACCTGTCCGTGAGGACGCGCCGAGAACGCTCCGGGAGGCCGGAGAGGAGGTCTTTGGTGACCAATTTTGGCTGGAAAGATAGCATAAATGCCGGGTTATTGACTATATTTGATTCCTGTGGCTTCGTTGTATCAAATATATGCTCCGGAGTCAAGTGAATCCACCGTGAGGTGCCGCCGAAGGTGGTTCGACTGTCGGACGCAGTCCGATAGGAGAAGATTCACGTCGGAACGAGCACGTTCCGACGAAGACCACTCGCACGCGCGAGCACGCGCGGGCCAGGTACTCACCGTCTCACGATAGCTTTTCCACACCTAAACCCCACTTTGTCATCTTGCCGATGCCACCAGCCTGAAAGATGAAGTGCTAGGATTCGGAGATGGCAACTAGTTCGGTAAAAGTCCCACCGCAAGACATAGAGATGGAACGCGCGCTTCTGGGCGCCCTGATGCTCAATCAGAACGCTATCTACGAAGTTGCGGATCTCGTCGGTGTCGATTCGTTTTACGCGGGAAAACACCGGACGATATTCGACGCCATGCTCGCACTCTTCGCCAAGGGTGAGCCCATAGACATGGTTACCCTCTCCGGTAAACTCAAAGAACGGAAACTTTTGAACGAAGTCGGCGGTGCAAGCTATCTCTCCGAGATGGTCGGCGCGGCAGCTTCTCCGGGGAGTGCCCGGCACTACGCCCAAGGAGTGCAGAGTAAATTCATACTTCGCAGCCTCATCGACGCCGCTGCAAAGATAGGTGAGCTCGGTTTTGAGGAAGACCGTGATATCGAGGTCATTCTCGACGAGGCTCAGTCGGCAGTCTTTTCTGTAACGCAGACTCCGATGCTCCGCTCATTCACAGCCATTAAGGATGAACTTGCTGAGGCGTGGGAGCGACTCGAGAGCCTGCAGAAGCATGCGGGCTCTATGCGTGGCATCCCCACCGGTTTCCCCCAGCTTGATAATCTCCTCGCCGGATTCCAAAAGTCAGACCTTGTCATTCTCGCGGCGCGCCCCTCAATGGGTAAGACCGCGCTCGCCCTCGACATTGCCCGGCAGACCGCGACTAAGCACGGCACAGCAGTGGGCATTTTCTCTCTCGAAATGAGTTCGCAGCAACTCGTCGACCGTATGCTCGCAGCTCAGGCCGGAGTCAACTCCTGGCGGCTACGCACGGGTAAGATTAAGGACGAAGACGAATTCGAGCGGTTGCAGCAAGGTATGGGCGTTCTCGCGGAAGCCCCTATTTATATCGATGACAAAGCGTCCACGAGCGTGCTCGCAATGCGGTCCGTGGCACGTCGTCTCAAAATGGAAAAGAATCTTGGCCTCATCATCGTCGATTACCTTCAGCTCATCACGCCGACGCAGTCGCGCGGCGGAGATAACCTCGTACAACAAGTTACTGAAATATCCCGCTCGCTCAAGGCGATGGCACGTGAGCTCGAAGTCCCCGTGCTAGCGCTCTCCCAGCTCTCCCGCGCTGTCGAGCAACGCGGAGGTCGTCCACGCCTCTCCGACCTTCGTGATTCGGGTTCTATCGAGCAAGATGCCGATGTGGTTATGTTTATCCATCGCGAGGATATGACAGGCAATCGCACGACAAACGATAAGACTGGCGTTGCCGAGATTCTTGTCGAAAAGCACCGCAACGGTCCTGTGGGCAAAATAGACCTCCGATTCGACTCAGAGAAAACTACCTTTTTATCCTTGGAAAAGAGTGACTTCGGGGATTTCAATACCGAGACAGAAGTCGAATCCGGATCCAACCCATTCTAAGCTAATACATAATAAGCATGCGATCGCACGCTTATTATGTGAGTCAGAAATTCTTCTGTACCGGCACTTTGATATGCCCACTGTGATACGATGGCGAACGTATGGACACCATTGAGCGCCTGATTGCTATCTTTCAGAAATTCCCCGGTATCGGGCCGCGTCAGGCTCAACGTTTCGTGCAATTCCTTTTGCGCAGTCCCCCTTCTATGCGCCGCGAGCTTATCGAATTACTCCAATCGCTCGGCGGTGCAGTGAAGCAGTGTGCGCAGTGCATGCGCTTTTCGAGCAGCAGCGGCAAGACGTGTAGCATGTGTTCAAATCCGGAACGAAATCAAAAGCTACTTGCGGTTGTAGCTGTTGATGCGGATATCTCGGCCCTCGAACGCGGGGGCACCTATCGGGGCCTCTATTTTGTGCTCGGCGGCACCATCTCGCTTGCATCCGAGAAGACCAACAATCTGCGCATCAAACAACTCTTCGACTCGCTGCCACAGCGCATACATGCGGGCTTAGAAGAAGTGATTTTGGCTTTCCCTGCAAATCCAGAGGGTGACGCGACCGCAATACAAGTACGCGAAAAATTGACGGAAGTTTTATCTCCGTTATTGACGATAACCGCGCTCGGCCGTGGCCTATCGACAGGAAGCGAGCTTGAATATGCCGACCCGGAAACCATCAAAAGCGCTCTCGAGAGTAGACGTTGAGATTACGGAAGCGCGGTGATACGGACCTTTGCGAATGGTTGACGATGACCTCCTTTCTTGAAATAGCGACTTTTTTGGCGGTAGCGGATGACGGTAACCTTCGCTTCGCGGCCTTCCTCGACGAGTTCTGCTGAGACTTTGGCTCCTGAAACGTATGGAGCTCCAACGACAGTCTCCTTGCCGTCGTCGGTCAAAAGCACTTTGTCGAAGGTAATTTTGTCTCCCGCTTTAGTGCCAGTCATTTTTTCAATATCCAAAACGCTGTCCTGTGTGACAACGTACTGTTTGCCGCCTGTCTCGATAATTGCAATCTTTGCCATACGAAGGCGCCACTATACCCCGCTTAGTCGGGATCTGCAAGAGCCGGCCGCTCCAAAAGAGGCGTATCGAGATCCATAGACTCCCCTGTGATTCGGAGAACATCCTTGTCAATCTTTCCCAGCTCCTTTGCCCCGGCGTTGTAATGATTCACCGTGGTTGAAAGAGAATTACCGACTTTCTTATAATAATCCTCGTACGCCTTAAGGTGGCGAGATAGCGCCTCGACATTTTTAGCTATATCTTTGGCCGTTTCTTCTATCTTGAAGGCCTTGAAACCGTAGAGGACTGACTGCAGGTATGCGGCGAAGGTTGTGGGGCTTACGATGATGACCTTCTTCTCGTTGTACGCATAGTCGATAAGGTTGCGGGTGTTTACTTTGACCGAACCGACTTCATTGATGAGAAGGTCGTAGTAAATTGCCTCCGCAGGGATGTACATGAAGGCAAAGGGCAGCGTGCCGTCCTTCGGACGTACATATTTGGAAGTCTCATCGATGCGCATCTTGAGGTCGTTCTTGAATTGCTTTTCAAGCTCCGCGCGTTGTGTGTCGTCAATAGCGTTTACCAAGCGTTGGTAGTTATCGAGGGAGAATTTTGCGTCTATCGGTATCACTCCCTCTTTGGTCACCACAACAGCGTCCACCGTCTCTCCTCCCGGAAATTCGTACTGCATTTTGTACGATCCGGGGGGCAAAATATTCGACAGAATGAGTTCAAGCGAAGCCTCGCCCAGATTCCCCCGCTGCTTTTGATGCTTCAAGACCTTCTCGAGATTGGCGAGCTGCTCGGCGATAGTCATGAATCGCGTTGTCGCTTCGTTTGTCTTGGTCTGTTCTTTTGTGACCTCAAGCAATTGCTCGGACATCTGCTTGCTGATGGTGCTCATAAGGCGCTCCGCCTGTTCCGACTGCGTGCGCATACCCTCGAACATCCTCGACGTGCCTTCTCCAAGCTTAACTTCCATCGCACGGGAGAGATCCTGCAATTGATTTTGCAGAAGCATAAGACCTTGAGAATCTTGTTTTGGTAATTGTCGTAAGAAGACAAAATATGCAATCAGTGCGAGAATGGCCACCAGAAGTCCGATAATCAGCCATTCCATGCAGCGATTGTAGCATGCGAGGTTCTTGCTATACTTGTCCGATGTTAACCACTCAAATACGCACCGAGATGACCGCGGCGATGAAGGCGCGCGATGCGGTTCGCGTCGATACCTTACGCGGTGCTATGTCTGCTTTTACAAATGAACTCGTTTCCAAAGGTAAGAAACCGATAGAAGAACTCGCCGACGCCGATGCCGTAACTGTACTCAAGCGGCTGGCAAAACAACGCAAAGAAGCTGCCGACGTATATACAAAAGGCGGTCGCACCGAACTTGCCGACAAGGAGCTGGCTGAGCTTAAAATAATAGAATCGTACCTGCCGCAGATGGCAAGCCGTGAAGATATCGAAAAAGTGGCTCGTGCCAAAAAAGAGGAACTCGGTGTAACCGATGCGTCAGGCATGGGCAAACTCACGGGTACCGTACTGAAAGAATTCCAAGGCTCTGCCGACGGTAACCTGGTCAAAGAAGTAGTTGCCTCGCTCTTTGCTTAGCGCGAGCTGAGTGCCGTAGCGGCCGAGGCAAGTGCCGCACACAAAAATACAAGAAGGAACGCCGCGGGGAGCGATATCGTGAGCGCTGCAAGCGCCCCCACAATACATACGGCGATTCTTCCGATTGCGAGGGCCATCTCCTTAAGTGCCGTATATTCGTCGATATAAGAACCCGCATCCGCAGTCTGTTCGAAGGTCAGCGGATCCAATCCGATGCGGCGGGGCGTCGTCGTATAAAAATACGAATCAACCAATACCGCCCCGAGGGGTGTGCCCACAAGCGCACGGAATGCCCATGGAGTCATCGCAAACACGACATTCAGAAGAATAGATTTGTGTAGACCGGCCCGGCGCAAGTTTTTGCGGACGAACGAGCGCGCGAGAATGGCGATGATGAATGTGAGCGAAAGGATGATTCCGAGCATGCCATACGACCACCCCGTGATAATGAAGATAGCCAAAGGCCAGAAAAGTAAGAGAGCCGCCCCTGAAATTCCTTCGAAAAATGCGTGAAGTACCACCGTACGGTTCGCCGGTTCTATCAGATGCCCGAACGTTTCCCGATACCCCCACGAGAAGCCTTCGTGTATGTCACGCAGATAAAAGATGGGCAAAACAGAGAGAATCATCAGGGCTGCCGCGATATAGAGAAGTCCGAGAGGGCCGAAAGAGGGGAGAACTATAGCCAGCCCGCCGAGAATCGGCGCAAGTGCGATTAGAAATTCTCCGAACAGGTTTCCCCGGCCTTTGCCAATCGCCTGGACCTCAACTTCATAGGGTATCCAATAGAACGCGCGATACAATCCAAGTCCGATGGAGAAGAGGACCAGCGCCCCCGGTGTATACGCGGCACCCCAAAAACCTCCGAAGGTTGCACCGAGAACAACGAAAGATGCGGCGGCAAAAAGAATTGCAGACACAAATACTCTCCGCGCCCCAAAACGGAGGAGGCGCGCCGCGTAAGGGGTGGCGAGACACGTGATAGTCTGAGAAAGAGCGTAGAGGAGAGCTGCGCGTGCAAGCCCATGCGCCACACTCGGCTCAACAAGATAAAAATATTGAAATACAAGAACCCAGGCAAAAATATTGGCACCCGCAAATGAGAATCGGAAAAGAATCCGGTGAATCAAAAGTGCCCGCGCGCTCCGGAGAGGAGTCGCGAGAGCAGATTCCCGCAAAGAAAAGCTGCGCATACTAGGTTGCGTGCTTCTCGGGCAGAGGACGCATGAGGGGCGTAAAGAGTGGGACGACTGCGACCAGTCCGTACCCTACCCAGAGATACCAATCGCTATACATACTCCAGCCCGAGAAAGGCACCGTGTATACAGCATCCAGTAACGCCATCATAAGTGCCCAGAAAGCTGAATATGGGAGGATGTCTTTCCAAGAATAAAAGCGGAGCGAATGGCCCGCGACGGTCGTCAAGAATATCAGCACGCACAATCTGAAAAGAAGTGAGAGTGTGCCGCCGGCGATACCGTATATAACAAGACCGGACCACACGAGCGACATCACGGCGTAAATGACAATGCCCCATCCTAGGAGTGCCCCGTATTTCATAGCACCATTATACGGCAAACAGCCCCCGCTATTGGCGGGGGCTGTTCAAAACTCGGGCGTAAGGCCCGAGGAGCTTACCAGCTCCGGCTTCCGCCGTCACTGTTGCCTCCCCGTCCGCCGCTGTAACCACCGCGGTCATTGCTGCCGCCGCCGCTACGAAAATCGCGTCGAGGTCTGTCTTCCATTGGGCGCGCCTCATTTACCGTGAGGGAGCGTCCGCCGAAATCCTTTCCATTCCACATTTCAATCGCCTTCTGTGCATCCTCGTCGGATGACATTTCAACGAATCCGAAACCTTTCGAACGACCGCTCATCTTATCCATGATGATAACGGCTGATTCGACGGCTCCGCATTGTGCGAAAGCATCCTTGAGTTCTGTATCGGACGTGCTGTAAGGGAGCCCGCCGACATATAGCTTCTTAGCCATGATTCTTTTGTATGTGTTTCCTCTAAAATGATGTAAACCAACCTTTCCACTCAACTATACATAAGTCGTGGAAAACTTACATTCCTCGCGATAGTACCCTATCCGTTGAATTAATCAACCTCTTGACTGTGGACGAAAAACATTTTATAAGAATAGCTTAAGATACGACTCCGAACTTCCTGCCGACCATGGTAAATTTTTCAACTGCGGTCTCTATGTCTTCTTGCGTGTGAGCTGCCGAGACCTGGACCCGGATACGCGCCTTGCCTTTTGGTACCACAGGAAACGCAAAGCTGATTACGTAAATGCCTTTGTCAAAGAGCGCCTTCGCCATTTCCAGCGCCTTTTTCTCATCGCCGAGCATTATCGGTATTATTGGATGCTGCGCATCGGAGACGGTAAAACCGTTTTTCCGCATGAGCTCACGGAAAAGTCTGATGTTTGCCCATAAGCGTTCTCGAATTTCAGGATGTGATTTTAAATACTTGATCACGAAAAGTGAAGTGCCGGTAACAGCGGTATCGAGTGAATTTGAAAACAGGTACGCACGCGAACGATTACGCAAATACTCCGCCGCCTCCTTCCGCGTCGCTGTAAACGCTCCGCCTGCTCCTCCCAGCGCTTTTCCAAACGTACCCGTGATGAAATCCACGCGACCAACGACGCCGCAGGCCTCTGGAGTACCTCCGCCCGTATCTCCCATGACTCCCGTCGCATGCGCATCATCGACCATTACGAGCGCGTCGTATTTATCTGCCAAATCACAAATTTCTTTCAAGGGTGCAATATCACCGTCCATGCTGTACACACCGTCTGTCGCTATCACACGCAAACGTTTCCCCGCCGTCGCTTTGAGTTTTTCCTCAAGATCCGACATGTCCAGGTGCTTGTAGACGTGTCGTTCGGCTTTTGAGAGCCGCACTGCGTCGATGATAGAGGCGTGATTCAATTCGTCGCTGATGATTGCATCCTGATCACCGAAAAATGTTTGAAAAAGTCCGGCGTTGGCCATAAAGCACGACGAGTACAAAACTGCGTCTTCTGTACCTACCAGATCGGCAACGGCTCGCTCGAGATCTTTGTGCACCGTCTGGGTACCGCAAATAAATCTTACTGAAGCAAGGCCGAATCCCCATGTGGCGACTGCCTCCTCCGAAGCTTTCTGGAGAAGCGCTGAGCCGGAGAGTCCGAGATAATTATTCGTACTAAAATTCAAATATCTTTTCCCACCAACTGTAATCTCGCGGCCTTGCGCGCTTTCAAGCACGCGTTCTATCTTGTATGTCCCGTTCTCCTTCGCCGCGGCAAGCTCTGCTTCGAGTATAGGTTTGAGATTAGTGTACATACCGTCTTACCCATTGATCTTAAACACGATCTTTGGATTTTCGTTCATTGCTTTTTCAAAAGTCTCGGGAGTAAACGACTTGAAATCGTAGATCGTACCTTTACCCTTCTTCAGAATCACTTTCCAAATCGCGTCCTGAATGCCGTTGGTCTTGTCACTCAACATGCGCTGCGCGATTTGCCATGTTTTGAATATGTTGCGCCCGATAATACCGTGGAAGGTCAATCCGCGTACGATAGCGCGGGAGAATTTTGGAATCGTGATGTCCCCATCTTTGAGACCAAACAAAATGACGTGTCCACCCCGACGAGTACTGTCTATACAGTTATTGACCGAGGCAGCGGGTCCCGCCATTTCCATGGAGATATCAACACCCTTTCCATACGTCAATTCCATGATCCGCTCTACGACCTCGGGGTCGTGCTCCCAATCGTTTTGTTTCTTTTTCTTTTCGATAAGGATAGTCTCGTGAGCGCCTAATTCTTTTGCCATTTTAAGATTCTTCGGATTTACATCCACCGCGATGATCTTTACCGCTCCGAAGCTTCGCAAAAGCAGTATTGCAAACATTCCAATAGGGCCGCACCCAAATACCGCGACTCGCTGTCCGCGGAAATCGACGACTGTTGTTGCATGCACGGCGTTGCCAAACGGATCAAGGATAGCGGCTATCTCTGGGCGAATTCGACTCTCGTCGATTGCCCACAGATTTTTAGCCGGAATTTTGACATATTCCGCGAAGATACCGTCCATGGAAATACCCAAGATTCCTTCATTCAAGCACACGTGCTGTTCTCCAATTCGGCATTGGTAGCACCGTCCGCACGTGACATGCGAATCTCCCGAAACGAGACTACCGACTTGTATCTTCACGCGATTCTTTTCGTCGGGATCGTTATACAAACGCGAAACCATCGAACCGACTTTGATTATTTCCCCGACAAACTCATGGCCCATGATACGCATGGTCTTCTTCTCACGTGCGAGAGAATCGTGCACATAGTCTTTGAAAACAGTGCGGTTCCACAATCCGCGATCAGTACCGCAGACACCGGCATAGCGAATTTTGAGAATGACCGCGAGTGCATCTTCTGTACTTTTCTTCTCATCCAAAATCGGCATCGGCACATCGCGCATCACAAATCCGCGACTCCCCTCCCAACCGTCTTTTTTGATATCCACGGTCAGTGCTTTGGCGGTTTTTGGAATCATACTCAACACAGTATCAGAGTCCTCCAAAACTTACCAGAACACGGCGAGACACTCATTCTCCAATCAAAGGATTGCGAACGCCGGCGAAGTACCGAACAGGTATTTTTCCTTCATGATCAAGAATGGTCATGAGCTCTTTTCGTAACACCTCAGGTAATTCATCAAACGTAAAACGGCTCCACTCCTGCAGGGTAGAAACCCCAAGAGGAACTGAATTTTCAAGAAATGTTCGGCTTTTGTGATCGAGCCTTGCTCCGAGCAACAGAGACAACTTCTTGTCCTCGAGTAGAGAATCCCATTCTGTGCGCGCATAATTCTCTTGCGCCTTCCATCTCTCCTCGAAACTTATACCATCACCCAGACCTTTTTCAATCGTCATATCAAATATTTCTTGGATTAATGTAGGTTTTGTTCAAGATTGATTTCATTCATACAAAGTCCTGCTACCGAATTTTGGTGGACCAGCGGGGGATCGAACCCCGGACCTCCTCATTGCAAATGAGGCATTCTACCACTGAACTACTGGCCCATTATTTTTCGACGTTTACTTCGGGGGTATTCTACCCGAGCTACTGACCCTTTGCTTTAGGGATATACCTGTATATCACAAAAAATGAATGGAATCACGGCTCTGGCACTGCTACCCCGTTCTTGTGAGCGCGTACTGCATGAATATACTCTTGCAATAAAAGAAGATGTCCGCGTACTCCAGGGTTGAATACGTACACCTGACTTTCGCCATCGGAGCGGACGATAAAAGCTCGGACCGCGGCGAGTGGCTGTGGTTCGCGTAATTCCCATACATTTTTGTGCCGCACATCAAGGATATTTTGGATTTTTATTTTTGCATCAAAAATCATCGAGTCCCTTTGTTCTATCGAAAGATTTTGATTGTGGTCTATTTCCGCAATCGACAAGATAAGAACTTCGTCGAGAAGTTTTGATGCTCGGCTTTCATGTTCTCCCAGTGTGTGTATTAAGTTTTCGTCACGGAAACGAACTTCCCCTTTGTCGAAAACAACCATAATCTGGTTGTAGGTGCCCGTATTCATGAACTCTTCTGCCTCTACTGGCGCAGCCGAGGAAAATACAGCCTCCGATCCGTGTTGACCCATTTTAGGCTTCATTTCTCCCGATTCTAAAAAATCAAGAACGGCTTCACCGCGAGTACCCCGAAAAAGCAACTCCCCTGACGTAAAGTTTTTAAATGTGCCTAACCTCAGGAACGAGAGTGCAATACGTTGCTCAGCAGGCGATAAAATTTCAAGCAACGCCACATGCAGACTTTCGCGTAGCTGGGGAGCGTTTTCTTCAGGTGTGCCTTGATCTCTGTTAGGCGATGTCTCTATTCTCGGTGCCGATCTCATACAAAAAAAGTATATACTAAAATTCGACAATCATCTGCGTGCAAGCGCAATCGCATGCTCGAGAAATTCGGGCACGGAGGAACCGACGCTCTCGAGCATGGGCTGAAATGATGCCCCGGGATACAGCCCTGGTGTTGCATTCACTTCCAAAAGATACAACCCTCGCGGTGCGAGTATCATATCTGCTCGCGAAAAATGCGAAAGTCCGAGCGCTTGATGCGCTGCCCGCGCCATCTCCGCAATGGCCTGCTTTTCGGTGTGGCTGAAATTGCTCGGTACATTGTGGCGCAGACTTCCCTCTTGGTGATGCGCGAATTGGAGAACACGCGTACCGGGAGGCGCTACCACGTGTGCAGGCGGAAGCACGTACAACTCTTCTCCGCGGAAATCCTCGATGACGCCGACGCTCGCCTCTTCGCCGCGAATATATTGCTCAACGAGAGCTGCGCCGAATGCATCCAACACATCGCCCAATATATCGGGCAATTCCAGAAGGGTCGCCGCGACGCGTATCCCGGTCGAAGCTCCTTCTTGAGCGGGCTTCACCACGTACGGCGGACCGAATTGAGAAAATACAAGACTCGACATATCCCCTGTCGTGAGGGCATTCCCGAGCGAAAAGGAAACTGCGTGCGGCATCCTGATACCCGCCTTTTGCAGAACCTCACGTGCCCGTATTTTATGTAAGGAAAGTGCCGCGGATTGTGAACGCGCTCCCGCGTACGGGACGCCGGCGCGTTCCAGTATTCTCTGCACCGTACCATCCTCGCCAGCGCCACCATGCAGCGCGTTTAATACGACATCGACTTGCGAAAGAATTCGCGCCGCATCAGCAGGACTACCGCGCATATGCCAATACCCGCGCTTATCGATAAAAATATCGCGCGTGTCATATTTTTCTTCGGGAAGAGCCGCAAGCATTGCGGCACCCGTCTTCAACGAAAGTTCGTATTCGCTCGAAGTCCCTCCCCGCAAGATACCAACGCTCGTGCGTGCCATCATGCAATTGTACCACCGCAAAATGTTAGCGGGGTCCTAGCTATTCCGAAACGTTGAAAAGAGCCTCATCAGGGAACCACCATGGCGAACACGTCCAGGACGCAGTGGTGATGCGGGAATCGATGGCTTCTTTCTGGTCTCCACCGCCTACAATCACCCCGCTCGTAGTAGGGTCAACTGTGTATGTGCCATCAGGAGATATGACAACGCGTAACTGCCCAGAAGCATTGCCCTTTACTGTTGCCGTTTCGAGCAGAATATTCCCTTTGTTGATGAATAGGGCGCCTTTATCCGTGCCCTCAAAATTAGACCTTGTATAGCTACATGAAGTTGGTGGGATAGTTGCGACGTTTCGTTGCTGAAACATTCGTACAACGTCCGCACCGTTAGGAGTTTGTACGTGCCGATACAGGATATAGCAGGCAAATAAAATGACCCCAGCCAGGAAAACTGAAGCAACGTAAAAGAGACCTCTCGCAATTGTCATGTCACTAGTATATCTTGCCCCGACGCTTTCGATGCCACGAAATCGCAAATCTGTGAGCTTCGTTGTTGGCAAGCAAAATATCGCGCTCATAGGCTTGTATTGCACCCTTGTCACCAATGAGTCGCTCAGGCTTATGAAATTGATTTTTGACAACACCCACTATCGGTATGCTTATCCCCGTCTGTTTTAGAAGCGTCTGAACTGCGCGCATCTGGCCGATTCCCCCGTCGACGACAAACACGCGCGGCAAGGGCCATTCAGGATGATTGAGACGCCGCGAGAGCGCTTCTTTGAGCGAAGCCACGTCATCATTGGTCGCCGTTTGAATTTTGAATTTACGGTATGCCGCTTTTATTGTTTCGCCGCCGTCCACTACAGTCATCACAGCCACGGTCTCCGCGCCACTCGTATGTGCGACATCATATGCCTCTATCCGTATGCCGCCTGTCCTGAGTCCTATCGAAGGGCCGCCGGACGCTATACGATGTTCATCTTTGATAAGCGATACGTCTCGGATATGTTCGAGAGCGTGCATCTGTCGACGCAGCTGCGTTGCTTCCTCGAATTTCTCAGCCCCCGCTGCGACCTTCATTTCACGCGCAAGTGCCCGCTTTAAACCCATGAAATTACCTGAAAGAAAAGTGGAGATGTGTTTAACACGTTGCGCATACTCTTTTTTACTCACCTCGCCCGTGCACACGCCGGGACAGAGCCCTATCTGGCGATTGAAACAAGGTTTGCATGTTCGACCTCGTAGGTCGCTCATGTTCGACTTCGTAAGTCGAACATTCTGGTCGGGGCACGGTACACACTTCGCATCCCGGAACGGGAATATTTTCCGGACTATCTTCAGGGCTTCCTGAAGTTGCGTGCCGTGTGGGAAGGGGCCGAATGTTTTTTTGATGTCTTTTGTATCCCAATTCTGGTAGAGCTCACGGCCTCGTACGATGAGCACCCGCGGGTAGTCTTCCTTTGTTATCACAACATAATTAAAACTTTTGTTATCTTTCTCATCGACATTGTACGGGGGCTGATGCTTCTTGATGAGATTTGCTTCGAGTATTAAGGCTTCAAGTATCGAATTCGTTTTTGTATGCGTGATTGTTTGTGCTTCCGCAACCATGCCGACGATTCTTTCGCCGCGACCTTTTATCAAATCCGAAGAAAAGTAGCTTCGAACACGGTCGCGCAAAGACGTAGCTTTCCCGATATACAGTATCTTTTTACCTTTTTTAAACACATAGACTCCCGGCTCATCGGGTAGTTTGAACTTCTCTAAGTCCGTACGTTTCATTGGCTTGAGTATACAGAAATACCCTATCCACTGCGAATGGTATTTGACTTTTCTCTGAGGTCGGCTATACTTAGATTTTAATGACCTCCAAGAAGTTTCGATTCAAGAACACCCGCCCGGGTGCATTTTTTTACCTCTCCAATTCGTCCCCCATTCGGGGACTTTTCTTTGTATGAAGTTGTACCTCGAAGATGGCACGGTTTTCGAAGGAAAAAGCGTCGGCGCTTCAATAAAATCGGGAAAACAAGTCCACGGCGAGGTCGTTTTTAATACTGGCATGGTTGGATACCCTGAAGGATTTACCGACCCTTCTTACGCAGGTCAAATTCTCGTCTGTACGTATCCCCTTATCGGCAACTATGGCGTACCGGACCTGAAAACTCTTGAATCCGAGAAAGTGCAGATAAGGGGACTTATCGTTTCAGAATATTGTGAAGAATACTCACACGCCAATGCAAAAATGTCTCTGGGACAGTGGCTGAAAGACTCCGGCATTCCCGCGATATCAGGAATCGATACGCGTGCACTCACGAAGAAATTGCGCGAGCGAGGTGTGATGCTTGGACAGATGAGTGAGGGCACAGCAACAAAAACATTCAACGACCCGAATGAGGAGAATCTTGTCGCGGCAGTCAGCCCAAAAAAGAAGAAAGTCTATGGCGATGGCGCTATAAAGATAATCGCTCTCGATTGTGGAATGAAAGAGAACATCGTGCGTTCACTTGCAAGACCCGGAGTAACCCTTATCCGTGTCCCTTGGGATTATGATTTCACCACCGAGAAATATGACGCGCTCTTTATATCCAATGGTCCAGGAGACCCTACCCAATGCACTTCGACCATCAATCATATCCAGGCGGCAATGCACGACAGTAAGCCAATACTGGGCATTTGCCTCGGCAATCAGCTTCTGGCGCTTGCCGCAGGAGCTTTCACGTATAAGCTCAAATACGGTCATAGGGCTCAGAATCAGCCCGCCATCGAGTCCACCACTGGGAGGTGCTATATCACCTCCCAGAACCACGGATTTGCGGTAGATACGAAGACGCTTCCTGACGGCTGGGAGGAGTGGTTCTCTAATGCCAACGATGGAAGCAACGAGGGTATCCGTCACAAGAGCAAGCCATGGCGTTCAGTACAATTCCACCCGGAAGCCAATCCTGGTCCTACCGACACCGCATGGATATTCGACGAATTTTTAAAGTCCCTCAAGACTGTATGACTATCAAACCAAAAAAAATATTGCTCTTGGGCTCAGGAGGTCTCCGCATAGGTCAGGCGGGAGAGTTTGATTACTCCGGCTCACAGGCTATCAATGCTTTCAAAGAAGAAGACATCCGGGTTGTTCTGATGAATCCGAACATCGCGACAGTACAGACAGATGAGAAACGCGCCGACACAGTGTACTTCCTCCCACTCACAGAGAAATTTGCGGCAGAAGTCATACGGAAAGAACGCCCTGACGCGATAGCGTTATCGTTCGGCGGACAAACGGCACTCAACCTCGGACTCTCGCTTGAAAAAAACGGAGTACTCAAAAAATACGGAGTAAAAGTCCTTGGCACACCCGTATCAACAATCCGCGACACGGAAGACCGTGAACTTTTCGTAAAACGACTCAAACAAATAGACGTGAAGACAGCCCGCAGTCGTGCGACGTCCAACGTCGCTGAAGCCAAGAAAGCCGCAGAAGAAATCGGGTACCCGGTCATGGTCCGCTCCGGATTCGCGCTCGGCGGCGAAGGTTCAGGAGTCGTACGAAATGAAAAGGATTTGGTCGCCAAACTTTCAGAAGTCTTCCGCAACGTCTCACAGGTTCTTGTTGAAGAGTATCTCGGCGGGTGGAAAGAAATCGAATACGAAGTCGTGCGCGACCGCGCCGACAACTGCATCACCGTCTGCAATATGGAGAATTTCGACCCGATGGGTATTCATACCGGAGAGAGCATCGTTGTCGCGCCATCGCAAACACTCTCGAATGCCGAATATCACGGACTCCGTGAGGTAGCTATCAAGACTATACGGCACCTCGGTATCGTCGGCGAATGCAATATTCAATACGCACTCCATCCTTCAAACGGCGATTATCGCGTCATCGAAGTGAATGCCAGGCTTTCGCGCTCATCAGCACTCGCCTCAAAGGCGACTGGATATCCGCTTGCCTTCGTCGCCGCAAAATTGGCGCTTGGATATACCCTGCCTGAAATAAAGAATTCGATTACGAAGAAAACCAGTGCCTGCTTCGAGCCCGCGCTCGACTATGTCGTCCTCAAGATTCCGCGGTGGGACCTCAACAAATTCGAGAATGCCGCTCCCCGCATCGGTACCGAGATGAAGAGCGTCGGCGAAGTGATGGCAATCGGACGCTCATTTGAAGAAGCGCTGCAAAAAGCTCTCCGCATGCTCAACATCGGGGCATACGGCCTCACCGCACAGAAAAACGACAACTTCCGAATACCGGATTATGCCGACGAGATAAAAAACCCGACCACCCGCCGCGTCTTCGCGATTGCCCAAGCTCTTCGTGACGGGGTTTCTGTCGAAAAAATACACGACATGAGCGCGATTGATCTGTGGTTTCTCCACAAGATGCAAAACATCATCACACTCGAGCATGAATTGAAACGTAAAAAATTGAATCCGACTCTCATGCGCCGTGCGAAACAGCTTGGATTTTCTGATGCGCAGCTTGCAATCATTAAGAATACAAATGAATCTGCCATCCGAATACTTCGGAAAAAGTTGAAGGTTCTTCCCGTCATTAAACAAATAGACACGCTTGCTGGCGAATTCCCTGCCGAGACCAATTACCTCTACCTTACCTATCACGGCACCGAGAACGACGTTGTTCCGGGTAAAAAGCAGATAGCCGTCCTCGGAAGCGGTCCGTATGCGATAGGTTCATCCGTAGAATTCGATTGGTCGAGCGTACAGGCACTGCGTACGCTTAAGCGCGAGGGGTACGGCACGATAATGATTAACTACAATCCGGAGACTGTTTCCACCGACTACGACACCTCCGACCGTCTCTACTTCGAAGAACTTTCTCTCGAACGAGTTCTGGACATTACCGACTTCGAAAAACCTCAGGGCGTAATCGTCTCTACCGGCGGACAAATACCAAATAACCTCGCTCTGAAACTCGAGAAAAACAAAATCCGGATTCTCGGTACTACGCCTGAAAACATTGACCGCGCTGAAGACCGACACGTTTTCTCCAAGCTGCTTGATAGCCTCGGCATCGACCAACCGGATTGGGCGGAACTGACGACGCTCGCCGCAGCCTTGCAAACGGCCGAAAAATTGGGGTACCCGGTACTTGTCCGGCCTTCTTACGTCCTTTCGGGAGCCGCCATGGCCGTCTCGATGGATAAGACTTCACTCGTGAAATATCTCAAACGCGCGGTCGACATCTCTTCCGATCACCCGGTCGTCATTTCCAAATTCATCGAGAACGCCCGTGAGATTGAGATAGACGGAGTAGCGAAGAAGGGCGGCCTCGTCGTGTACGCCATCACTGAGCACGTAGAAAACGCCGGCACTCACTCGGGTGACGCAACCGTAGTGCTTCCACCGCAGCGCACCTACATCGAGACTATCCGCCGCGCCAAACACATTGCCAAGGGCATTGTAAAGGAACTCAACATTACCGGACCGTTCAATATCCAATTCCTCGCAAAAGACAACAGGCTACAGGTCATCGAGTGTAATTTGCGCGCTTCCCGCAGCTTCCCTTTCGTATCGAAAGTCACCGGATACAACTTCATCGACATCGCAACGCGCGCGATGCTCGGTCTCGATGTCGCGGGCAACTACCGGACGCTGGAGCTAGACTTCGTTGCCGTCAAATCCCCTCAATTCTCATACGGTCGCATCAAAGGTGCCGACCCTATCTCCTACGTGGAAATGGCATCTACTGGCGAAGTCGCCTGCTTCGGAGACACATACTCCGAGGCTCTTTTGAAATCCATGATGGCTGCAGGATTCCGCCTGCCAAAGAAGAATGTACTTGTATCGCTCGGCAAAGAGGAGAATAAAGTGAAATTACTCCCAGGCATTCAAACACTTGTAGGGATGGGTTTCAAAATATTTGCGACAGAGCAAACTGCAGAATTCTTACGCGAGAAGGGGGTGAAGTGTGAGAAGGTCTACAAGATAAGTACCGCGAAGCATCCAAACGTCTCGGACCTGCTCGAAAAAGGTACGCTCGACCTTATCATCAACATCCCTACTCGTGCATTCCAACGCGAATCGACCGATGGCTTCACCATCCGTCGCAAAGCAATCGACATGAACATTCCTCTCCTTACGAATCGACAGCTTGCCGACGGTTTCATTACTGCCCTCGCAGAACAAAAAGGTAACGGATTGAAAACGAAATCGTGGGAAGAGTACCGGTGATTCTCTATTTCTTGCCTCTTTTTAGAATTCGCTTCAGGTAGTAGCCGGTGTGTGAACCATCAGTCTTCGAAACTTCCTCGGGGGTACCTTTAGCGACAATTTTGCCGCCGCCCTGGCCTCCTTCCGGACCCATGTCGATAATGTAATCGGCACACTTGAGTACATCGAGATTGTGTTCGATGGCTATGACCGTATTACCCCGTTCGACAAGTTTTTGCAGAATATTTACAAGCTTCGCCACATCGTCGTAGTGAAGCCCCACCGTCGGCTCGTCGAGCAGATATATGCTTTTTGTAATGAACGGGCGGTAGAGTTCTGATGCAATTTTGACGCGCTGCGCTTCGCCGCCGGAGAGCGTCGTCGCGCTCTGGCCAAGCTCGAGGTATCCGAGACCCACATCAATCAGGCTTTGCATTCTGTCCGAGACAGCCGGTATGTCTTCAAAGAATGAGTACGCCTCTTCCACGGTCATTGAGAGCACATCGTGAATGCTCTTTTTCTTGTATTTCACTTCGAGCGTCTCTTTCATAAATCGCTTGCCGTTGCACACATCGCACGTGACGTAGACGGTCGGAAGGAAGTGCATCTCTACCGCGACCAAGCCGTTGCCCTGACATGCTTCGCAGCGACCGCCTTTGACGTTGAACGAGAATCGGCCCGGCCCCCATGCGCGGGCACGGGATTCTTCCGACATCGCAAACATATCTCGGATATGCGTCCAGGCCCCTGTGTATGTCGCAGGATTCGAGCGCGGCGTGCGCCCTATCGGAGACTGGTCTATCAATATCGCCCGCCCGAGATATTCGGTGCCTGAAAATTCTTTTGCATTGTATATTTTGGCAGTCCGATATCGCTTATCAAAACGCGCCTGCAAATTCCTGTGGAGAATTTCGTAGAGAAAAGTAGACTTGCCGGAACCGGAAACCCCGGAAACAACGACAAACTTCGCGAGTGGTATATCGACATTGAGGTTCTGTACATTGAATTTGTTCGCGCCGCGGATCTTTATCTTGCCCCTGTCGGCCGTCCTCCGTTGCTCCGGTATTTCTATCATCGTCTCCTCGCGTAAATACGAGAGGGTGCGTGAACCGGATTTGTTGGTCTTGGCGGTAAGGAGTTCATCGAGCCAACCCTCAGCGACGATTTCCCCTCCATGAACACCGGCACCGGGACCCAAATCCACGATGTAGTCTGATGCGTAAATGGTATCTTCGTCATGCTCCACGACGAGTACCGTGTTGCCCAAATCACGGAGATGTTTAAGCGTATTTATGAGCTTATCGTTGTCGCGCTGGTGGAGGCCGATAGTCGGCTCGTCGAGTACGTAGAGAGCTCCCACAAGCCCTGAACCGAGTTGCGAAGCGAGCCTAATGCGCTGGGCCTCACCTCCCGATAGGGTGTTGGCTTTGCGGTCTAGAGTGAGATATTCGATTCCCACATTGAGCATGAATTGAAGCCGGCTCGTTATCTCCTTTATGACAGTACGTGAAATATCCTGCTCCTTCTTACTGAGCTTTAGTTTCTCGAAGAAATCTTGCGCATCCTGAATGGAAAGACCGGCAAGCCGCACGATACTCATTCCTTCAACCGGCCCTTTGCCTTCTTCTCCCGTGACCTTACCCAGGAGCACATTGAGGGCTTCCGGCCGCAAACGCGCGCCCTTACACACGTCGCACGCCTCATCGCCAAAGAAATATTTCGTTCCGAGTCCTTTACACTCCGGGCAAGCTCCGTAGGGCGAGTTGAATGAGAAGAGGCGCGGCTCTATCTCCGGGAACGAAAATCCGTCATACGGGCACATAAACTTTGCGGAAACAATGGTGCTCTCACCTTCCGCATCGGTAATTTTTACCAGGCCCTCGGATTCGGTGAGCGCACGCTCTATTGCCTCGCTCGCACGCTCGCGGGCGGCTTTTGGATCGTCCACGAATTCTGAGACGAATAGCTCATCCACCACCACGTCGATATCATGCTTGTGATGCTTTTGGAGTTCAATACGCTCGCGCAGAGACTTGTCCGCACCGTCGACAACAACCTTTTCAAATCCCTTATTCAAAAGGTCATAGAGCAACTGGTAGTATTCACCTTTGCGACCAACAACGACGGGCGAGCTGATGCGTATCTTTGCAACAGATACCCCCTTCGTCAGTATGTTCGACTTCGTAAGTCGAACATCTGATGTGTGTTTTATTGCCTTCTCGACGATATTCAGCACCGACTCCAAAATTTCTTCATTTGAATGTTTGCGCACCTCGCGTCCGCAAATAGTGCAGTGTGGCTTCCCTACCCGCGCATAGAGCACGCGCAAGTAGTCGTATATTTCGGTGATAGTCGCTACCGTCGAGCGCGGGTTGTTGGATCGGCTCTTTTGGTCTATGGAAATAGCGGGGGACAAGCCCGTAATCTCATCCACATCCGGCTTTTGCATCTGGCGTAAAAATTGACGTGCATAAGCGGAGAGAGACTCAACGTACTTGCGTTGACCTTCTGCAAATATCGTATCGAACGCGAGTGAAGACTTCCCGCTCCCGGAAAGCCCCGTGAAAACAACCATTTTGTTGCGCGGTATCTCGACACTCACATTCTTGAGGTTGTGCGTGCGGGCGCCCTTAATGACGATCTTATCGCTTCCAATATGCTTTTTTTCGGCCATACAAATGTTTGCGACCCCTGCTATGCGCTAGGGGTTAGGGTGGTCACTATACCACAATGGCTTTACAGTATCATCGCCTCTTCTTTGAGCTCAATTTTGAACGTATCGAAAACTTTGAGTTTGATACTTTGCGCCAAATTTCGTACATCATGTGCAGTCGCGTTCCCCTGATTGACGATGTAATTGGGATGCTGAAGCGAGGAAATGGCGCCGCCGACGGTAGCGCCCTTCATACCCGCTTTTTCGATAAGCCATCCGGCGGGCACGCTACCTTCTCGCGACTTAACCCCCTTTTCTTTCTCAAACATGTCAATAATATTTTGTGGTGCAACAGGATTCATAAAGAACGAGCCCGCAGCTTGTATGTTCTGTAAATGACGCTTCTCGCGCTCCGCGATCGTTTCTTCTGCAAGTTTCGCACTCTCACTGGAGTTTTTCTTTTGCAATTCAAGAAAGACACGCGTGATAAGCCACTTGGGATTCTGTTTGAAAAAACTATTACGATAGGAGAATCCGCATTCTGTGTTCACGAAAATTCTGGTCTCACCTGAGTACATGTTGATTGCTTTCACTTTGTGTACAAAATCCTTGATTTCAGCTCCAAAAGCGCCCGCATTACCTCGTGCGGCACCACCGATTGTACCCGGAATCCCCGCAAGTTTTTCCCAACCCCCCAAGCCTTTTACACCAGCCGCCTGAATCAAGCTAAGCAGATTACATCCTCCGTCGGCATCAAGCTCACGATGAGCAAAAGAGAAATTTCCACTCACAATGTGTATGACCAATCCATCGTATCCGTCATCGGGGACCAAAACATTACTGCCACCCGCCAGTATGATACATCGGATGCCCTTTTCATGCGCCCATCCAATTACTTCGCGCATCTCGTCCTCCGTAGCTACATCGACAAAATATTTTGCCGCACCGCCAATCTTGAATGTGGTGAGAGGCGCCAACGGGACATTCTCCTGAATTTTCATACTATTTTGATTTTTTGGAATTTTTTGCCTTCTTCTTAGTTTTTTCTTCCAATTTACCTATTTCGTCCCGCAAAAGTGCAGCGGTCTCGAAGTCGAGCTTGTCGGCCGCTTCATGCATCTGATTTCTCTTATCTTTAATGAGCTTCTTTACGTCGCCGCCGTATGCCGCCGTATCCAGCTCTGCGAGCTCACTCACCGCGCGACTCCGTGTGCGCTGAATATCGCCGACGATATCGTGTATCCGCTTCTCAATAGTTTTTGGTGTGATTTTGTGCTTCTTGTTGTACGCCTCCTGGATTGCGCGCCTTCGATTTGTCTCCCCCATCGCGCGCTCAAGCGAGCCCGTCATGTTGTCCGCATAAAGAATGACACGTCCGAGCACATTACGCGCCGCGCGGCCTATGGTCTGAATGAGCGAAGTCTCACTTCGCAAAAAGCCTTCCTTATCGGCATCGAGTATCGCCACAAGCTCTACTTCGGGAAGGTCGAGGCCCTCGCGCAAAAGGTTAACCCCCACGAGAACATCGAAGACTCCCTTGCGAAAATCCGTGAGTATTTCGATGCGTTCAATCGTCTTTATGTCGCTATGTATATACCGGACTTTGATTTTTCTCTCGTCGAGAAACGTCGCCAAATCTTCAGCCATTTTTTTGGTTAGAACGGTGACCATTGATCGGCTGCCGCGTTTTGTGACCATCTCCGCCTCATTGATGAAATCTTTGACCTGTCCCGCAAAGTCGCCGCGGGCAATGATGGGGCGCACTTCTATCTGAGGATCCACAAGCCCCGTCGGACGAATGACCTGTGATACAGGAATGCCGCTGTGCTCAAGCTCATATTTGCCGGGAGTTGCGCTCGTGTAGATAGTTTGCCCGACGCGCTTTTCGAATTCACCAAAATTAAGCGGCCGATTATCGACGGCGCTCGGCAAACGGAATCCGTGTTCTACGAGCGTATCTTTGCGGGCTCTATCGCCCGCGTACATACCTCCAATCTGCGACACGGTGACGTGTGACTCGTCTATGATGGTAAGGAAATTGGGGCTCCCGTCAGGATTCGTCGGAAAGTAGGAGAGGAGCGTGTACGGCGGCTCTCCCGACTTTCTCCGGTCAAAATGACGTGAGTAATTTTCAATACCGTTACAAAAGCCGAACTCACGAATCATTGCGATATCCTGACGCGTGCGCCGCTTGAGACGCTCGGCTTCGAGTATTTTCCCGGCGGCGGCAAATTTCTTCAGCTGCTCCGCAAGTTCCAGTTCTATATCTGCAAGTGCGGCATCTTGTACATCTTTTGGGGTTACGTAATGCTTGGCGGGAAAGATAAATACCGCATCATGCTTCTTTTCTATCTCACGCGTTATGGCGCTCATTTCTTCTATCTTTGCGATTTTTCCTCCTGTGAGATCGATACGGTAGACGATGCGCTCACTTGCCGGCATGAGCTCGACGGCCGCACCGAGGGCGCGAAATGTGCCGGGGGTGAGCTCTCCCGCAACGCGTTCGAAATACATCGAAATAAGTTTTCGGGTAAAGGTGGCGCGCGTCATCGGCTCGCCTTTTGTTATTTTCATATTCACCTTCTGGTATTCGATAGGACTCCCAAGACCGTAGATACAAGAGACGGAAGCGACCACAATCACATCCGGGCGCGTCAAAAGCCCTTCAGTAGCAGCATGCCGCAAGCGTTCGATATCCTCATTAATCATCGCCTCCTTTTCAATGAAAGTATCAGTGACAGGGACGTATGCCTCCGGCTGGTAGTAGTCGTAGTAAGAAACGAAATAGTGCACTGCCGCATCGGGGAAAAATTCGCGATACTCTGCAGCAAGCTGCGCAGCGAGCGTTTTGTTGTGAGCGATGACGAGCGTCGGTTTCTGCCAATGCTCGATGATATTGGCGACCGTAAAGGTCTTGCCTGAGCCTGTGACGCCGAGGAGCGTCTGGTCGCGTGTCCCCTCCTTGAGCCCTTTCACAAGCGCCTCGATAGCCTTGGGCTGGTCACCCGCCGGGGTATATTCAGATTTAAGTTTGAATTTCACTCGTCTACTCTACTCTTTTTCTACTTTCTCTACTAGTTTTCTAAATGCAATACGCATACATTCCGCTTGCCACGCTTCATCAGGGCAATGCCGTTGTAAAAATCTTCGGCAGTAAGTTTTTGCTCCTCGTCTGTAATCACTTCTCCATTCAGACTTACCGCTTTGTCAGTGAGGAAGAGTCTCGCCTCGCGTTTAGAGCTTGCCAGCTTAGAACCTACAAGTACGTCAATCAGAAGTGCATCCATACTGACGTCGTGCGAGGGAGCCGCGCTCTTGAGCATTGCGAGTGCTTCATCATCAAGACCCTTGAGCCCCGCGTCGTCAAAAAGCACGCTTGAGACCTTTTCCACGGTCTCAGCCGCATCAGCTCCGTGCGCCAGTGTTGTTACCTCACGCGCCAAAAGGTGCTGCGCGTGATGTTCCTTCGCATCGCGGCGGTGCATTTCCATCACCGCTTCGATTTCCATATCGGAAAGAAGCGTGAAGAGTTTGAGGTAATCGGCGACGCCCTCGTCACTCGCGCCAAGCCAGAATTGGTAGAACGCATACGGAGATGTCTTTTCCGCGTCGAGCCAGACGGCGTTGCCTTCACTTTTGCCGAATTTCTTGCCGTTCGATTTGTCCACGATGATAGGTATCGTAAGCGCGTAAGCGGTTTTGCTTTCTTTGCGCCGAATAAGCTCGACGCCGGCGACGATATTCCCCCATTGGTCGGAGCCGCCTATCTGCACATCGCAGGCATGCTCGGTGTACAAATGCCAAAAGTCATAGGCCTGTAGGAGCGGGTATGAGAATTCCGTAAAAGAAATCCCTTCCTCGCTGTCCATGCGAGCGGAAATTGCATCTTTCTTGATGAGCGAATTGACCGTAAAATATTTCCCCGTATCACGGAGAAATGATATGAGCTCAAGCTTGCCGAGCCAATCGTAATTGTTGACGAGTTGCACCTCGATACCTCCGAGTATCTTTTCAGCCTGCTTCTTCAATTTTTCTGAGCGCGTGGTAATTTCTTCGATACTCAGAAGTGGTCGCTCCACATCTGGCTTGGGGTCACCAATCATCCCCGTGCCTCCACCAATGAGCAATATCACTTTGTGCCCCGCGTCTGCGAAGCGGCGTAAGAGCATGTAAACGGCCAAATTGCCCACGTGGATAGAATCTGCCGTCGGGTCCACCCCCAGATAGACGGTCCGCTTATTACCATCGGTAATTTCTCCAAGATTTTCGGACGAATACTGGTACACGTAGCCTCGAGATTTTAGAATTTCCGACAATTTTGCCATATCCACCTTTATACCACGACTATAAACCATCTCGCTTTTGTTCCCGTCCGCGGACTTCATGCTCATCCATACCGAAGTGGTGAGCAAATTCATGCCATATGGTCTCCCCGACGACTTCCCGGACATCCCTCTTATCTTCTGCTGCGGCTTCTTCAATAGGTATCTGGTAGAGGGTGATGGTGTCCGGCAACGTCATACCCACGCCATATTCCTCCCCACGCTCCGAGAGCGGAATGCCCTTGTAGAGTCCGAGCAGCGTCTCGTCATCACCCAGGCCTTCCGCTTCGCGGTCTTCCGGCGAAGGCTCATCCTCGACAAGCAAAGCCACGTTCCTTATCTTTAAGCGCACCCACTCGGGTAATTTCTCATACCCTTCGGCAGCTATCTTTTCAAATTCCTTGCGTCGCATATGGCTATGATACACTGGGCTGATGGTAAAAAAGCCTAAGATGACATTGGAAAAGCTTGCGACTCTTGTAGTCGAAGGTTTTGAAGAGGTTAAAACCGATATCGGAGAACTCAAGCGTGATGTGACGCAAGTGAAGCACGATGTCGGGGAAATAAGAACCGACCTCAAGGCGCACGGAAAAGCAATTGATAAAGATGCAGTCACTCTCATCATCCAAGAAACTCGCATCAAGAAACTCGAACACGCGCGCTAGGCGTCATGACAAAACGACCATTACTGCTGCGTATAATCTCGATATATTTCGTATTCCTTGGCCTATACCTTTTGTTCACCTTTGTTTATGGATTATCGGTCAGTCGGTTTTCTTTGGAATCTTTAGTTATAATTGCTCTATCCGCCGCCACACCAATAATACTTACAGCGGCGGCGATTACCGCGTTCATGTTGAAACGAATATCCATCTATCTTTTCTTCGGCGCGTTGTTACTACTTGCCGTGCAATCTCTGTATCTATTAACTCTTGCTGAATTGTTCAGCGGCCCCATAATCGGACTCGCAATAATTCTTGCAGTGATTTTTTATCTACGCGTGTTGGCAATGAACGGTATTCTAAAAAGTCTTATTGCCTCACCAATTCTGCAAAACGTCTTTTCACCTTCTCGATCTTTGGCTCAATGACAATCTGACAATACGGCGCACTTGCGTTCTCTTTGAAGTAATTTTGATGATACGACTCGGCGGGAAAGAATTTTCCGAGCGGAATTACTTGCGTCACGACGCGCGTACCATCCTTGAGAGATTCTTGGATTTCTTGCGCTATCTTTTCCGCAATCGCTTTCTCTTCTTCTGTCTCATACAAAATCACCGACCTGTACTGCTCCCCTACGTCCGCACCTTGCCTGTTCTGTGTTGTCGGATCATGCGAACCAAAGAAAACGGTAAGCAAATCTTCGTACGAAATAATTGCGGGATCGTATGTCACGCGGATAACTTCCGCGTGCCCCGTTGTTCCGGTACTAACTTGCTCATACGTAGGCACCACTTGTGGTGAGCTTGTCGAACCACCGGCGTATCCAGATTCCACCTTCAGAACCCCCTTCAACATCTGAAATACAGCCTCCGTGCACCAAAAGCATCCACCTCCGAATACTGCTGTTTTCATATAGTGATTGTAACAAAAAATGAAATAAATACGTGTTATTCTTGTGTACTATAGAGATACCTTCTTAAGGCTTGATTTTTTCTGCATGAATTACCTCATTTCTATAAAAAAATACTTACTCGCGCACAAGATAGTAAGTGCGGTCATATTAGTTGCAATTGCCGGCGGCGGATACTGGGGATACGGAAAACTCACCAGCACGTCTGGCGAGACGCGATACGTAGTCGCAATGGCGCAAAAAGGTACTCTTGTGGTTTCTGTTACCGGCAGTGGTCAAGTCTCCACTTCCAATCAGCTCGATGTAAAACCAAAAGTCTCTGGCGAGATTCTCTCGGTGCCTGTTAAGAACGGACAAGCTGTAAAAGCTGGGGCATTGATAGCAGTCATTGACCCCACTCAAGCACAGAAAACGGCGCGTGACGCCGAAGCAAATCTTCAGAGCGCACAACTTTCCTTGGAAAAATTACAGAAACCGGCGGACCGGCTTTCAATAACACAGGCACAAAACTCCCTCGCCCAGGCACAGGAATCAAAACAGAATGCGACAGATGACCTGAGTAAGGCATATGTGGATGGATATAATGAGGTCTCCGGTGCCTTCATCGACTTTCCCACCGCCATCGTTGGTTTACACGACTTGCTTTTCACCACAAGTTCTCAACTTGGAGGTTCGAACCAGGAGAATATCGATTATTACGCAAGTGTGATTGACCGTTTAACTGGTACGAGCAAGGGCACACAATTTCGCACTGATACACAAATTAAGTACACTGCTGCAAAAGCCGCGTACGACAAGAAGTTTGCTGATTACAAAGTCACAAGCCGTACAGCTGACGGTGCAACTATCGCCGCACTTATTCAGGAGACGGACGACGCCGTTAGACTTAACTCTGACGCACTGAAAAGCGCCAATAATCTCGTCCAGCTTTATAAGGATACGTTTGCGGATTACGACCTTACTCCCTCAGCCTATGCGACAACGCAACTCTCAACGCTCAATGCCCATGCGGGCACCCTCAATTCTCATGCGAATTCTTTGCTTGCAGCCCTGACAATAATACGAACTTCAACACAAGCCATCTCGAGCGCCAAACGTAGTATCACTGCCAATCAGCAATCGCTCGATAAATTGAACAATGGAGCGGACGACCTCGATGTGCAGTCATCTCAACTTACCGTCACTCAGCGGAAAAACGCACTTCAAGACGCAAAAGACAACCTCGCGGACTATTACGTACGCGCGCCGTTCGACGGCACCATCGCTGCACTCAATGCAAAAGTACACGACTTCGCAGGCTCCACAGCCATTGCGACCATCATTACGCAATCTAAAATCGCAGAACTGAGCCTCAACGAAGTTGATGCAGCGAGTACCGCCGTCGGCAATAAGACAACGCTGACCTTCGACGCGGTACCTGACCTCACTATAGCCGGTACCGTTTCAGAAATAGATACGGTCGGTACGGTTGCTCAGGGGGTCGTGACATACAACGTAAAAATTTCTTTTGATACTCAGGACAACCGCGTAAAGCCCGGCATGAGTGTTTCAGCAGCAATCCAGACTGCGGTGAAGCAAGACGTGCTCTTGGTGCCAAATTCTGCCGTAAAAATTCAGGGTAATTCTTCATATGTCCAAGTATTCAATCCCCCACTGTCTGGAGATACCGCTTCTTTACGTGGACTTACTTCGACGCAAATACCTGGGCAAGTTACCGTGCAGAGAGGTCTGTCGAATGACACTTCAACTGAAATTATCTCAGGCTTGAATGAAGGTGCTCAAGTCATTGCACGTACTATCGTAGCCTCGGCACAAACGCCAACGACGCAGGCGCCGAGTCTCTTCGGTGGAGGTGGCGCCTTCCGGAGTACCGGAGGGAGTGCAGGAGCAGGTACACGCGTACAAACTCGCTAACGCAAGGAATCATGCCGAGTCCCCTCAAGGTAGAAGTAAAGGATGTCACGAAGACGTACCACATCGGCGACATCTCGTTTCAAGCCCTTGCGGGTGTATCGTTTAGCATCGCGGAGGGCGAATTTGTCGCCATTATGGGTCCCAGTGGTTCGGGAAAATCAACACTGATGCACATTCTTGGGTGTCTTGATACACCGAGCACTGGCACATACACATTAGACGGCAAATCAGTAGGGAGTCTTTCCGACGACGAGCTTGCTGATATTCGTCGTGAAAAGGTAGGCTTCGTCTTTCAGGCGTTCAATCTCCTCCCTCGAACGACTGTCATGCGCAACGTGATGCTGCCTCTGGTCTATGCCGGAGTACCCGCCGAAGAACGAGCTGTGCGAGCGGTGGACGCACTCAAAGATGCGGGATTCGACGAATCACATTTCGAACACAAATCAAATCAACTCTCAGGCGGGCAGATTCAACGCGTCGCTATCGCTCGCGCACTGGTGAATAACCCCACTATGATACTGGCGGACGAGCCGACGGGAAATTTGGACACGAAGACCGGCGAGATAGTATTAAGAACATTTCAAAAACTGAACCGAGAACACGGCCGCACGATTATCCTCATCACGCACGAAGCAGAGGTGGCTGCACACGCCGACCGCATCATTCGCGTCAAAGATGGCCTCATTCAAGACGATTCTCGCTCGCACGCAGTCCACAAAGTTACACATCTATGAAAACTGTCGACGTTCTTGAAGAAACATATGTGGCCCTTTCTGCCAACAAGATACGCAGTGGCCTCACGATTTTGGGCATCGTCATCGGTATCGCTTCGGTCATCGCCATGCTCTCTATCGGTAATGGTGCGAAGCAAAGTATCCAAGGAAATATAGAATCTCTCGGTTCAAATCTTCTCACTATTCTGCCAGGAGTTTTACAGCCAGGACGCGGCATTGTCTCTTCGGGACGTGGTGCCGCCGAGACTCTGAAAATCGAAGACGCGGTGGCTATCGCTGAATTACCAGGTGTCGCTGCACTTTCGCCAGAATTGTCGCGCCGATTCCAGATAGTATCGAGTACGGGTAACAACACCAATACGACCGTTATAGGTTCTGCGAGCGCGTATGCAACTGTCCATAATTTAAATATCGCTGAAGGCTCATTCATAAGCGATGAGAATGTGCGCGGATTAGGCCGACAAGCAGTGTTGGGTGCTACGGTTGCAAAAGATCTCTTCGCAGACACCGACGCTATCGGCAAGACCATCCGTATTAACGGCGGAAGTTATCGGGTAATAGGAGTACTCGCCTCTAAAGGCGGTTTCGGCTTTTCAGGCCCCGATGGCGTGGTCTTTGTACCCATTACTACCATGCAAAAGATACTCACTGGCTCGGACAGCTATTCGACCATCGCCGTGCAGGTAACTAATAAGGATCAGATGAAAGACCTGCAGCAAAATATCACCGACATTCTCATGACGCGTCACCGCGTCCTTGAAGCGGATTTCTCAGTAATATCGCAAGAAGATATTCTCGGTACCCTCTCGAGTGTCATAACGACTTTCACGCTTTTCCTCGCGGCCATTGCGAGTATCTCACTCGTCGTCGGCGGTATCGGCATCATGAACATGATGCTCACTACCGTAACCGAACGCACCAAAGAGATTGGATTGCGCAAAGCCGTCGGCGCAAAGCAGGATGACATACGAATTCAATTTCTCGTTGAAGCGGTTATGCTTACGCTACTTGGCGGAATTATCGGTACGGGTATCGGCTGGCTCGTCTCCTTCGGTGTGACCGCAAGCGGAATCCTCCAGACATCGGTGTCCCTTTCGTCTGTGCTTCTCGCCTGCGGCGTCTCCGCGGGTATTGGGATTGTCTTTGGATACTATCCGGCAGCCCGTGCGGCTCGCCTTAGTCCCATTGATGCGCTTCGATACGAATAATCAAATATCCATGCGGCGATGATACAAATTCGCCCAGCACATAGTCAGTAATCGGTCCTCGGCAACACGTTCTGCCATCTGTTTTTCCTCTTCGTTTTCGTACAAAACAACTGAACGATATTGCCCGCCAACATTCGCACCTTGTCGATTCGACGTAGTCGGATCATGCGAACCAAAAAAGACGGTGAGTAAATCTTTATAGGAGATGGTGGCAGAATCGTACGTGACGCGAATGACCTCTGCATGCCCTGTGTTGCCACTACTCACTGCATCATACGAAGAATTGTCCATCGCCCCTCCCGCATATCCTGATTCCACTTTTTCAACCCCTTTGAGCATTTGAAAAATGGCCTCTGTGCACCAAAAGCATCCACCTCCGAATACTGCTGTTTTCATCTCGCCAGTATATCAAAACGATGCTATACTTTTTCCTCCTTCGGGGTTGGGTGTGAGTCCCAATCGGCGGTAAAGCCCGGCGCAAGCGTGTGGCGAGTCCGCGAGTCTCGGTTAAATTCGGGACACGACTGCGGTTAAATCCCGCGACCGACCGTATAGTCGGGATAAAAGAAGGAAACGTGCATCACCTTTTGGTGATGACGTCGCGACCCCGAAAAAGGCGGGTTTTTCTATGTTTTCGGGAATCATTACAGAAACAGGTACAGTCGCGGATGTGTTGCCAAATGCAATTCGTGTCGGCGCACATGCTGCGTTCGTACGCAACCTCGTTCGCGGTACGAGCGTCAGTGTCGACGGAGCGTGCCTCACGGTCGTGTCAAAAGATATAAGTTCATTTACGACAGATATCATGCCGGAAACAAAACGACGAACCACCTTGGGGAGCCTTCGCGTTGGTGAGACGGTCAATCTCGAGCTTCCCGTGACCGCATCTTCCTTTCTTTCCGGCCATATTGTACAGGGACATGTTGACGGTATCGGAACATTGAAGCATGTTAAGAAAGACGGAGATAGTCACATTTTTTCTATCACTGTTCCGCACACGCTTGCGCGATATATCGCCCCGAAAGGATCGGTAACAGTGAGTGGTGTTGCGCTCACCGTTATCGCGGTACGCTCTTCATCATTCAGCGCAGGGATTATTCCTCACACGTTCCGTACGACTACGATGCACAGGCTTGCAGTGCGCGACTCGGTAAACATCGAAGTGGACGTGCTCGCGAAATATGTCGAGAAATTCACGCGCAAACATTCACAATGAAAAATATCAAAGACTTACGCATAGCAATTATCGGGACATCATTTCGAAAGAAGGTTACTGCAGAGCTTGAAAAACGCTGCGTCGCGACATTGCGAAAGCGTGGGCTTTCCACACAACAGATACGCATTGTTCGCGTTCCGGGAGCATTTGAAGTGCCACTCGTTGCAAAAAAAATGGCGGCGCAAGGAATATACGACGCTCTTATCGTCTTTGGTGCAATCGTCAAGGGAAAAACGTACCATTTCGAGCAAATCGCAAACGAATGCTCGCGTGGCTGCGCCGAGGTATCACGTGCGTATGAGATACCCGTCATCTTCGAAGTACTTGCTGTGTACAATCTCGCGGATGCATACCTGCGTGCAACGCGAAAGAATGAGAACAAGGGCGTTGAAGCGGCCGAATCTGCGCTGTCCATGATAGATCTTATGTCTCGACTATGAAAATTACTTTCTGCACTATACCGGAGGCAATTGTCGAAATAAAAAAAGGTAATATGCTCATCATCATCGACAGTCCGAAGCGCGAAAACGAAGCAGATTTATATATTCCTGCGGACGCCGCAACTCCTGCGGCGATACACACAATGATTACACACGGCGGTGGCATCTTGTGCGCTGCAATTACTCAATCGCAAGCACATCGTTTGCACCTTCCGCTCATGGTCCCCTCTACGGAGAATACTGAAAAAACTGGAGTGAATTTCACCGTCTCTATCAATGCGCGGCACGGCATCACGACCGGCGTCTCTGCGCACGACCGCGCAAAGACAATCAGAATCCTCGCAAGTCCAAAATCGAAGCCAACAGATCTCGTTAAGCCTGGACACGTATTCGGTCTTGTGGCGCGCGACGGAGGAGTCCTCGTGCGCGAAGGACACACAGAGGCGGCAGTCGACCTTGCTCGCCTCGCTGGCAGAGCGCCTGCGGGCGTTTTGTGTGAAATTGTTGGAAAAAACGGTCATATGGCAAAACGCAAAGAAATAAATGAGCTCTCACGAACACTCGGAGTAAAAATAGTCGCGATACGCAATCTTATCCGTTATCTTTGCGTGCATCCTTTGTCGACCACACCTTCAAGCTCTAGCACTATACGCATTGCAACATCGACGCTCCCAACGAAATACGGTACATTCGATATCACTGCCTACAAATCCGTTTTCGACAATCGCGAACATGCCGCACTTGTTTTCGGAAAACCACGCGGAGAGACACTCGTTCGCGTTCACTCGCAATGTCTTACCGGCGATACACTCTTTTCGCTCCGATGCGACTGCGGCGAACAACTGAAAAAGAGCATGCACGCGATAATCCGCGCGGGCGCAGGCGTCGTCGTGTATCTCAATCAGGAGGGCCGCGGCGTTGGCTTTGGCAACAAAATACGGGCATATGCGCTGCAAGATAATGGTTGTGACACCGTGCAAGCAAACGACGAACTCGGACTGCCGATAGATTCGCGCAGTTATGAAGCGGCGGCGGACATCCTTAAAGATCAAGGCATCGATATGGTGCGTCTTCTCACGAACAATCCCAATAAGATGGATCAGCTCCGTACCTTTGGCATCGTTGTAACGAAACGCATTTCCCTCGAAACCACACCAAACAAAGTGAACACTCGATACCTACGAACTAAAAAACTCAAAATGGGTCACCACCTCAAGAGAGTCTAGCGGTATGAAGAACTCGAAGTCGGACGAGGATTATATGCGCGAGACGCTTCGGCTCGCGGAGATGGGTCGCGGCTTTGTAAATCCCAACCCAATGGTTGGTGCGGTTATTGTACGGAAGGGACGTGTTGTGGCGCGAGGATACCATCGTATCTCTGGTGGTTCGCACGCCGAGATTGAGGCACTTTCGAATGTGCGCGGCAATGCTGCAGGTACGACTTTGTATGTGAATCTGGAACCGTGCTGCCATTTCGGACGCACGCCGCCATGCACGGACGCACTTATCCGCGCCAAGATTGCCCGCATCGTCTGCGCAACGCGCGATTCAAACAAGACGGCACGCGGAGGTCTCGAGAAATTACGGCGAGCCGGCATCGATGTCTCAATCGGCAGCCTCAAGAAAGAAGCGCGCGATCTGAACGAATCATTCTTTACATTTCATGAGAGGCAACGGCCATTCGTCGCATTAAAATTCGCCGCAAGCCTCGATGGCAAGCTCGCCACACGCAGCGGTGATTCAAAATGGATAACGAGTAAGCCGGCTCGTGCGCACGCGCGGCGTTTGCGAGGCAGCTACCAAGCCGTAGTCGTTGGAGTGGAAACCGTCATGGCAGACGATCCACACCTTGGAGCGCGCATAAAAAAACTCCCGGATCCTTTGCGCGTAATTCTTGATTCGACGCTTCGGATATCTCTCAAGGCTCAGGTATTACGCGATTCGCATGTCATTATCGCGACAACGAAACGCGCTTCGGCACTAAAAAAGAAACTGCTGGAGCGTCGTGGCATACGTGTCCTTACCTGCGGGGACAATCATATTGCGCCGAGACAACTTCTTGCATCGCTCAAACAATTGAACATAATCAGCGTACTTGTGGAGGGCGGCGGCGCAGTTTTGGGAAGCTTCATCGATGCCGGCTTCGTTGATAAAGTCTATGCTTTTTACGCGCCAATCCTCATCGGAGGCGAAAATGCTGTCTCAATCGGCGGCCACGGAGCGGGGCGTATTGCAACAGCGCTGCATCTTTCTCACACTTCAGTAGAAAGCTTTGGCTCCACTGTTCTTATCACAGCATCAACCAACAGACCCTAATCTCTCGGAGACGGTCGTAAGAGCGGAAACAATTGCGCTTCGTGAGCGGGGCGATTCTCGAGGAAGGAAAAGAGGCGCTCCGAGACACCAAAGCCAAACGCAGGCGGCATGCCGAATTCCATAGCGCAGACGTAATCTTCATCCAAGCGTTGCGCTTCGTCATCACCCGCATCGCGCATTCTTTGTTGCTCTTCGAATCGCGCACGTTGATCTTGCGGGTCGTTGAGTTCACTGAATGCCTTCCCCATTTCCGAGCCTGCGAGGATGACCTGCAATCGCTCGACGATGTCAGGGTTATTCGCGGAGCGCTTGGCAAGAGGTTCGAGATAGACAGGAACCCCCACAAGAAAAGCGGGGCCCGATATGGTCTTACGTATAGATTTCCACAAATGGTCGATAGCTCGCGGCTTATTGAGCGTTTCCCCTACTTGTATCTGAGCATCGCGAACCGCTTGTATCGCTTCTTCTTCCGTACAGGTCAGAGGATTAATACCGAACTTCTCCTGAATGACGGCACAAAAATCGATGAGCGGCCACTCTTCCGCAAAATCAACCGTATGAGCGTTTACCTCAAATGTGTATTTACCATAGACCTCTTTTACGATGTGGCGATAGAGCTCCTTCAGGAATTCCATCCCCTTTTGCATGTCGCTGTACGCCTCATAGGATTCAAGCTGCGTGTAATCCTGCAAATGCTCCCGTGATTGGCCTTCATTGCGGAAGATGCGGCCAATCTCAAAAACTTTCGGGAACCCGGCGACGAGCAGCTCCTTTTGCCACAATTCACCGCAAGAGATACGGAGATACACATCAATGTCGAGCGCGTTGTGGTGTGTCTTAAACGGTCGAGCATCGGCACCACCGGGAGAATTCTCGAGAATGGGAGTCTCGACTTCGAGGAAGCCGCGCTCTATATAAAAATTACGGGCTGCTTGCCAAAATCTTGTACGGCGTCCAAACATGGCGCGTACTTCCGGATTCAGAAGGATATCAAGATACCGCTGCCGCAAAATCAATTCCTCGTCCTTGATACCGAAATGTTCGGCGGGCATCGGCAAGAGCGATTTGGCGAGCATGCGCCACTTCTCCACCTTCAGAGAGCGTTCTCCTCTTTTCGTTTTAAACATCACCCCCGAAGCCTCGACAAAGTCACCCGTATCTACCGTAGCCACAAAAAGGTCGAATAGAGCCTCATCCATATCCGCTTTCTGCAGCACAATCTGCATGCGTCCGGTACCGCCTGTGGTGAGCGATTTATCCTGAGTGGAGTCGAAGGGAGTCGAACCATCGAAGATGTCCGCAAAAGCAATGCCTCCTTGACCTCTCAGAGACATCACACGGCCTCCTAGGTGAACCTTGCGGCCGCTTGCTTCCAAATCATCGAAAGCGGTGCCTGCATCCGCATTACTCATATCCCGGTGCGAATCGACGGGATACGGGTTCATGCCTGCGGCTCGAAGAGCATCAAGCTTCTTCAGTCGTTCGTCACGGATTTCCTGCTCGCTCATAGTGCGCCCATGATAACAAATATTTGACCGGGTGGAGAGCTCTAATTCCGTATCTCGACCGGAGGGACGGGATTGGCCGCACGCGTGAGAAGAATCCCGATGCCAAGAAGCGGCAGTATTGAGAGTACAATAAGGAGAATAATGAGGACATTTGCACTCTCCTGAGAATCGAGCATGCGGTCAATCCATGAAACTGTTTTTTTGAATACCTTCGGGGTCCCGTCGTTCCACTCTTCTTCTGTCATGGGACTAGCGTAGCAAACGTACAGAATCCTGCACCTTCCTTTTACACACCTCTAACGCACGATGTCTTCAGGTAATTTACCCGGCCAACGGTACACAAGTACCGGAATAAGTACGAGAGTGAGTATCATTGCGAACGAAAGCCCGAAGAGTATCGAAAACGCGAGCGGTCCCCAGAGCGAAGAGGCGTACGTGAGCGGAATCATGCCGAGCACCGTCGTTACAGTGGTCAAGAAAATCGGTCGCAGACGCGACACGGCAGCGTCGACAATGATATCGACAAACGGACGTCCTGCCCCCGTCTTCATGCGCTGGATGATTGCGTCCATGAGAATAATCGCGTGATTGATGATGACGCCTGCCAGGGCGATTACACCGAGTAGCGAAGAAAATGAGAGTGGTAGACGCGTGAGGGCGAGCCCGCCCATGACGCCGATGAGCGAAAGCGGCACAATCATGAGCAAGTATCCCGCAAAACGGAATGAATTGAACGATAGTACAAGAATGATGAACGTGAGGGCGAGGCCCGCCAATAGCGCATATCCCATCTCAAGAAAGGACTTATTCGTCTCTTCGTTCTCACCACCTACCGATATATGTACGCCTTCGGGCAATTCCACTTGTTCCATCCGCTTGTTGAATGCGGCAAGCACTTCGCCCGGGGTCTTGAGAGGTGAGACATTGGAAGTAAGCGTCACGACGCGCTCGCGTCCTTCGTGATTTATTGCTGAATCTGAACGTGTGACTCCATGCTTGAGAACAGAACCAAGAAGTATCGTTTGTCCGCTCGGCGTTGTCATTGGGATTTGATTCAGTGAATCCACCGTCGTGTTCGCCGCATCGTGTGGGTCGACGTAATTCGGATTCAGATTGAGCGACACCACGACGTCTACATCACGCTCTCCGCCCGTGAGAGAAGTCGCAGCAAAGCCTGAGACCGCCGTACGAAGCGTGGATGCAACGGATCCGGGAGTGAGCCCCAGTTGCGCCAGTTTCGCGCGGTCGATGCTGAGAGAAAACTCAGTGCTGGCGTTCTTGTTGGATGAATCTATATCAATGGCACCGGGTGTTTGCTCCAGCTCACGGCGGGCAATCGTAATAGCGGCATCGAGCGAGTCGGCATCACGACCGAGATATTTTATAAGGATGGCAGCTCCTACGGGCGGACCTCCCGTGGGAGCGGAGACCTTCACCCGACCCAAAGAATAATCTGCGAGTTTTGCTTTTACATCTTCGATGATTTCATCGCTCGACTCGCGCTCGCCCTTGTCTACAAGGTTCAAGGTCACGTTCGCATAGCGGGTGTCCGTTTGCGGGCTGTCGCTGAATGCGCTCGTACCTCCCACCGTGGTTACGATAGAAGCAAATCGCGGGTCGCCGTAGAGCTCTTCCTCAATCGCGCGCACCGCGATATCCGTCTGATTGAGGGCCGTACCTTGCGTCATTTCAAGCTCTATCGTAACGAATTCCGAATCTTCTCCGGGGAAGAAATTGGTTTTTACGATACCTACTACTGGCAGCGCAATGGAAAGAACAAAAGCGACAATCATTCCAATCAAAAATTGATTCTGCGCTTTACGATTACCCAATATCTGACGCAATCGCAGGTCATACCACGTGCGAGCACGCCGTGCATACTCTTCTTGTTTTTCCAACAGTCGGGAATGCTCACCGGTTTGAGAAAATGTCATCGTAAGGAACGGCACCAGACCAAGCGCGACAAATATTGATGCGATGAGGACAAAGATGAGGGTGAACGGAATCGAGGCGATGAATTGACCGACGATACCTGAAATGAAGAACAGAGGTAAGAAAAATGTGACGGTCGCCATAGTTCCCCCAATCAAAGGCCACCCGTATTCTCGAAGTGCCTCAAATGCCGCCTGTTTTTTGTCACCGTACATACGTATACGCGTATGCACTGCCTCGACGACCACAATTCCGGAATCGACCAGAATACCGATAGCAAGAATGAGAGAAAAGAGCGACAAGAAGTTGATGGTGTTGCCGCTATAGAGCAGACCGATAAAAGCTATGAGAAATGAAAGTGGGATTGAAAGCCCTGCCACAATCGCCTCACGCCACCCAATCGTGAGAAAGAGCGCAAGCATCACCAAAATCATCGTCTCGAGCCCTGTCTGCGTAAGCTCTCTCAAGTCGGTACGCACCTGATCTCCTGCATCGTTGGAAATAATAACTTCACTGCCTCGGAGGACCCCCAATTTCAATTCTTCAAGTTTTTCACGAACACCCGCAGTTGTACTCGTGACGTCTTGTCCGCGTACTTTGTACACAAAGAGCGAGAATGCTTGTGCGGAGGGCTTACCGTCCGTTGAAATACGTGAATATGATGTTGCTTTCTCCACGCCGTCGGAAACATCCGCAATGTCGCGCAGATAAATGATTCTGCCGCTAATATTTAATACAGCGATACCTCCAATGTCTGATATATCGTCAAGACTGCCCTTGAAAGAGATGTTGTAGGTAATGTCGTCCACGGTGACAGCCCCAATCGGCAGAGATGCGTTCGACTGACCGATTGCGCCGACGACCTGCGAAAGTGTTATGCCCAAGCGAGCAAGTTCTTCTTTTTTGACGACAACCTGCACTTCGCGATTGCGCACTCCAGAGACGTCGACTCGCGAGACGCCTTTGACCGCCTGCAATTCGCGTTTGAGTTGATCGGCAAGTTCCGCAAGTTTTGCGTATGGATAATCAGCAGAAATAGAAATTATTTGCACCGGTTGGTCGAGGAAATTCACTTCAGAAACAGCTGGGTCTTTTGCCTCCTCCGGAAGGTCTGGTTTTGCTTTATCGACTTCGTCTTTTAGTTTTTGAATTGATTTATCGATATCTGCAGAAGCAGCGAATTCTGCCGTAATGATGGAGAGTCCCGGACGCGATACTGAGGTCAGCCGGTTGAGGTCAGTGAGATTTGCCAAACGCTCTTCGAGCTTGTTCGTTACCAAGCGCTCGATATCTTCGGCGGAAGCACCCGGTAATACAACCGAGATAATACCGACCGGGATTTGAACTTCCGGAGCGGATTCCTTGGTGATGACAATTGCAGCAGTAACACCCCAAATAACAAGTGATGCGATAAGCAGTATCGTAAACTGCCTCTTTTCGATAAAGAATTTCCAGAAGGGGAGCATATCTTGGTTACTTTAGCTCTACCTTTTCATCTGCCCGCAAACCACGTGCGTCCGTCACAATCTGCATATCAAGCGTGAGGCCTTCAGTAATAACAACGCGGTCACCCAAGAGTGTCCCGACTATGACCGGATGAGGCACAAGTTTATTTTCGGCATCAAGAGTAAACACGATTGTCTCATCTGAGCCGATTTTAATCGCAGAAACAGGAATGCTAACTCTCGAGAGATCTTTTGCGGTCACGCGAGCGCGAGTAATGGATACGAGGACAGATTGTCCGTTGATAAGCGCGCCGTCATTGCCTGAAACGCCGATGCGGACTTCAATCTTCTTCGTCAGCGGATCAATAGCGGGCGCAATTTTCGTGACCACACCGGACACTCCCCCCTCGATTGCTGCAGTGCGTCCTGCGGCGATATCGTGTGCATCATTTTCGGTCACGTACGCGACGATTTCCAACGCACTGTTGTTTGCGACCGTGAGTACGGGAGACGACTGCTGGACATAATCTCCGCGTTTGAGCGAGAACGAATTGATAGTACCGGAGATAGGGGCACGGATGATTGTCTTCTCCAAATTGGCACGAGCCGCCGCCAGACCTCCTTGCGCTTGCTTCAGTGCCGCTTTCGCCGCTGCGACATCCTCGACTTGTCCACCCGTCACACCTTGCTCAAGATTCTTATGTGCAACGTCAAGAGCCGACTTCGCTGCCACCAGGCCTTGCGTGGCACCGGAGAGCGAGGAGAGCGCGGTCGTGAGCGTCGTTCGTGCTGCTGTGGCTTCAGACAAATACGTCGCAATGGTGCTCGCTGAGGCACCGGATGTGCCAATGCCTTTATTGAGAGCACTGATGATCATGTCGAGGAAGCTACGTATTGCACGCATCTCCGTTTCTGTCGCGCTAATCTCGACGGAAAGATTGGACGAAGCGGAAAGTGTCAGAGATGCGAGGGTCTCACGTTTTAAATATCCACTAATGACCGGTCGCACGTTCTCTATCTTCATCGAAAGTTGAGAGTCGGATGACGTGACGTTAAAGATTGGTGAGTGACCTTCAGGATTGGTAAACATCTTATCCGTGGTCCCACGTATGGCGTTGTCTGCCGTCGCATATGCGGAAAGTAATGTGTTCACTCCAACTGCCTGGGCAGCATCAAGCGAAGCTGAAGCATTTGTACGGTTTGACTCGAGTATCGCCCGCTGCTCACTTCGTGCACCACCGGTAATCTTCGAGAGATTTGCTTCCGCAGCTTCGACGGCACCCTGCGCCTGCAGCACGGCAGCCCTCTCCGATGCGTTTTCAAGCTCGGCGGCGACGGAGCCCGCAGCGATGGGGTCGCCCAAGGTTTTATAGACCCCCGTGACTTGTCCAGAACGCTCAGCACGCACCGTGGCTTCTGATTTGGAACTTACTTGGCCGACAACAGAAAGCGGCGAGGTTTGATTGGATAATTCGGCAACACTCTTCACTTCGACACTATGCACTTGAGGCGCAGGAGCAGCCAGAGACTCCGAGCCGCCGAAGAGCGACGACACTCCAGCGATTACGAGTATGAGCGCAGCTGAAGCAATTCCGACTTTCCACCAACCGACACGGGAGCCCCAGCGAACGAAGCGTGGAAAAGCTGTGCGGATGAATAAAACGGCTTTAACAATCAGATTTTGGGGATGCATATGGGCAATACATATTAACCCACTAAACGCGTTTCGTCAACTTTCCTTCCCACTCCGCATCATTATTGATGCGGGAGAAGTGCTCTAAAAAGAGACATGAGCACGAGACCAATCAGGAAAAACAACGCGTGCTTGCCGTAGTGCCCGCGTTCGCGTACAGAGCCAATCGAATGAGGAATGAGATCGTGAAAAACGACGATGAGATACGCGCCGGCCGCGAGACCAAGCAGAGGAACTTCGAGAGCTTCGAATTGTTCCAGAAGGAAGTATCCTCCAATCGAGCCAATCAAAATGGTGGAAGAGACAATGAGATTGTACGTGAGCGCAGTGCGCGCAGACAATCCCGCTTGCCGCAAGACGAAGAATTGTGATGTTTCCTGAAGCACTTCATGCACCAAAATGCTTATCGTGCTTACGATACCGAGAAGTGGGGACACGGCAAACGCAGCGACGATAACGACGCCGTCTCCGATGTTGTGTATCCCATCACTGAAAAGAATGCGGCCCGCATCAATACGTGAGTGGGTGTGGTCTTCCGTCTGCACATCATGATGATGGTGGAAATGCGGTATAAAACGAAATCCAACAAGCACGAGGACGACTCCTGCTGCCACCCACGGAAGACCTGCCATAAGCGACCCTGCATGTTCAATAATCTCCTGTGATAAAGAGTATGTGGTCACCAGAAGTACGCCCGCCGCAAAACTCACCAGGAAGTGCAAATTGCGCTCAATGAGCGGTCCTGCCTGCCGCCACGCAATAAGCTTCCCCGAAAGGGAGGCGAGCATGACGACGAATGATGCGGTAAGTATTTCAAGCATAGCGAATGGAGAGGGATATCAAGCTTTCTTGTTACGAAGTATGAGCGGGAGAATTGAAATGGTTGCGCCGAGTAATCCCGCGAGTAATCCTACCCAAAATTCCATACGGAATTTGAATGTGCTTTCATCTGAGCTCCGGAGAACGTTCAGCTCAAACTCGGCCTCCCCTACAGTTTCACCAAAATCGCCTTTGCTTGCGTCGTTATACCTCAGGTCCAACGTGTATGTCCCTCCCTTAGGAAACATATATGAGAAGCCGTTGCCTCCGAATTCTTGTTTTGCGACAGCGCCGGCAAAGAGCGTATTTCCTACCCGGCTTCCGTCCTTCTCTGTAATGCGTACCCAGATATCTGTGAATGTAATCTGTTTTTGACGCGTCTCGTCGGCGAAGAGGCCAAAATCGAACCGGCCGATGGTGCCCGCATGAATAGAGGATTCAGCATAGTCGACATCAGCGATACGCCCTCCCGTTGTTGTGCTTGTGAACGTTAGCCCCTCTCCTCCGTGGGCCTGCGCAGTGTCTACAGGAACTGCGAGCACACCCGCCAAAGAAACGACAACAAGAGCGAATACCAATTTCGTGTACATGACGGATATGATAGCAGACGGCAGGCCGCCAACAAGATATACTAGAGCCATGCTCGACAAGAAGGTAAATAGCTTGCGCAACGCCCTAGCCGGCCTCGTTGTCGCATGGAAGGAAGAGATAAATTTCCGTATAGAGATAGGCTGCGGCGTTCTTGCGGTCGCGGCGGCATTGCTGCTCGGGATATCTCAGGCGGAGCTTCTTATCATTCTCTTTCTTATCGGATTCGTACTCTCGGCAGAAGCCCTCAATACCGCTCTCGAAGAATTCTGCGACATGGTACAGAAAAATCACGACCCCCACATTGCGAAAATTAAAGACCTCGCCGCGGCCGCCGTCCTTATCGCCTCCTTCACCGCACTCGTGATTGGAGCCGCAATCTTCATTCCATACATCGCTGCCCTCTCATGACCTCCTTCATTCAAGGCGTCGACATGCGCGTCCTTGAGTCGCTGTACGCGTTGAGGGACGCTCGGCTTGTTGACGTATTCATTGGGATAAGTGAACTGGGGACGGTACTCACTATTTATGGACTTGCGGTGTGCATCGGACTCTTGCTGCTTTTGTATCGAAAATACGCTGCTGTTGCAGGCTTGGCTCTTGCCGTTGCGACAAGTGGCTTCGGAGTGATTCTCGTCAAAGGGCTTATTGAGCGAGCGCGTCCTCCAGTCTCCTTTCGCGCATACACGGAAATCTGGTACTCATTCCCGAGCGCGCATGCAGCGCTTTCCGCAGCTCTCTATGGGTATCTAGTATTTCTCGTTTGGACTTTAATCCCGTCTCGGAGCATACGTATTGCAGCAACAATATTTCTTTCACTCGTCGTCGCAGCGATTTCATTCAGTCGTATTTACCTTGGCGTACATTATCTGAGTGATGTGGTGGCCGGAGTGCTGCTCGGGGCTTTCTGCGCATGGCTAGGATACCGCTGGCTGACCTTCGCGCGTAGCTCATGACACCGCTCGACGCACTTATTCTCGGTATTGTAGAAGGAATAACGGAATTCCTTCCTATTTCCTCAACTGGACATCTTATCCTCGCAAGTTCCCTCCTCGGTATTACCAACTCGGAATTTCTCAAGAGTTTTGAGATAGCTATACAGTTGGGAGCAATTCTTGCTGTCGTTGTATTGTATTGGCGTTCTTTTCTCGATATAGAAATCCTCAAGCGCATCGCCGTAGGATTTATTCCGACAGGAATTATCGGACTCGCCTTCTACAAAGTCGCAAAAACTTACCTTTTGGGAAATGAGTTGGTAGTGGTGGTGGCACTCGCGGTTGGAGGTATTGCACTTATCGTATTTGAGCTTCTCCATACAGAAGAGTCGAGTGCGACGGAAGGCCTGCAACACGTCACGTATGGACAGGCCGCGCTTGTCGGACTCTTCCAATCTGTAGCTATCATCCCCGGTGTATCACGCTCCGCGGCGACTATTCTCGGCGGGCTCCTCATCGGCATCAAGCGGGCGACCATCGTGGAATTCTCCTTCCTCCTTGCGGTACCAACGATGGGTGCCGCGACAGGGCTCGACCTCGTCAAAAACGCCGGCTCCTTCTCGGCGAATCAATTTCTTCCGCTTGCTGTCGGGTTCGTGGTTTCATTCTTCGTTGCACTTCTCGCAATACAATTCCTTCTTGGGTTTGTTCGCAATCGTTCATTCATCGCATTCGGTGTGTATCGCATAGTCATTGCCATTCTGTTTTTCTTCCTTGTTCTGTAATTCCAAAGCAACGGCCCCCATGCATCGCATGGGGGCCAGAGCACCAAACGCTTACAGCGGCTTCTCTCGGTAGATTTGCCCGTAGTGAGTTGCCGCGCCATTGTACAAAACCCTCGGATCGAGATCACGGGGATCAATGACGCGGAACCCTAACTTCTCGTACAGGACCTGAGCCTTGGATTGGCTCGGGAGATCCGTCGTGTGCAACCGCAACACAGTGTATCCCTTGAGTCTGGCCGTTGAGATCGTCCACTCAAGAAATCTCTTTCCGAGCTTTTGACCTCGCTGGGTCGGATCCAGACAAAACCATCCAAGCCATGCTACTTCCGGCTCGTCGAGCGTTTTGTGTTGCAAACCGGTGAGTCCGACAACACTCTGCCGCTTTTTGAGTACCCAGTGCTCCTGACTATCGAGTCCTAGTGCCGTCATCGCTTCCCTGTAGGTTGTAGGGTCGATAGTCGCACGATACTCGATCTCTGGACTTTCCGGCAAATCACGACACTGCGGAAAAACACTGTTTGCCAAAACGATGGCCGACTGTAGAGTCTCCCTCGTAAGAAGTTCGAGGGAAAGTTTGTCCGCCTCATTTCCTCCAAAAACCGGGGGGGTCTTCACTTCGGCGTTCACGATATGCTCCGTTCGTTCCACCTTATTTCCGCACCACAGCGGCACGGATTCCACTCTCGATTATGACATCTCTCGGTACACCTATTGGTAGCAAAAATAAAAACTGTGAACTGTCCGCTCTGGTACGTGAGACTAGATTTCCTTTCCCGTGAGCATTGTCTTCAAAAGTGCCATGCGGACGATAAGCCCATATCCTACTTGCTTGAAATACACAGCATGCGGTGATGCGTCGACAGCCTCCTCTATCTCACCGACGCGCGGAAGCGGGTGAATGATAATAGCCCCCTCCTTCATGTGGTCGGCCACATCGCGGGTAATAATATAGCGCCCGCGCTGTTTTTCGTACTCCTCATCGTTCTTTATCCATTCCTTTGCGATGCGTGTTTGGTAGACCACATCAGCATCGCGGATACCCTCCGTCATGTCTTCGGTCTCAATAAAGGGGATATTGTTCTCCTTGAGATGATTCTTAACGTCATCCTCCATGCGCAATTCGGGTGACGAAATAAAAGTAACCCGCATACCATTATATTTACTCAAGAGATACGCGAGTGAGCGCGGCGAGCGGTAATACTTCAAATTACCCACAACCGCGACATGTATATCATCTTCGCGTTTCAATTCACGCTGGATAGTGTAGAGGTCGAGGAGTGCTTGCGTCGGATGCTGACCCATGTTGCCGTCTCCCGCATTGATGACGGGAACCTTCGAGACGGCTGCGGCCCGCGTCGCCGAACCTACCTCCCCGTGGCGCATGACGATAATGTCGGCATATTGGCTGACAACTTTTATTGAATCTTCCAGTGTTTCCCCCTTTGACTGCGAGGAAGATTCGCCGCTTTCTACCGTTATAACGTTGCCGCCGAGCCGCATCATTGCCGATTCGAAGGAAAGACGTGTCCGCGTTGAAGAAGCAAAGAAAAGCGAAGCGAGTATCTTGCCTTTAAATGATTCATCGCGCTTGTCTTCGAGAGACGTGGCGAGTTCGAAGAGGCGCTTGAGAGATGCGCGGTCAAACTGCTGAGTTTCTACGAGGTGTTGCATTGAAAATCAGTGTAGACTATTTTTCTACCATCGCAACAGCCCGGGTGCGCAAGAACGTGAGTTCAAATCGCTCATTCTGTACCACCCAACGATACAAAGCAGGACTCAGAAGCACAGAGAAAACGATCGTACCCGTCAGGTGCATCAAGGTAAAAGGAATTTGACCTGTAAATGCGACTACCAACGATTGGTTCATAAAAATAGGGCCTATCGTCATAGTGACGGCATCGTAGACCACGGTTGCTGGGATACCGAAGAGAAGGAAATTTTTGACCGAAGCGTCACGATTTTTGAAAAAGAGATGCGCTGCAACACCGAGAAGACCGTAGCAGATTGCGGTCACGGCAGTCCAACTTCCCCACCCGCTTGTGATTGCGTCATAGAGAACGATACCCAAGAAGCCGAAAAAAAAGCTGCCCAGGATACCGTAGCGTTTTGAAAACGGCATCACCGTAGCGAGCATCGGCTCGAAGTTTGGCGGACGGAATGGTATCAGGCGGAAGAGAAATACCGCACTCCAGCCGATGAGGAACTTGAAAGAAGCGCTGGATATCGAGAAGTTCATAGGAATACTATCGTATCATAGCTGCCCGAGGTGTGCGTGGTCGTTCCAGACGCGCAGCTGCCATGGCGACCTACCTTTTGGGCGATCTTCGTCCCTATATTTGACAACGGTAAGTGCCGTATTCTCAAGCTCTCCAAAACCCTCAATAATATGCAAACATTCCTGCGCCGTGAGATCAGCACCGAAAATCACAGCCGCAGCAATTATGTACATGAAAAACCCGTGGCTTACGACCAAGATATTGTCCTCAGGGCGTTTCGAAAGATATCCAAGGCCTTCAAGTGCGCGTTGCTTGAGGTCCTCAAAATTCTCCCCGTCTTCGTAGTGCCAACCTGGAACATGAAAGTTTTCCCTAGACGCCTGAATAACCGCAACCGCTTCAGGATCGTTGCGTTTCTTGCCAAGTATCTTCGTTGCCGAAATTCGTTCTCTAAAAGAAGCAGAAGTTTCGATGCGCTTATCAATATATGTTGCAATAACTTCAGCTGTTTGTAGCGCGCGTGGCATCGTACTCGAAACAATTATTTCTATTGGCAAGTGCACGCAGCGTTTCGCAATTTCAGCGGCTTGTACTTCTCCTCTCTTCGAAAGGCGCGTATCAATGGGGTTGTACTGACCGAGAGCATTTCCCTCGCTTTCACCGTGTCGTACCAGATAGATAGTCTTCATTTGTATTGTTCAGAGTACAAACTCGCCGTCCTTATAGATGACCTTTGTTTTTCCGTTTTTGAGATGTGCAGTCACGGTGCGGCGCGTCGTCGAGATGACGTCGGTGTGTACGGAAGAATCGTTGAAACCGAGCGCTTCCGCCTGCTTCGTAGTGAGCTTCGAGACATTGCCGCGGAAGGTGTCGCGGTAACTCATGCCGAGCGCGATATGCGTGTTACCGTATGGCCCTCCCATGTTTTCGTCATAGAGGGTCTCTGCCATAAATTTGGTGATGCGCGAGTGCCGCTTATCGGTGAGCGAGTATTCGCCGAGTCTATCGGCGCCCGGTGTCGCAATCATTTCCTTGAGTAGTTTCTCGTTGGTCTTCGCCTTTGATTTCACCACCTTGCCACCTTTGAATTCAAGTTCAATGCCCGTAATTTTTGAACCGTAGCGGTAGAGCGGTTGGTTGAGCTTTATCCAACCTTCTGTCCCGCGCCAATCCGGAGATGTAAAAATCTCGAAGCTTGGCATATTCACACCGCGCCCCGCGAGCCAGTTGCGCTTCTCTCCGATGCGTATCCAGAGATCCATATCCGGACCGACCGCATGCAATCTGTCTATTTTTGGGGTCAACGCATTCAAGCGACTCTTGTACTTCTCTATCTCCGCATATACTTCTTTCCAGCGCTTTATCGGGTCTTCGTAATCCAAGAAACACGCTTTGATTATCTGGTTCCAGTATTCTTTCTCAGAAAGTCCCGCCTCCTTGGCCATTGCGGGGGTTCCGTACATGGCAATACTCCATGTAAATTTACCTTTCCACTCTTTTTCATGCCGCCAGTCGGTAAAAGGCTTCATCGCCATACCGCGCATCATCATTTTCTTCGGGTCTATACCGTCCATGAGGTGCATATCCTTATCCGCAAGGAGATAGAGCGAGTGGTCCATCTGGTCGACAACGCCTTTCAAATATTTTGCGGGAAAGAATTTGAGCTGTTTTTCAGACGCGTTTTGGTAGAAGTACCGACCCGTGCTGGCATTGCGGCGCATATCGCCGTTCTCCTCATCGGGTGCATAGTGCGAAAGCACGTGTCCTCCCGCGTCGACGATTGCATTGCAGACGGCCATAAAAAGTGGCTTGGCGCTTTCATTGGCGGAAAGCCGCACGACATCTCCCTTTTTAATTCCCTTCCCCATTCCGAGTGCAAAATTCACGAGCACATCGGCATATTTTTTTAATATTTTCTCACTCGGTACGAACGGTTTTTTTGATGGCATCCGAGAAGACTACAAGCCGTGAGGGCCTTTGTCTACCCCGGGCGGGCGGAAACGTAGCCTATTTGAAGACAATTTCTTGAGCCCGCTCTTTGATATCTATCGGGTAGACACCGGTGAAACAGGAGGTGCAAAATTGGTCTTCGGAAAGGCCTGTCGCAGCTATCATGCCTTCGTATGAAAGATAGCGCACCGAGGTCGCCTTGAGGTGCTGCCGTATCTCTTCGACTGATTTCGTGGCAGCAATGAGGTCTTTTTGGTCGGGAGTATCGATACCGTAAAAGTCCGGGAATTTTACCGGCGGGGAGGCGACGAGGAAGTGCACTTCAGTCGCCCCCGCCTCGAATAGCATTTCTACTATCTGACGCGAAGTGGTACCGCGCACGATTGAATCGTCGATGACGATGACCCGCTTACCCTTGATGCAATCGACTATCGGCGTGAGCTTCGCCTTCACTCCCTGCTCGCGGATATGTTGCTCCGGTTGGATAAACGTGCGATGGATGTATCTATTCTTTGCGAGCGCAAGTTCCATCGGTATTCCCGAAGCACGTGAAAATCCTACCGCCGAAGGTATCGCGGTCTCGGGGACAGGAATTACTACATCCGCTTCAATTTTATTTTCTTTTGCGAGCTGCACACCGAAATTTTTGCGCACCTCATAGACTGATTTGCCGAGTATTTGGCTATCCGGCCGGGCGAAATACACGAATTCAAATATGTCGAGTTTTGGATTCGGCGTGGCCAATGTACGGGAGCGCATTCCACCTTCGTCTATCACAAGCATCTCTCCCGGCTCAATCTCACGTACAAATTCAGCACCTATCGTAGGGTATGCGCACGTCTCGGATGCAATAACGTACCCGCCATTAAGCCGCGCTACGGAGAGCGGGCGCACACCACACGCGTCGCGGATGGCAATGAGTTTATCCTTGGACATGATGAGTATGGAGAACGCCCCGGTCATGTGGGGATACACCTCTGCAATAGCGTTTTCCAAATCATTGCCTTCCCGCATTAATGCCCCGATGGCCTCCGCTATCATGCGGGAGTCTGAATACTCGGACGAGTCTATCTTTTTAGACGTAAGGAAATCCGCAAGTGCCTTCGTACTCGGCAAATTGCCGTTGTGCACGAGTGCTATTGAATCGTCTTCCGGTGCAGAGCGCAGTGACACGTACGGGTACATACCGGCGCTCGGAGCCTCCGCTGGACGCTCTACCGAGCCCTTGCCCGCCACGAGCATCGGTTGGGCGTGCTTCACGTGGGAGCCGCCTGCCGTCGAATAACGATTATGGGCCACACTAATGTGGCCCGTGAGTTGTTTTATGTTGTTTTCGGTAAAGACTTGAGAGACGAGTCCCATGCCTTTGTGGAGGGTAATACTCTCCCCGTCGGCGACGGCGATACCGGCGCTCTCTTGCCCCCGGTGTTGGAGCGCAAAGAGTCCGAAAAAGGAGAGCCGCGCAGCTTCGAGTCCCGTACCGTAGACTCCGAAGACCGCGCATTTCTCTCCAAGTAGTTCCATAGAGAAGAAGGGATTATATCATAATCCGGCCGATATGGGGATTTTCAAATTCCCTTCTCAAGCAGCCACAAAAGTATCGCTTTCTGAACGTGTTTGCGGTTCTCCGCCTGGTCAAAGATGACGGAATTCTTGTGTTCGATGGCGTCGCGGGTTATTTCGTAGCCCACATGCATCGGCATACAGTGCATAATCCCCGCCTGTGGAGCGTAGGTATCAATCAGCTGCGCATTCAATTGATACGGCATGAGGAGGCTCCTCCGGCGTTCGTATTCATTTGCGAACTCCGGACGCACCTTCCCGTTTTCAAAATATTCAACATCCATCCAGGTATCCGTGTGCACATAATCGGCACCACGAAGAGCCTCCTTGATATTCAAGATTTTTCTTACTCTGCCCGTATCGTCCGCCGCCGCATTCAATTCCGCGTCCACGCTCGCCACATTGACTTCAGGTGCCGCCAGAACCACATCTATCCCCAGCTTCGCACACGCAAGCTTGAGTGTATTGGAGACGTTATTTTCAATGCCCAACCACGCCACTTTTTTTATATTTTCCAGACCGCCGGAACGTTCTGACATGGTAAAAATATCAGCAAGGGCTTGGCACGGGTGATATTTCTCACTACAACCGTCGATAACGGGTATCTGATCAAAAGAGGCCGCAAGCGCGACGTCTTTCACGCGCATGAGGCGCATCATGAGCACATCTCCGAAACGCATCGCGGCGCGTATCTCATCACGGAAATCGGCGAGGGCAAATTGCGTCTTCGCTGCATCCAGATAAATGGCGTGACCGCCAAGCTCTGTCATTCCGGCTTCAAATGAAATGCGAGTGCGCGTCGAACCCTTCTGGAAAAACATAAGCAGGGTCTTCCCGTGCAAAAGGTCCGTGGGCTCGCCTGCGCGGTATTTTTTCTTGAGCGTCGTAGCAATATCCAAAATTGCGCGGATATCATCCGCGCTCTGTTTTTTCAAGGATATAAGGTGGCGCATAGAGGTGTGCTATTAAGGATAATACGATTATAGATAGAAATAAGGAAGGGGTGCGCGCAGAGGAGTCCGCGCGCACCCCGGGTTTCAACGGACAAAGAGCCAGCGCTCTTTGTCGCAAGGCTGGGGAGGGTCCGGCGAGAGCGCGGATTCCGGGAGGCGTTCGCGGATTCCGAGCCGCTCCGCCCACGCTTCGACGTCCGGCATCGTCGCCTTCGTTATCGCATCCATCTGACATTCTTCGAATACCGTCATGACGGTGCGTACCGAAGTGATGCCGAAGAGCTGGATGACGGCGGGCGTCCGTGCGATGAGTTCAAAAACCATCTCACGGACAATACCGTTACCCCGCAAATCCTCGTCGACGTAGATTTGCGAGATTTCCTGCCAGAATTCATCTCCGGTCTTGCGCCGTGCGACGTGCCCCTTAAGAGGACCCGCCACAAAGACGAACTTGTGTGCTCGCGGATGGACCACCGTCCGACCGGAGAAGAATTGACTCGACAGATTGCGTGGTGTGAGAAGCGCGGCGTTGTAGACGCCGAGCTTACCCATCCGTGCCGCCAAGTCGATCCAGTTTGGATGCATCTTACGTTCCTCCGTGCGATGGGCAGGTGTCGGGGAATCCGACGACCTCGATTTTCGGATATTTCGTGAAGTCCGCTTGTTTTGCAAATTTCCTGCTTTCGAGCGTCAGCACGTAGATTTTGTCGTAGCCCAGATACGTTGTCAGGACCAAGACGTCGCCGTTGATGTGACAGAGCACCGATCCGACGTCGAGAACCGGGACTATGACCGTCGCCGGAATCTTCTCAGCCGCGAGGCGGTCTTGGATTTCCGTCTGATTGCGTTCGAGGATATCGCGCGCAATCTGCCGGCCTTCGAATGTTGCAATTTGCCTTCCGAGCGCGCCGAATTCAAACGGAATGTTCCGTTCTTTCAATGCCGCCGAAATCTGCGTGCCCCCGCCGGTGCAGATAACAACGAAGTATTCCTGCGCAAGCGTGCGCAACCACGCAAGCACGTCCGGACGCATATCCGCAAGGTCGCCGGTCATCTTGATGAACGCTGTTCTGCGAGCCATAAGGCCCTCCGTTTGGTGTGAAAGAACGGATCGTCAGATGCGTTTTTCGGTTGCATCTAAACGAAGAATGACCTCACTTGAGGCCATTTTGGAAAGTTTGTGGGAAGGGTACAAACACTCTAAACAGCCTCAAATGAAGCTGCTCGTCGGCGCTGAATATTTGAAATCGTGCTCTGCATGAGCTATACGCTACCACAGCTATTTTTCCTTGCAAGCCCATTGTGGATAGCCCTAAATAAAGAAAACGGGCGCCTATGGGACGCCCGTTGAGTTGGAAAGAACAAGTGTTTTTGACGTAGGGCGACTGCCGCGCTACGCCGGTTTGCGTGTCGCCTTTTCAGCAAGGCCGGATATGCCCTCGCGACGCTATAGTTCAGCTTCAACCATCGCAAAAGGAGGTCTGAGAACTTTCATTTTGTTTGTCCTTCGTTTAGTTGTGGCGGCGGAGCCGAGGCTCCGCCGTAGAGCTAGATAATCGAAGATGCGTTCAGCTCGACAATGCCCGTCGCACCCAGTTCAAGCAGCTGCATCTTGAGGTCGTTGATACCCTCGACGGGAACGACCGTCGAGATAGCGCAATACCCTTCCTCCGCGAGCGCTTGCACTGTCGGACTTTTGAGAGCTGGTAACACCCGCCTGATCTGATCGAGCCGTCCAAGCGGAGCATTCATCGTGAGATACCGTTTATCGCGCGCCTCGATGACGCCGAGGAGCAGCTTGGCGAAGAAGTCCACACGACGTCGGACATTCTCACAGGCATACAGATCGGCATGTGCAATGAGTACGGTTTGCGATTCGAATATCTGTGCGACCGAGATAAGGTCGTCAGCCGTGAGGCTGCTGCCTGTCTCGACGAGCGCAACCCCGAAGTCGTATAGCCCGGAGGCGACAAGCGCCTCCGCACCACCAGGACAGCTGATGACCTCGGCATTGATATTCTCTGCTGCGAGAAATGCCTTCGTCGTTTGTGGATACTCGGAGACGATACGCACTCCGCGCTGCCGCCGCAATTCGTCGAGTGTACGGGGCGAGTCGTTGCGGCCGAACAACACACCTCGCGTACCGCCGTTGGTTGTCTTGCTGTAGGCAAGCATTGCGACAACGTTGACCTTGCCCTGCATTCCACCCTCGATGACGTTATCGAGACCGGTGATACCGGCCACGACCACGCCTTTTTCCACCGCTTCGCAAACCAAAGACGGCTTCAGGCGGATCGCGGTATCGAATCCCGGCAACCCGCTTATCGCGCCGATGCTCGAACGCGGATGCGGTAGCTTGAGCCTGATGCCCGCGGCAGCAGCCAGATTGCTCGTCGGTTCTTCAATACTTTTACCGGCGGGCCATGCGACTGTCCTTTGCGGATCTATACTCTTTTTCGTGCCCATGAGGGCCTCCATATTTCGTGCGTACGTGCGCACATGCGAATGTTCACCCTCGCAAGATTGACGGATTTTCACGCAAAAACCCCCTCGCGAGAGGGAGTTGGTTTGAAATCTAGAAACGACTGTCAACTCAACTCCCTCTGGCCAGAGATGTAGAGCGGTGATGCAATTTGCTGATGACACTGCGGTAACCACCCCCTTTGCCATTGAGCCACTTGGAAACGCGCGCTACCGTGGTCGAGCTCAAGCCCGTTTTCTTCTGAATAACCGCGTACGACACCTCCTCCGAGAGCATTTCGGCGGTCTGAAAGCGCTTCGCGAATTCTTCTATCTCGTCCGGCGTGAGCAAATCGCACAAAAAGCGGCGGGCTTCATCCGCATTCTTAAGCGACAAGAACGCTTGTACCAAACGCTTATATTCCTGCTTATTCCAGTTCATAGAGGCACTTTACTCTACTAGAGTACTCTAGTCAAGCTCCCGTTTTACTTACTGCGTAGCAGTTAGAAAAACGCAGTCCCCTTGGGGGATAAAGAGTCCCTTGCTTGTGGGCAATGGCGTTATCCTGAATGCCGTTCTATCTCCGCGCGGATTCTTTTTAGGTCGGTGCTCTGCTTCATGCGTTCGAGTTCGGGATTTGCTTCCATGGGGACTTGCAGATGCTGTGCGACCTTTTCGAGCATGACGAGAAGCATCGTAATCTCCTCTTCCGCACGCACATCTATTTCGGTATCTATCTGCTCACGTATGTCCTCCACTTTGCTCTGGCGGTTCTGGGTGATGAGCACGATTATCGAGAGCATGATTGCTTCGAGCGAAACCACCATGGTCAAAAGGTTGAACGGATACGGGTCAAATGTGCCGATTCCCGGAATATCTCCGAGATTGATGAGTATCCAGAGGACAAAAACTCCAACGTTTATGAGCAGAAAGGGCACTGTTCCGAATTTGAGTGTAAAAAATTCAGCCAGGGCGTCTGTCCACGTCCGCTCTACGTGCAACCGTGATTTTATCTCTTCACGGATTCTTTTCTGCCGCACCCGGGTTGTTGCTACTGACGGAGTATCCATATTATGTATAGTGATTTATCCTGAGTTTATCGAAGGGGCATCGTCGAACTATTTCTGTATGCTATGCCCCCCGAACTGATTGCGCAACGCGGAGACGACCTTACCTGTGAATGAGGGTTTCTTCACCGACTCCACTCGAAATTGGAAGGAGCCTTCAATTATCTTTGCCTCGATACCCATTTCATGCGCGGTCATTGCCGTCCACTCGCCCTCCCCGAGATGCCCGACGGTGCTTGAGACCTCTTCTAAATCCTCACCATACTGCCCAAACGCGCTCTTGAGCCAGCCTACAAGGCGCGATTCGATAACGCTTCCGTGATTATAAATATCTGTGACACGTGAAAGGTCAAGTTTGTACGGAGATTTTTTGAGTATTTCAAATCCTTCCCCGAGGGCCTGCATCATCCCGTATTCAATGCCGTTGTGAACCATTTTCACAAAGTGCCCCGCACCGGCACCCGTAAAGAATTGGTAACCATCTTTGAGTGCGAGGTCTCGGAAAAGCGCTTCGTGCATTTTGAAGGCTGCTTCATCGCCCCCTATCATCAAGCATCCACCGTTGCGCGCACCTTTCGGACCACCTGAAAATCCCACGTCGATGAATGTGATTCCATGTTCTGCGAGTTTGTTTGCGCGTACTTCGGCCTTTTTGAAATATGAGTTGCCACCATCTATAACTACGTCGCCTTTTGAAAGTAATTCCGTAAGTCCGCCTTTGCCAAAAAGCACTTCGTCTACAGGACTCGGCGCATCTTCTGCGGCCCCGGGCAAACGAGCAGGCACCATCACCCACACAAGCCTAGGCGAAGAGAGTCCATCTATGAGCTCCTTGAGAGAAGTGCGTGGTTGGACGCCTTGCTTGGCGAGACCGTCAAGCGTCATTGCACTCGAATCAAAACCACTCACACTCCAGCCTTTCTCGTGAAGCTGCAACGCAATCCCCGACCCCATTTTGCCGAGACCTACGATGCCTATCTCTTTTTTGTCATTTGACATGGCGTGCTGTGTCTAAGACTTCTCTTGAGTTCGGTCTATAGCTCTCCAACGGTACCACGCCCTTTTGCCATGCGGCAAGGATAGGGTCGGTAAATCTCCACATCTCCCGTATCTCTCCGGTACCGATAAAGAGAGTCTGGTCACCACGGATACAATCAAGAAGGAGTTTTGCGTATTCTTCGACGTACGGCACGTGGGCGGATTGTTCGCGCAACATATAATGAAATTCTCTGCGCTCGGTCGCAAACGAGAACCCTGCTTTCTTTGTCCAAAACTCAATCAGTATCTCCTCACGCGGCTCCATGCGGAATATAACTTCGTTCTTGTGATGCGCACCGTTGGGCGGACAGAGGCACGGCATCGGGTGCTTGAAGGTGACGACAATCTCCTTCAAGGGCTCGCCCAAGCGCTTCCCGCTTTCCATGACCATCGGCACACCGCTCCACTTGGGGTTCGACATCGTGGCGCGAACCTTAAAATAGGTCTCTGTATCGGAGCTCGGCAGCACACCCTCGATATCCCGGTACCCGTCATACTGACCCCGGAATGTCGCCTTCTTCATGTCTTCGTCTGAAAGAACATCGAGTGAGCTCAATATGTCCGCCCGCTTCTTTTGTATGGCGGCTGCTTCGAAACTCTCCGGATGTTCCATCGTCACGAGTGCGAGCATCTGCAACAGATGGTTTTGTCCCACGTCACGGAAGGCCCCTACGCCATCATAAAAAGGTCCCCGCTTTTCCACGCCGATTGTCTCTAATACTTTAATGTGAATGCCTTCGATGAGTTTATTGCCCCACGGGAGCTCGAAAAGATTGTTGGAGAAACGGAAGGTCAGGATGTTTTGCAACATTTCCTTGGCGAGATAGTGGTCAATGCGGTATATCTGTTCCTCTTTGAAGAGTTTCCCCAGCAGTTCATCTATTTGCTTGGCGGTCGTGGAGTCCATACCAAAGGGCTTCTCGACAATCACATGCGTCCAACCCTGGTCGGGCTCACATGGATCGGTAAGCCCTGAGCGCGCAAGTTCGCTGAGTATCAATTCGTAAAATTCGGGCGCAACGGAGAGATAGAAAAGCTTGTTGGAGCACACGCCCCACTCCGCATCAAGTCCGTCAAATGTCTTTTTCAGGTCATCGTAACTGGATTTGTCGCCGAATTCCCCGCGCTGAAATTCGAACATGGAGAGGAACGGCAGAAGTTCCGCTTCGGAAATCTTTGTTTTTGCATGTTCTTCCAGGACTTCGTGTACATAGCCCTGAAATTCTTCGTCGCTCCACTCGCGCCGCGAAAAACCGACGACTTTGAACATCTTCGGGAGCTCACCGTGTTTGTATGAATAGTAGAGCGCGGGCAAAACCTTGCGCCGCATCAAATCCCCCGTCGCTCCAAAGGCCGCAAAGATGGTGGGGATGTTATTACTGGGAGCAACCATAAGGCGCGCTCATTATAGCCTAGCGAGGTGAGAGGAGCGAGAACTTGTTCTCGCATCCCTACGAGCGACGGCTAAACGGACAGAGTGACTACACCTCATCAAGGTCCCCCACGATTTCTCTAAGCTCTTCCCGAAGAGATGCCGCTGTTGTGAATAAAATCGTCGAGAAACCGAGGGCCTGAGCCGCCGCTATATTGATATCTGAGTCGTCGATAAACAAACATTTTTCCGGAGTCGTCTTTAATTGCGTAAGTACTGCCTTGTATGTACGCGGGTCCGGCTTCGACGCGCCTATATCGTACGAATATACGCGAGTGTCGAACAGTTCCTGGAAATTGAATTTCTCTTCGCAGTGGTCTATCCACTCCTTCGCATGATTAGAAAGGATGGCGAGCTTGTAGCCGAGGTTCCGGAGTTGAATCACGACGTCACGCGTACCTTCCACCTCGAGAAAATTTTCACGAATATGCTCTTTGAGCCACGCACTATCTCCTATCTGCGGATACCTCTCCACGACATCACGCACGTACTCGTCTTCGCTCACCGTACCGTGGAAAAATTCTTTCACGAGCGGAGTGAGGAGCGGATGCTTCTCCTGCGCCCAGTCCATCTTCGGGCCCGATATTTCGAGCTGATGCTTTTCGCGTAGCGCGAGGCCGGTGTCTTTGACACCCGTGAGCAACACCTCCGAGAGGTCGAAGATGATGTGCTCTATTACGCTGTCTTTTTTCATTGGCAGATTAGAGTTTGAGCTTCTCCGGATTCGTTGCACGTATCGTTTTTTCTAAAACGTTCCCCTTTTCATCAACTTCATAACAAAAGACTTCTCCCGTGCCGAATTCGAGCGTGCCGACACCTTCGTCACTCATATCTTCCAAATATTTCACGAAAGCGCGGAGAGAGTTACCGTGCGCGACGACAAGCACATTCTTTCCTACGACAAGTTCCGGAAGAATGTGGTCCGTGTAGTACGGGACGACTCTGTTGTAGACATCCTTCATCGTCTCGCCTCCCTCGACAGGATGGTCCCAGCTGCGTCGTATCCGTTGGAATTCCTCCTCACCTATCTCCTTTTTGACCTCCCATTTGTTCTTGCCTGTATGCACGCCGTAACTCCGCTCGTTGAGAGCCGCGTGGCGTTTCGGCTCAATAGCACCTCCCAGAACCATCCTGATTTCTTGGAATGTTTCGTGCGCACGCTTGAGCATTGATACATGTACGCTGTCAATACGGATATCTTTGATGGCATCTCCCGCCCGGCGCGCTTCTTCGAAACCTTCCTCGGCGAGATTTACATCAGTCTGTCCCGTCCACTTTCCAAGCTTATTCCATTCTGAGACACCGTGCCGGACCAATACGAGATACGCCATAGATACAGCTATGATAACGCATTGGCTCCCGCAAAAACAGCCGTATCGCCGAGCATTTCTTCAATACGGAGCAGTTCGTTGTACTTTGCCGTGCGGTCCGAACGGCTCATAGAGCCCGTCTTGATTTGTCCCGTGCCGAGCCCGACCGCCAGATGCGCAATAGTAGTGTCTTCGGTCTCACCTGAGCGGTGCGACATGACCGCGCGCCAGCCCGCCGCGTGCGCCATGTCCACTGCCGCAATAGTTTCTGTGAGCGTGCCTATCTGATTTACTTTTATAAGTATCGCGTTGGCGGCTTTCTCTTTGATACCGCGCTCGAGAAATTTCACGTTGGTAACCAAGAGGTCATCGCCGACGAGCTGCGTCGAGCCTCCGAGTGCAGCCGTCAATTTTTTCCATCCTTCCCAATCGTCCTCAGCAAGCCCGTCTTCAATTGAGCGAATCGGATATTTCTTTTGCAGCTCTCCATACCACGCGACCATTTCTTCTGAACTACGCTCAGTACCTTCGCACGCAAGTTTGTAAGTATCGTTTTCAAACATCTCGGATGCAGCCGAATCGAGCGCGAAGACAATGTCCTTTTCTACTTTGTATCCGGCACGCTCGACAGCCTCTCCGAGAAGCGCGAGTGCTTCTGCATTACCGCCTGTTACCTTCGGAGCAAACCCACCCTCGTCACCGACGGTCGTGCCATATCCTTTTTCCTTAAGAACATTTTTGAGTGAGTGAAATACTTCCGTCATCATCCGCACACCTTCGCGCAAGGTAGGCGCGCCGACGGGCATAATCATAAATTCCTGAAGGTCAGTGGATTCCCAGTTGGTGTGAGCCCCTCCGTTCAAAACGTTGCATTGCGGAAGCGGAAGAAGCGGTTCTCGCGGTTGTGAAGAAAGTGTGCCCACATATTCATACAGCGGCATCTCCTGTGCGCGAGCGGCGGCATGAGCGGCGGCGAGTGAGACTGCGAGAATCGCATTCGCCCCCAGACGCTTTTTGTTCTCTGTGCCGTCGAGCGCGATGAGTGTCGCATCTATATCTCCCTGAGCGCCTGCCTCCTTTCCGGTGATTGCTTGAGCTATCTCGTCGTTCACGTTGGCAATCGCTTTCAAAACTCCTTTGCCGCCGTACCGTGTCTTGCCTGCCCTGAGCTCCGTCGAAGGGTCCCCATCGCGAAGCTCGTGTGCTTCGTGCGCGCCTGTCGAGGCGCCGGAAGGTACGATTGCACGCCCGAGCGTACCGTCGTCGAGAATGACATCCGCTTCCACCGTAGGATTTCCCCGGGAGTCGAGGACTTCCCGCGCGCGGACAGACGCGATTTTCATGCGGATAGTATACCTCGTGAGTGTACCTATCTCACGGGGATATATCAGAGTTTCAGGTTTTCCGCTTCCGCCTCCTGTGTGTCCAATCCGACTTTCTCGGAAATCGTACGGAGCCAATCTGTCTTCAAGAGGGTGCGCGCCGCATAGGCGGCGGCTCCCATGGCGGCAATCCCGCCGAGTGCGAGTCCCCATCGAGGACCAATGTGTTCCCCGATCACTCCGATGACAGGAGCTCCGATGAGGGTCGAACCGAAAATGGCCATCGACCAGAGCGACATAACACGCCCGCGCATATTGGACGCAGCGGCAAGTTGGATCATTGTGTTGCCGAGCGAGGTGAGGTTGATCGAAAAGAATCCGACAAAGACCATCGCGACAATGGCGAGAGAGAGTGTCGGCATACTAGCGGTGACGCAGATAGAGAGACCGAAGAAAAAAGCCGAGCCGACGAACTCGTGCGGGGCAATCTTCCGGCGGCTTGCCGCGAAGAGCCCGCCCGCAACCGAGCCCGCGCCCATCGCCGAGAGAAGCGCCGCATAATCCGCGGCAGAACCGGCAAAGGTGGTTTCTGCGAGAAGCGGTAAGCTGACCTGAAATTCATACGACAGCGTCCCGATGACCGCCATAGCGAGCAGCACCGTCCGGATGACGGGCACTGAAGCCGCATACGAAAGACTTTCGAGCAAATCTCCCGTAGGTTTCTGCTCCGCCACTTCTCCGCGTATATCTTTTCCTTGCATGAGTATAAGCACGCCAATAAGCGCGAAAAATGAAAAAGCGTTTGCGAGAAAACAAAAAGCGATGCCGACCGTGGCTATCAGAGAGCCCGCAATCATCGGTCCGATGGCACGTGCAAGATTCGCCTCAGTTGCGTTCAAGGTGACGGCATTGCGTAAATTCTCGCGCCCCACCATTTCATGCACAAACGTCTGACGGGTCGGATTGTCTACCACATCGATGATTCCAAAAGCGAGGGCAAAAGCAAAAAGCATCCATATCTGAATGAAATCGGTATACACCAGAAAAGCGAGCAGGAGCGCAAGAATCGCAAAGCTTGATTGTGTGACGTAGAGAATGTGACGTTTGTTGAACCTGTCCACGATGATTCCTGCAAAAGGGCCGCCCAAAAGCATCGGCATAAAGCGGAATGCGAGTACGGTGCCGAGCGCGGTACCCGATCCCGTGATTTGAAGGACAAGCCATCCCAAACCCACCGTCTGCATCCAGTTGCCCACGTGCGAAAAACCCTGCCCTATGAAGTAGAGCCGGTAGTTACGTACCTTGAGTGATGAAAATGTTTGTGTGCTGAATTGTTTTAGTGCTTTCATAGAATTTTGAATCAGGAATTACTGATTGTATCGCGCCCACACCGGGAACGATTATTTTTGAGAACCGGAATTGGTGTCGTCTTCGTCGACCGGTCCGATGACTCCGAGTACCCACTTTTCTATCTTCTCCAGTATCGCGTGAGTTTTTGGATACCGCACCGTATGCACTATTGCCCAGGCGCGGAAGCGTGGAGAAGAAATCGAGAGGAGGATGAATCCGACGGCGAGAAACAAAAACCCTTGGAGAAACGGGAGTGCGAGACCGATGAGGCCAAGCACGATGAACACAACGCCGGCGAAGACAACGAGGATACGTTTAAATTCTCTATTCATCTGATTTAGCAAAATCACGTCGCGTACTGTCCTTTAAAACGCGACAATTAGAGTTTACACCAAAAAGGCTGCGGTCTTCTACCTCTCCTCCGCTTTGTAGATGCACTTGATGCACTTGGTCTGATTCTCACGTGTCTTGATGTACTTGTTGCCGCACGCACAGACCGGGATATGCGTCAAAAAAGGCTTTTCTACCCATTTGCCGTGCTTTTGGAACGTTTTCGACGGGAGATTCATATGTGCAACAATACCACGTCTTGAGACAAAAATCAAATGGCATGCTATATATTCTCAGATGCAGAAGGATGCTAAGAGATACGATGTCATCGTCATAGGCGGCGGAGCCTCAGGAATGATGGCCGCCGGTCGCGCAGCGGAACGGGGTAAATCAGTCTTACTCCTGGAGAAAAACGCGGCTGTCGGCAAAAAATTGGACATCACGGGCGGTGGCCGGTGCAACATCACGAATGCGGAATTCGACCGGCGCGCATTTGCCAAGCACTACGGCGCGGCCGAGCAGTTTCTCTATTCCCCACTCTCGCAATTCGGCGTGCAAGACACCTTCGACTTTTTTGCGAAGCGCGGACTTCCGCTCGTCGTCGAGGCGCGTAAGCGGGCATTTCCGGAAACACAAAAATCACCCGACGTCACATGCCTCATGAAAAAATATCTGACTGATACGGGTGTGGTCGTGATGAACCGGGCTGCCGTCAAGGGACTCACGATAGTGCGTAACCGTATAGAAGAGGCAAAAACAACCCAGGGCACATTCGCGGCGGATACATTTGTCATATCCACCGGCGGCGTCTCGCATCCGGAGACAGGTTCGACAGGCGACGGATTCAAGTGGCTCACCGAGCTCGGGCATTCTGTGAAGGCTTCGACTCCCACCATCGTGCCGCTGAAAATAAAAGAGAGCTGGGTAAAATCGCTTGCGGGCGTCTCGCTCTCGTTTATGAAAATTGTCTTTTTTGCCGATGGAAAACGCGCATTCTCAAAGACCGGAAAGATTCTTTTCACTCATTTCGGACTCTCCGGACCTCTCATATTAAACAGTGCAAGCGAAGTTGCTGAATTGCTGAAATACGCCGAGGTCACGGCAACTATCGACATGTACCCCGACACTGATTTCGCAGCGCTCGAGCGGCAAATCATCGCAAAGATAGACGCCAACAAGAACAAGGATTTCAAAAATGTACTTGCAGAAGTCGTCCCGCACGGATTGGCAAAAACAATCCTCGAACTACTGACGCTGCCCAATGAAAACATAAAAGCTCACAGCGTGACCAAAGAAGAGCGCAAGCGTCTTATTCATATATTGAAAGGAGCGCCTCTCACGATTTCTGGCCTTATGGGTTTCGACCGTGCAGTCATTTCCGACGGCGGCGTGCCCCTTACCGAAGTAGACACACGCACGATGCGCTCGCTAGTAGTCGAGAATCTCTATCTCACCGGCGACGTGCTCCATATCAATCGTCCATCGGGTGGCTACTCACTCCAGCTCTGCTGGACTACCGGATATGTCGCGGGCAACAACGTCTAAATTATAAGGCTTAGAAAAATTACATTGTATGATATTAAGAAAGAACGTAGCGGTCTCGATGGCAGGGGCGCCATTTGTGCTGTCGTTTGCTCTCGACGGTGCCGCCTCAGCATTAACAACTTCGTGTATGGGTGTGCCGGCTGCTGCGAGCGTTGCATGGACGGCGTCTTCTGCAGGCGGCATTGCTCCGGTCGCATTCCTATGGGGAAACGGAAGCGCGTCTACAACTCAAACCATTGCCGTCTCGCCAGGAACCCACTCAATAACGCTTCAAGCAACTGACGCATCGTCCACGGTGGCAACAATGACGTGTTCGGCTACAGTAACCGTTGCGGCAACGACAACGCCGACCACCAGTATCAATCCGCAAATTCAAGCGAGACCTCCGCAGCGGACATAGGGTGATGATGTGAAAGAGCCCCAGCGCATGCTCGCATCAGATTCATCCGTCTTTCCACCAGGACTTATCACAGGATTCTTCAAAGGGCACCGCTCGCAGGGTGACCCGGATCATGATGGAATCAGGAACAGCGAGAACACTGACGATTCGAATAGTTCGAGCGCAGCACCGCGCCTCGACAATCGGGGGAGAAACGAAAAAGAGTGTCATGAAAGAGGGGTCGCGGTGACTCCGCTGATGAATAGTTGAGAGTCCTGCCCCACTTCCCGTCCAAACAAAACGCCGCGTTTGACGCTGTGTTTTTTTTTAGTGGTCTATTAGAAGGCTCGCGGTCGCTCTTTTTATTACACAAAAAAAGAACTCCAGCGTAGAGGGATACGCTGAAGTTCAGAGGGCCACCCCCGCGGGAGGGGCTTAGGGGCGGCCTTTGCACAAAGCCCGAGTAGTTCGGATTCTGTACAGAGACCACCCCCCGAAAGATCACCTGCCGGGAGATTAACTGAAGATGTGTCGTTGCACAAGGATTGAAGGTGGAAAAGTCACCGCTAAAAAATCCTACACTTACAACCCCTTCTCGTCCTTTATCTTGTTGAGTATCTTTTTTACCTCTTCGAGGCTTTCCGGTTCGAGGATAGATACGGCAAGCGGATGCTGTTTGAGTTTTTTGAGTGCGGCTATCTTTTCTTTCACTTCTTCGGGAGATACCGAGTCTGTCTTCGTAAGGAAGACGTGCTCGGTCTTTTTCGTAAGCTCCGGATTGAATGTCTCCAATTCGTTGCGGATGATTTTGTAATCGCGGACGACGTCGTCGGACTCCGAATCGATGAGGTGGAAGAGCACTCTGGTGCGTTCGATGTGCTTGAGGAATTTGACGCCGAGACCTTTGCCGGCGGAAGCACCTTCAATGATTCCCGGAATGTCGGCGAGAATGACGCCGTAGTACGAACCGAGGTGCGGCTCAAGTGTGGTGAAGGCGTAATTGGCGACACGGCTCTTGGCGGCGGTGAGCTCATTCAAGAGGGTGGATTTGCCCGCATTGGGAAGCCCGACGAGCCCGACGTCCGCGATAAGACGCACATTGATTTTGTACGTGGCTATATCCCCTTTTGTGCCGTCCTCGTGTTCCATCGGTGTCGTGTTGGTAGCCGAGCGGAATTTGAAATTTCCTCTGCCGCCCACGCCCCCGCCGGCCGCGAGGATGCGCTGACCGACCTCTTCAATCTCCTGCGAGAAGTTAGTTTCGAGATTCGTGACCGTTGTGCCGATGGGGATTTTCATAATGAAATGCTCACCTTTGCGGCCGTCGAGGAATTGTCCGCGCCCGTCGCGGCCGCGCTCCGCCTCAATCTTTTTTCTGCTCGCATAGGTCATAAGCGCGTTGATATCGCCCGAGCCTTCGAAATAGACGCTCCCGCCGTTTCCGCCGTCGGCCCCGGTAGGGCCGCGTGAAAGTTTGACCTTATTGAAAGCCACGGCACCGTTGCCGCCGTCGCCTGCCTTGAGGGTAATTGTTATCTCATCGATAAGCATGAGGGCATGCTACCACAAATGCCCTTATTTCAGAGCTTCTTTGAGGTATTGAGGTGAGAATGTAGTATCCTGTGCGAGCACCTATGTTCGAATTCAAAATACTCAAACGCTCCAAGAAATCCCGCGCACGCCTCGGCGTTATTACAACACCCCACGGAGAAATAGAGACGCCTTCATTCGTACCCGTCGCAACACGCGGCACGGTACGCACTCTGGAGAGCTTCGAGGTCGAGGACGCGGGCGCCCAAGTCCTCATTTGCAATACCTACCACCTGCACTTGGCACCGGGAGAAAAGATCGTGAAGCGCGCGGGAGGGCTGCACAAATTCATGCAGTGGAAGCGCCCGCTCATGACGGATTCGGGTGGATTCCAGGTATTCAGTCTCGGATTCGGAAGAGACCACGGCGTCGGCAAAATACTGAAAGAGGAGCCGGAAAAAAAAATAAAAGAAGGTACGCAGCCGACGAATATAAAAATCACGGAAGACGGCGTCCACTTCCGCTCACACATCGACGGCACAGAGCTTTTTCTCGGGCCCAAGGAATCTATCGGTATCCAGGAAGCAATCGGTGCGGACATTATCTTCGCATTCGACGAATGCCCTTCTCCGCTCTCCGATGAAAAATACATGCGTATATCCGTCGAACGTACGCACCGCTGGGCAGAGATGTGTTTGAAGGCGCACAAAACCAAGCAGGCGCTCTACGGCATCGTGCAGGGCGGGAGCTTCGCTGCCCTCCGCAACGAGAGCGCACGGGTTATCGGTTCGATGCCCTTCCAAGGCTTCGGCATCGGCGGAGAATTCGGCTATGACAAACGTTCGCTCAAGAAAATGTTGAGCGACGTCCACGCCATACTTCCCGAAGATAAGCCGCGACACGTGCTCGGCGTGGGCCATCCAGAAGATTTCCCCTACATTGCGAGCGCCGGCGGCGATACTTTTGACTGCATCGCGCCGACACATTACGCACGGCGCGGCGTTATCTTCACCTCGAAGGGCCGTTTCGATATCCGCAATCGCCGGTACCTTACCGATCAAAAACCCCTCGACCCGAAGTGCTTGTGTGATATCTGTGCCACATATTCGCGCGCCTATATCTGCCACCTCATGCGCGCGCACGAGATGACCGGCATGAAGCTCACCTCATATCACAACCTCCACTTTTTCAACGCCGAGGCTGCTAGACTCCGCACGCGCATCAAGAACGACGAAATTTAGTAGACCCGCGCCGCCGGGAAAATATTCTTCCGGAGACGGGATTTTCCTGCTGAAAAATCCCTCTATCCTCAGCCGTCGCTTGCGGGGCTCCTCCAGAACACTTTCCCGGCGGGCGCGGGCTCAAAACTTCCCCGTCTTCTCCCACCGTACTAGCTGCCTGCCGAGCATCCATCGGTTCCTGTTGGTCCAGTCACTCAGGCGGAAGAACCCCCCTTCCGACTGGTCTTGCAAAGAGCCCGGCACGTCTTCATCCGCGAGAATTTTCTTCGCGATATTTATATAGAGCTGCAAACTCTTGTCGTTGAGTTGCCGGAATGCTTCTTTGGGAGGCTTGGTCGTATCCGCATATACCTGGGCAATAATATCTCCCCGGTCGACACCGGGTGTCACGTAATGAATGGTGCTGCCGATATGCTTCACATCGTGGTGCAGGACGGCGAATTGATTCGCCACGGAGCCGCGATAATACGGCAAGATGCCGGTATGAAAATTGATGGTTTTTTTCGCCGTGGCCAAAATATTCGGCCGCAAGATGGCGGCGGTCCACAATACGATGAGTTCGGGCGAGAGTTCTCGGAGACGCGCCTCAATCTTCGCACCATTCACATCGTCGACTCGGATAACAGGAGTATCGTATTCGGATGAAGTAGTAGCGAAAGAACTCGCCCGGAGATAGGCGAGCACTTCGCGGGTCTTTCTGCTCAAGCGCAGGAGCGCCCCGTACCAAAGCTCCGGGAGGATGGCTCCTGAGCGTATGGCCGTGGATATGCGCTTTTGGCGACCATCGGTACTCTGTCGTGGTTTTGTGACAATAACCAAATCAACTCCTCCCTCGGTCGCTTTGTGGAGTGCGTTTGCAAATGCCCGCTGCTGTGGCCCCGGTAAGACAATACATACGATGCCCATATCGTTTTCGTCTGATCATTCTAGCACCGTCACTCTCCGACAAAAAAGCCCTATTCCTCGCGCACTTTACCCTCAAAGAGAGTTACTGCATCCTCGTCGGTCATATCTTCGATATCTGCGGCGTGTTCTGACCGTGCATGGACGAGCATCTTTTGAGCTGCTTCAGTGGCGGTGGCTCCCTCAACTTCAAAATCACACGCGGTGGTCGGATTAATGTCTTTGCAGGCTAGTTTCATATATAGATTTACTTTAGGATTTTGTAGTAATCGGTCGACCTGCGGACATTCTACCATCGGGTGTCCTATACATCTCATGAAGACGCGGGTAGTGAGATATACTGTACTCATGGCCGACATGGAACATCGGGAATGGCTTGAAAACCGCAACGCCCGCAAAGCGGCTGCCAAAAAAAGCAGCAGCAAGCCGCCTATTCCCTCCAAGAAATCGGGTGATAAAAAGAAAGGGAGCTCGGGAGAAGACGAGGAAAACGTCCGCGCCTGGGTTATAGACTAGCTTTTGGATTTTAAAAGAGCGAGTTTTTGAGGACGAGTCAGACGTTTTATCTCGGCTTCGCGGGCACGGGCTTTGGCGAGGCTGCGAAAACGCTCAAAATGCTTGAGCGTGACGGGCCGGCGGATTTTGGTGTAGTGCGCACCCTCCTTTGCGCCGTTGTGCTGCTTCAGCCTTTTCTCCAAGTGATTGGTGCAGCCTACATAGAGCGTTGTGTCTGCGCACTCCAAAATATAGGTAAAATGATACATATAGTGATAGTCTACTACTTCCACAATGTATGAACACTGAAAAGCCTCAATTCCCTATGCGGATAAATAAATACCTCGCTTCGCAGAAGTACTGCACACGGCGCGAGGCGGATAAGCTTATCGAGAAGGGACTCGTCGTACTCAACGGGCGGCCTGCTGTCTTGGGCGATAAGGTGCATGAAAAAGATACCGTGGAAGTGAAGTGGCGGCAGACCAAGTGGCGCTACTTCGCCTACTACAAGCCGCGCGGCATCGTCACCCACTCCGCGCAGGAGGATGAAGAGGAGATAAAAGAAATCCTTCCGATAGAAGGTGTCTTCCCGCTCGGCAGACTCGACAAGGATTCTTACGGGCTCATCATACTCACGGACGACGGACGTATCACGGACGCACTCCTCAATCCTAAGCGCGCCCACGAGAAAGAGTACGAGGTCATAACAACGGAGCCGTTGCCCTCAAATTTTAAAGCGAAGATGGAAAGAGGCGTTGATATCGGCGGCTACGTGACCAAGCCCTGCATCGTCGAAGTACTCGGTGAGCGGAAGTTCTCAATCACCATTACCGAGGGCAAGAAGCATCAGATACGCCGCATGTGCGGATTCTTCGGCCTTGCCACTTCGCACCTTCTCCGGAAACGAATCATGAATATCAAACTCGGCGGCCTCAAATCCGGCGAATATCGTTCTATCGAAGGGACGGAACTGACCGATTTCCTCACACCTCTTGGGTTCTAAGCCCATCTCGTCCGTGAGCACATCATTCCGATTGCGGTGAGTGAGCGTTGAGGTACGCACGAGTCGACGGACCGAAGTATCCGGTCCCTTTCGTGAGGCCAAGCGGCGTAAGAATGTCTTTTGCATGTGCTTCCTGAAATCCTATCAGCGCGATACGGGTCAAGAGTCCGAAGTACGTCGTTTCGTTCCCCGGAGAACCTGCGCCGTTTGTAGCTATCAAAAAACCATTCGCATTAAGAAATCTCTGAAACTGTCGCACATCTTCTCCCATGGACCGCACCCGCAACGAGCGCGCAAAATGATACCCAACCACTTTCGTGATTGACGTAGGGGTGGAAATCGCACGGACGATATTCGCATTCGGCAGACATTCCTCCGGGCTCTTTTTATACCCGAGGCAAACCGGGCCTCCGATAACACCACCGCCTCCGGCGATGATGGTTGCGCCGCTTCCACTATCTGAAGTGGCCTCGTCGCCAAAAATGCCGAAGTCAGAGAACTGCGTCGTGGTACAGGAGATAGTATTGGCAGAGGTATTCACCGAACAGCTCGAAAGCTGACTCCAGCTTGAACTATCATAGCGGTGGATTTTGAGGGTGCTTTCGTCGAGTCCCACTACATCGCTATCCGTGTATGAGAGTGTCACAGTAAGTGGTTGGGCAAATGTGGAAAGCGTGGTTGAGGTGTCGGTGTAGGCGGAGAGATTGTAGATGGTGGTGCCTGCGCGATTCTTCCCTGTAGGGCCGGTCACATTTGAAAAGAATGTCGCACCGTCGAGCTTCTTTGCCTGAAAGGTCGCTTGCGATGAGGTGGCAGTGAAGGATGTGGGAACGGTGAGCGAGAGCGAGCCTTCGGTGAGTGTGCCACCACCTACCGCGGTAATGTCGCCTTCGCTGTTGGCGGTAATAGAAGCGCCCCCCGAACAACCTGCTGTTTTGAACGAGGATTGCGTGCTGGTCGCCATTTCGCTCGATTCGTTTTTGCTTACGGTGTAGTACTTGAACACCGCGCACGACGGAAGACCCGCAATGTTGACCGAATGGCTCGTCACTTTCGACGAGGTGTTTTGCTCCGGTGTTGAAGATGCAAGGCCGTTTATAAATCCGAAGTACATACGCGACGAACCCTCGACCGGCGTTGCCCATGTGATGGTCGCGGCCGAGGCGCTAGTTGTTGCAGTAACAGACGACGGGGCGGGCTGATTGGAAAGTGTCACGGTGCGAGCGCTTGAAGTGGCAAAATTGTTGGAAGAATCGCGCGCCACCGCAACTACTATCTTGCTCCCCGAAGTTGTCGCGCTGAGACTGTTCCACACGATTGCATACGGCGATGTGATGTCCTCACTCCCCACAAGCACCTGATTGACATAAAACTTCACACCCGCGACTGACATATTATCGCTCGCACTGGCAGACATACCAATCGCACTTCCATAGATTGTCGCCCCATCCGCCGGAAGCGTGAGTGAGACAGTGGGTGCAGTGGAGTCGAGTCCGACACCGTCATACTCATAGGTGCCGATGTCCGTGACACCATTTCGTGTCGCGCCACGCTGGTCTGTAATAGGGACTGAAATTGATCCGTTGGTTCCTCCATATCCATAATTGACGGCAATGCTCGTCGCGTCGGTGATGGCAAGTGTCTGCGTGTAGTTGGTGCTTGCGTTATCGGCAAGTGCAGTGTTGAGATAGAGAGAACCACTACCGCCGTTGCTCTTGGTGAAAGTACCGTCACCCGCACCGGTCGAGCCTTGCAGGTCTACCCAGGTACTCGTCGCAACCGTAATGTTTGAACTCGAGTACTTACCCAAGATATTTGCTCCGTTATCGGTATATGTCCCCGAGCTTCCCTTGTAGATGTCATAGAAAGCGCCCGTGAGCGCCACACCGGAATTATAGTTGCTCGCAATAATGTTGTTCTTGAGCTGCACGGTATATGAGACATCGGGACTAAACCATAGACCAGCGCCGTTTGCCGAGCCGCCGTTCTTTATGTTGTTGTAACTAATAGTGGAATTGGTAATGCTACCGTTACCGCCTCGGTATGCCACGCCGCCGCCGCCTATTGTTGCAACAGAAGCCTCCTGTGTGTTGAAGACGATAGTGGAGTTGGTGATATTCATTGCGCCAGTGGTATTGAGACCATTCCAGAGTCCGCCACCTTGAGACACCCCCGTGTTATAGGAAATTGTGCTGTCGGTAACCGTGAGAGAGCCTCCATTTGTCGGATCCTGCTGTGCGATACCGCCGCCGAACCCATTGACGTAGTTGTTGGTAACGAGCGCGCGCTGCACCGTGGTTGTGCCTTGACTATAGATACCGCCGCCGAAGCTGCTTCCTGTCGTAATGCGTCCATTCTGGATGGTGATGTCGTTGAAAGCGACGACTGTTCCGGAGGATGTCGTAAATACACGCCGGTCGCCAGTCGTAGAAGCGGTAGCTGTTTGAATAATGGTCGTGTTCGCCCTCTGTCCCTGGATAATCAGTTCTTTTGCGATAGTGTATCCGCTTGTCACCGCATCGCCTGTTTCGTCGGCGTTCGTCCATGTGAAGGTGCCGGTGAGATTAAGCGTGTCGCCCGCTTTCGCTGTTGTGTAGCCCTTGTTGAAAGTCTTGTATGGGTTGCCCGAGGAGCCGACGCCGGTCGAATCATTACCGGTTGAGTAATTCACGTACAGCGTCGTAATCGTGTGAGAGGCTTGCGTGTTTGGGTTGCTGGATGCAGTGGCCGTCTGGTATTTTTCGGTTCCCGAAGTCACGCCGTTGTACTCGAACGCTTGCACGATGTAGGTTGTCGCACCCGTAAGACCGGTCACCGCGACACTCGATCCGAGCCCCTCATATATTGCATACCAACCCGACGACCCTATCTGCGTGCCCGAACCAAATACCGTACTTGCAGTGTATGCGGTACCGTCAACAGGAGAGGCTGTACCAGAACCAGCCGCTTTCATAAAGACAACCCTGCGCGAGCCACTGCCCGCAGTCCAGCTCACCGTCATACCATAGTACTCGACCGAACTAAACGAGACGGCGCTCGCCTGCGTCGATGGCGCCGTGATAGTAAGGCCTGTGCCCCCGTACTCGAATGCACCAATATCAGTTGCGCCACTGCGCGCTGCCCCGCGCTGGTCAAGAGTCGGCACTGTAGAGGACGCGCCATTACTTCCCGTCGAGCCGTTATTTATTGCAATTGAGCTTGCGCGAATCGCCCAGGTCGGCGTCGAGGTCGCATTGTCGTTGACGCTCGCGTCGGTGTCGAGGTTCAAGGAGCCCGTCGTGCCGACGCTGTAGAGTGTATAGATGCCATTGCCGTCGCTATCCGTCCAGTCGCCGGTGCCGGTAAAAGTCGTGCCACCCGTCCTACCGATTATGTTGTAGCCGTTATCGTGTATCGTGCCCGAAGATACGCGTAGGTCATTATAAGTAGCGCCTAAGTACGACGATGTATTACCTGCGATGAGTGTGTTCTTAAGATACACACCACCTGTCGTCTCCATACCCAATCCTCCACCACCTCCAGCAGTGTTGCCGACGATACTAACATTCGTAAGAGACATCGTACCTCCGCGCACATGCACGCCACCACCGTTGAGGTAACCGCTCGTCGAGGTCTGACGGTTGCCATAGATTGTTGAGTTTTCGACGACGAAGTAGCCACCCGCAACAATATTGTAGTCGTTAAGAAGACCACCGCCCATGTAGGAAACGGTATTGTTGTACACGGAGATGCGCTGCGCCGTCGTGGTGCCGATATTGTTAATACCACCACCTCCGCCGTAGGCGGTATTGTTATTAATCTCGCTGTCCGTGATAGTGAGCGTGCCACTGTTTGAAATGCCACCGCCGTAATAACTCGTGGAGGTAAGGCGACCATACCGGACATTCACCTCGCTCATTGTCACCACAACCCCAGAGGAAATGGTAAAAACGCGTCGGTCGGCAGTAGTCGATGCACTCGCCGCTTGGAGATATGTTTGATTGCTCGACTGTCCGGTAATGGTGAGACTCTTACCGAGAGTATAGCCAGTCGTCACCGCATCGCCAGTTTCACCCGCATTAGTCCATGTGAATGTACCGGTCAAATCGATGGTGTCGCCAGCAGATGCGATCGTATACGCCTTATGGAAAGTCGCATAGGGCGCACCTGAAGAACCGTCGCCGGTTGAGTCGTTGCCGATTGACGAGTTCGTATAAATAGTTGCCGCAAAAACCGTAAACGGAACAGCGAACACGACAAGAGGCATGATGAGTACGAGCAAGAAGTCTCTTTTCATATATCCGAATAATTGTACCTCGCATCACCACGTTTACGGCGCGCCTTTGTGCGCCGGATTTTTTAGAGCGGATAGACAACCCTGTCCGGCGCATGTACCTCCGCCTCGAGCACAATCTTTTCCATCTCGGTCACCGCCTCCACCGGATACGCTCCGCGCGCGGTCTCTTCGGATAGCATGACCGCATCAGAACCGGTATCGATGGCGTACGCTACATCGGTGACTTCCGCGCGCGTCGGCTCGGGATTCTCGACCATCGAAAGCAGCATTTGTGTCGCAGTAATCACCGGCTTGCCTGCGCGATTACATTTCTGGTCGAGAATAACGGGAATGTGTACACCCGTCTCCGCCTCCACCGTACGAAGCGCGTCGAAATTCTTGACCTAGCGGGGTGTCATACCCCTTTGCTATACGCGGTAATAGCGGCGACGGCACGCGATACCCGGTCCATATCGGCTTCTTTTGAATGGAATGCCAGGTGCGGAGTAACGATGACATTCGGCATATCCATGAGCATATGGTCGCCGATAAGCGGCCGCAAATCGTGCCCCTCTGATACCTGCATCTTGATGAGGTTTCCTTCTTTGTGCAATTCGCGTTCGCCTTCCAGCACGTCGAGCCCGGCTCCTGCGACCTTACCGCTTTTCAGTGCCTCGACGAGAGCGAGCGTATCTATCACCTCACCGCGCGCGGTATTGATGATGATGACGCCCGTCTTCATCTGAGCAAAGAGTGGGGCATTGATGAGGTGATGTGTCTCGGGCAGGTACGGCACATGCAGCGTTACGACATCGGACTGTGCTGCAAGCTCTGGAAGAGTGACGTAGGTAAATCCAAGCTCCGTAGCACGAGCCTGATCAGGATGCACATCAAATGCGATTACCTTCATACCGAATCCCCTCCCGATTTCAGCGACGTGCGAGCCGATGCGGCCCGTACCCACAATACCCAAAGTCTTGCCCTGTAAATCAAAACCCTGAAAAGCCCGCACATCGAATTTCCCGATATCGCGGACCTCCTGCGACGCAAGGTTGATGTGGCGTGAGAGGTTGAGCATAAGTCCGAAGGTAAATTCAGCGACAGAGCTCACTCCGTAACCGGGCACATTCGCCACCTTGATTCCCCGCTCTTCCGCATATTTCATATCGATATGGTCTACCCCCGTGGATTCGGCGACGATGAGCTTCACCCTCGGCATCGCCTCAATGACCGCCTTGGAGACGTCGCAATCCACAAAGACCGCAATCACCTCCGCATCCGCGGCAAGCTGCACATTTGCGGGCGAAAGGGGCTCCGGGACGAAAATCACTTCGTGCCCCGCAAGCGCGCTCGTAAAGAGGACTTCGGTATCCTTAAACGAGCTGAACCGCACGATTTTCATATACGTATTATACCGCACCCTATTAGAGGTCTATCTATTGAGGTACGTGATGGTGAGTTGAAGGATTGTTGCAAACGAGACCCAGAGCACATACGGAATGTTTACATACACGACCCAGCGAAGCCCCGGGGCGGCTTGCCAGAGAGCTATGAGTGCCCAAATCAGCGTGCCGAGGACGAGGAGGATATCAATTGATGCCAGGAGGTTATTTTTGAGGCCGAATTGGAGTGGGGTGAAGGCGAAGTTGAAGATGAGGTTAAGGGCAAAAGGCAGAGCCACAATCCATGGGATTTGTCGGGTGAAGGCTTTGTAGAAAACAGTGCTGAAAGAAACGGCGATAATCGCATACAGAACTGTCCAGGCAGGCCCGAAGAGCCAAGCCGGAGGCGACCAAGTCGGCTTAATCAGTGTCGAGTACCAAGAGTAAGTATCCATCCCCGAATTATACCCTGCCAATTCTTCAATTCTTACTATCACCGTCACAAGAGATCCGGCAATAAGGTAAGCTGTTCGGCGCGAAGCTGCAGCGCACCTCCTGCAAAAGCGCATTATGAATATCAAACTCGGCAGGCTCAAATCGGACAAATCACGTCCCATCGAAGAGAAAGAACTAGACACCTTCCTCAAATCCCTCGGGTTCTAAATGGGACGACTGCGCCCTTGATGCGCTGCGCCAGGTCGCTGGGATTAAAGTGCCCTCGGTTTTCTATCCTCAACAGAGGCAAGCCCGCCTCGCTCAGCACGCGCTCCACCTCAATATCCCGCTCCTTCCTCTCTGGCCTCTCATGCGTCTTGTCGTCGAGCTCTATTGCCAGCTTCGGCGAGATGTAGGCCTTGTCGCAGAGGACGAAGTCTACCGACTTGCCATTTATATGGCGGAAGGCCGCGTTCCAGTTTTGTCCAACTATTTTGTTATCAACAATCGCAGGGAGATGCACTTGAGGAAAAATATAATATCCGCTTCCGACAGCAGCCACAAGCGCGTCGTAGCAATCATGTTCGGCACGAGTGAGGAAAAATTTCTTTGTTCCGTATTGATAGATTGTCTTGCGCCCCTCATCCTCCCCACCCGTATCCTGCCGGGCAATCACGATAGCGAGGCCGACGGCGAAAAGCACGACGAGGAGAACTATGCCCAGAATCATGATGATGCTCATGCGGAAATCATGTCACAAAACACCCCTTTATGTAACCACCCCTTTCAATCCCCACCCCTCCCGGTTCACTTGATTTTCACCATGCGGATGGCTATACTGTATATATCACCACGAAGAAGACCCTTGTACGGATACGTCCGTACCGGGGGCTTTTTCATTTTGGGCCATACCACAGCTTATGCTTTACCTCCTCCAGATAGACAATCGGAGCCCCTGTCTTTTTTAGCAAGATCGAGCATCTGCGTATCGCGGCGGGTGAAATAATCGTGCATTGAACTCCCTTACTGAGCCAGAACTTCACGAGAGAGCTGTAATCTCCGTCGCTTGATACGAGCACAACAGCAGTGACTCCGGCCTCGTAGTGGTCTTTCGCCGCCTGAAGAACCAAATCAGCGTCACAATTCCCCTTAGCCTTCCCGTCTCCGTCATACACAACTTCCTTAAAAACCAATTTATACCCGGCATCCTGCAATGCCGTGTAGAGGTTGGCGTGTTTCGGCATCAAGCCGATAAACAAATGTGCGTCTGCGACGTTGAATTTCTGGCGGATCCAAGACCGGAACTTCCGGTAATCAAGCTTTCAGCCGAGACCTTCGACGCCCTTATGAAGATTTGCGCCGTCAATGTATGCGACTATCTTTGGATCCATCGGAAAATTGTCGCACAGATTTTTTCTTTTTGGAACCGCGCCTACTTCTCCAAATCGAGAGTGTCGTCAATTCTTATTTTGGCCACGAATTCGGGGACGTGGGAGACCAATATCATCGCTCCGTCGTACTCATCGAGCGCTTTGGCTATCACCGGCAAATGGCGGAAGTTGATGTGGTTGGTCGGCTCATCGAGGATAAGGAGCCCCGGCTTCAAAAGGACGAGACGCGCGAATGCCACGAGCCCCTTCTGCCCTTCCGAAAGATGTCCGATTTTTGTCTGAATCAAATCCCCTGTAATCAGGAATCCCGCCGCGACGTGTCGCATATCCCCTTCTATTTCCTTATCCATCGCCCCCGCGAGCTCCTCATACACCGTCGAATTGAAATCGAGGTTGGAAAAGTCTTGGCGATAGTAGCCCACCTTTACACCCTTGGTAATCGTGGCGCCTTCGGCAGTACCGTTCGCGAGTGATTCGAGAAGCGTGGATTTGCCGATGCCGTTGGGACCTTTCAGAAGCAGGTGCTGATTCTTGCGGAGCGAGATGGTCTTCTTCTTGATGACCGGCTTGTAGTTTTTGATGGTCTTGAACGAGGTGATATGCAAAAGCTCGCCCGTGAGATTGGCCGGGCACGGGATATGAAATTTCTTGATGATCTTGTCTTCGCGGCGCACCTCCACCTTGGATTCCTCGGCTTCGGCTGCCGCTTCGCGCATGCGCTTGGCGACGGCGCGCAATTGACCACCTTTCATGGCGAAGAAATTCGCCTTCTCTTTCTTGGCGATAATGATTTTCTCCATCTGCGCATTCTTCATCGCTTCGCGCTCCACACGCGCGGAAATCTCAACAACCACGTCCGTGTAGTTACCGACGTACTGCTCTACCTTGTGCGTGTGCACGTCGAGATAGAGGACGCCGTGGGTGAACGCGTTGAGGAAGTCCGCATCGTGGGAAATGACGATGACGGTCTTTTCGTAATCGACGAGGAATTTCGTGAGGTGCGCGATACCTTCTTTATCCAGATTGTTGGTCGGCTCGTCGAGAAGCAGCAAGTCGGGCTTCTGGATGAGAGCCGATGCCAGGAGGAGGCGCGCCTGCTGACCGCCGGAGAATGTGCTCATCACGCGGTCGTGGACTTTTTCGTGATTCTTGAGATTGACCACTTCGAGCACATCATCGATGAGCGGGTCGATGTTGTACATTTTCTTCGGAAATACCTTCTGGAAGAATTCGCGCACGGTGAACTTGAGCTCGTCGCGCGGAATCACCTGCCGAGAGAGCGCGATTGAGAGGCCTTTCTCTATATGTATATCGCCGCCTTCCGGCTCAATGGCGCCTGTAATGAGGCCGAAAAGCGTACTCTTGCCCGCTCCGTTCTGACCCATGAGCGTCAGCTTGGCACTGCGACGTATAGGAAAAGAGACCTCGTCGAGGATCGCTTTGCGAGGACCATGCTCAAACGAAACATCCTTAAATCGTACTATCGTATCTTCAGCCATGGCGTCTAACCTACTCTATATGACGGGCTGTGTACAATGCGAACACCGTTTTGCCTCCATGGGAATCTCGCTCAGACATTCGGTACATTTTTTGGTGGTCGGGTCGACGGGTGGACCTTTGCGCGAGTGCACAACGAGGAGATTCATCGGCTTCACTACAAAAAAGAATACGGCGGAGGCGGTGAGCACGAATGAGACGATGGTGTTGATGAAATGACCGTACTTTATTTCGTTTCCGTTGACTATAAAAAGAAGCTTGCCGAGATCCGGCACCTGGGCAACCGCCGAGATGAATGGCGTAACGAGGTCGAAGACGAGCGCGTTGACGATAGTACCGAACGCGGCTCCAATGACGACGCCGACCGCGAGGTCGACGACGCTGCCGCGTAGCAAAAACTGCTTAAACTCCTTCAGCATGGTCTTACTTCTTGGCCTTCTTTGGCTTCTTCGCTTCCTTGCGTCGCGAGTTGTTTCCTTTTCCCATATGATTTTGCGAAATCATGCCGTACCGTCCGATTCTGCAGATGATTCAACAGAATCACCTACGTGGCTCGTGTCGCGTACTGTCCTTTTAAACGCGACCTAGCGCGGCCTTCTTTCTATTAGGTTGCTAATGAATAATAAGCGCATTGTAACAGCACGAAGAGTTACTGCACGCTCACACTCTTAATAACTATTGCCTCGAGAGGCCTATCTGCCGCGCCGACAGGAGCAGCTTCTACTGCGCTCACGACATCCATACCGGCGGTGACGCGGCCGAAGACCGTGTGCTTGCTGTCGAGGAAATTATTGTCGGCGGTGTTGATGAAAAATTGGCTGCCATTCGTATTCGGACCTGAATTCGCCATCGAGATAGTTCCGATCACATTGTGGTTGTTGTCGCGTATCTCATCGGCAAATTTGTAGCCTGGATCCCCCGTGCCCCAGCGCGCCATTTGCGCGTCGTCGCGGGTCAATGGATCGCCGCCCTGAATCATGAAGGACTGAATGACGCGGTGGAATTTAGTGCCGTCATAAAATCCCGCCTTTGCGAGTTTCGCAAAATTGGCAACCGTATTCGGCGCATCAGTGTCGTGAAGTTCAATCGTAATATCTCCCTTGGTGGTGTGCAAAGTTGCTTTCATCCAGGGACTATAACAGAAGTCTTACGCGCGCAGAAGCGCGAGAGAGGCGCGCGTAATGATTCCTACGTATCAGATAGAAGGTATTCTATGCGCGATTTTATACTCGATGAGTGCGGCTTGTGTCATTCCGCTTGCTTATTAAAAAATTGTTGCAGTTGCACGAAAGCAGCGCCACTCGCGCCGATAGCGAGGCCGCCTGCGGGAAGCGAGCTACCAGAGATGGGTGTAGTCGTGACGGGCAACGAATTCTGAAGTTTGGCTGCGTGGCTTGTACTCCGTTAGAACCTCTCTTTTGAGCATTTCAGACTATTCACGCTTCGCTGTAGTACGGACTTGGTAGACATTATTTTACGGCCGCCCTGACCTCGCCGCAAGCTACACCATGCGGATTGAGCCAACCACTCACCGTTCAAATCCCCGCTGCTGCTTTGACCTCGGGCGGTAAGTTGTCGGGAGAGATTGGCGCTGCCTCCATCGAGTCTTCACCAGTGAAAGAGTCTGCTTTACGAAATGCTGCTGAGGATTTATCGAATATCTCTGCGAAGCCCTTACCATCTTTGATTGAGAGCCTAAAGATGTCTCCTTCGAGTGCTACGAATCTAACATCCGAGGATATTCCTGCCATTTGACCCGACCCTTTCTTGAGAAACCCCGCCTTGTACGACTGGTCCAACCCCTCTTTCACGATCTGTTCCGTTGTTTTGCCAGCGGTAGATACGAATACCATCGGTTCGCCCTTATGGCTGGCACGCCACAACGCCCCGTTCATACCAAGACTGTATTTATCCGGATCCATGGACATGATGTCCAGACTCCGCAAATCGTCGATGAGAGGGTTCTCTGGCCACTTTTCGACAACCGCCGCGACCATTCGCATGTAATGTCTGATGATATTGGTCTTCGGCGCGTTGAAACGCTTGAATGTAGCGTCTCCCTCGACCTGATAGTCCGCGATTATCTCGGAGATGTTGCTTATCAAGTCGGCAGATTTCACTAAGAGCGAATCGTTCTGTAGCCTCTCGACATGCTCAAACGCCTCCTGCTTGCGTTCCTCCCACGGCAGCTCCTTATTCGGCTCGGTAACGCTATTTACAAGATCGGCAACTTCCTCGCCAAAACGCTCTGCGAGCATCTCGGGCGTCACCTTCTTCTCTGGCGGGCTGTCTTCAATCGTGTCGTGGAGTATTCCGGCAACAATGACATCTTCACTCGCTCCCGCACGCGCCAAGATGAGCCCCACGACGAGCGGGTGCGTGATGTACGGGATGTCTTTACCCTTGCGTTTCTGCTTCTGGTAGACCTCATGGGTCTTTGTTGCAAAATTGATTGCGTCTTTTATCTTTTGAGTGTAGATCATGGTGATGTTGAGTATGTGGTAATTCTATACTTCATTCGCTCTTTTGGCCTGTACGAAGGCTTCAAGGAAAGCCTTATCCTTGATGTAGCTTGTTCCCAAAAACGGGACGCTCTCTGCTTTCAAGCCTGAAACCCAAGGGTCGTCACCAAACGTCCACCACTGTGCCGCAAGCTCTTCTGCGGTCATTCCTGACTTGTACAGAGTATCAAGGGACTCTACAAGAATGCTCATACAGATCTCTTTCGCCTCTTCTTCAGTGCCATACGAGCCCGCAAAAAGTCTTGTGTCAGAATCCATGTAGTTCCATATGTCATCAACTATCACATCGTAGGGCTTATTAGCATCCTTCTTTTTAGGCTCTTCCACTGCCCGTCTAGTACGATGAAAATCTTTCGCTGTTGCAATATGCACGGTCCCACCGAATTTCTCAGCTACAGAATGCAGAATTGAACTGAGGTTACCTTCCTTCTTGATGGCGTCTCCTGGCTTTGGCGTATCTTTTTCCATACGTATTTGTTTCTAATCTGCTAACAGCTCCTTGCCGTTTTCATTGCAGACTACGCAAACAAAAAACGGCTAAGAGATTTGATCCAGCATTTAACTGAATGAAATCTCCCAACCGTCTTCGACTCCCAGAGGCTAGTCGTTTATATCATGTGGCTCCTCGCAGATTTCCCAAGTCACCTACTCCATGTGGAGAGACATAAACGGTCCCAATTCGCTGCAGGGACTACAGTGTTTCTAATCAAAGAACTAAGTACAATATAGCATAATCTGCCCCACCCCGCTACCACCGCCGTGCCTCAACTTGTCGTTCGTCCGATCTGCCCGCACTGAAAGCAGACCTCGGTTTGCCGGTTATTACGAGTCGCCGGACTAGGTGGAATAGTTGCCACTCTCCAGGAGTGTTGGTGTTCTGCCTTTTCCGCTTCACTCTTTTGAGCGAATACGCGACGCGTTTCTAACAGCCCTCGAATCTTTTCGGGGTGTAACACGACCTCCTTTTCATCATCAGCCGTCATACTCACATTCTACTCCCTTGTGTCAGGGTGTCAGTGTCAGGGTGTCAGGAACCTTTCTTTGGTGTCAGGGTGTCAGGAACCTTTCTTTGGTCGTCCGCGAGGTGTGACTGTCGTTTCAAGATTAAACTCTTTAATTGTTCGTTCCGTCCAGACATCTGATCCATACGGGTTTCCACGAGTAATCGCACGCCGCAGAGAATCGACCTCTTGCTTCGATTGCGGTTCATTGAGAAGCGTAGCATAGCCACGCGGAGTGGGAACTGGCCAGACACTAAGGAGTTTCTTTTGCTTCGGTGTACCCTTTTCACGTCTCCACACACTTCCCCACTGCCAATCTTCTGCTTTCTTCACAAGATTCGCTCTCAGTGGATTACGCTCGACGTAGCGGACAAGTTGGATGAAGTGCGCATCATCTTCGCAGAGAAAAGACTTGTAGCGACCTTGGTAGAGATGGCCGTGACCGATGGTGTGATGTTCTGCGTGCCAGCGTTGCGTGTGCGTGAGAGTGAGCCAGCTGACGAACTTCGAGAGATCTCCGTCGTTCTTCGGGTACAACACGAGATGCCAGTGATTCGGCATGATTGTGTACGAGAGAATTCGCATATCCACTTTTTCTTTTGCCTCTACTTTCTGTTTTGCCTCTTCGAGTACCTTTTCAAACAATTCGTAATCAGATTTCTTCTTGAAAAGTGTTGACCGAGCGTTGGCACGATTCAGTACGTGATATACGTAGTCGCCGACATCCGTGCGAAGTGCTCTGCCCATGGCTATATCGTATCACGAAAAGGTTCGAAAAGGTTCCTGACACCTTATTCCTGACACCTTATTCCTCTCGCGCGGTTCGTATTCAAGTCTACCCCACTTTTACGCTTCGCTTCAAACTGGGGGACTTGGAATCGAACCAAGATTCACAGCTTCAAAGGCTGCTGTCCTACCGTTAGACGATCCCCCAATGAATTGAGAGGGGCTTGTACGCCAACCTCCAATGTTCCCCGATAGTACGAAGAATCTCGTGTTTTAGCAATTGTTTCTACTGCTTACGAGCATTCAACATCAGGAACAATGGAAATTCTTTGCGTGCCCTATCCTCCGCTTCCGCCCGCGGACCTTTCTCGCTCACGCGGTGAGATAACCATTCTTCTATACCGGCCAGTACAAATCCGTGTTTCGCGAGCTCCTTCATATAGAGCTGCAGGGGGCGATGGTATGAAAGCGTGGTTGCTCCCGGGTCAGAGCCGGGATGCATCTGTATTTGATACGAAGATTCTGAAAGGTAGCGGTCGGTGCGGCGGAATTGGATACCCGCATCCGCGTCGAATCCCCATTGTGAATGTCGCGGAATGCGGAAGGCGGGATGATTGAGCACGATGGCAAATGTCCCACCTTTTTTCAAAAGATGCGAGACCTGTGCCAAAGCCCCCGGGAGATCTTTTATATTTTGGAGTGCGAGCACGCATACAGCCGCATCAAACGTTTCGTCGGGGAGCGGCATGCGCGAAGCCGGTGCCGCAAGATAGGTAATGCTCGCGGGCCCGAGCTTCTTTGCAATTTCGATAAGCTCTGGGGCTATGTCGGCGCCCGTCACATGAGCTCCTCCCTTCTCAAGCGCACGCGAAAAAAATCCTTGCCCGCAGGCGACATCCAAGACCTGCTTACCTTTTACATCGCCAAGCACGCGGAGAAGATTGGGCTTGATTACTTTTTCGTGATACGTGTCGTCTGACTCACTCACATGCCTGTGATACCAATTGGCCACATGCCCCCACGAGGTCTCATTCCCTTTTGGCTTTGAGGTGGCCGAGGCGCTCTTCTTGGGGCTTACTTTTTTTCGCTGCATATATCAATGATTGCAAGTTCAAGCGGGAGGTGCGGCACGGCAGCGTATGCCATCTGAGCATACGCTTCAAGCAGCGCTTTGAGGGTATCTGAATTTACGCCGGGTTCTTTGGAAAGCTCCTGAGCAAGTGCAAGATCCGCTTCGGTCAATTCTTGTGCAAACGAGGTCGCTAGACCGGGCGCATAACGCAAAAGGAGTACCGCTCGCAGACGATGGATGAGCAGCTTCGCGAGCGTACGTGCGTCCATATTCTCCTCCACTGTCTTCGCAATGACAGAAAGACCGCCGGCGGCATCTTTCTTGGCAATTGCGGTAAGCAGCTGCCGCACGACTTCCCCGCGCGGCGCGCCTGACACAGCCTCGACTTCTGCGACGTCTATCTTTTTATCATTTGAAACGGCGAGAACCTTCTGAAGTATCGAGAGCGCATCGCGGAATGAGCCTTCGGCAAGAAGCGCCACCAGTTCTGCCGCGGAGCGCTCGAGCGTATAGCCTTCCTTCTTTGCGATGTCGGCGACGGTCTCGGCGAGCATGGTGCGTGTCGGCTGTTTGAATGTATATATCTCGCAGCGCGATTGAATCGTGTCCGGTACTTTCTCGAGCTCAGTCGTTGCCATGACGAATATCACGTGCGCAGGCGGCTCTTCGAGCGTTTTGAGAAATGCATTCCACGCGGCGCGCGAGAGCATGTGCGCTTCGTCGATTATGTAAAATTTGTATGGCGATTCAAAAGGGACAGTATTCACCCCCTCGCGCAGTTCGCGGATATTTTCGACACCCGTATTCGATGCCGCATCTATCTCATAGAGGTCCTTATCAGTGACTCCAAGCTCGCGCGCGAGAATTCTGGCTACCGACGTCTTCCCTGTCCCACGCCCGCCGGCAAAAAGATAGGCATGCGCGGGTTTGTTGTTTTTGATGGCTTTCGCGAGCACGTCTACGACGTGCCCCTGACCCCGCACATCCTTAAAA
>CALRFU010000002.1 GCA_943356775.1 Candidatus Nomurabacteria bacterium
CTGTGGCGGCTTCCATTTTCTTCGGATTACCGAGTACATCCGATGCGACACTTCCGTCACGCTGCACCAGAGCACGGATAATGCGGAAATAGATGCATTCCTTCTTGATCTTTTGTGCAATTTGCCATTGGACCGTGCTTTTCACATTCGTTTGTATCGTCGAGATGATTGCGGGGATTCTTTCTACGAGTGCCTCCAACTCCCCTTCCGCGCCGTCTTTCCATTGCGGAACGTAGAGGAGCCATAAGGCATAGGACAATGAGGCATCGTCTGAACCAAGCAGAGCGCGCCGACAAGCGCAGCGCACCTGAACCTCGAGATGTTCTTTTTCAAATTCCGCGCCCTCTATCCTCGGCTGAACCGTTTTGTAGAAAGCCTGCACGACGGCATCGTCGAGCTGATGTTCGCGCGGCGCGATGACAGACTCGACTTCGCTTGCTACAAAACTAAGGATGGTGCGCTTGAGTAAGGCCGGGCCGTCGAGAAGCGGTTCAATACGGAGAAATTTATTGATGCTGAGTGTAACCTGACGCGCCACATCCCGCGTCGCACCGCTCCGCGGCAAGTATCCCCCTTCCACGAGCTCGACAAGAAGCGAGCGCGCATCTACCGCCCTGCGTTCGATGAGTATCCAACGTTTGAGAATGCGCTCAATGGCGCTCCGGCGTACCGCGTGCTCTTCCTGATAGTCGACGACATACCGTAAATTCTCGTAGAGCGAGGCGGCGGGATTCGCGGCGCGGCTCTCATCGATAACGACTTCACTGTCTTCCGCGGGAGACTCGCGCGTCTCGTATCCCCGCATACGGAAGAGGAGCTGCTGAATGGGTTGCGATAAGGGCTGCATGAGGTATGAATGATTGGCTGGCTGTGCTCCGAAGACTGGACGCGATTAGGATACATTTAAGCACATCTCAGGTAGCCCCGCGAGGCATATCCGGGGTTGAATCGGGTGCTATTACAGTCGCGGGGAACAACGATTCCCGCCCGTTGCGGTGACCTCCAAGGTCGAGCACGAGGAAGTGCCCCTCAATGTCGAGATAATACGTCGGACCAAGTGCCGGAAGCTCGATATCGCCCCCGGCTACCGTTTACGCGCAAGGGTATGTCTGACTCGCCCGGCTCTTAGATTTCACCAGTATACTCTCGCCCACATCCGGCCTCCCCCGCGTAACAACGAAATATTCCGCGCTCAAAATGTCTCCGTATCAATTTGCGCTTGCGGCCGCTTCTGCTACCATTTCCTCATACAAGATTGGTGTCTAACGAACGGGGTCCACTACACTTCGACACGATACTCACTTATGCTAACCAACCTACTGGGCTCTCCGGGTAGGATTCGAACCTACAACTTACTCCTTAACAGGGAGCCACTCTACCATTGAGTTACCGGAGAATATTGCCGCCAAATGTCGAAACGGCTGTGTCGCAGTATAGCCAAAAACGGCTTGTTCGCAATATAAAACTGGGCGGGAGAGGTCCCCCGCCCAGAACACTTGTCGGCCGACTCAACGTGGCCGATCAGGCGGCTGCGTGGACCTGCGCCTTCGCTGGTGCGGGAACGCGCGCGATCATCTCGTACAACTTGGCGAGCGGGATGATTGTGAAGCCGGCGGCTGCTTCGACGAAGTTGATTACCTGGCCAACGGTGCGCTTTTCGGCGTCGTTGAAGATCCAGATATTCCGCCGTTCGGAGCTGCTCTTCATGTGAGCGTAGAGCAATTGACGCGCCTCGGCAACTGCGTTCGTGCCGTATTGCGTCCCAAAACGCATGAGCGCGACGTCGATGCAGAGAGAACTCATTTGCCGCACCGTCGTCGGATCGGGATCGAAGTCGACGTATGAGCCGTCGGCCTTATATCCCCACCCTCGCGCCCACGAAGCAGGATTCGCCCGGAATTCCGCGGCGACCCGACCGAGCAGGGATTGCCCTGCAGACATCGGTTTACTCATCGCACACCTCCGTTCAAAACGCGGTCTCAGTTGACCGCTTTTGGACTATAGCACCAAAAAATTATGGTTCTAGCCTTCACTTATTTGGCACAATACTCACTGCGCCGAGCGAGCATATCCTGTAAACGCGGATGCGTCTCGAGGATACGGGCTTCCTCTTCGCACCATTCGGAATAGAATCCCGGGCGCGAACGAAGTTCTTCGAGGAATTCAGACCAGGGTACCCAGCGCGTCGCCTCGACCTCATCCGCGTTTGGCTTTGGTTGGTCGAGAGTGAAACCCGCAAGTATCGGGCAGATTTCATTCTCCATCACGCCATCCCGCACAAACGTATAACGGTATGGTGAGATTTTCTCGATATGCGTCGCGCTCATGCGAAGCTCATGCGCGAGGCGACGCTTCGCGGCATCAACGTTCGTCTCGTTGAGAGCGGGGTGGCCGCAAACGCTATTGGACCAGACGAGCGGCCACGTCTTTTTCGTGTGGCTTCTCTGCTGGAGCAAGATGCGTCCCGCTTGATCAAAAAGAAAAAATGAAAAGCCCCGATGCAGTGGCGTCGCAGCCGTGTGCACCGAAGACTTCGGCGAGGTGCCGAGCACGTTGTTCTTTTCGTCCACGAGCACCACGACTTCTGCAGGTTGCATATTCATAACGTTGTAACTCCTGCTTATTGCGACAAAGAGCTGCACCGGAGTCTGAGTGAATCTCGGAGTCCGTCAGCCATGTAATAGTATTGGTTAAAAGTATGCCTCAGTCAAATGCAATTCTAATTGACCTCACCGACTCAACACACTAAGATGCAACTTGGCTCGTTCAAAGATTCACTCCAACACAGAAGGAATTCTCTCATGACGAAACATCTACGTCTGCGAGCGGTGGCGCTTGTCGTCGCAAATCCCGCAGGCGAAATTCTCGTCCTGCAGGAAACTGTGAACAAACCTCACATCGGCAAGTATCAGGGTATGTGGTCTATACCCATGGAGACCTGCGAGACGGGAGGAAGTTACCTCTCGACACTCAGGCAGCTTCATGAGGAAGAGCTCGGAGGGCTTCTCTCCATCCAGATGCCCGCAAGACGCATTGGGGCCTACCGAGTGGCGCCTAATATATGGGCGCAACTCCACGCCACGACCTCGTCGACCTACCATTTGCCGTCGGTCTTTGGCGATGAGTCGGAGGTCAGGAATCATCAGTGGGTACCCATCCAAGAAGCAATCGGTCTGTGGCTTCGGAGAGGTGCCCTTGAGATGATTCGGGACTACGCTGGAGGGCGCGAAGACGTCCTGCGCCGAAGGTGCAGTGAAGTACGGACACAAGAATTCGTGCGGACATGAGTGCCCGCACAACAATACCGAACGCATTCCTACAATTGGGGGTGCGTTCGTTCTACATATGGACGTGTCTTCCTACACTTTTGAAACCGCAAGCACTTTCTTTCTCATCGATTCAACTAAAGATGTTAGATCTTCATTGACAACGATATGATCAAAGAGGTCTTTTCGTTCTCTTAAGAGGGTCATGTCCTGCTCCGCATTTTTTAGCCGATCAAGAATATGCTGCTCGGTATCGCGCCCACGGCCGCGAAGACGATGGAGAAGTTGGCTGAGTCTCGTGCGCTTACTGTTTCCCGGCGGTAGCAGCCCGAACGACAGGAGAGAGCGACGACCATAGTAATCTGCGAGGCCTTCGAGAAGCTGCAACTCAGTCACGACGCTCGGTATCTTGCCTGAATTCCAGACCGTCTCGATATCGGCACCCCGATAGCCATACTGGCGATTCTCGGTTGAAGACGGAATCTGCGCTGTTGCAACGAGAATTCCACCTCGTTTCATTCGTTCAAATTCTTTCTGCGTCACATAGACGTATTCTCCGTCGTCGCCCTGTTTTGGGTTCCGTGTTGTGATAATTGCTATGTTCTCGATGTATTCAGAACCTACCCCTGCAAGCATTCTACGTATTGTCGATTTACCTACGCCCGAAGGACCCGTGAGGGCGAGTATATAACCAGGGAATTTTCGCGGAGCGGAAGTGATATGGTTCATGCTTGGTATACGTATGTGCCCATACTACAGGAGTCTTTCGTCAGACGGTACTTCCTTGCTATTATCGGACGTAAGTCTATGAGTGGAAAATCAAACGTTCCTGCATGTATCGGCATTATCCTCGATGGTAATCGTCGTTGGGCAAAAGAGAACAGACTCCCCTCCTTCGAAGGTCACCGACGAGGGATGAACAACGTTGAGCCAATTGCCTTTGCAGCACGAGACCTAGGGATACAACACATGATCGTATATGCATTTTCGACAGAAAATTGGAATCGTTCCAAAGAGGAAGTCTCGTATCTCATGGAAATATTCGAGTCTACGATACGCGAGCGCTTAGCGGAATTTGCGAAAGAACATATAGCGGTGCGTTTTGTGGGGCAGATAGAACGCTTCCCCCAAACCCTCCAAGACGCAATGCGCGCTACAGAAGAAAAAAATCCGCGAGAGCCTCTGCTTACGATATGGATATGTATTTCATATGGCAGCAAGGCGGAGATGGTACACGCCGCGCGAGCCGCACAGGAGGCAAACGAGACCATCACCGAAGAGTCTCTCGCAGGGCACCTGTGGACATCTGGAATGCCCGACCCAGATCTCATCATTCGGACGGGAGGAGAAAAACGCCTCTCCAACTTCCTTTTGTGGCAAGGTGCATACAGCGAGCTATTTTTCTTGGATATACATTGGCCAGCATTTACGGAAACAGACCTAAAAAAAGTCCTGAGTGAATACGCTACGCGCGAGCGACGTTTGGGGAAATAAGGGCTGCACCCTCTCAAAGAACCCCGAAGCAGAGCAAAGCTCGCTACGGGGCAGGCATCGCGCGTTTCCGAACACTAAGCCCAAGCGAGGCTCGCAGTACCTTTGCGAACCTCGCGCAACAAATATTCGTACCGTAACGATATACCGTAGTGGTGATACGGGAGCAAGCAGGTACTTTCGTACCGTTCGCAAAGGTACTGCGAGCCGAAGGTTCCTAACCAACGCGCACAAAAAGCCGCGGCCCCTTACGGGGCCGCGGCTGGAAATTCTGTCTAGAACCCTTACTTCATGTGTGCCGAGACGAGCTTCGTCATCTCGAACATTGTGACTTCACCCTTGCCTCCGAAAAGGGCCTTCAGCTTGTCGTCCGCCAGGATGTTGCGCTTATTGGCAGGATTCTGGAGGTTGTTTGCCTTGATGTAGACCCAGATCTGCTTGACCACCTGTCCGCGTGACATTGGACCCTTACCTACGACTGCCTCGAGTTCAGGAGTGAGGTTGAGGGGCTTTAATAATGCTGGATTTGCTGTTCGTACCATAATGGCAATGTTATTTACTTGTATGGAGGGATTATAGCCCCTGGCAAGGTATACGCTAGGGCACCAGTGTATAACACCGCACGCGAGTGTGCCCCGCTGAAAGTGGGGTCGAGAGTCGGCTGTAAGCCGATGCGAGAGCGTTATGCCCGCGCGTACTCGCGCGGGCATAACGCCACAGGCCGCCCAAGGGCGGCCTGTGGCGAAAAACAACTTTCAAACTACATCGAGCTACAATTCCTGCAGATGCCCTTGTGATTCACGACCTCGTAGACCGCAGAGAGACCCACGAGTACGTACACGAGCGATTCCACCTGTGGCCAAGAGCCGAGAAGCATGGAAACAACGTTCAATTCGGCTCCCATGAATCCACCAAGGCCCACCAAAAGCCAGTTAAGGCCTCCTACGACGAGGAGTACCCAAGCGACCATGTGCACATTTTTCATATATATTGGAGAGAAGAGATTGACTAGTAAAGTCGACCCGTTAATAGCACCCAATCAGTATGAACTCTTTTATGAAGCGCGCCACTCAGTTATCCACTCGAATCGCTTCGCTCGCTCGTGGCAAGCCATTCCCATAATCAAGCTTTTTTAAGCCTCTTCCCGCTTTTTGAGCTCTGCCTCGTAAATTCGCTCGCGTAGGGCGGTCGTCGAAAAATTATGCCCGCGTGAATTGAAATACATCTCTATCGGCAATTTATGTCCGGTGTACTCTTTCCCCTCCCAATCAGCCCCAATAATCCTAATGTCGGGCTTGATGGTGACAAGGAGGTCGTATAAATCCTTTTCGCTGCTGTACACGACGACCTCATCAATGTACCGGATGCCCTCGAGAATAATGCGACGTTCTTCGAGCGACATGATGGGCTTATTCTTCTTCTTGCCCCGGTAGTCACCCTCTGTCTGCGAAGGATCATCTTGCAATGCGACGATAAGATAACCGCAGACCCCCTTCGCCTCTTTGAAAACCAGCATGTGCCCGGCGTGACAGAGGTCGAACGCTCCGGCCGTAATTCCCACCTTCTTGCCGTCTTTCATGGCAGAAGAATACCATAGAATACAGTGCGTATGCTAGAATGGCGGCATGAAAACTGCGTTACTTGCTTCATACGAAAAGGACGAGGCTCTGCGAAGGCTGGGGAAGCTCCTTATCGATAACGGCTGGACGCTCCTTGGCTCTGCCGGTACCGCAAAGCACCTTATGGACAATTCAATCCCCTGCCGCGACGTGGCGAGCATCGTGGGACCGCCTATCTTGGGTCACCGCGTGGTCACGCTCGCGCGCGAGGTCTACGCAGGACTCCTCTCAGCCACACCGGAAGATGCGAAGGAGCTGCGACATCTAGGAATCGCGCCCATAGATCTTGTATACGTAACCCTCTATCCACTCGAAGCGACGATTTCCGATACGACGTCGACACCCGAAGACGTCATTGAGAAAACTGACATCGGAGGACCGACGCTTTTGCGCGCAGCCGCAAAGGGTCGACGCCTCGCGCTATCCAATCCAGACCAAATCGACGCGCTTGAATCGTGGATAAAGAACGGTTCACCGGAAAGTGAGCGCGAAGCTTTCGTTACGTATCTTGCGGCGGCGGCTGAGCGCCGTGTCGCCGATTACGTCAATGCATCTGCAACGTATTGGGAAAGCAAAACGGCGTAATTACATGCAAAAACACTTTTTCTTCGACCTCGATAATACGCTCACTCCGAGCAAGTCGCTCATTGAAGCGGCGCACCTTCCGATACTGAAGCGGCTCGCTGAGCGTGCCGACGTCATCGTTGTATCCGGACACGGCGAAGCGGATATCCGGAGCCACCTGACGGAAGCCCTTCACGGGGCCTTCTACACGCTCGGGCAAAACGGAAACCGGGCAAACACTAAAGACGGTGATATTTTGTGGAATAACTCTCTCCAACAGGGGCAGCGGGATTCAATACTTGCTTTCATAGCGAAGGCGCGGGCTTTGCTTAATTACACTGTTCGTGATGAGAATGACATTGTAGAAGACCGTGATTCCCAAATAGCCTTCTCGCTCATCGGACACCACGAAGACAAAGCCAAGAAGGATGCTTTCGACCCTCGGCACGAAATTCGTTTTAAGCTTCTGACAGACCTTGCCTCGGACGTTGAAGCTCTGAAAGTCGCGAATGTAGAAGTACGCATCGGCGGTACAACGAATCTTGATTTTTTCGAGTACGGAAAGAACAAGGGGTACAACGTCAACCTCTTCATTGAAAAAATGGGATGGGACAAGTTAGATTGTATCTACATCGGAGACGCCCTTTTCCCAGGCGGAAACGATGAGACCGTAGTCGGGGTCATCGCCACACACGCGGTCAAAGACTATAAGGAAACATATTCGTATCTTTCAGATATTCTATTAAACTCCTAATCCGCATGTCGGCTCCCGCACTCAAAATTACAGACCTGAAGAAGACCTACGCGACGGGCACTGTTGCTCTCAAAGGAGTCTCGCTGGAAATTCCTGAAGGCGACTTTTTTGCGCTCCTTGGTCCCAACGGAGCGGGCAAGACAACCATCATCGGTATCACAGCAGGTCTTGTAAACAAAACATCGGGCACTATCGAAGTCTTCGGCAAGAACACTGACACGGAAACCGAGCTCGCAAAGATGGACATCGGACTCGTCGGACAAGAGGTTAATTTTAATCCGTTTGAGAAGCCCATCAACATCGTCGTAAATCAGGCGGGCTACTACGGCATTCCCCGTTCTGTCGCCATCCCCCGCGCACGCAAACTTCTCACCGACCTCGGGCTCGCAGAAAAGATGGAACAGAACTCCATGACGCTCTCAGGCGGTATGAAGCGCCGCCTTATGATTGCACGTGCACTTGTGAACGAACCGAAGTTCCTGATTCTCGATGAGCCGACCGCGGGCGTCGACGTCGAATTGCGCCGCGGCATGTGGGATTACCTCACGGGATTGAGTAAGAGCGGTCTTACCATCCTCCTCACGACCCACTATCTCGAAGAGGCCGAGCAACTCTGTAAGCATGTAGCCATCATCAACAAAGGAGAGATTGTGGCGCAAGGTGGCATGGAGGAGATACTGCAAAAGCACGGAAGCGACGAAGCAAAAAAAGAAGGCTACCGCGGCGGCCGACTCGAAGAAGTGTTCCTCAAGCTCACGAGCGAAAAAACAGTATGACAATCTACCAACTTTGGATTAGTTTCTACACGATGCTCCGCAAGGACATTGTCCGCATGTTCCGTATCTGGGTACAGACCTTCCTCCCCAGCGTCATTACCTCCTGTCTCTATTTCCTAATTTTCGGTGCAGTTCTTGGCTCCAAGATTGGCGAGATGCAGGGCGTGGATTACATGAGCTTCGTCGTCCCCGGCCTCGTCATGCTCGCGATTGTGACCAACGCATACTCCAATACTTCGTTCACCTTTTTCCAGTCAAAATTCTTCTTCCGCGGCATTGACGAAATACTCGTCTCTCCTACACCTCCATGGCTCCTTATCCTCGGATTCATCTCAGGAGGCGTGGTGCGCGGCATATTGGTCGGGACCATCGTACTTCTCATATCGACCTTCTTCACCGGACTGCATCTCGCAATATACAATCTATTCATTATATTCGGATTCGCCGTTCTGACTGCGCTTGTGTTCTCGCTCGCAGGTCTCGTCAACGGCGTGTACGCAAAATCAATCGATGGCATCAACCTCGTGCCGACTTTCGTCCTCACACCACTCGTATATCTCGGCGGAGTATTCTATTCGGTCCACTCACTCCCCGCCTGGGCCCAAGGCTTTACCTACATCAATCCAATCTTTTATCTCATCAACGGCTTCCGCTACGGCTTCCTCGGCATAGCCGACATCCCCGTTTGGATATCGCTCTCGGTCCTCGGAGGAATGATAGGTCTCCTTGTCGCCATCAATTGGTACCTCATCCGCACGGGACTAGGATTGAAACAGTAGTCTAGTTCCCCCTTGCGATCTCGGCCGCGAGGCCGGTGTAGTTTTCAGGACGTAACAGTTTAAGGCGCGCTTTTACTTCTTCGCCGACCAAAAGTCCGTCGATAAATTTCGCAAAATCTTCGAGTGTCACCTGCTTGCCTCGGGTTAGTGCCTTCAATTTTTCGTACGGTACTTCAACTCCTTCACGGCGCAAAACTGTTTGAATTGCTTCTGCAATGACTTCTGGATGTTCGTCGAGTGCTGATTGAAGAGCCGTTGTGTTCACACTGATTTTTCCAAGTCCTTTTATAAGCGAATTATATGCGATAAGAGAGTGTGCAAATGCTGTTCCAAACACCCGCTCGACGGTGGAGTCCGAAAGGTCGCGCTGCAAACGAGAGATTGGGAGCTTGTTTGAGAAGTGATTAAAGAGCGCGTTGGCGACACCCAGATTTCCTTCTGCATTTTCGAAATCGATAGGATTCACTTTGTGCGGCATCGCCGATGAGCCGACTTCGCCCTCCTTCGGCTTTTGCGTCACCCAACCATCGCTAATGTAGCGCCACATGTCTTGCGAGAAGTCGATGAGAATGACGTTGATGCGTCGCAGATTATCGAACAATTCCGCGTATGTGTCGTGCGGCTCGATTTGTGTCGTCGTATCATTCAAGGCAAGCGAAACCCGTAGGTTAAACCTACTATTGACATCTGTATTCTCTGTGTTAAATCCATCAACGAATTTCTTACTGAATTGTATCCAGTCTACCTCCGGCGCAGCGGCCACATGTGCGTTCCAATTTCCAGTGGCGCCTCCAAATTTCACCAGAATGACCGATTTCGCGAGGCTCGCAAATTGTCGTGCAATCCGCTGTTCAAACACACGAATCTCTTTGCCAAACGTAGTCGGTGAAGCGGATTGTCCGTGCGTGCGTGCAAGCATTGGTGTTGTCGCATATTCGTTCGCCATGCCGTTCAACGTCGACTGAATCTCTTCAAGCGAAGGAATCACTATCATCTCAATCGCATTCCCCAACATCGCAGCGTACGCAAGACTGTTGATATCTTCTGAGGTAAGAGCGAAGTGTATCCACTCGTTCACATCGGCAAGTGACGTACCTGCCAATTTCATTTTCAAAAAGTATTCAACGGCTTTGACGTCGTGATTCGTGGCTAGAATCTTTTCGTACCCCTCGCGTTCGATTTTTTTAATAATCTCGGCATCATCCACAGAGAAATCGACTGCAGCGGCTCGCAACATATCTTTTTCGTCGGCGGTGAGCACGCGAACGCCAACGCCATTCGTTTCCGAAAGTGCGATGATGTACTCGCACTCGACACGAACGCGCGCGCGAATCAGACCATATTCAGAAAGATACGGCGCAAGCGATTCAGCTACCGACCGGTAGCGACCGTCTATTGAACTTACTGCGGTGAGAGGTTCAAGCGGCATATTCTTTTAGATTGCGTTCCATGCGCGGGATGACGGGTAATTCCCCGGGGACGAATGTCTCCCCCGTAATCTGTTCATACATCTGAATATAGCGGCGTGAGAGCTCTTCTACAAGCTCAGGTGGTGCGTCAGGAAGTGTCGCGTCTTTGTACGGGTCGCAGTTCTCCTTAAACCACAGCCGCAAGAATTCTTTGTCGAAACTCTTCGGCTCGGTACCGTTTTCCAAACTCGCTTCGTAGCCTTCCATTTGCCAGTAGCGCGAAGAATCGGGAGTGTGAATCTCATCGATGAGTACCAGCTCGCCGTTTTCATCGGTTCCGAATTCGTACTTGGTATCGACGAGTATCAGCCCTTGGCGTGCTGCGATATCCTGACCTCGTAAGAAGAGCTTGGTCGCAGTGTCTTTGACCTTGGCGAGAAGTTTGGCAGTGATGAGTCCCTCTTCGATCATCTGGTCCGTTGAAATAGCGCGGTCGTGCGTATCTTCCTTTGTTGTCGGGTCAAAGACCGGCTGCGGAAGCTTGGTATTTTTCTTCAGTCCATCGGGGAGCGTGAGGTCGCCAAAGGTGCGCATACCACCTGAGTATCGCGTCCAAATAGCCGTATCCGTGACGCCGGTGAGATACCCACGCATTACCGCTTCAACGGGCACCACCTTCATTTTCTTGCCCACAGTCACATTGGGGTCCGGTACCGCGAGTACATGATTCGGCACGATATCCTTCGTAGCCTCAAACCACCACGCACTTATCTCATTGAGTACCTGCCCCTTCCACGGGATATGCGCAATGACGCGGTCAAAAGATGAATGGCGGTCGGTCGTAATCAATACGAGACGGTCCGGCTGTATGTATATGTCGCGCACCTTGCCGGTTTTCTTCTCACCTATAAAATCAAAATTCGTTTCGCGAAGGACTTCCATATTCATATATTCTATTTCCAATTAAGCTCGCCGGTAAATTTGACCGTCTTACTCCCTTCCGTGATAACCCCCACCTCATACGCCTCGACTCCCTGTGATTTTATATGAGCCATCGCCTCTTCAGCGAATTCTTTCCGAACGACCGCGGTAATACCAACACCCATGTTGAATGTCCGCATCATGTCAGCGTCTTCAAGATTGCCGAATTTCTTCAAAGTCTGGAATATCGGGAGAATTCTTACCTGCGAGAGGTCGACGTTGGCGCTGAGAGCTTCCGGCAATATGCGATTGAGATTTTCTCCGATGCCGCCGCCCGTTATGTGTGCAAGCCCTACCAGTCCGTCATTCTCAAAAAGATCTTTCAGGCAGTTGTAGTAGGCACGATGCGGAGTGAGTACGGCGGTGATGAACGGCATGCCCCCCACTTCTTCTGCAAGAATCTCCGGAGCAGCTTCCATAATCTTGCGGACGAGGGAAAGTCCGTTGGTATGCACCCCGCTTGAGGAAAGTGCGATGACGACGTCACCGTCCTGGATTTTTGAGCCGTCGATGATGCGATCTTTCTCTACGACGCCGGTGATGCTTGCGGTGAGGATGTAGGTTCCCGGTGCGACGACGCCAGGCTGTTCCGAAGTCTCACCACCGGTCAATACGCAGGCATTATCTTTGCATGCTTCGGAAAGTGAGGACACGATTTTCAAAATGACATCTTTTTCGAGCTTCCCGCACACGATGCAATCCTGTACAGAGAGCGGCTTCGCCCCCATCACAATGGCGTCATTCACGAGGTGATTGATGAGGTCTTGGCATATAGTCTCAATACTCCCGTGCTCAAAAGCGAGTTTCTGTTTGCTCCCGGGTTCTTCAGTCTTGAATACAAGAACGGGGTGCTTGTATTCGGGGAAAGCCCCGTCGAAGAGCGACGCGAAAGCGCCGACTTTGTTGAGAACGCGTACGTTGGCGCTCTCCAATATTCCCGCCATCTGGCGTTTCGTGTCGTTGGCGGTATCAATATCTACTCCCGATGTTTTGTAAGATAATTTTTTATCTGTCATATCAATCCCTGCTCCTCGAGGTATTTTTTGAAGCCTTTTTCTTGCAGACTATCGTCTTTGGCGACGATGTCCCCCGCCATCTTTTCTTTGTACGCAACGATTTTAGCGCGTACGCCCATATCCCCTGCGCCGATTATTTGCGCGGCGAGAATTCCCGCATTTTTCGCGCTGCCGATGCCCACCGTCGCAACAGGAATGCCCGGCGGCATCTGCACGGTGGAAAAGAGCGAGTCCACCCCTGCAGCTCCCATTTTGGCCGCCATCATCGGGACTCCTATCACCGGAAGCGCGGTATGCGCCGCAACGACTCCCGCCAAATGTGCGGCGCCTCCGGCGCCGCAGATAAAGACTTTGTAACCATCCGCTTCGCTCTTTTGTATGTATTCAACGACTACTTCCGGTGTGCGGTGCGCCGAGAGTGTATGCACTTCATATCCGATGCCAAATTCCTCCAACACCTTTGCCGCCTCCTGCATGACCGGCAAGTCCGAATCAGAACCCATAAGAATTCCTACGAGTGGTTTGTTCATATGAAGTAGTTTACCGCATTTTTAAAGATTTGAAGCCCGGGGCCTTCTGTTGGCAATTCTTTACCACCGCGTACGTATTCCTCCCGGAGATTCGTCCAGTGCGGTAGCTGCGTGAAGCGCACCGCACGCTCGGGATGCGGCATGAGCCCTAAGACGCGGCCGTTGTGTGAAGTGACTCCCGCGATATTTTCGAGTGAGCCGTTGGGATTCGCGGCCATGCTGAAATGCTTTGCAGTCTCACCTTCCACATACTTGAGCGCGATCTGACTCGCCTTACTTAGTAAAGCGAGTTGGGATGGTGGTGCGTAGTATTTACCTTCCCCATGCGCGATCGGCACCGACAGGGTCTTGATGTCCTTGAGCCACGGGCTCTCGCCTGTCACCTCAAGGTCGACCCAGCGGCACGAGAAGCGGCCGGAATCATTGGTAAGAAGCGCGCCATCTACGAGTCCCGCATTGGTGAGTATTTGGAATCCATTGCAGATGCCTATCATAAGGGTGTCACGCTTGAGGAATTCCTCGATTGCAGCGCCGAGATGCTGTTTGAGCCGATTGCCATACGCCTTGCCCGAGCCGGTGTCGTCACCGTAAGAAAACCCACCGGGCATGACGAGTATTTGTGCCTTCTGCAAAAGCGAAGGCTTTGCGATGAGGTCGTTGATGTGCACGATGTCAGCTGTGGCTCCGACGGACTCAAACGCGGACTTGGTCTCGTCTTCGGTGTTGAGACCGTATCCGGAAAATATAATGACGTGTGGTTTTTTCATATTATTTATAGTGAGCATGTCGAACTACCAATGTTTAAAGAACGACCGGTAACTTTCGGTCAACGTTGAGAGCGGAAGTTCGACCGCGGCTTCCGGTAGTTTTATAGAGAGTGACGCTGCCTGGACGACTTCACCGATATTCGCGAACGCTACGCCTTTCATGGCTTTCTCAAATTCCTTCTGCGAAGTACGGGCAACGGATAGAAGGAGTCGTCCTTGGCTTTCTGAGAACATCACCGCTTCATCGCTCTTGGCGTTGCCCGGCAGTTTCGCAAGATTGAGTTGTGCGCCGAGTTGCCCTGCGACTGCAGACTTCGCGAGTGCAATGCCGAGCCCCCCGCGACCGACGCCGACAGCAGAAACGACGAGACCTTTTTGTATCGCTTTAGATAACGCATCATACGTCTTTGCGTTCTTTTTTACATCAACAACGGGTACCGTACCTGCGCCACCGTATTCGGATGCACCGAGTTCGTCATTGGTGTCGCCGATTACATACACGAGGTCGCCCACGCGCTTGAAATCTATTGTCATGGTTTTTGATACGTCGGGAATCACGCCGATTGCGGACACGAGAAGTGTCGGAAGTGCCGCGATATGAGTAGGCTTGCCGTCAGCCGTATATCCGCGGAAATCGTTGAACATCGAGTCTTTTCCGGAAATGAAAGGCGTGCCGTATGCGGTCGCTATGTCGTAACAGGCTTTCGCCGCTTGTTTTAATTCATACAAACGCTCCGGCTTCTCGGAAGACGACCAGCAGAAGTTGTCGAGAATAGCGAGATAGTCGCGCGAAGCTCCCGCCGCGATAGCGTTGCGAACTGCCGTATCAATGGCAGCGGCCGCCATCGCGTATGTATCAATCTGCGAATACCAAGGTGTATACCCGTGCGAAAGCACAACGCCTTTTGTAGAATCGAAAACTGGTTTAATGACCCCCGCATCTGCATTCACGCGACCCTTGCCTTGGAGCGGCTTCGTGACTGATGTGCCCTGCACTTCGTGGTCGTATTGCTGCGACACAAACGAGATAGAGCCGAGATTTGGCCCCGAGAGCATCCGGAGAATTGCTTGGGCGGGTTCTTCCGGAGAGATTTTCTCTTGCAGGACTACGCGTTTCGGCTCGGCACTTTTTTGCTGCTCAACAGGACGTCCATCGTGCAGAAAATCAAGAGAAATATCGGAAATAATCCTTCCTGTATGGCGGATAATGACACGCTCGGATTTGGTGAACTCCCCGATACGCGTTGCTTCCACATCGTGCCGGTCACAAATCTTTTTGAACGCTGCCCACTTTGCCTTCGGCACTGCGAGTGTCATACGCTCTTGTGATTCAGAAAGCCATATTTGCCAAGGAGCGAGGCCGGGGTACTTAAGCGGGATTTTCTCAAGATCAACGACGGCTCCGCCGCTCTCACCCGCCATCTCGCCTACTGAGCCTGAGAGGCCTCCTGCTCCGTCGTCGGTAATGCTGGAATAGAGACCTTTATCGCGGGCTTCGCGAATGAGAACATCCGAAAGTTTCTTCTGTGTGATCGGGTCTCCGATTTGAACGGCTGTCGCAGGAGAGCCTGAAGAGAGTGATTCCGATGAGAATGTGGCGCCGTGAATGCCGTCCAGTCCGACGCGACCGCCGAGCATCACAATGTAATCGCCTGGTTTTGCCTTTTTCTCGTAGAGCTTACGACCTTTGTTTTTGCGCGGGATAAGACCTACCGTCCCGCCGAAGACCAGCGGCTTTCCGCGATAACTGGGGTCTACCGCGATAAATCCGAGCGGAGTCGGGATACCGCTCTGATTGCCCCCGGCATTGATGCCGCGAATAACGCCTTCGAGAATGCGACGTGCCGGTAAGAGCGGCTGCGTCTTTGCCTGGTCGCGGAAGAGTTCGGTCTTGTCGTTCGGGTCGGCGACGAAAAATCCGTACACATTCGCAATCGGCTTTGCACCAAGTCCGAATCCGAGACAATCGCGATTCACCCCCACGATCGCCGTCACCGAACCGCCAAATGGATCGAGTCCTGATGGAGAATTATGCGTCTCGACTTTGTGCGTAATCAAATATTTCTCATCGAATGCAATGGCGCCAGAATTGTCTTTAAATACGGAAACGCAAAAATCTTTTTTGCCTTTTGCTTTGCGTATTCTTTCTGTTGCACCCTTGATGTAGCGGTTATAAATCCCCTCTTTCACCTCGTCGAGCGGGTCGGCGAATATCGTGTGCTTACAGTGTTCCGACCATGCTTGCGCAAGCGCCTCAAGCTCGATATCCGTCGGGTTCCTTTTTTGTTTCTTGAAATAATCACGTATCACTTCGAGCTGCTTCAGCGAGAGAGCAAGCGGACCACGCCGTGTACCTTCGGCATTTTTGATGCCTTCTTTGCCGATGCGGGACAATTCGGCATCATCCACATCGAGACTGACTTCGTCGACAGAGGTGTGTTCGTGAAGTTCGACGCGCGGAACGATAACTTTGAAATCAGAACCGGCGGGATAGACACTTGCGCGCTCGATGAGCGGATTATGCAATTCGCGCGCCATTGCGTGCGCTTCCTCTTGCGAAAGACTGCCCGAGAGAAAAAGGAAGTACGACGAGTACACTTCTCCCTCCCCAAGACTCCGCCCGAGACAATCCTCAATCGTTTCCCGCGCCGTGCGTCCCACATTATCGGTAACTCCCGGAAGGCACCCGATTTCAAGTGCGTACGAGAAATTGCCCGGTGTGGGGATTTTGCCTGTCGAGGATACTTCCGTAACGGGGTGCGTGAGCCGCTCGGCGACGCGTCTGAGCTCATCGGGAGTCAAATCTGCATCGACCGTATACGCCTGAACGTAAGAAGCGCCTTCTAGGGCGCTTTGGGGAAACAGAGCTTTCAGACTGCGGAGGAGGCTTTCGGCGCGCGCGTCCTCAACTTTCGAAGAGACGGCTATCCGATGTGTCATAGGCCATTGTACTACTATTGACAGAATAAGTCAAGCATTGGTAAATGCCGACTGCCCATGTATGCTCGGCTCATGAAAGGAAAGCGTGAACATCTTGTCCTAGCAGGATTGCTCAAGAAGCTCGCGCCTAAAGTAGGTGCACACGTGCTTCTTGAGCCCGAGTGGCGCATCGCCGGGCAGATACAGTACAAAGACGGCTCAAATCGCTATTTCCGCTACAACACCCTCGACCTCAATCCGGTCGGCGCATCGGATATTGCGAAGGATAAGGACTACGCAAATTTTTTCATGGCTCGTATGGGCTACCCGACCGTTCGCGGAAAATCTTTCTTTTCGGGCGAATGGTGCGAGGCTATCGGCTCCCGGCGCGATGCCAAGGCGGGATATGCGTACGCGCAGAAGCTGGGCTTCCCCCTCATCGTAAAGCCCAATTCGGGTACCCAGGGTACCGACGTCTCGCTCGTACACACCAAGCAAGAATTCTTCCGTGCGATGAAACAAGTCTTCAAGCACGACCGCGTCGCACTCGTGCAAAAGCGCGTCGCCGGTAAAGATTATCGTATCGTTGTTTTGGACAAAGAAATAATTTCGGCGTACGAGCGCATTCCGCTCAACGTCATAGGCGACGGCCGCTCCACCATCAAACAACTGCTTGCAAAGAAGGCGCGAGGGTTCGTGGCATCGAGTCGCGATACCCGTATCAATCTCAAGAACCCGCGCATCACGGCCAAGCTCAAACATCAAGGACTATCCTTGACGCATGTCCCCCGAGCCGACGAGCGCGTATATCTTTTGGACAACGCCAATCTCTCGACGGGCGGTGATGCGGTGGACGTGACGGAAGAAATACATCCTAAATTCAAAAAGCTCGCTATCAAGCTGACGAAGGACATGGGGCTGCGCCTCTGTGGAGTCGACCTCATGGTGGATGGCGATATCAGAGAGAAGCCGGAGAAATATTCAATACTTGAGATAAACGCCGCGCCGGGATTGGATCACTACGTAAAGACGGGGAAAGCGCAACAAAAAATTGTCGAAGATTTGTATTTGAAAGTTCTCAAAAGTCTTGCAAGATGATTCTTGACAGTAAAATTTTTAATCGTATGATCTCACGTTAGTGCCGCCGCCACTTTCGGCTTTACAAAGGTGGTGCCAAATCTGACGGGAAAACCCGCAGATACTCAACTGTCTCCCATGGGAGCAAACCAAAAGGTTTATGTGCCGTGAAAACTGATACGAACGTGGTCCCATCGGGAACCGGTACCGAAACGCGTCCACTCACCCCCCCGACAGCCGAGGAAGCCTTCGCGGAGGCGTGGCAAGGTCTCGAGAGGCTAGACCAAAGCTTGACACCGGAACGGAAATTCCGCGTCGTCCTCTTTGGGAGTGCTCGCGTGCCCGAAGATGACCCGGTCTATGGCGACTGCTACCAACTCGGCAAGGCCATCGGCCAACATCGGATCGGCGGCGTTACGGGAGGAGGCCCCAGCCTCATGACTGCATTCAACAAAGGCATCGTCGAAGGGTGGGCTGGGCAACCGGAGGCCTACAGTCACGGCGTCTGCATCAAGCAGATCAATCGCGATGAAGCTCCGAATGTTTTCCTCCGGCAGGCCTATTACCATCGCCTGATTCTCACGAGACTGCACCAATTCGTGAGGCTCGGGCACTGGGGAGCAATCATTCTGGCTGAGAAAGGTGGGTATGGCAGTGACCTCGAAAAGGCGCTGATACACCAGCTCCTTCAATTTAGACAGATGGACGTTCCGCTGATCGCCATCGGTCCGATGTGGAAAGCACGCAAAGCATGGGAAAAAGCCTGGATTATCGACCAAAACTTGGCCGAACCCCACGATCTCGACTACATGCAGTGCGTTCCCAAAGCGATGGACGCGCTGCCAATCATTCTTGAAGCGCATGCGCGCTACAAGGCAAAGAAGGCCGCGGGTTGACCGCGACCATAGAATATCTGGAACCCTCTGCTGCGGTGCGGCAGGGGGGTCCATCTTTTTATACCCGCTCCAAATCAACCCACGAATATTTCAATCCGTTCCATTCGCGCTTTTCTTCAAATACTTTTTTTGTGAAGGTATCGGCGTACGGCGGGAAAAAAGAATCCGCTTCTTTTTCGTTGTCGATGAGCGTGATGTAGAGTTTTTCGATATACGGGAGCGCTTGCTTGTAGATTTGCGCGCCGCCGCCGATGTATACCTCTTGGTCGTCGAATTCTCTCCCCTTCGCAATCGCCTCTTCAAGCGAAGAAGCGACAACGACGCCCTCGTAACTCCACTCCGCATCACGGGTGACCACGATGTTGGTACGTCCTGCGAGGGGCTTACCGTGGGTGTAGCCGAGAATAGATTCAAATGTCTTGCGCCCCATGATGATGGGGTGTCCGAGCGTTAATTCTTTGAAGCGCTTGAGGTCATCGGGAATATACCAGAGAAGCTTCTCGCCATATCCTAGCTCTCGATTCTTCCCGATAGCGACCACCGCGCAGATACGGCCCGCCATATTATTCAAGTGCCGAGAAATCCTTTTTCAATTTTTTGAGGTCGCCATTAAATACGAGTTTCATCTCGGCCGCCCTCTCTTTCTTACCCTTCTCCACTACATCCTTCTGATGCCAGCGGGATTTACGTGGTTCGACTTTATGTTTGAGCTCTTCGAAGACAATCTGACAGAAGCGTTCGCCGGGATGGAGTTGGATGGTTTGCGAGTTCGTGTTGTTGCGGATAGGAAGTGTGAGCGGTCCTTCGTAGCCGGAATCGATGATACCCGTGAGGTCAACAGAAAGTCCTTTGCGATTGACGGATGAACGCGGATATAAAACGGCCATTAAATCATTCGGTACTTTGATTGTTTCGAATGTAGAGACGAGCACATATTCTTGCGGCAAAAGCTCGAAGCACTGACCTTGTTCGAGCTCGATGACATCAAAGTATTCGGGCCCATGATCTTTTAGAGGGTCGAGACTGAGGGCCTGTCTCCCCTTCGATGTCATCTTCCAGGCCTTTGGAATAAGAAAGGTGAACCCGAGGCGAAGGTCGACCGCATGCATCTGTAATTGAAATTTGTCGAGTCCCGGGTTGAACTCAATATTGCCGGATTTAACCCGCTCAAGAATCTCGTCTTTGGTGAGGATTGCCATAGGTCGTACAGTCTACAACACGATTTGCATCCCCGTAATGGCAGGCGACGGATTGTATTGGGCCGCGATAGGCGCGACTATTTCATCCACCAATTTCCTGTCTTTCTTCTCTGAGCGGTCAAAAACATTTTTCGGGAGGACCACATGAATTGGCTTGTGATCATTGGTTCGCTTCACCATCTCACGCGCGACATCGTACTGATTGTCCCAAACATGCGCATTGGATATTGAATGTGAATACACGCCGGACTCGACACCGAGCTTCTGCGCCAAGATTATTTGCAAGAGAGCGAATCCGGCGACGTCTGACGGGAATCCCAAGACCATGTCATTAGAGCGCACCATGTTGTGAAGATGTAATTTACCTCCGATGATGTTGACGGTAAATGTATACGGGCACGGCACATTCGCTTTCTTCGTACCGCCGAGTCCATCCCCCGCCGGATCCCACGTGACGACGACGCCATGACGTGAGCTTGGATCTTCTTTCAAAAGCTTCACGAGAAGTCCGAGTTGGTCGCGCCCAAAGTGTTTGCGCCACCGGTAGCCGTAGGCGACCGTTACGACTCCGCCGGGGTTTGTGAAGCTGTCCCAGATTTTTGTGTAGTCACCCAAGAAATCGGCGGGCTTGCGAAGACCTGCAATAAACCAGACTTGCTCCGCGACAAACATCTTGACGGGGATTTTGCGGAGCGTCAGCAACGGAAAACCATCCTTACCCACGTCGTGGGAGAAATGGAGTCCCGGCACAGCTATGGTTGCGTGTCCGTTGCGCTCACTCTTTTGCTCTATCCCCTCACTGAGAATTCGCTTCAGCAAGCCTTGATACATTTCGTCGAAGCGGGTCATTCGGGCATTGTACGCCACGAACTTAGCACCGCAAATTGTGCTAAAGTTGCGTTCATGTCGGATATTACCTATCCCTATCTCCCCTCCGGTCGCACGATTCTATACGTTCCTGAGAGCGATGCGTTTATACAAGAAGCGCGTGCATATGCCAAAGAACATTCGCTGGACGATACCGTTCAAACCGGCTCGGTCATTGTGAAAGACGGCGAGATTATCGGCCGCGGTGCAAACGGTACCGACTACCATAAAACACACGAATGCGAACGCGTGAAGCGTGGTATTCCAACCGGCCAACACTACGAACTCTGCGAGGGCTGTCATCCCAATAATCACAGCGAACCGCGTGCAATTGCCGATGCGCTCAAAAATGGCCACAAAACCCTCGGCACCGACCTCTATCTCTGGGGCCATTGGTGGTGCTGCGAGCCATGCTGGAATGCAATCATCAAAGCCGGCATCGAGAATGTGTACTTACTCAAAGACAGCGAGAAACTTTTCAACAAAGCGCACCCCAACAACACCGTCAGCAAGCAATTTGCCGATGTAGAATGAAGTATGCGCGGGAAATTCATCGTTTTTGAAGGCGGCGACGGCTCGGGCAAAACGACTATTGTCGAGCGCCTGAAGAAAGAATTCCCTGACTTTATATTCACACAAGACCCCGGCGGCACCACATTCGGCGAGCACGTACGCGCGCTCCTTATGTCAGAAGATACAAAAAACATCGACGTGCGGGCAGAGCTCCTTCTTTTTCTCGCTTCGCGTGCTCAATTGATTTCTGAAGTAATACGGCCCGCACTTGAGAGCGGAAAGAATGTGATTTCCAACCGCTTTGCACTCTCCTCTATCGCCTATCAGCTATATGGTCGGGAGCGTCCAGAATTATTGCAGCTCTATAAGTCGGTTTCCGACGTCCTCCTCGATGGCGTACTGCCAGACGCGACAATTCTTCTCGACGTCAGCCCCGAAGTCGGTATCGCGCGAGTACACTCGCGCCCCGAAGAACCTACTCGTTTCGACCTCGAGGCAATCGCCTTTCATGAGCGGGTACGGGATGGCTACAAAAAGCATATCGCCGAGTTCGGAACGCCCTTCATCATCGACGCAAACAAGCCGCTTGAAGAGGTGTGGCAAAAAATCCAAGAGGCAGTACAATCGGCGCTATAACATTTGTATGATTTAGGTACTTTACATACCCCTTTTATTCCCCTCACTTCATCACCATGAATGATTACGAGCACATCAAAAAACAAGACCCGGAAATATTCGCCTCCCTTGAGGGCGAAGAGCATCGCGAGGCAGAAGGACTGGAATTGATACCGTCAGAAAACTACGTCTCGATGGCGGTGCGCGAGGCCAATGGTTCGTGCCTCACCAACAAATATTCCGAAGGCTATCCTGGCAAGCGTTACTACGGCGGGCAGACCTACACGGATATGGTAGAAACGCTCGCAATCGAACGTGCGAAGAAACTTTTTAATTGTGGGTACGCCAACGTGCAGACCTTGGGTGGTGCGAATGCGAATATTGCGATGTACTTCGCGCTTCTGCAACCAGGTGACACCGTGCTCGGTATGGACCTTTCACACGGCGGACATCTTACCCATGGACACCCAGTCACGTACCTCACCAAGATATTCAACTTCGTACGCTATAAGATGAAGGATCCGAACACAGGAGAAATTGATTACGATGAGATGTTGAGGGTTGCAAAAGAGAGCAAGCCTAAGATTGTGCTTGCAGGCTTCTCCGCATATCCCCGCGAGCTCAACTATGCAAAATTCGTTGAGATAGCGCGCGAGGTCGGCGCCTATGCAGTGATGGATATCGCACACATCGCTGGCCTTATCGCAGGCAAGGCGGTCAAGAGCCCTTTTGATTTTGGATTCGACGTGATGACCTCAACCACTCACAAGACGCTCCGCGGTCCACGCGGAGGTCTTATCCTCACACGCGATAACGAGGAGATTGCCAAGAAAATAGACAAGATGGTCTTCCCCGGCCTTCAAGGCGGACCGCATATGAACAACATCGCCGCTAAGGCCGTCGCCTTCGATGAAGCGCTGCAACCCGCATTTCAGACCTACGCCGTGCAAATTCTTAAGAACGCAAAAGCTATGGAAAAAATATTCTTGGACAACGGTGTCCGCCTGCTTACCAGCGGGACCAGCAATCACCTGCTCCTTGCCGACGTATTCGGCAGCCTCGGCATTACCGGCCAAGAGGCGGAGACATTGCTGGACCAAGCGGGAATCACACTCAACAAAAATTCGATTGCGGACGATACGCGCAAACCGATGGACCCATCCGGTATTCGCTTTGGTACACCCGCGATAACCACGCGCAAATTTACAGAAAAGGAAAGTGCGCAGGTCGCGCAATTGATGGTGGATGTGATGAAAAACAAGAGCGACGAAAAGAAGCTCGCCGCCATCCGAGAAGAAATCCGTACGCTGTGCAAGAAGTTCCCTATCCCCGAGTCGTTCGTATAAGAATAGCGCGCATGCACTATTTCGACCTCGTAAGTTTGCTCCAACTCGTCGGCTATCCTGGCCTGTTTACTGCAGTCTTTCTCGAATCAGGAGTGTTCTTCGGGTTTTTCCTCCCTGGCGCGTCAATGCTTTTCACCGCCGGGCTCCTCGCCTCTCAAGGCATCTTCAATATATGGATACTCATTCCTCTACTCACTCTCGCCGCCATCCTTGGTGATAGTGCTGGATACTGGTTTGGGGCGAGGGTCGGCGTGAAATTTTTTGAGCGAAAAGATTCTCGGTTTTTTCGACAAGAGTATCTGGAACGTGCAAGGGATTTCTATCAGCACCATGGCGTGCTTGCGATAGTCCTTGCGCGTTTCCTCCCCATCATCCGTACCTTCGCACCCATCGTCGCAGGCATCGTGCAGATGCGATACCGCACATTCTTCATGTACAACGTCATGGGCGCACTTCTCTGGGGCGCGGGCGTTACCTTCATTGGATATTACCTGGGAGAGAAAGTTCCTGGTATCGAGAAATACCTCACGCCGATTATTCTTCTCATTATTCTCGCCACCTGTATTCCCGTCGTACGGGAATATCTGCGTCAAAACAAGAAAGCTAACGCATCTGTTTGAGAAGCGCGATTCCACCCCGCAGACCGCCATTGTCCCCGAGCTCTGCCATTTTTATGACGGGTGGCTTCGGATACTTTGAGAGGAGTTTGCTCAATGACTCTTGCACGCGTGGAATAGGAATCGGATTCACACCCACAATCATCGAGCCGCCAAGGACTATGGTATCCGATGGCCATCGCTCCATGACGACACCAAGCCCTTCTGCAAGAGTGTCCGCGAGCTTATTGCGCTCTTCTAGTGAATTCAAATCTTTCGGATGAATACCGAATTTCTTGGTAACCGCAGTACCTGAAACAATGTCTTCCAGGTCAACCCCATTAATTTTAATACCCGCAATACCGCCAGCAGCCACAATCTTCCCCCCCCTAATCCAACCCCCGCCGACACCTGTTGAAACGGTAATATACGCGAGTGCCGTCGCTCCTCTTCCCGCTCCTGCATATGCTTCTCCCAAGCCAGCAAGCGCCGCGTCGTTTACCACTCGTACAGAAACGCCAAGTGCACCTGAAAATTCCCGCACAATATTTGTCCCTTCCCACGCACGTAAATTACGCGCGTCTGATATCACACCTTCGTCGCTCACGCTCCCCGCGACACAACCAGCAACTGCCGTAATTTCCTCGCCACCCGCGCATTCACGAGCCAATGCAATAAACGTTGTAATTCCTTCCGATGGCTCTTTTGGCGTCGGGATTTTCTTTATGGTATCCAACGAGTCACCTAAAACTGTGGCGACCCGCATGTTGGTCCCGCCAATGTCCGTAACGATATACATGGTCGGAGTTTATTGTTCTGCGACGGCAATTCCTCCAAAATCACTTTTTCGAACCTCTTTGTACAGCGGATTGGGCACCAGAGTCGGCGTGCCACTCTTATCAACGACATAATACGCAAAACCACGCATCTGCTTCACCATCGCATAATCCGCGTGGCCGGGCATCGAAGCAGAGTCTTCCGCACCCTCCACAGGACTATCGTCTGCCGTGACGAACCACTCTTTTCCCGTATTCACAGCGAGATGTCCGTAGCCGGGCGGCATGTAGACTGAATCACCCGCTTTTACAGGAATAGCTTTGAATTCTTCAATTTTTTCTGGTTGCGGCACACCACCTTCGACGACCATCTTTTGTTGAAGAATAATTCCATCACCTTGAATTATCCAGTAGGTCTCATCGAGGTCGCCCACATGATAATGACCGTATGTCTTTATATATTCACCATCCACCTGCCCTGATTCCCACACTGTAATATTCCGTTTCTTGGAGCCGCCGCGAATCATGTAGTAGTGGATTGCGGGCCCAGCAGCCCCGGGGCTCATCAATACCTCTTTCATCTTTTCATGAGTCCGTGCTGCATATGGTTCGAATGACATGTAAAGTATTGTACCACCTCGTGTTATTCTGAAACCATGCAATGTCCTCGCGCAGTATTCTTCGACCTCGACGACACCCTCGCGGAGAGCTTCCATGCGCCCTCACCGGAGGCACTCGCAGGATTGAGAAAATTACTAGAGAGTATACCCGTCTCGATTATCACAGGCGCGACCTTCCAACGCATGGAGTCGCAATTCCTCTCGGAACTTGAGACCCACCCTGATTTCGGTCGACTCTACATCTTCCCAACGAGTTCGGCGCAAGGGTACACCTACTCTCAAGGAAAATGGCAGCCTCTCTACGACCTTGCGCTCACAGAAGAGGAACGCTCTCGCATAAAGAAGGCTGTTCTCGAAGCCGTCGATAGCATCGAAGAGTTTAAGGACATTCCCCACTATGGAGAACAAATGGTTGATAAAGGATCGCAGATTGCTTACACCCCCGTGGGAATTGATGCGCCGAAGGATGTAAAAGATTCGTGGGATACCGATGGGTCGAAACGACAATCACTCTGGAAAGCCCTCAAAAAATCACTCCCCGAATTTGAAGTCTTGGTGGGCGGCGTTACGACGATAGACATCACACGCAAAAATGTAAATAAATCATACGGCGTACTCTGGCTCTCGAAGGAGCTCGATATTCCGCCAAGTGAAATGCTCTATGTAGGAGACGCGCTGTATCCCGACGGCAACGATGCGGTCGTTATTCCGACAGGTATTCAAGTCCGCTCCGTAACGGGACCGGATGAGACGCAAACAATTATCAACGAACTCGTGGAAGTTTGCAGCACGCTATAGTTTTCATTTGGTAGATGGTGCGGCGTAAAGCTGTCTTGCCTTCTCCCAGAATTCGGGATGCTTCTGTTTTTCTTTGAGGTAATACCACCACTCGGCGCCCCACAAATACTGAGTGCTAAAACTCGTCTGCCGCGCATAAGAGATGATTTCGTCGAACTTTTCGATGTCCATGCGGGCAAGCTGCGTTTCGAGAGGGGCTTTACCCGTCGGTTCGACGAGCCAGGGCTCCAGAGAGAGCTCGATGAGGAATGTCGGCTTTGTACCGTACATAAAATCCACCAGTCGCTCCTTCATACGATAGACAAGTGCAGGAAGTTTTGTTTTGAACTGCCCAAACTCCGGATTCCAGAAATACACGTAGAGACTTGTGCCGAACGCGTCGCCGTTTTTGTACGGACCCATCCATGTCCCCAGATTGCCGCTGTCGGTCACAAGCACGGGGCGGCTATCGAGCGAATGCACGAGCGCTATTTCTTCCTTCAGAAATGTTTCGTCGAGCTCTCCGCAGTGCTCAAACGCAAACGCTTTCAGATACGGCTCGTTCTCGACTTGCCAATAGGTAATCGCGGGGTTGTCTTTGTACCGTTCCACGACCGCGGTAATGTAGGCACGCAATTCCGTTTTCTGTTCGTCCCATGAAAGGCTTTGCGCCCAATCAGGAACGTGACACTCAGGCCAGCGCGGGAGACGGCGCCCGACAGCAAGAACCACCTGCGCATCGCGTGCGCGGGCTTCGCTCAGTTGAAAATCGAGCTCGCTCCAGCTGTACACGTCGCGTTCCGGCTCTACACGCGACCAATATGCGGGGATGCGAAGATTACGCACCTTGAGGTCATCGAGGACGGCACGATAGGTCGCGCGCCAATCAAGCCCGAGCTCCTCGGCATGCATGACACTGAACGAAGCGCCGTAGGTAACATCCGCAGGCACCGGCCGGATGGTAAAGGCCAGAAAGAGAATCATTCCGAGTATGGCAAGTCCGGCTATTTTGAGTAGAGAGTACGACATAGGAATTACAGGACAAAAAGTATTGCGAGTCCGAGCACGACGCACACTATTCCCGCCAACTTATGCCACAGGCCTTTCGGGTTCATTTCGCCACGCAGCACGGCGGGAAACCAACCGGAAAGAAAGTACGCAATAACAAGCAGAAATACAAACTGAAGCCCTGCGAAGGCCTGCACGATGGAGACACTCCCGAGACTGATGGCAAAAAGCGTCAGCACTCCCGCAATACCGCCGAGGGTTTTATTCGCGATGACGAGCCCCTTTGTCCCGGACGACGAGCCGCTGTAGCCGGAGAATATTGCGCTGCGGTTTGCGGGGATGACGAGAAGTAAAAGGGCGCCGACGACATTCGTCATACGCGACCAGAAAAATCCGTCGAGAAAGCTTGTCTCGAGAAATATGAGCTTGGTGAGAAAAGCGGTGACGCCGAAGAAGATGCCCGAGAATACAACGAGAAATTTCTGACGCGTCGTAAGGCGGAAGTGCGAAATGAGGAGCATGCCCAACACCATCAAACCGAAAGCCGGAATGAAAGCAGGGGGCAAGTCTTGGTGGAGCCACTGCGATGCGCAGACTGCTGTCGCGACCGCGCTGACACCGCCGACGACGGGCATGATATCCGAGGCGTGCCCTTCTTTGAGTGCGGTATACAAAAGCACGATTGAACTGATGAACGTGACCGACGACACAAATGAGAGGAGAAGGACGGTAGCGGACGGAAGCGAGACCAGCCCGAACGGCACGAGGACAAGGACAAATCCCGAGAGAATGCTGATATAAAAGGCGTACACGATTGGCTTGCCCACGTGTGATTTGCTCACGAGCACGTACTTGTCTATGAAAATAATCCCCGCTGAAATGAACTGAGCAAGAGCCGCAAGCACAATCCACAAAACCATGCGCTTAGTCTATCAGAGCGTTCCCCTCACAAATGCCTTTATACACGTACGCCGATTCCCTGATACGACGCTCCTGCGTAGAGTAATCAATCTCGACGAGTCCGAATCTCGGGCCAAATCCGCTCGCCCACTCGTAATTATCAAGAAGCGACCAATACATATACCCGCGCACATCGACACCGTTTTCAATAGCAAAGTGGATGCACTTGACGGTCGAGCGTATGTATCCGGCGCGGATACGGTCTTCCGCATCGGCGACACCCGCTTCGCTTACGTAAACCGGTTTTTTGTAACGTTTGAGCATCATGAGAGCCGTGCAGATGCCTTCCGGAAACACATCCCAGTCCATATCGGTCTTGTCGTACACTCTCCTATCGCCGAATTTTTTATGCAGGTAGTAGTTGAGCCCTACCACATCACACTTCGCAATCACGCGGCTCATAAAATAGTACGTCCAGAACCGATTCATCACCCACGCCAGAATCCAGTTGATTGGATTTGCGTTTGCTTGGTAGAGGATGACCTGCTTCACGATGCCGACCTCGGCATCCGGACACATCTTCTTGATTGCATCGTACGCGGCGTTGTGCGCACGTACGAGACGATGCATCACCGAAACATAGCGGATGATATTTCCGAATCCAAGCTTTGACTGCGGATTGATAGTGCGGCCGGAGGTCGTTATCGACGCATATTCAATGCCCGGCCACTTTTTGAAAGGCGGCCACGTGCCACGTGCCCAGCCATTGGAAACAAATACCATAGGCTCGTTCATGGTTGAAAAATGAACGCACAAATCTTCGAGCTTCCCCGTCACGTATGCGCAGTAACGTGCGAATATCCTTGGCGCATCCTCACGCTCAAAGCCTCCCGACCGGGAGAACCAAAGCGGGAGTGTGAAGTGCCAGATGGTAATAAACGGCTCGAGGCCACGTGCCCGTAACGCCAGCAAGACCTTGCGATAGTGCTCTATCTCTCGCTCATCGAATCGGCCTTCGACTGGCTCAATGCGGGCCCATTCGATAGAAAGTCGGTGGCAATTGTGTCCAAGAGATTTCGCAATATCAAAGTCTTCTTCATATCGCTCATAGTGCTCGCACGCACGACCGCAGGGCGGCACCTTGCCCTCCCGAGCCGCTTCTGCCCAGTCATTATTTTCTATCCCACCTTCGACTTGATACGAGGCAGTCGCTGCCCCCCATTTGAATCCTGAGGGGAATCTTTTCTCAGCCATTGGGTAATTCTACATCATGAGAGACGTCCCTTAAAAGAAGTACGACGAGCAAACTAACGGCACCTAGACCCGTCCTTACACCTCGAAACCTGGTGGTGTCGGAAGGAACGTAAACACACTCACACTGGTCGACGTCGCCGCATCGCCTGAAGCGTAGTACGCCGCGACCGCAAACGTAGTGGTCGCATTGTTTCCGAGCAAGAATCCCAATGAAGTGGCTGTCGTCGTTGCGTTGAATATACTATTTTTTTCTATCGCATACTGCGTCGCGCTCGATATTGCATTCCACTGCAAGTTGACTATCAATCCGGGGAAAGCGCAATATCCTCCCACCGGCACCAAACACTCTGCTAAGGACTTGGTAAAGGAGATTTTGGTATCTGAGGAGTTGGTGGAGATTGTGTAAAAGCACTCGCCGCGGCGGCACCCTGACTTGCCAAGTTTACCTTCGGAGCAGTTTGAAAGGCGCCGATCCCCTCTACCGTCGCGTTGACTTGCGCAGGGTCGGGTGGTGGCGGGAGATGTTCGCCGTTTACATTTTCAATCGTGAGTTTCTGCGAATGAATACGTGCAACGGTTTCTTCCGTCCTTTGATAATCTAATGCATGCGGGATGCTTTTAATAACGATAGCAATATAAAGGATGAGGACGGTGCCGAGCGGCCAGCGGACAATACGCCACGCGCGATGGGAGCGTTGCATAATCTATTATAGTACAGCCGCGGGAGGAGAGCCTAGCCGAATGTGAAGGTGTAGGCTTCGAGACCTGAATTCTCTACTTCGATTTCGATTGTATGCTCCCCATAGTCAGCTCCGTTAATTAATTTGTAGAGTCTATCTTCTCGAATAGTAGCTTCGCCGTTTCTGTCGACATCCGCTCCCCTTTCATCTCCCAGAGTCTTGCCGCCATCGCGCGTCACTCTTATCTTGATGGGCTTATCGGATGCGGCGACGAAATAGACATTCTTGGCATCGTAGCGAAATTGTATCTGCGCTTTGACTGAGGTACTCTTCGCGTATTCTCCGGTAAAATTCCACACGCCGTCGAGATAGAGCATGTTGGGCTGGAGGTGTTCGGGGGTTTTTAATGTTTGTACTCCAGTAAGCCCTTGCGTGCCATTGCCGAGGTATTGATTACGCGACGCACCAAAATATGTTTCGGGACTATCCACGAGAGCCGCATTCACCACAACGACTTCTGCAGGTTTTGTCTCCGGCACTGCTGACACCTCGACACCGAGCCGCAGGGCACGTTCGGCAAGCGCTTTTTTGATAGCCTCCTCCGTTTCTGCATAATTCCCTTCCCCAATGTGGTCGTAGACGATGTACCCATCAATATCGATAAGGTACTTACGCGGCCAATATTGATTGCCGAGCGCATTCCACGTCTGATACTCATTGTCCAACACGACAGGATACTCGAGTCCAAAACCCGTGACCGCAGCTTGGACATTCGAGAGCACATGTTCAAAGGCGAATTCCGGCGTGTGTACACCAATAATCTCGAGACCGTTGGCAGAATATTTTTCGTACCACGCTTTGAGGTACGGCAGCGTGCGTTGGCAGTTGATGCACGAGTACGTCCAAATATCGAGAAGAACGACTTTCTTGCCGTTGAATTCTCGAATGGTGATAGGCTTCCCTCCGGTATTAATGTATCCATCGGGAGTTACCAATTCGGGCGCTTTCTTATACACAAGCGCCTTCGATTCCGACGTAAGCCCTGTCGATGTCCCTGATGTATTCACTGGAGTCCCCATCGGCGCCCCCAAAAGAATGTGCTCATACTTTGTCGCATCAAATCCCCTCTCTAGAAGCCATGCTTCGACGCGTGCCGACACTCCAGTCGCAACACCGAGTCCGACAATAATAAAAAGAATGCCGATGGTTTTCCGGAACCAACCACCCGGCTCGATCGTCACACCCAGTCGGTCAACCAACCGTTGCCCCGCGAGCGCAATGATGAAAAGAAAGCCCGAGAGTCCGACCGCATACGCGAGGAGATCGAGGAATCCCATGAAAAAACTCGCGGGCAATACGGTCGCAAGGATGACAAAGTACGTCGGAGAGCAACTTGCGAAGACCGGTCCGAGTGCGGCACCCATGAGCATGTCGCCCCAGAGAGAATTGCGTTGGTAACCGACTGCGAGTGCTTTATTCGAACTTCGATTCAGGAGATTCACAAAACCAAGCGAATCCCACAGACGCGGAAATATCATTACAAGACCAAATAGGATAAGGATGCCGCCCGAAAACCATTGCCAAAACGATTGCGGCACGTTGATGAAGGCTGTACTCGCCTTGAGAAGCAGCGTGAAGACAATGACCGAGCCACCGAGCGAGATACAGATGACATAAGCGCGTCGCAAGCTGCCCGTCGTCAAAGAGCCGCCCACGATGACAGGCAAGAGCGGTAGCACGCACGGGGCTAATACAGTGAGCACGCCGGCGACAAATGAGATGAGGAACAGAATCACAGCACTATTATGCCACGCCCTGTGTTTCTCATGTAAACCATTTCCCTAGAGCTTGTAAGATTGACTAAAGTCATAAATAAGGTACAAACACTCTACACAACGCAATCAGAAGCCAAGGAGGACTCAGCGATGATCGCGACCGTGCATGCTCTTAAACTGAAACGCCCATCAGGGTACCAGCCGCTTCTGTTCTCGGAAATCGAGCAGGTGGTCGCCGGGGCGTTTAACGCAGGCGACGGCGCTCGAGTCGAAGCCGCTGCCGACGCTTGGACAAACGAAGTCACCAAAAATACAGAGCTTCACCCCGTGCGTTACCGCATTCTGCGCGGTTGGGCACGGAACGTCCTCGCCCGAAATGCCGAACGAGGCACAAGCCCAATAAGCGTTATAGCGGAGCTTCGAGACCTTCTCAAAAGTCCGTGCTGGAAATTCTAGACTCGGACAACCCCACCTAGCGCAGAGGGCCGCCCCCAAAAGGACGGCCTTCTCTATTTTTACTGCTATAATCCCACCATGAATCTACGCGAAGAACTCGCGCACGTCGTACAAGGCGACGTGAGCGACGATTTGAAATTGCGCACGCAATACAGCCGCGACACGAGTATTTTTGAGCGCATGCCTGCGGTCGTCGTTTTTCCGAAAAATGCTGAAGATGTCGTTGCGGTCGTCAAATACGTGAACGAAGCAAAAAAGAAAGGGCAGAATCTTTCTATCGCGCCACGCTCTGCCGGTACCTGCATGGTTGGCGGACCCTTGACCGACTCGATTGCGCTCGTCTTTTCGAAATACATGAATCGCATCGGGGAAATCGGACTGGACTATGCCGAGAGCGAACCGGGCGCCTACTACCGTGATTTTGAGAAAGCGACGCTCAGAAAGCGTGGAATGATTATGCCTTCCTATCCTGCTTCGCGCGAGATTTGTGCTATCGGTGGGATGATCTCAAACAATTCTGGCGGCGAACTTACCCTTCACTACGGTAAGACAGAAAAGTACGTGCGCGGACTTGATGTGGTTCTCGCCGACGGCAGTCAGGTTGTTCTGAAGCCCCTCACAATGAGCGAAGTGACTATAAAAGAAGCGCAACAAAATCTGGAGGGAAAAATCTACCGTGAAATCAATGCGCTCATAAAAACTCACGCGATCGAGATAGAGGCTGCACGACCGAATGTCACCAAAAATTCTGCTGGCTATGCGCTGTGGAATGTATTCGACAAAAAACACAATACGTTTGACCTCACACAGCTCATCGTCGGCTCTCAGGGAACGCTTGGACTGGTTACAAAAGCTAAACTCGGTCTTGTGAAGACTAAAGAGCACCGCGCGATGCTCGTAGTATTTCTTTCCGATATCGGAATACTCCCCGAGATCGTGCATCGTGTCCTAAAATTAGACCCCGAATCCTTTGAATCCTACGACGACCAGACGTTCAAGCTCGCCGTCCGATTCATTCCTCAAATCATCGGACACTTCGGTATCATGCAAATGATACGGCTCGGACTCGCATTCATTCCAGAAATGTGGCTGGTCTTGACTGGCGGTGTACCCAAGCTCGTCCTGATGGCAGAATTCGCAGAAGACACCGCCGACGCAGCACTCGAAAAGGCGGAAGATGCGCGAGACGCGCTCGACGGCCTCGCGGTACGGACGAAGATTGCCCGCTCAGAAGCGGCAGCCAAGAAATATTGGACTATCCGGCGCGAAAGCTTCGCACTCCTCCGCAAAAATCTCAAAGGGCTCTACGCCGCTCCGTTTATCGACGATATTGTGGTACATCCCGATGATTACCCAAGATTTTTGCCTGAACTGACCACCATGCTCTCGCAGCATCATCTCCTCTATACAATAGCTGGACACATCGGCGACGCCAATTTCCACATCATTCCATTGATGAATTTGGGCGATCCAAAAATGCGCCGCGAGATACTCGAGCTCTCTCCTAAGGTCTACCAGCTTGTCGCCAAGTATCACGGCTCTATCACGGGCGAACACAACGACGGCATCATCCGCACGCCGTATCTGCCGCTCATGTATGGAGACAAAATGTGTGCGCTCTTCGCGGAAGTGAAAAAGATATTCGATCCGCTGAATATCCTTAACCCGGGGAAAAAAGTGGGTGGTACGATAGAAGACGTAGAAAAATATATGATACGACGTGGTTAGAAAATTCCTCGTCATTTGTACGGGAATTATCGCACTCCTTCCTAGATTCACTTTTGCCCACGAGGTGTACGCGCTTGACGCAGCGTCAATATACCGCGCGATGCACACAGCGTCTCCCAATCCCTTCTCAGCTATTGCTGGCAACGAGTCTGATTTCTTTTTCTGGGGCTTCGTGTCATTCGTGACTGTCTCGACCATTTTGTGCGCCTCTCTATTCCGCGTATTCGAAAGAACCCTTGATCCGTTTCTTTCCTATCTCAAGCGCTGGGCTCACCCCCTCGTGAGAATTACTGTAGGAGCCTGCCTTATATCATTCGGCCTCGCGGGAGAACTGTACGGTACCGAAATCAGTTTCGGGAGCCTCTTCGGCGCTTTGAGTCTCACCATGCAAGGGCTCTTCATCCTGGGCGGTGCCGCGACCATCGCGGGAATATATGTCCGGACTGCCGCAGTTTTCTCGATTGCGGTATACGCCTACGCCGCGAGCGTGCTCGGATGGTACGTCCTCACGTACACCGACCACTTGGGCGCTTCTCTCTTACTCCTCGTCCTGGGAGCCGGTTCGTGGTCACTTGAAAATCTTCTGCACAGAGGGCACCTCTCCCATTCTATGCGGTCATACCTCCAACCCTTTGTCCCGCTCGCGTTCCCCGCCATGCGCATGCTTTTTGGTTTTGGAATTATGTTTGCAGCCGTATACGCAAAATTCTTTCACAGCCAACTCGCGCTCGACGTTGTGAATCAATACAATCTCACTACATACTTCCCCTTTGAACCTCTTTTCATCGTGCTCGGCGCGCTCATTATCGAATTCCTTGTGGGGTTGATGATGTTCCTGGGCGTCGAAATTCGCTGGACAGGGCTTTTCCTCCTTTTCTGGCTCACGCTCTCACTGCTCTACTTCCAGGAAGCGGTATGGCCGCACATCATACTCTTCGGCCTCGGAATTGCCGTTTTCTTTCACGGAAACGACCGGCACTCACTCGAAGGTCGACTATTCAAGCGACACGGTATTGAGCCGACTTCCTAAACTGCTCGTTTTCTGACAAACAACATCAGCACGATAAGAAAACCAAAGAGTGTCGCGGCCATAAAGGGAAACGTGATGTAGCCGAATTCAAACATAAGACGCTGCGCACAATCACCTGCTCCGGTTGCCGGACAGGGAATGAGGGCACTGCCTCCCATTTGCAAATAATGCTGGTAGAGAGCTGCAGCGGCTCCAAAGATAGAAAACGCAATAGAATAATCTGCAGCGCTGCGGTCACGTTTGTAGAGAGCGAGCGCAAACAAAACAACCTGCGGCCACAAAAATACCCGCTGCACCCAGCACCAGCCGCACGGCACAAATCCGAGCACTTCAGAGTAATACAGAGTCATGGCGGTGGCTCCAAGTGTAAGGAACAGACCGACCCATATTCCCCAACGACTTAAAAGACCGGCAATATCCCGCAAATCAGCAAACCGTTTCTGCAAAAAATACAAAGCGAGAAATCCGGCGCCTGCGACCTGCATCGCAAGTGTACCGACAGCGAGTAGGTAATTGAGTGTTTCAACCGGCATGGTTACTTACGGAAGCGTGCATCCGCTCGCGGTCGAGAGTGCTTGAAGCGATTGCTCGCCGCTGAGCGTAGTTGTGCTGTTCGCGAATGTCCATGTCGGATATCCTTCGATTTTCTTTTCTTTACAGATAGGAAGCTGTTCTTTACCGTCCGGAGTCGAACACTCAACGTACGGCAAAAGACGTGCGGCACTACCGAACATCCTCTTCGTCGCCTGGCAGTGCGGACACCAGAAGGCACCATAGAACACGGCGCCTTTATCCTTCAAACACTGTGCGAAGCCGTCGAGCTTGCTCGGAGTAGCGCGTATAAAGAAAGACGAACCGATACCCGCAACGATAATAGCGATGATAACGAGCCAGAATATGAGTACCCCCCTTTTCATGCACGCATGATACCGCTCGCCGAAAGAAATGCCAAACATGCGACGTCTGATAGAATGGCTCCATGACAAACCCGATACTCGAAGTTGAGAAAGCGTTACACGTTGAGGATGTGGACCGCGCATTTCTGCTCAAGGTTGTGCAACCATCACTGGTGGGGCTCATCGACGGATCCATCTCGACACTCGCACCGCTCTTCGCAGCGGCCTTTGCAAGTCACAATTCGCATATCACCTTTCTCGTAGGCACGGCGGCGGCTATCGGCGCGGCTATCTCGATGGCCTTCGCAGAGGGACTTTCGGACACGGGAGAACATACGGGACGAGGTCACCCCGCAATACGCGGCTCTATTGTCGGCGCCGCAACGTTTATCGGAGGTATTTTCCATACCCTCCCGTTCCTTCTCACCAACCTGACTGCCGCCCTCTATCTCGCCTATATAATCGTTGCTGTGGAACTACTTGCGATAGGCTATATTCGCTATCGGTATTTCAAAATGGGTTTTTGGTCGTCTGTAGGACAAGTGGTTTTCGGCGGGGCGCTCGTCTTCCTCGCAGGCATCCTTATCGGGAGTGCTTGATTTCAATAATTCAATCCAATTGAATTGCTGAAATCACGTCGCGCGTATCCAATACGTGCGACGTGAACAGATTCACCATTCCCACTACAGATGTTTCGCCGCGCCACACTTACACCCAACGGGACGGATAAACTCGTCAAAGTACTCGGTATCGTAATCAATTGTTAATTCTTCTCCCTTTTTTATATCCCGTACCGCAATAATGAGAATCTTTCCATCGGAAATTTCTGCCTCCGTATTTGGATTGCATGAATGGTTGATATACCGTGCGGTATTTGAACGCGGTGAACCGTCAATCGTCCACTCCTCATCAATCTCGAAGAGATACCGGGCATGTTTCATGTAGTCGGCAGCGTCCGTGGAAATCTTCTTTCCCGTATATTCAAGAATGAACTCACCCCTCTTGATATCGCACAGTGCAAAAAGACCCTGCCCCATCCCCGGGGAGGACCTGCGTACCCTAAAACGTGCATCTATCGTTTTCATGGAGGCCAAGTATAATACAGTGCATGACCAAACGCGAAAAACTCTCTACCGAAAATTATAAAGGTGTGCGCGATTTTTATCCTCAAGACCAGTTCATTCAACGCTATTTGTTTGAGCACATGGAGCGTGTCTGTGAACTTTTCGGCTACGAAGAATATAGCGCCTCGATACTCGAACCGGCCGAGCTCTACCGCGCCAAGACGAGCGAAGAAATCGTAAACGAGCAAACGTACAGCTTTACCGACCGCGGCGGCCGCGAGGTCACCCTACGCCCGGAGATGACGCCGACCTTCGCACGCATGGTCGCGGCACGACAACGCGATATTCCCCTCCCCGCACGGTGGTACTCGATTCCCAATGTCTTCCGCTATGAGCGCCCGCAGAAGGGTCGCCTACGAGAACACTGGCAGCTCAATGCCGATATCGTGGGTGCTGAAGGTGTTGAGGCCGATGCCGAAATAATCGCCGTTGCCCACGGTGTCATGCGCTCCCTCGGAGCCGACGAACGCAATTTTGAGATACGGGTATCAGACCGCCGGATTCTCGATGCCATCTACCACTCCGTCGGTATCGCAAAAGAGTACACGGGCAGCGTCACCAGACTCCTCGACCGCCGTGCAAAGATTGGGGACTTCGAAAAGGAGCTCACTACCCTTATTGCTCACGAGGAAAAAGCGATAAAACTTATTGAGGAGCTTGAAAACATCACCTCAACCGCCTATCTCGAGGAATTGCGTGTCGCACTCGAGCGCCTCGGCGTACGCAATATGGTTGTTGATACCTCCATCACGCGCGGTTTTGATTACTACACCGGGATGATTTTCGAGGTGTTCGATACCGATGAGAGTAACCGTCGCTCCCTCTTCGGTGGCGGCCGCTACGATAGTCTCTTAAGCCTCTTCGGAGGAGATCCCATTCCTGCCGTAGGGTTCGGCATGGGTGACGTCACCGCACGGGATTTTCTTGAGACACACAACCTCTTGCCTACCTACACCCCGTCGACCGAGCTCATGATATGCATCGTCGAGCCCGAGGCCACATCGCATGCGGTACAGCTCGCACAGGGATTGCGTCGCGAAGATGTGACGACTGCAGTCAACTTCTCCGGCAAGCGCATCGGCGACCAGATACGGGGTGCCGACAAAATGAAGGTTCCGTTCGTTATTGCGGTGGGTGCAAAAGAACGCGATTCTGGGCGCTACACGCTCAAAAATCTTGCATCGGGAGTAGAGATAACGCTCCCCGCTGACCGCATCGCGGAACACCTCTTTAGTTCTCTTGGCTAAGTATGAGTGAGATGCTGCGGCCCGAGCAGTGGGGTGAAAATCTTCGCGAATTGCCATCGGAGCAATGGACCCGCTATGCGGAGCTTCGTGCAAAGGGTCCGGACAATGAGCTCGCACCGCAAGACTTCCGGAAGGTCATCGAGTGCGAGATGGCACTTTCGACCGTCGACAATCCGGGAATTAATGGAATATTCGACCCTGAAATTGAACTGAAAGAAATTCGATCGCTCGCGCACGACAAAAAAGAAGCTGCGCTCGAAACCTTCAAAGACAAGCTCGTTCGACAACGACGGGCTTTCATGCAGTGTCGATTGTTCATCGAGCGAACAATTCAATACGACCGTGATACGGATTCGGAACAATTAAAAGATATCGGAGATTTTTTCGCCGACCGCTACGGTTTTTCTGGTTTTTCAAGAGGTCTGGTGCACGACCTCATCTACGCGTATGAAGAACAACACAAGATGACGAGGGCATTCCGCGCAAAGTATTCCGACGTCGGTGAGCTCATCAAGGAACTGTGCGGTGTCTCCGTGAATGCGGGCACTGTGCAGATATCGGAAGGACCACTGAGTATTGATATCCTCACGGATCGCCCGACCGCAGAACGCCTCTACCCTGTAAACGGACCGGCTGGGGGGATGAGCAAACAGTTCTGGGGCTTCCAGACCAGTAACCTCAAAGGTATCCACTATACGGTCGTCGTGAACGGCGGACCCCGTCGCGACGACACGCACATTCATGAACAAGAACATGTGAAAAACAAGGTTCTGCGAGATTTTTTTGACCTTGACGACCCTGAAAATACTACCGTTCCGAACATCAGAACGCGCATCAACAATGAAATTGACCCTGAGGTACGCTCGGAGCTGCGGAAGGAGGAGTTGCGCATCATTCGCGACCGGGTGCTTGATAGAACTAAAGACGAGCTTACGGCGATGTTTAAGGACGGTGCATCTGCATACTTCCATCGATTTTACGAAAAGAACGGTAATCCGTATGATTACCTGAAGGGCGAGCGCGATGAATACTACAAAAATCCTGACTACGCCGAGCTTGCTCATGAAATCCTCGTTGAGGAGTATGAACGTGTTATCAAAGAATCAATCTTGGCGTTCGGAGAATTACGTAAGGTGGGCAATCACTCGACCGATGAGGCAATTGCTCTTCTCACCGACATGCCGCTCGATCGCTGGCCGAGCACGGTGAGGCATTTGAGTGACTATGTATACAGGCACGGGCAGTGAGACGGAATGATATACTCCCGCCATGCGCGTCGTGACATTTGATATCGAAACGGCGAATTGGCTTTCGGACATCGGGTCTTCAGACCCCGCGGACCTCACCATCGCGCTCGTCTGCGTCCACGACTCGGAGACCGATACGTACTCAAGCTTTCTTGAACCGGAACTTTCTAAGATGTGGCCTATTTTGGAGCGTACTGACGTTCTCGTGGGATACAACTCCAATCACTTCGACATTCCGCTTTTGAACAAATACTACCCCGGCGACCTCACCCGGATACAGAGTCTCGATATCATGCAGGAGGTTCATTCTGTAATAGGACGACGATTGAAACTTGATTCAATAGCGGAAGGTACCCTCGGGGAGAAGAAGAGTGCTTCCGGCGCACAGTCTGTGCAGTGGTGGCGTGCGGGCGAGATAGAAAAAGTCCGCGATTATTGCCTCAAAGACGTCGAGATAACTAAAAAGATATTCGACTATGCGCTCAAGAATAATTCACTCAAATACCAGGAGCTCGGTAAGGCCCGCGAATTCAAGCTCGACACCTCAAAGTGGCTCTCGCCAAGCGGCGGGGCGATGACGTTCACCCTGGGACTCTAGTGCTTGACCGATGGCGGGATAATCCGTAGGCTGATGCACTGGTGACGGGCTCTATTCCCGTTTGTTCAAACCGCGTTATTTTCGCTAAACGAAAGGGGAGGTCTGAATGTCCAACATTACAATTATCCGGCTTTGGGGCCGGACCCTTGCAATCAATTGGGAGCTCGTGCGGAAATCTATCCCGACCGTGCTCAGTATGAGCAGAGTGCTCTCACCGGTGTATCTGGTGCCGCTCATCGTGACAGGACACCCGTTCGCCTTCACACTGGTGGCATCGGCGGCGGCCCTAACCGACTGGCTCGACGGCGCCCTGGCCAGGCGGTGGAATGTCGCAACGCAACGTGGAGCCGAGTTGGACATCTACGGTGATAAGGTCTTGTGCTGTGTCCTCTTGGGCGCAGGTCTCACAAGCCCGGACGGATGGTCACATATTGCACCGACACTTATTCTGGTGCTGTATCACACTGTGGTCATCGTCGTGCGCGTTGTCGGCGACCTGCTTTTCAAGTCAAGCAGGATTGCCAAACTCAAGATGTTCTTCGAGATGCCTGCCCTTATCGCGTCGGCGACGTATCTCGATGCCTTCGGTCTGGCGTGGGTAAATGATCTCGGCATGCTCTTCCTGTGGATGACGACGGTTCTCGCCACGTGGTCGATGTTGCACTATCTTTACCCGCTACAAGTCCCGGACTGGCCAGAGAAATTCTGGCCAAGGAAATCATTGTGAACCCTGACGGCCCGGCCCCACATTAGGTCCGGGCCGGCCATTTTTTACTTTTGTGCTTGGGACTCAGATACTGGGAAACCCTCGGTTTTCCCAGTCCTTCCTCCACGGGAAACTCCCGTTTCCCGACCCCTTCCCATTCTGGTCCCAATCCAGAAAACTCACTCTGTTCGTTTTTGTGCTTGGGACCAGAATCGAACTGGTGACCCTTCCCTCTTCAGGGGAATGCTCTACCAACTGAGCTACCCAAGCAAATGAGGACGCCTGTGTATGTAATACCCAAGCATCCGTGCCACTTTAGCACAGGATAGAAAGCCCTTCACCTCTTATTGAGGACTACTTGAAGAACCACCAAATTTTGCCTGAAAGTCTTTCCACATCGTTTCGAAGCCACTCATCTGCGCCTGTGCCTTGGCTCCTGTCCCCTGTATCTGCTCTACCGTTTTGACCATCCTCTCTACCGTCGCGCTGAGATACGTCATGTAGAACCATATCGGCGCAAGCAAGATTATGCCCCATATAACAAACTTGAATATTCCACCCGACAGAGCATTCCGCCGCATCTTGTGGAGCATGCGGTTATTCTCTTGAGTGAGACGGTACATCTCCTGCTGCATCTGTTCATCCATGACTTTATTTTAGCATCTCAATCTGACTCTAAATGCCCTCGGCAGGCATATCGGATTCTATGCCCCCGCCAAGAGTCGGACTTGGATTCTCGCGTTAGGAGTGCGAAGTTCTATCCGTTGAACTACGGGGGCCTGCGACAAGCATCTTATCAGCAACACCCTTATATAGACAATGGACAAGTTTCAAATGGTACGCACCTTTCTTTAACGTGATGCGACATATTCCATACTTTGTAGTACTTTTATTATGTTTATCGTGATGATTGATTCGAATCTGTGACAAGGGTACATTGACAACTTCTGCCCAGTATTTCCGGCAGACCAGGGCATCCATCGGAGCACATGTACGGATCATGAAATCAAGCGCGTCGTTTTTTACACCAAGATTCGTTCTCAATATAAAAAGAAAGACGCGGATCATTCGTTCGTCAGTATTGGTAAATACAAAACTGCTTTTTGTGCCTTCGCTCCAATACAATGCTGCATACAAAATTGGCCATGCTGACTTGATATCAGTTTTCTCTAGGATTGAAGAGGCCTCTTTCTCAGCCCGTTCCCATTCACGGACTTTCTCTGCCCTGCTACCACCCAAGTATGATCGAATGGCTTTCCGTTTCTCCGGAGACAAATATATATCTTTTACGTGATGCCATACATTCGTTTTTGACATCTGGTACTTAGACATCAATTGGGAGAGCGATATGCCTTTGGCACGATCTTTCTTCACGCCATTGATCACCGTAACCGGATACCGTCGCATCCGTCAATTATAGTACAGTGACGTCTGTAGACACAATTTCAGGTTGTAAATGTGTGCACAACGAAGAACGGTCGATTCCTACCGAGGGCACTAGATAGCCAGAAGTTCGCGGAGCTTCGGCTCGTCGAAACCGACGATGAGGTCTTTGCCCACGGTAATCACCGGCACGCCCATTTGTCCGCTTTTCTCTATCATTTCCTTACGCTTTTCAAGGTCAGTACCGACATTGTAATCGGTGAATGCGACGTTATTAGCAGTGAAAAAATCTTTCGCCGCGTGGCAGAAGTGACATGTCGGGGTCGAATAAATGGTGACGTGCGGTTTAGTGGCCATATATTGTCATGCGCTTAACAATTATTAAGGACGGTCAGTATATCATAGGTACTTATCCACAATGCGGGTACGGAGAATCGAACTCCGATCTAGTGCTTGGGAAGCACTCGTTCTGCCACTAAACTATACCCGCCTTCGCTGAAGCTGCGGCGAGGCAAGCCCGCTTCGCTCGCACGTAAAATGTAACAGAATTCTCAAGCCCAAGCGAGAGCGGCTATGCTTCTCTACCGTGTCTCGCAATGCAACGACGCGACTGCCCGCACAAGCTTGTGCGTGCCTGACCCGCATCATGTCGGCATGCGGGTCCTTGCATCGAAACGTACTCGTTTCGATGTGAACCTTCTCCTATCGGCCGGCAGGCCGACAGTCGAACCGCCTTCGGCGGCACCTCACCGTGGATTCACCACCACGTAAACGTCTTTTTGAACCAGTCTACGAGAGTCGAGGTCGCATGAGTCGGTGCCACCGGAGGAGTATCAACAATAACGATGAGGCCCTCACCGCGAGCCGCGAGCGCGTACTGTTCGCGCAGTACCTGTTCCTTGCCGCGGTCCGTCTCCAAGCTCGCAATATTGCTATCGAGCTGCGTTTGTCGCTCTCTAAGGTCGTTAAGCTGTATTTCCGCCTCTTGTCGCAATGCATATGATTCCCGCTCTTTTTTATACGTGCTCCACACCCCCGCCCCGGCGATAATAATGAGGCTGAGCAGCCCCAGAAGGACAAGGCGCCTGCCAAAAAGGCGTACCGGGTTGTTCCTTGGACGTAAAACTGCCATACGGTATAATCGTACCATTATCTATGAGTTTCCTTTTTCACAAACGAACCAAAAAAGTAGTCCAGTGGATGTGGGGCTTTGTCGCCATATTCGTATCTCTTGGTATGGTGTTCTTCTTTGCCCCCGGCCTCGTAACCCTGATTACGGGCTAGCTCTCCCTGACCACCTTTAAGAAGACATCGTTCGGGATGTCTACCTTGCCGCGCGCAAGCATCTTCTTCTTGCCTTTCTTTTGCTTGTCACGGAGTTTCATCTTTCGTGTGATATCGCCGCCGTACATATGCTGTGTGACATCTTTCTTCATAGCCGAAAGACGGCGCGACGCGATAATACGACCCCCTGCTCTCGCCTGTATCTTGAGTTCAAACATCTGCCGCGGTAAAAGCTTCTCAAGTCGTTCTACCATAGCCTCAGCCTCGAGATTGATGCGTCTCCCTGAAACAATGCGCGAGAATGCCGGCACCACCTCTTCGGCGACCAATACATCGAGACGCACCACATGTGCCTCCCGTAGCCCGAGTATCTCGTACGAGAGGGACGCAAATCCCGATGATGTACTTTTTAGACGGTCGAAAAATCCGCGCATAAGCTCCCGGAGGGGCATGAGCGAGTGAATCTCCATCTTGCCATCCGGCAAGGTTTCAGTATTTCCCACTTCTGCCTCGTGGTCGTACAGAAGTTGCGAGATGCCGCCGATATAATCGGAGGGTGTCAAAATCGTCACACTTGCCCACTTTTCCCGCACCTTCTTTACCGTACCGTCGTCCGGAAAGCGCGCGGGAGAGTATATTTCTTCGACAGAATCGTCCGCCTTCGTTATCTCGTATACCGTTGTCGGCTGAGTAACAACGAGTTCCATATTAAATTCCCGCCGCAAACGTTCGATGATTATTTCAAGATGTAACATTCCCAAAAAGCCGCAACGGAATCCTCTCCCCATGACGCCGGAAGATTCTTCCTCATACGACAGTGATGAGTCGGACAATTTGAGTTTGTCCAACGATTGACGCAACATAGTAAGATCATCCTGACTTTCAGGATAGACGCTCGCCCAAATAACGGGTGTCGGGGCAAGGTACCCGTGAAGCGCAATCGCCGGCCGCTTACTCTGCGTAATCGTGTCCCCCACCGATGCAATTCCCGGCTTTTTTATACCCGTCACAATGTACCCGATTTCACCCGATTCGAGGGAGTCACGAGGCGCCTCGCCGGGCATGAGCACGCCGACTTCAAGCGCGATGAAATCTGCCCCCGCCGCTACGAACCGGAGATAATCACCCTTCTTAAATTGCCCGCCAAATATTCTCAGATACACAATGATGCCGCGATGGTCTGAATACCCGAAGTCAAAGATAAGCCCCTGTGCGTCGGTCATAGCCACTGAGGGCGGCGGTACCCGCTCGATGATTGCATCGAGGAGCGCGGAGACCCCCTCCCCCGTCCTCCCTGAGCAACCCAGGACTTGAGATTCTTCTACCCCAAGAAGCATCGCCAATTCCGTCGTGATTTCTGCCCTCCGTGCGTGTGGTGCATCAATTTTTGAAACTACCGGAATGATGACGAGATCGAGCTTCTTTGCGACTGCAAGAACCGAGAGCGTTTGAGCCTCGACTCCCTGCGTCGCATCAACGAGGAGAATAACGCCTTCGACCGCGGTGAGCGCGCGTGACACTTCATACGAAAAATCCACGTGCCCGGGAGTATCAATGAGGTTAAGGACGTATGAAGTGCCGGAGTTCTTCCACTCCATGCGGACCGGAGCCATCTTGATAGTGATTCCGCGCTCGCGCTCGAGGTCCATCTTATCCAAGACTTGCGCTTGCATATTTCTCGCCTCAATCGTACCGGTCAATTCAAGCATCCGGTCGGCAAGCGTGGACTTGCCGTGGTCAATGTGAGCGATGATAGAAAAATTTCGTATGTGAGATGCCATAAGTATGTGATCCGGTTGGGTGCGGGGATGCTACTGCAGAGTGGTCGGACTGCTCTCTTCCGAGGACACCACGGCGGTTTGCGGAATCGGGATAGAAATTCCCCGAAGACGCCCGCGGATGACCTCCGTGATTTCCGTGAATTCACGGCTTCTCAAGAGAGCGTACACGAGTCCTGCGACTATAATCCCAAAAGCTCCTGCGACAAAGCCTCGCGTAAAGACCGAGAGCGTTGTCGATGCAAGGGTAATCGGACCTATCACGACGAGCACGGCGTACGCAGCGCTTCCGGCGAGTAGCGCGGCTATAGCACTTTGAGCCCACGCGCGCCATACGCGGGAAAGGAATCCGGAGAAACGTCGCTCGAAATGCAGCACAAGCACCAGTGTGCCGAGGATGGAGACGCTGGCCGATGCAAAGGCGAGTGCCAAAACAGTACTTCCCGGCACATCCACCACACGCAAGAGTCCCTGCGCGAGCTCAGAAATGATCTTGTTTTGGAATACCCCTATGAGTATCGCACCGAGGCCGACCGTGGAGAGAGCGGTACCCAAGGCGACCAAGAACGGTACAAACGTGCGCCCCGACGCGTAGTATCCGCGGACGAGCAGGAATGTAATCCCCTGTGCCGTGAGGGAAAGTGAGAGTAAAGCCAAGACCGCAGCCGTAAGGCGTGTATCGGTCCAATCGAAAGCTCCGCTTCCCAATATGACCCGTACGATATGTGCGCGCAGTACGATAATGAGGGCGGTAGCGGGAAGCGACCAGAATACGACGAGCCGGGCAGCGTTTGCGATGTGTTCGACAAAGAACGCTTTGTCACCACGCGAAAATGCCGCAGCGAGTATCGGGAACGCGGCGACAGAATACGATGCGCCGATGACGGCAAGAGGAACCGCCTGGAGGTTGGACGCAAACATAAAAACGGCGATAGATCCGGGGACCAGTGTGCCCGCAAGCGCCACCATTCCGATGAATGAAATCTGATTCATGGAAAGTGCGAGAGCTCGGGGTATTGATATCTTCACCGTCTGCAGAAAAATTTGCGGCTTGAAAGCCGTGGGCCACGAATGGAAGAATCCGTCGGAAAAGACTGATGGTATTTGTATCGCGACATGCATACAAGCCCCGAGAACAACGCCTACGCCAAGTCCGGTGAGTCCCCAGTGCGGATAGAAAAAGAGTATACCGCTTATGATGCCCGCGTTGTAGAGCAGCGGAGACAGGGCGTAGAGAGCGTACCGCTTCCGGATCTGGGTTATTGCGCCGAATATGTTTGAGAGGCCGAGAAATATCGGCTGCAGCAACATAAGTCGCGTGAGTCCGACGAGGGTCGGCAGATATCCCGCGGTGGTGATATCCGGGAAAAGAGCCGAAAGAATTGCCGGTGCGAAAATAGCCGCAACTATGGAAACCGATACTGCGACCAGGGAAAATCCCACGATAACCGTGTCAATGTACTCGCGTTGTTCCCGAGAGGAGCGGCGCGTGAGTTCAGGAATGAGAATATACACGGACACAAGTGCGCCGGTAGCCACAAAGATAAGATCGGGAATACGAAAAGCCGCATAATAGATATCGAGCATAGCGGACGCCCCGAAAGCATGTGCGAGGAGCCTGTCCCGTAAAAGCGCCAGGATCGAAGAAAGGAGGGACGAAAGCGCAATGAAATACACGGCAGTATGAAGTCCGCGCACCTCGTATGAAAGGAGCTTGAGGGCCTGAATCATCATAAGCTTTTAATTAGCCTGAGTTTCAACGGGTACCGGAGCTGCACCCGCCCGGAGATTTTTAATCGCGTCCTGTACCACTTGCTGGTTAGGCTCGAGAGCTTGGAGTGCCTCAAATACCTTGAGAGAGTCGGCGACGCGTCCCACATCGTAATATGCAAGGCCAAGCACATATGCAGCGTTGGCATAGCTTGATTGAAGCGTAAGCGCTTGCTCAAGAGCGGCTACGGCATTCGTATAGTCTTTGCCGGCGTAGGCAATTGCACCGGCGTTGTACCACGCAAGTGGGTCTTGGGGGGCGTACTGTGTAGCAAGCACAGCAGCCGAAAATGCGTTTTTAAAGTCATTTTCGGAAGCGTATATTTGCGATGCGGCATAGTAAGCGGCAGCAAAATCTGGTTTTAGCTGTGCAGCGGCTGCTAGATTCTTTAGGGCAACATCTTTGTGTCCCTCGAGCACCTCGAGCTGAGCGAGTCGGAACAACGGCGCGGGGCTTGAAGGATTTTCCATGCGTGCGCGTTGGTAAGCTGCTCGAGCATTTTCATACGCGCCCGTGACCTTGAAGCCAGCAAGTTGCTGATAGAGGCCGGCAAGCTCGAGCCAGTTCTGATAATCGTTCCCGCTGATAGCGACCGCATCGAGTCCGTGCTGGATGGTCGCTTGCAGTGTGGCTTGGAGCTGAGCACGTGCCGCTTCGTCTTTTGGGTCAGCTTGTGCAGCCATTGCTTGTAACTGTACGAGTCCAAGTTGTATTGCTAAACGGTGTGCACGCGTGTTTGAAGGATTGACCCAAAGAGCTTTCTTTATGAGGTCAGACGTAGCTTGCGTATCTTTGGTTTCGTTATATACGACGATGCTGCGGTTCAAAAGTATTTCTGCCGAAAGCACTCGTGACACTCCGAGAGGCGCAACAATGATGCTGAGACCGAAAATGGAAAGCACGGCTGATTGCGCAATGCTTCGCATGCTACCCCCTTTCAGAGAAGCATAGAGGAGTCTCGAGAGACGCGCACGAACGGAGAAAGCCACAAGCATGCCCGTCATGAGAAATACGAGTGTGCTCAGTGCTGGCCCTGGCACATAAAACACCAAGAAAACAACGAGGTAGCCCGATGCGAGACCAAGAGCGGAAGCATAGAGCGTATCGGGCACATCTTGTCCGCGACGTATCAAGGCGCGTACTGCCGTCCACAAAAGCAACACGATGAATATAATCCAGGAAAAGATGCCGAAAATTCCCGTTGTTACGAAGGATGTTGGGATAGAACCTACGCCGACGCTGAAGTCGGTGTTCCAAAAGACCGTTTGATTCACGCCGGTCGGCTTATAGAGATCCCATTCACGTGCAAAGGTGTTGGGTCCCGCGCCGAAGAAGAACGACGCTGGCTGGGTGAGCGCCGCCCCTCCTATGTCCATGGTTCCCTGCCATGATGGTCGCACTTCCGTATGGGCGACCTTGATGCGTGATGGGAGCACGTCGTTTATAGAGCCGCCCCATATCATACAGAGAGCGGCAAGCACGACGACTCCCGCCCAGACCCCGTGTACCCCCCAAGAAAAAATGATGCGCCCCAATCGTGCACGTGTAACCCAAGTGTCAATGCCGAACGCAAGTAATGCAGCAACACAGAGCACAGCCCATACATCAAAGAAATTGGCTATAACCATAAATACGAGCGACAGTACAGATACGGCGTAGAAGAGGTACTTCCACAATCCATCCGCTGCAGTAGTAGTACGGATGGCGAGAGCGAGTAGTACAAAAAGACCGAGAATGATTGCGAATTCATGCCAATTGCCGAAAGTATTTCCTGTTTGCAACGCAATGACACCGCCGAGACTCAGACTGGGGACCGCGAAGTGAAGGACTTCGGTTCCGAGGAGTAGGAAGGCGCCGACAAAAAAACCACGGAGGGCATTCACGCCATTGTTTTGGGCTCCTGAAAAAATAAGTGCGCAGAGCGCAAGTGCCGCATACAGAATACATGCAAATGCGAGTGTGTCTTGCTCGACACCACTTCCTACGAGAGATATTTGTGCGGCCCCGGAAAATGCGACGGAGCATACATACGCGAGTGGAATAAAAAGTCCGCCGACAAGAAGGGGGCTCGCTGGTACACGCACGCCCCCTTCAATAAACCGAGCAGAAACCCAGGCTACCGCGGCGACCAAGAGAAGACACACGATGAGAATCATTTTTGCTTGTGCCATCGTTACCCATACGATGGGGATGAAGAAAACGGGAAGCAACGAAATGAGGAGTGTCATGCTCCACTGCGCGATTTTGTCGAATAGACCGAAGTTCATCATTGTCCGATGGTATCACAAATTACAAAACCCGCCGTGAGGCGGGTTGTGCACTGCATCATATGGGGTACCGTATCGATTTGTTTGCTCGGAAGCAGAAAAGCGAAGCATTTCTGCTTCGCTCACTGCACTGCATCGATAAGCCGGATTCTGTCGAGGACAACCATGTATCTGGGATGAGTGTCGCCACTCACCTCAAGCGGCTCTCTCAGTCACGCCGCGCTGTATTCGTATTCCAAATACAATGCGGCGCGACCAAGCACGGCCTTGCACGCGGGTAGGATTTTTGCCGTTGCACCTTCATGTTTCCATGAAGCTACTCCTGATCGGAGCCCTAGCCTCTCGGCGTCGGCGTCTCTGTTCGCATCCCTAGGATTACCCCGGCGGGCGTTACCCGCTACCCTGCTCCACCTTTTTTGCAAAACGTGGGCGTGTCCGGACTTTCCTCTAGTAGCTTGCGCCACCAGCGGCTGCCTAATGCAGAAACTAAATATATCATATTTGACGTAAAACTCAAATGATGGTATTAAAGTACCTGCTCAAAACGAAAGACTGCCGGTTGAAAAGCCTGCAGTCTTTCGTTTGTAACTCTCTAAATGATTTCGCACGTACCGCCCACACACGCCAATTCTTTTTTCAGGTCGGTCTCGTCGGTTCTCTCGTAGATGATAAGCTTGGAGTAATCAATCTTCGGGAAAGTCGCCGCGAGACGCTCATAGGTCTTCTTGTCGATGGATTCGTACGGAGCAAGACGGTACACATGATTCTCGCGCGGCAAGAATGACAAACCGCCGATAATATCCCAATTGTCGGAAATCCAGGCGACGACCGCTACCCACTCTTCGTCCCCTACCGAAATCGTAGCCGAGGGATTGTGTTCGGTGTAATTGAGCTTCACCATTTTCCAATATTCGAGTTGCTGCATCGCGGTAAGGTCGTTCTTGAAGACGGAACCATGCGGTGCCTTGACTGGAAACTCCAAGACAAAGGTGGTCGCCTCGTTTGCATTCTGTCCGACCTCAGGATACGCGACGACGCCCTGGTCTCGCATCATCTTGAAGAGTGAGTCGGTCGCAGAGATGCGGACGCGGCGGATGTAATACTGGGAGTGACGGGGATGGATACCGGAAGAGCAGTCGAAGGTTTGTGACACGGTACCGGATGGCTTCACACAGGTAATCGATTTTGATGCGGGGATACCGAAACGCTTTGCGTACATATCGTTTGCCTTGATAGTCGCGGTGCGCATCTTGCGCATGACCTTGGCATCGCGAACCACCGGAGAATCCCACTGCCCCGTGATGGAGACACCGAGCAAACGCTCCGCCTCACAATTCTCCGTCCACTCCTTCGAGATGTAATTGAATTTTGTGAGTGTTGATTGGTAGGTGCCGAGCAATGTCGCAAGTCTCGCTTTGCGGAGCAGGGTCTTTTCTGTATCTTCGGCACGGGCAATCACCTCGGAGAGGTTACAGAATTCTTTGGACTGCAAGATGATCTCGCCGCAGGGATTAGTGCCCACCTGACCGATGAACGCGTTTTTCTTGCTGTGCTTCTTCTGGAGGTACTTGAGGCGACGGTCCGGCATAGTTTTCTCGAGAGATCCACGGTTGAAAATACCGCGTTCACCCGTGCCACTTTTCATGAGAGCCACCCATTCATCCATCAATTCCGCATTCGACGGCTTGGTCTCGTAGACCGCGGAGTTATTGGCGACGCTCCGGTACGGGTCCGTAAGGAAGAACTGACCTTTTTTGGCGTCGCGGATTTCCACGTCGTCGAGGTCGGAGAGGCTGATCATTGCGGTGCGACGCACGCCGCCCGCGACTACACACTCCCCTATTTTGCAGATGATGTCGTGCGCGTCGATATTGCGGAGACGACGACCCTGACGCTTCAAGATGCGCTCACGGGCAAATCCGAGCAACGAGCGAAGCGGCTCAGGGCCCGAGGCCTTACCGCCCATCGTCTTCAGGCGTGCACCGGCGGGGCGTATCATCGAGTAATCGAATTCGACGTCCTTGCCTCCGTACCATGCGCGGAGACCGAGCGTGAGCGCATCACACCAGCCTTCTTTGGTATCGGAAACGACATGGGTTGTGAGCTTCTCGCCTATTTGTTTTTCTATCTGAGGAAGCTGTTGAACGTTTTGGCTTTCTACCGCATAGCCTACGCCGCATCCCTGCATCGACAAATACATAATTTCGCCGAAGTCCTCGAGCTTAACGGGAGCCGTGTAGGAACAATTATAGAAGCAGGTGTTGCACTTCCGTGCGGGACCGCCTGCGAATTGCATCGCACGCATGCTCGGCATAACCTCTTGAGAAAGAATCGCCTCGCGCACTTCCGCGTACTCACGCTTTGTGAGTTTGTCGCCAATATTTTCTTTCATGAATCCGACGTATCTGTCGACGGTCTCAATCCATGTCTCGCGACGCTGTTCGCTTTCTATCCAACGCGCATACGTACGGAGATATATGAACTCGCCGAGCAGATTGTTTTTGAAATATTTCTTGGATTCTTCCGCGAGCTTCTTTACGTGCTCGGGTACTTCGCCCTGCTCCTTGCGGATTTTGCTCCTTTCGGCCCGATACAAGATGTATGCCTTCGCCGTAGCCACGTAATCGCTCAAAATGAGCTGCCGTTCCACCTCATCTTGGCAGCCTTCGACTGTCGGGAGGAAGTTTTTGTAGGTTTTTGCTATGCGCATCATTTCGCCGGCGACTTTGTGTGCAACAACAGCCGCCTCGTCCTCCGAACCTTCGTTGGATGCGGTCATCGACTTGTAAATCACATTCACGAGCTTCTGAAATTCAAACGGCACAACGCGTCCGTCTCGTTTCTGAATATTGGAAAGATATTTTTTGTACACGCGTATAGACGCAGTATCACCCGGAGGTACTACGGCGACTCTTTCTCTACCCACACTTCTGGCGGTCCTTGTTGTCATGCGCATTTTCTCTACTCTGCTAAGATCCCCTCACTTGGAGATTCATTGTATCGCCGATGGAGTCCGACGCCAGCGATTCCAAAAGTGGATAACTCCCCTTTCGAGGTCTTAGAGTCGCACAATATCTCCAAGAACGATACCGTGCGCTACCGCGTAGCCTGCGGGGAGCTCCAAGACGTATCGAGCGGACTTTGCGGGCACAAAATCATGAGGGTAGGTGTCGGGAGAGACGTTTTGAGCCATATATACGATGCTGCCATTAGATGAGAGCCAGAGAATGTCGATGGAAAAACGCATATCCTTCATCCAAAACGCGTACTCTCCGTCTTTGGGGAACACAAAAAGCATTCCTTCATCGGCAGCAAGTCCTGGATGCCCACTCAGACCCTGCCGCCGGGTTTCTTCAGTGTCTGCAACTGATACATAGATGGCCTGCCCCTTAAGTTGCAGGGTCCGCCATTCCAGAGTTTGCTCGGGAGCAGTCACCTCAAGCGGAGGATAGAAAAGAGGGCCTCCTTGAACTACCAAAAGAAGAATCGCGATGAGGGCGATTACTGCGAAAACGCCCTTCTTCATATAAAAGGGCTTACTCACCCAAATGCAGCTCTGTTGTATCCCCTTGGACGTCGTAGTCGTAAGAATAAGGAGTGAGCGCTTGTGAACCGACCACGAGAATGAGCGCCATCGCTATAAAAGCGACCAGCCAGTAGAAAACATTGATGAGATAAAGCTTGAGTGGCCGTTGCTCCGATAAGACCATGCCGAGAGAAGTCGGCACAACGAAACCAAGCCAGCACCAGAGTGCGAGCTCAAATATTGCACCCACCCAATCAAAGATATGGAATGCGATGCCGACATAATTCATCACGTACGCGACGAGCATGCTCCCGCACAGGCTCAGGATAACAGAGAGCGGCATCATTTTCTTGCCTCGCTCGGCCATCTCAGGCGTCACATTCGCAAGTCGCATCCATGTGGTACCGAAAACGCGCGGATGATACCAAATCCATCCGATGAGGATCGAGGAGACACCGGCAGCGAGGATTGGCCAAAGAGTAACAGCAACCATATAAGGATAATCATAGCCCGCGCAGAAAGCGTGTCTAGTTTGTGGTGTGTATAGAAAAACGAAAGCTTTTCATTACTCAGTACAGTATCGCGCCGACAAATACGACGGTGTTGCAAACGAACCATAACGTATAGGTAACGACGATTGGCCACTCTTTGTGCGCGAGGCCATACAATATCCATGGAATATCGAGAAGAGCCCACATGAACCATGATTCAGGCGCGACTCCAGATGCGTCACGGCCACCGTAGATGAGAAGGATTTGCGGGATAGTCATTACCGGGCCGATAATTCCGACGCCGTAAACCATCTTGTCGAGCAATCGCTTCAAGGCCGTGCGGGCCGGATAAGGTTCAAGGTTTTTTGTTATTCGCTTGCGCAAATGAAGATGTCGCATTGTCGTACAGTATAAACTATGCGGAGGGTGAGGGATTCGGTCACGGATAATTTTCTGTTGAAAATTTCCGCTACCCCGCCTCGTCTGCCTACGCAGACTCCGACCTTCGAATCCCGTCCTCCTGACGCAAAAAGCGCCCAAGGGCGCCTTTGCATCAGATGCGGAGGGTGAGGGATTCGAACCCTCGGTGCCTTTCGGCACACACGCTTTCCAAGCGTGCGCACTAGACCACTATGCGAACCCTCCGTGCAAATGATTTATATCACGCCCCTGCTGCACTCGCACCTTTCCAAACACTATCGATGATTTAATCTTTTGAGACTGGCTGATATCAAGGCTTCTGCGTGGGCGTACGGTGACGACTCATTGCTTCACGAATACGTATCCGGCGCTCTCTGAGACGCGCCCGTTGAGCAACAAACCGGGCGCGCAACCTGTGTTCAAATTCTTCTGCTTTGTGTGAAGCAAACCAGCCGATGGCCGCCAGCATTACGTTGATCGAGAGGACGAGACCGAATACGAGTACGAAATCTAATTCCGATACTCCTTGCACCAAAAGAAATGTCGGGATGAAACTCGCCATGCCGACGACGACATCCATAAAGCGGTTCTGTGGTGTCTCTTCAATTTTTACCATCGCTTCCCAGAGCTCGTAGGCCACAAAGAGCAGGAATGCAATAAGCGCTGATGCCTGAAAACCGAAACCAAGCCACGCGATTGCAAAAGCAGTAGAAGAACCTGAAAGAAAATGTACGACGCTCCAGAGGTCAACCCATTTCCCCTCCCGCCAGATATCGGTACGCTGAAACCTCCTGTCGGGCGTCAGGTGCATAGCGGCCTATACACGCATTCCTTGCAGTGCGGAAATTCTTTCTTGCATGGGTGGATGCGTGCTGAAGAGCTTCGCAACGAATGCCCCCGCTTTCTGTGCTCCAAACGGATTCGAGATGAAAAGGTGCGCGGTCGCATTGCTCGCCCGCTGCATGGGAGCCGGATAGGAGGAGATTTTCTGGAGTGCGGACGCAAGTCCGTCTGGATAGCGTGTGAGGAGTGCGCCGGATGCGTCGGCGAGGAATTCACGTTTGCGGGATATCGCGAGCTGGATGAGTTGGGCTGCGATAGGAGCAAGAATCATGGCTGCTATAACCGCGACCATCATAATCGGATTCTTGTTGTCTCTGTCTCTATCTCCGCCGAACATGCTCATGCGCAGTGCAATATCCGAAATGATGGCAAGGAAACCTACAAGTACGACGGCGACGGTCATGACGAGAATGTCGCGATTACCGACGTGCGAGAGCTCGTGCGCGAGAACTCCTTCAAGCTCCGAACGGTCCAGCGTCGCGAGGAGTCCTGTCGTCACCGCAATGACCGCATGCTTGGCATCGCGGCCGGATGCAAATGCGTTCGGCGCGGCATCATTGATGATGTAGACGCGCGGCTTGGGGAGCCCCGCGGTGATGGCGAGATTCTCGATGATACGGTGCAATTCGATATATTCTTTTTCATCGGCGGGCTTGGCGCCGGCGGAAGCGATTGCCACTTTATCGGAGAACCAAAACGCACTCACATTCATGACAAGCGAAAATGCGACTGCGATGTAGAGAATCCCAGGATTGCCGTAATATTGCGACATGACAAATCCCACCCCCATGACGAGCGCAAGAAAGATACCCATGAGCATCCATGTGCGGAATACGTTTTTACCCTGCTGAGTGTAGAGTGATGCCATAAATCTGCGGCATGAACCGCGATGTTAGAAACTTACCTTCACCGGTTGACGCGCAGCTTCTTCACCTTCAGCAAGCTGGAAGAATTCGCGCGTCTTGAAGCCGAAGGCTTTGCCGATCATATTCGATGGGAATTGTTCTATAGCATTCTGGAGTTCCTGTACGACGGAATTGTAGAAACGACGTGCTGCTTGGATTTTGTTTTCGGTGTCGGATAGCTCACGTTGAAGCTCGACGAAATTTGAATTCGCCTTGAGGTCCGGATACGCTTCGGAGACAGCGAAGAGTGACTTGAGCGCGCCCGTGAGCATATTTTCCGCAGCAGCATGTTCGGCGACGGTCGAGGCGCCCATTGCCGCAGTGCGCGCGTCGGTGACTTTCTGCAGCGTGCCCGCTTCGTGGGCGGCATACCCTTTTACCGTCTCGACGAGATTCGGAATGAGGTCATAGCGCCTCTTGAGCTGCACATCGATATCGGACCACGCTTCTTCGGTACGATTGGTAAGTCTGACGAAATTATTGTAAGCCCAGACAAGCCATACGGCGGCAACTGCGACAACCCCCAATAGAATGTAGGTGATGTTCATATGTCGCAATTATATCATATGTGCCGAATTATTGTACCGTCACGATAGCTTGTGCCGATGTGGTCGCGCCGGAGGGCGCACTACAATCGAGCACAAAGCGCGTCGTCGTGGCAAGCGCGAGCGTAGAGGTCGAACCGCGCGTTCCTGTCGCCATTGAGATATCCCCCGGCGCAAAGAGCTCGCAGCTCGACGTGTTGACACTCGACCACGTGAGCAGTGACTTCCGTCCAGACAAGAGGCTGGTCGGATTCGCTATCAGCGTGACATATGGCTTCGGAGGTGTGGGCGTCACGACGGGCGGATTCGTTGGCTGCGTCGTAGGCGGAGTTGTTGGAGTAGTTTGTGGTGCTTGAGACCCTCCAAACAATTTACTCAATGCGCCGATGAGTCCGCTCAGCATACCTCCCAAGCCACCACCTCCCTGACCCGGGGTTTGTCCACCCTCAGGAACATTTATATCGGATGGCCCGCGCGTCACGACTGGTGGGACATAGGGAGGAGCCTTCTTCTCTGGAGGCGGGACGACAACGGGCGGATCTTTAGGGGGCACAACGGGAACTACTGGTGGCGGAGTTCCAGCACCTGGTGGTGGAATAACCACTGGTGGCGGAGTCCCGCCCGAACCATCTTTGAATGTAAAGTGAGCGATAGGAAGCGCCGCAACGACACCTCCCGCTATGGTCTTCTTTGGGTTCTCCGCCACCCAACTACCGACACTCTGAAGCCACGAGGGTTGCTCCGCCGCAGTAGGAGGAATAAGCGCATTGAATTCTGCTTCGGTAAACTTTATCCCAGTTAGGACTTCTAGTTGCTCTCGCGAAAGAGGAGCAGCTTCTGGTTGTGCGGCGGCGGTTCCTGTATTTCTCGGTTCTGGAACCACTTTCGGTTCGACTTCGAATACACCCGTCACCGGATTTTGTCTTGTCTCAACAATATCAGCGGGATTTAGTGGACGCTGCGCAACTCCCGCAGAGGGAGGTACGGCTGTTTCTTCGACAACTAATGGTCTCGAAGGTCCAACTTCGTTGGCTGCTGTACGGACGGTAGGAACGGACTCAGGCACTGTGGCTGCTGGCGGCTCTGGAACTTGTTCGTATCTCCCCGTTTTTGGATTTAGGTAAAAGTTGTCGAGATTTGTGCTGCCGCTCGGTACTGGTTCACCGGGCGTCAGACGCTCCACGACAGGTGCGGCGGTCGGAGTCTCATTGACCGTTCGACCCCAGAGATTACTCCACGCGTCGGACGCAGAATTTTTGAGATCGTTCCACGCAAGCTGTATGTTATCTCCCGTGCGCGAGAAAAATGATTTTTGCTCAAGAGGTACATCGAATATTGTGTTTGAGCCGGGTATCTGCTTAAGGGGTCTTACTTCACCCGCGAGTCCGTCGGCAGCATTCCGCATACGGTCTGCGAGTTCTTGTTGTCCTTTTTGCGCCACGAGGTCTGCATTTTGGCGCAGTGCCGCAAGACGCTCTGATGACCATACTTCCGCATTTCCCGCTCGCACTTCTTGCGCGCCAGTCTCAAGCGTTTTGACAAGGTCGTCGAGCGCTTTTACTTGTGGACTCACGTTTGTAGGAAGTCCCGCATTGATATTCGCAGCAACATCTTCCAGTGCCTTCACACCCACATTTGGTTCGGAACGAGAAGCGATATTGACATCGTCAACCGCCCGCGCGAGGTCTCTTTCAAGATTTTGAAGTCCTTGATTCGTGATGTCCCGTGGCGCCTGCTGAGTCGTCGCTGCTCCAATGCGCTCTGCTTCCGGAGCCACTCTTGGAGCTGGTTGCGCGCTGGCGCGTGCCGCCTGTGCGTCAATGAGTGCGATATCGTCGTTGACTACCCTTCCTGGCACAGCAAAGTCGTCCGCCCATTGTTGTATTTTCACTCCAGGCAATTGTGTATTCGTTGGAATCACCCCTGGTACAGAAGTAGGCGTCTCAAGAGGGCGAACGCCACGATTGATGTCCGCAAGCGCATTCGCAAGGCGTTCTTCCGAACTGAGAATAGGCGAGGGCGTTACCCCAGCAGCAGGAGGCGGAACCTCGCTAGGGATTATCGGCGACCTCTCTGAAGCTGCACGGACTTCAGCGATGGCATCTTGTATTTTCTGAACTTCTGGACTGACCGTCGGTGGTGCTTCAGTAGGAGGTACGGCCGGTCTCTCTGAGGCCGCCGCGCGAGTCTCGACGGCGATTCGGTCTATCGTCTGCTGCAATTCGGCTGTCGGAGGCACTGGTCGCGCCGCCCCCGCATCTCCAGCCAATTCCCTACCCACTGCTTCAATACCAATTTCGCTCGGGTTCCGCGGAGCGACGATATTGGTGACCGGCAGATTATCTCCCACCTCACCTACTCTTACCCCGGGTAGTCGAGCCTCAGCGACGGCTACTGCAGGCACGTCGGCGACCTGCGCGAGTTCGGAACCCGCGCGCGGGAATACCGACTCCGAAAAACGACCAGGCAGAGAAAGAAGCTTCGGGGTTACTTGGGCGAGGTCTTTTGCAATCCATGCCGCCCCTATTACGTTTACCCCATGTCCAACCGCCTCGATTGTGCAAGTCGTTTGCCCGACAGCGCCGCAGCGCGCAGCCTCAAGCGTCGTTGGATTGAATCCGAGAGATTCTGGCGCAAAGCGCTCCGCAACGATTTTAGTTTCTTCGGCTAAACCACCCCAAATGAGATTTCCCGCTGCGGGAACCGCTCGCCACGATTCGAGTGCAACTCCTCCCCAATCCCCCTTTTGGTAGCTTTCCGATATGGGCGTCCACCAGTTTCCCGCGGCTTGGAGATACGGTTTTGCGTAAGCGTCGAACGTTGCGGAAGTAGGGCCTTGACCTTTTTCCATTGTGCCCAGCGCTTGTTGGAGGTTAGGGCTTAGTTCGCCGCCTCTTTTGTACGCCTGCAAATCGTTATAATTTTTCCATATCTGGTCGTATTTTGCTTGCTCTGTCTGAACACCAATGTTATATGACTGATACGTCCGACAAGACCTCCCGGAAGGAGCGCTCGCACAGGCTGCTACCCCCCTGTCGATTGCTTCCTCTCCCCAGGTATCGCGCATATTCTGTAACGCCGTGTACTGTTCGCCGAGCTTGTTGAGTATCACCTCCTCCTGCTTACTAACGGTTTCTGACTTGAAGGATACTCTGTCGGCAGGCACTCCCGTTGCTAGGGGTATTTCTGCGGCTGGTTGCGGCGTAACTACCGGCGCCTCAGGAGCATCGACTTTTGGAACTTCTGCCTGCACAACTATTGTCTGTTCCGTCGGAGGCACCCCAGGAACTGCCGAAAATTCCGGAACCGGGAGATCGGAAGCGGCAACCGTACGCACTACCGGAGGCTCCCACTTCCCTACTGCCTGGTCGGGAACGGTGACGGCGGCGACTTGTGTCGCTTCAGCCTGTACGCCTCTCGCATACTGGTCCGCGCGACTCGCCGTCATGCGAGCCTCGTGTGCGTCCCAGCCGACGCTGGTGGCTTCCCCTCGTAGAGCAGTCGCGGCAGACTGAAGTGACGTGTATTCCTTCTGAAGTACGGCCGGTGAGTCTTCGCCCGTGATAGGCGCTTGACCGGTTGCGATAATACCTCGAGCCGCGACAGCCGCATTGTCGGCCAAGGCAAGGCCGCCTGCATCTAAATTAGCGATAGCAGCCGTCAAACCAGCTTTGTAAGATTGCACTTGGGCAATCTGTGTATTAATAGATGCTCTGTCTTCGGCATCGAGCAGAGGATTCTTGGCAAGCGCCTGAGCGTTGGTAATTACTGCGCCGAGCTGGTCCACAGCCGCGTTTGCCGGCACAAGCGCAGCCACAGTCGCGCCCATACCCTCAGCCTTTGCCTTTAGGGCAAGCGCTGAATTTAATGAACTCCTTACTTTTTGCACATCAGCGGCGAGCTTATTCGCTTCAGCCAGCTCCTGCTTTTTTTCGTCTGCCACCCTTTGCGCTTCGGCGGCTTTTGCGCGGGTTTCTCGTTCTTGCTGACTCAGGTTGTCTGCATTCTCTCGTGCTGCAATCCGGAGCGCTTCGGCATCCGCAATCTTTTTCCGCTGTTCTTCTGCTGCCGCACGCTGCTCCTCCGCAGTTTCGGAGACGGGCGCCCCTGAGGCATCGGCGATTCTCTTTGCTTCCTCTGCCTTCGCTATCTCGCGAAGTCTTTCTGATTCTGCGTCGAGTGACTTTTGTATCTCTTCCGGCGTAAGTGCGATGCTTTGAGTCTGTCTCTCTATATCCTGGATGCCTTGCTCCAGTCGCTGCTGATACGCGGCGGTTTCCTGGTCAGCTTGTGCAAGTCGAGCTTCAAGTTGCGCCCTCTCAGCAGCTTGTATTTCTGGGGACGGTGCCTCGACGGTTTGCGGCGCCTCAAACGTTACCGTTGGCACCTCTCGAGTTGCGCTCGGTTGCGGTTCATCGGCTGGCACCTCTGCGAAAGTCGGCGCTTCAGGCTCGGGAGTCGTACCGAATAATGACGCGACTTTCTCGGAGCCCCAGTTCCATATGCTTTTGCCCGCATCCGCCACCGCATTAGCGGCATTACTGAGAGTAGTCAGAGCGGAAGGCGCGGGAGCAGCGGGCGCTGGCGGCTCTGGTGAGGCAAGCCTGCGCTCTTCCGCAAGCTGCGCTGTCCTCTGGTCGAACTCGATGCCTTGCACGGCGCTATCACGCGCGAGCTGCTGACTCAGCGGTGTCATTTTGTCGTATTGGTCGAGCGGAATACTTTGTGCGATACGCTCTCGTATTTGAGCCTCAGGTATTTGTGGTGTATCAACCTTCGGAACTTCAACAGACGCCACGGGGACATCTGGCGTATTCACACCCCCCACAGGAGGTGGCGGCGCAATCTCTGGTGTCACGCTGACTTCCGGTTGCGCATCAGGGACAAAGACCAAAGGGTTCGAGATGACGCGGTCTTGATCTTTCGGCATATCCGCTACCTGATTCTGTACGGACTGCACCATTTCGGTAAACGTCAAAGCTTGCGCCACGTCGGCGGGGATAGTCTTTACATATGACGTTTCGTTTGCCGTATTGATAGTCACTTTCACCGAACCATCCGGATTGACCTGCGCAGTATTTTCACCTACTCGCACGGTCGCGCCCGTTACTTGATTCGTCTCAGGAGGCTCGACTGCAGCAAACTGTGGCGACTGGCTCGATGCGACATTGGCGGGTTCTCCCGCAAGAGCGATGCTACGCGTATTCGTATCGTTCAAGAACTGCTGCGTGATAGCCGCTGAACTCGGAAGATCTGTGTTGGCAACAGAAGCAATATTTCCACCACTACGGAAAGGGTTGTCACGCGGCAATGGCACATCTGCGTTTGAGGCAACGTTCGTCTGGGGTGTAGCAGTGTTGTCACTTGGCTGATAAGCAGCATAGGCACCGGTATTTTGTTCCACTGCAGCGAGCGCATCCGATGGCGAGTAGCCACCGGTTCGCGCTTGCACGTACGAGTTTGCGGCTTTCGCGGCGGCTGTATCGGCATACCACCCATCACCAGCGACTTTTCCTTGTATTACGGCTTCGGGTGTAAATCGTACGTCAAATACACCGTCCCGAACATATTTGATACCGGTCTCTACTTGCACTTCAGCAACTGTTGATCGTGGGAGGTCGGCGCCGACACCCGGCCCGAGATTCCCCCAATCATTCACATACATCTGCCTTGTAGCTACGACGTTGCCATCTTTATCGAGAAATTCCATCGTGCCAGCGGTCCCGATGGGATAGAGTGACGAAGCAAAACCGCTCCCGTTGAATTTTTCACCCGAACCTGTGCCTTGAGCAGTGTAGAAAGTTGCCTTGAATTCCGCGGGGCCATCCAATCCCGTTACCCTATCGGCGTCCGCGCGACTGGGCGGTCCTTGCGCCTCAGTTAAGCGAGCATCCGAGGGAAGGTAGTACCCTCCTTTGCCATCCGGAACGAGAGCGGAAAACGGCTTACGCGTTGTCTTCTGAGCCGCCTCCTCAAGGGCTTCGCCATACGCGCTGCTTACTCTTTCTTGCATACAGCTCCACCAACTATCGCAGGCCGACGTTTGAGATGTTTCTTGTTCTTGGTTTCCTGCAAATGTGGAATCTGAGTTGGTCATTGTATTCTGCGGGCCGACATCTTGTGATATCAGATTTCCATTCTGGTCACGCGGCTGAAGCTGGAACGATTGCTGATTTGGATTGAGTGGCGTCGGTGAGAAAAAGCTTCCTATCTCTTCGCGGACTTTGCCACCCAGCCCTGGATTCGCATCTATCTGTTTCAAAAGTTCCCCGACAGAATTCGCCGACGGCGACAATTCAGTCTTTTGCTGAGAGAGTGGTGTCGAGTCAAACATCATCTGCTCCAAGAGCGACCGATTGGTCGGCGTCGGCTGTTGCGTTTGCGTCGCTGGAGGCTGACCTCCTGTTACATCTCCGGCATCAGAAATCGACGGCGGTGGGACAGTGGGCAAAGCGCATGGCTTGCCGCCACAGAATGCGGCTCGGCACACACGAGCTTCGACACAGATACCGTTCGCGGCTACTTGTTTGCCCTCTATGTCCTTACAGATGGTTCCGTACAAGTTGAAGAATTTCTTTCCATTTTCTTCGAATTCTGCGAGCTTCGGCCTATCGCTTCTATACACATTCGTGGCGGTGGCGAGCGGACACATGTCATCCGCTTCATCGGGATTTACTTCTGCAAAAGCGGGATTGAGAAAGGAAAAAAGCGCGAGAAAAATTAATACAACAAGAGATGCCCGCAAGGCGGTCGACATCTCTACATCATAACAGCGCGGCGGCTCAATGAGCCGCCGCGCTGTTGATTAAGCATAATCACCTACTGGGTGACCTCTTCATTTAATAGTCTCCGCTCATTCCTCCACCCATGTCGCCGCCAGCTGGTGCAGCTTTCTTTTCTTCGGGAATATCAGCGACAGCGGCTTCGGTCGTGAGAAGCACCGCTGCTGCGGAAGCCGCATTCTCCACACAGCTTCTCGTCACCTTGACCGGGTCAAGAATTCCCGCTTCATACATGTCTACGATTGATTCATCATCTGATTCGGCGGAAGCATTGAAGCCGAAAGCCGGGCCTTTCTTGATAACCTCCTGAAGCACCACGGCAGCATCTTCGCGCCCAGCATTGCGAGCAATCTGCAAGAGTGGCGCCGAGAGCGCAGAAAGAAGGATGCGGTAGCCGACGGTGTATTCATCATGAGCTTTTGCATCGATTTTCTTGCCGAGTTTCTCGCCGACTTTTGCGAGAGCCGCACCGCCGCCGGGGACGATACCCTCAGCGATAGCGGCCTTGGTCGCATTGACCGCATCTTCAATTTTGTCTTTGAGATACTTCATTTCTGTCTCGGTCGCAGCTCCGACGCGAATGACCGCGACGCCGCCGGAAAGTTTTGCAATCCGCTCTTCCAGTTTCTCCTTATCGAATTTCGAATCGGTATTCTCCAACTGCTTGCGGAGTTGTGAGACGCGAGCTTCAATATCTGATTTCTTTCCCTTGCCGCCGACGATGATGGTCGAGTCTTTTGTCGCAACGACGCGATTTGCCTTTCCGAGCATCGAGAGCTCCGCTTTTTCGAGCGAGATTCCGAGGTCATCGGTAATAACCGTAGCGCCGACGGTGATAGCAATGTCAGCCAGCATTTCTTTTTTGCGGTCGCCGTAGCCCGGAGCTTTGACGGCAAGCACGCTGAATATGCCACGGAGTTTGTTTACGACGAATGTTGCGAGCGCTTCCCCGTCCACATCTTCGGCGATGATGACGAGCTCTTTCTTACCGCTTTGCGCCACCTTTTCGAGCAGCGGAAGTATATCTTTGACCGTGGAGATTTTCTTGTCGGTGATGAGTATGGCCGCGTCTTTCGTTTCAGCTTCCATGCGCTCCGCATTCGTTATCATGTAGGCGGAGACATACCCTTTATCAAATTCCATACCATCGACAAAGTCAGATTCGATGCCGAATGACTGCGATTCTTCTACCGTAACGACACCGTCTTTGCCGACTTTCTCTACCGTGTCTGCGATTATCTTGCCCAGCTCTTCCGACTCCGCGGAAATTGTCGCCACTTGGCGGATGTCACTTTTGCCTTTGACCTCACGTGCCATCTTCTTCAACTCCTCAACCGCATCTTTGGCTGCCGCCTCGATACCACGACGAACCATCATCGCATTCGCGCCGAGCGCGGTGCGCTTCAAACCCTCGTGAATGATTGCCTGCGTGAGGACAACGGCTGTCGTTGTGCCGTCTCCCGCCTTGTCGTTGGTCTTGGTCGCGACTTCTTTCACGATCGATGCCCCCATGTTTTCAAACTTATCCGCGAGCGTAATTTCTTTGGCGATAGAAACTCCGTCGTTCGTGATAGTCGGTCCGCCCCACGATTTATCAAGAGCGACGTTGCGCCCCTTTGGCCCGAGTGTGACCTTGACCGCTGCTGCGACTATATCCACGCCGCGCTTCAAAGCGCTGCGTACCTGTTCATCGAAAATAACTTGTTTTGCCATAGTGAGATATGTTTAGTGAAGATGAATAATTTAGAATGTTCCCAGAATGCTTGATTCGGACACGATGTAATATTCCTCATCGCCCAACTTCACTTCGTCAAAACCGTACTTTGAGAACATCACTTCGTCCCCTACTTTGACTGCTACAGGAACAATCTCGTTGTCGTCCCCCCGCTTGCCCGGACCGACTGCGACGACGATGCCTCGCTCTGGTTTTTCCTTGTGTGCAGTATCCGGAATGATGATGCCCGACGGAGACTTCTCGTCTGCTGAGTCGTATGGTTTTACCAAAATCCGGTCGCCGGAGGGTTTAAATTTTAGAGTGGTCTTTTTGGTCTCTTTTTTCATATGAGTATTTTGTACTTTATAAATCCGATAATGTAGTTGCGCGGAATCCCGCGATGGAGACTTAATATAATGAAGATAGCCTCTTGGGTCAAGCGCGCCGACTATCTTGCGTTTCTGCCATATGTAGGATACTATGCCCGCGATGGTTTTGCTCCAAACAGCGCTTCCTTATATACAGATAGGCCTCTCGGTCGCCCTCATCGTTGCCATATTATTGCAGCGCACGGGGGCCTCGCTTGGGGGAGCATTCGGGGCAGACAACTTTTCGTCCGGTTTTCATACCCGCCGCGGCTTGGAGCGGACACTGTTCCATGCTACTATCGCACTTAGTATCCTCTTCGCACTCTCGGCCCTCGTCAATTTAATCATAAGCTAGGCCTCAGCGCCTTTGCGCGCTATGGACCCCGTTAGAAATAGCGGGCTTCCGAAGAAGAATACTCCTTGAGTCAGACATCTATGAACAACGGTTCCGACCTTTTTCCGAATAAAGACAAACGCCCTATTTCTAACGGGGTGGATTTCAATCACGACTCCCCCACCGACACAACTCAGAATTTAAAGAAGACGCTCGTCGAGAAGCGTTCTTTGTGGCGTGTGCGGGGTATTGAAGCCTTGCTTCGTGCACTCTCTCCAAGCGAACGACTCCTCCTGTACGGACTCAGCATTCTTCTGGGTATTTCGGCCCTGGCTTTGCTCGCAGGTTTGAATTCTTCGGTCTCCGTCACGGTGCCCGCAATAGGCGGAGAGCTCATTGAAGGACAGGTCGGATCTGCGCGGTTCATTAATCCGATACTGACTATTTCGCAGGCCGACGAAGATCTTTCAAAGTTGGTGTACGCAGGTCTCACGCGCACACTTCCGAGCGGCATCGTCCCCGATCTCGCGGAAAGTTACTCTATCTCCGAAGACGGTATGACCTACACCTTTACTTTGCGCCCCGACGCCACGTTCCACGACGGAACCCCTGTCACCGCAGACGACGTACTCTTTACGGTCGCCTCCGCTCAGAATCCTGATATCAAAAGCCCTCAGCGCGCAAACTGGGAAGGCGTCCAGGTATCCTCACCGGATTCCCGTACTGTCATCTTCAAGCTCACGCACGCATATGCCCCTTTCATCGAAAACACTTCGCTCGGTATTTTACCGAAACACATCTGGCAAAGTGTACCGGCTGAAGAATTCCCTTTTAGCCCGGTAAATACGCATCCGGTCGGTAGTGGTCCTTTTCTTGTTAAAAATGTCTCGGTTGATACGACGGGTACCGCGACGCGATACGAACTCGTCCCGTTTGCAGATTTCACGCTCGGAAAGCCATACCTTAAACGCATCACTTTCATTTTCTACCCTAACCAGGAAGCGATGCTGAAAGCGTTTGACGCGAAAAAGATAGATGCAATTACCGGAGTGACGCCCGCAAATCTCGCCGCTCTCAAGCGTCCTGGTTTCGATTTCGTCCACGTGCCGCTGCCCCGGGTATTCGGTGTGTTTTTCAATCAGAGCCGTACGCCGGTACTGGCCGACGCATCGGTACGTGCGGCGCTTGAAGCCGCCGTAGACAAGCAAAACATCGTAGACTCGATACTGGGAGGATATGGCGCGGTTCTTGAAGGCCCTATTCCCCCGGGCGTCATCGGCACATCCGTACCCGCCACTCCGACTCCTTACAAGGTAACGTCGGAAACACCCGCAGCAACCCTTTCAACCTCCACCGCTAATGCCGCGAACGCAATTCTTACACGTGGAGGATGGACATTCGACGAAGCAAACGGCGTATGGATGAAAAAGAAACTGGAACTCTCATTTACCATCTCAACCGCCGATGAACCGGGATTGGTGGCCACGGTAAATGCCCTCGCGGAAGCGTGGCGGGCCGCCGGCATCAAAGTTACCGTACAGATATATTCTCTTTCGGAGCTGAATACGAACGTCATCCGCCCCCGCTCGTATGACGCGATACTTTTTGGAGAAGTGGTCGGCCGTACCGCGGATATTTTCGCCTTCTGGCATTCTTCCCAGCGCAACGACCCGGGGCTCAATCTCGCCCTCTATACAAACTCGCGCGTCGATTCACTCCTTACCGAGGCACGCGCGACAAGTAACGCGCAAGAACGCGAGAAACTCTACACCCAATTCACCACCGCCATCTCGAAGGATAATCCCGCACTCTTTCTCTATGCGCCCGAGTTCCTGTATGTTGTCCCGCAGGAGATGCGCGGTATCGCTCTCGGCGCGCTTACGACACCTTCCGAGCGGTTCCTGAACGTATACGAATGGTATACAGACACGGAAGAAGTGTGGAGCATCTTTTCACGTAACTAATTTATTAGAACATTATTAACAAACGCTTTAACAGACCACTCTTTATATTTATGGAACCACAACCTGCATCAAACGAACCGCGTCCGAACACAGGCGCTTCGGGCGGCGCCCCGCGCCAAACGACACCGGCCACTCGCCCGCATTACGTCCGTCCGGGGACGCGCCCAGGCTCCCGACCGGCGGGAAAACCGGGGGCACGCACAGGCAGACCGGCCAGACATTTTGGCCGCCCCAGCCACCCGCCGCGCCGTGGAAAAGCCCGTGTCGAACATCAGGCGACACCTCAACGCAAACAGGTAAGCACCCCCATTCCTCCACCCGCACCGGATACCGTCCGCATCATTCCTTTGGGCGGAGTCGAAGAAATCGGCCGCAACATGACCGCCGTGGAAGTCGGTGACGACATTTTCATCCTCGACTGCGGGTTTGCATTCTCCGAAGGAGAAACACCGGGCATCGATTACATCCTTCCCAACACGGGCTACCTCGAAGAGCGTCGCGATAAAATCCGCGGACTCCTCATTTCGCACGGACACCTCGACCACATCGGCGGCATCCCCTACATCATCGACCGCATCGGGAACCCCACTATCTACACCCGCAAACTGACGGGCATGATGATAAAGAAACGCCAGGAAGAATTTACTCAGACGTCACCGGTCAACATCCGCGAAGTGGAAAAGGACGAGGTCATCAAACTCGGCGCCGCGACGATACGTTTCTTCGGCGTCACACATACCGTACCTGATTCAATGGGTATCATCATCGAGACCCCCTGGGGCGATGTCGTATTCACCGGCGACATTAAGCTCAACCACCTCGACGGCGAACCGTCGGACGAGGAGAAACGCGAATTTGGAATATTCAAGGACCGCAAAGTTCTTGCTCTCCTCATGGACTCAACCAACGTTTGGCAACCGGGGTTCTCGATTCCTGAATCAATTGTCTACACTACCCTCGAAAAGATAATCAAAGATTCAAAAGGCCGACTCGTCGTCGCGATGTTTGCTTCGCACCTGGAGAGACTTATCCGCGTCGTACACTTCGCCGAAGAAAACGGAAAGAAAATAGTCATCGACGGACGCAGTATGCGCACCAATATCGAGATAGCGAGAGAAATCGGCCTCATCAAATACAAAGATGACACCGTCGTCGCCGTCGAAAATATGGGACAGTACCCGCCGGAAAGAATAATCATTCTAGCGACAGGCGCACAAGGTGATGAATTCGCCTCACTCGCTCGCATCGGCAACAAAACCCACAAATACATCCGCCTCCAACCTTCAGACACCGTAGTGCTCTCGTCTTCGGTCATCCCCGGCAACGAACGCGCAGTACAAAAACTCAAAGACAACCTCTCACGCCAGGGAGCGCATATCATCACCTATCACGCCTCTGACGTGCACGCCTCGGGCCACGGCAACCGCGAAGAAGCGGCATGGATACACAAACAGATAAAGCCGAAATTCTTTATCCCCGTCCACGGCTACCACTACATGCTCCGTGTGCACGGTGACCTCGCCGTCGAAATGGGAGTGAAGCCGGAAAATGTCTGCATTCCCGACAACAGCTCACTTGTCGACATAAAGAACGGCGAGAGCATCGCAAAACATTCTCTAAAGGCTCCGGCAGAATTGCGCGTCGTCGAAGGTCACACCGTTTCGGAACTTTCTGACGTCTTGATGCGCGACCGCAAAGCGCTCGGCCAAGAAGGATTCTGCGTCGTCGTCGCAACCGTAGACCGCCGTTCAGGCAAGCTCCACAAATCCCCCGACATCATTTCCCGCGGATTCGTCTATCTCCGCGACAACAAAGATCTGATGGACCAGACGCGTCTCATCATCCGCAAATCAGTCGAGACATCGCTCCGCAATCCACGCGCAACCGACCTCGATGTAGCACGCGAAGATCTTGCCGACGCAGTCTCCCAATTCCTCCTCCAGCGCACGATGAAGCGCCCGATAGTGATACCTGTCATAGTTAGCGTATAAGGGTGATTCCGGCCTGCCCCGTTAGGACGGCGAAGCCTGTCTAACGGGGTGATTGTGAGTGTCTAGCGAGACGGAAAAGGAATATCGTGCAAGAATACTTGCATGTACGTTATTGCCGCCATAGGAGACCTGCTCGGACCGATTCCAATTGTAAATTGGATTAGTACCCCGATGGCAATCCTCGCTCTGGGTATTGCAGGCTCTCACACGGGGGTGAGCCTGTATTCAAGCAAGAGGATTGCCGGGACGCTCGCCATGATGGTGGTTGAAGTGATTCCTTTTGTGAAAATTGCGCCCACGTTCTTGATACGCGTGTATTTTGCAAAAAAGGACGCACAGGAAGCCGAAAATTAAGCCGGTTGTAGCCCCTACCGTCTCCTCTTTTTGCCGCGACATGAGGTCGAGCGTATACTGACCCCACATGTCACCCTTGCGTTGGTCTATCCTCGTCACTGTTTTACTTTCCTTTTTCGTTCTGTCCGCACTTGTCTCAAACACAGAATCCAACGTTCGAGAGCGCATCGCGCTGTCACCATGCTTACTTGCGACCAGTGACAATGCGAAGAGGGAGTGCGCTTTTTCAATCATTCGAAACACGCTTACCCAAGACGGGGCCGCGGAGGCACTTCATACATTTGTGGCGGCAAATAAAATGTTCCCTGGGCTTGATATCGACTGCCACGCCGGCATTCACCGTGTCGGTGACATGATGTATTACTCGATATATTCCGCCGATCAATTGGATGTTTCTCCTGATGATTTTCCTCCTGAAGCTCTTATGTGCAATCTCGGCTTTTATCATGGAGTATTTGAGCACCTGTTCCAAGATTACCTCGATCCGAAATTGATCAGTAATGTGTGTCACCGGTTCTCATCGACTAGCGACAGGCAAACTGGAGTCATCAGACATACCTGCTTTCATGCTGCGGGTCACGGACTCCTCAGGGCTCAAAGCGAGAAAATATCCCGCAAAGATTGGGGTAATCCAACGGCATTCGTGACCGCCCCGATTGCACAATGTAATTCTCTGCCAAATTCAACCGAGAAAGAGCGTTTCAATTGTGTGACCGGGGTTGAAAGTATATTCATTCAGACGAGCATGCTTAAAGAGTACGGCCTATCAGATCCGGACAACGGAAATGGATTCACTATATGTAATCAATTAGATTCAACGCTTCACCCTACCTGCTACTTCGTTCGCTCGTTGATGATGTCTCAAATGAGCAACTCCTATCTCCCGGTACTCCGCAACTGTTCCAGTGCGTCGGAGCCGCTATTTAGAGAGTGCTTGAGAGGCGCTATAGCGGGGCTCACCGTCAACGGCCTCCATGAGGAATCGCTCAATCGTTCTCTTTCGCTCTGCCGTCGGCCGGAGGTACTCAGGAGAGATGGTACCGATGCATGTTTCCAACAAGTCATCAATCAGATTGAGCTCGAATATCTTGGAGACTATGCCCCGCAATGCGATTTATTTCCCGACACATTCCGTTCTGCATGTAGGCATGCGAGCCTCCAATCGTAAGGAGGCCTCACGCAATCCGCCACTTCCCTTTCTCTTTCACGATAAGCTCGTCGCGCGCAAGCCCCTTCAGTGCAAGTCGTGACTTGGAGGCGTCCCCTCTTGGCTGCTTGCCTTCCTGTAGTTGCCGTAAAATCGCGCCGCGGACTTGGCGCAGGCTGCCTTCAAATTTTGATTGTTTCGTATAGTGCGCACTGCGACTGTTGTTTCGGATGCCCGACGCCTTCAGATGCGCCCCGTAGTCAAAGAGCGCAGAGTGCCACCCTCGAGGATCTTGCCCCACCGCCGCTTGAGCAGCAAGTTTCTCTATTTCGAAATCTTCGACGTCTTGTTTTCCTTGCAAAAAATAGTTGATTACAGCCGTGCGCACATTAGTTTCCATGAGCACCTCCGGTTCGTTGTACGCAAAGACGCGTACGGCATTGGCTGTGTATTGCCCAATGCCAGGTATAGAACGCAAGCTTGGGTACTCTCTCGGAAAGACACCGTCGTGTTCATTGACTATCATGATCGCCGCATCACGCAAGTACTTCCCCCGCCTGTTGTACCCAAGGCCGCTCCATACCCCGAGGACATCTCCCAAAGATGCTCGTGCAAGTGCGCGGACAGTTGGAAACTCTTTTAAAAACTCCTTATATTTTTCGAGCACACGCGAGACCTGTGTCTGCTGCAGCATTATTTCAGAAACGAGAATGCGATAGGGGTCTTTCGTCTTTCTCCAAGGCAAACTATGCCGACCATGTTTTTTGTAATATCCCCAAACAGTTCGTCGGAATTTCAGAATCTGACTAGAGTTCATAGACCACGTCTTTTCTCTCAACAACCACGTCCCATTTCATCCTCTTCGCATAACGGTACAACTTTGAATTCGGGTTGAAACATACCGGTTTCGCCACCATTTCGAGAAAAGAAATGTCGGATTCGGTGTCCCCCACTCCTATTGAATGTGCGAGTGTGAGATTCTCTTTTTCAATAGCACGACGCACAATGCTTGCCTTGTTGAGTATCAAATGTTCTTCGATGATATTTCCCGTGAAGCATTCTTGCGGCCCTATTTCGTAGAGCATGCCGTACGTCTTATCAAAACCCAACCGCGGGCAGAATTTGTCGAGTACTGTCTTCGGAGAGTGCGACACCGCGAGAAGAAAATATCCGCGCTTCTTGAGATCTTTCAAGAGGTCCCGTGTATACCGGTACACGCGCTTTGATTGCTCGTCGACGACCTCTTCTGCCGCGTCGGCAAGCGCGCTGTAATGCACGCCCTTCAAGTGTTTGACGAACGCTTTCACGACGGCGCTGATGTACTCGTCGTAGTCACCTTCGCGATTGAGCCAACGTTCGTATTCACGTTCGTACACGCGTCGCGTCGAGGGCGGGAAAACCTCTTTTTCGATAAGACGATTGACTACTTGGATAAGAAGACTTGAGCGGAATATCGTCCCATCCACGTCGAATATCGCCACACGCCGTTTTTCCTTCATGTGCCAATACTACCGCCCCCCGCTCTATAGCGCGAGCGGAGAAGAAATCTTTGTATCCAAAAACGGTTTAATCTAGTATTCTAGGCCTACAATGATGCAGAATTTGAAGTTGGCCCTCTATTTCACAGTTGCTCGATATTTCAGGTTTTTTGCGCGTATTCGACTTCATAGCTGGAACCCGCGAGTGGTCTTGATTACGGGCTCAAATGGCAAAACAACGGCGCTGCACCTCACCGCACTACAACTCGGGTCGGCAGCAAAATGCTCATTCAAGGCGAATAGCGCGTTTGGCATACCCTTCGATATTCTTGGTCTTAAGCGCACAAGCTACTCCGTCTTTGAGTGGCCATGGCTTTTCCTCATGGCACCGCTCTACGCCCTCAAAGGTGCGCACCCAGAGAAATTATACGTCGTTGAAGTCGATGGCGACCGTCCCGGAGACGGAGATTTTTTCGGACCGTTTTTGAAGCCTGAAGTGTGCGTTTGGCTCAGTTCTGCCCGCACACACAGCATGCTCTTTGAACATAGCGTAGGAGCGGGTGGATTTGCGAGCGTAGATGAAGCAATCGCGCACGGATTTGGCCGCTTCCTTGCATACACGTCGAAGCTCGCGATTATCAACGCCGATAATCCACTCATCGTGGAACATGCACGCCAAACGAACATTCCCCTGTACGAAATTAAGGAACGGGAATTTCTCAATTCGTACACCGTGAACACTTCAGGAAGCGAGTTTACGATTTCCAACATCACCTACAGACTCCCCTACGTACTTCCCAAAGAAATATTCTATGCGATTGTTTCCTCTTTGAAAATCGCTGAATATTTTGGCATCCAATCGACTACTGATTTGTCGGGACTCGTCATACCACCAGGGCGAAGCTCTGTCTTTCGAGGCTTCAAAGGCACGACCCTGCTCGATAGCAGCTACAATGCGGACCTCGAATCGGTCGAGGTAATCATACGTATGGCAGAAATGTTGCCGGGCGAAAAGTGGATCGTGCTTGGAGACCTCATCGAGCAAGGGAGATTCGAACAAGAAGAACATGAGCGACTCGGTCATATCCTTACAAAATGCGATTTCAAACGCACCGTCTTGGTGGGCCCCCGAATGCAAAAGCATGTCAAACCTATCCTGGAAGCGAGCGGTAAGACGGTCGAATCATTCATCGGCCCAAAAGAGGCTCTCGACTATCTGCTATCTGCGGTGGGCGGCGGTGAGATTCTAGTTTTCAAAGGTGCCCGATTTTTAGAGGGTATTATTGAACATCTACTCGAAGACAAAGCCGATATAACAAAACTATGCCGACGCGAAGTGGTGTGGCAACAACGTCGCAAAAAATGGGGGCTATAAAATTATGACAAAACTATTTATTTTGCATGGATGGACGTATCAGACCGAGACATGGAAGCCGCTCCTCGGTATGCTCTCTACGCGCGGCATCGACTACGAATTTCTCCTCATTCCTGGCCTCACCGATGGAACTGATCCTGTGTGGACGCTGGACGATTACGTACGATGGCTCGAAGAAAAGACCGCTGAATATGACAAAGTCATCCTGTATGGACATTCCAACGGCGGACGCATTTCGCTCGCCTACACTGCAAAGCATCCGGAAAAAGTTGAGCGTCTTATCCTCGAAGACAGCGCGGGTATTCCCGCGCGGGGATTGCGTCGTTTAAAGAAAGATATTTTTAAGGCAATCTCACGAGTGGGAAAAATATTTATAGGCTCGGAGAGAGTTCGAAACATTTTATATAAGGTCATAGGAGTAAACGACTATCACGACGCTTCTCCGAACATGAAAAAAACTATGGCAAATCTTATCACCGCTGATCTCTCGCTCGTCCTAAACAAGATACATTGTCCCACGCTCATTATCTGGGGTGCGAACGATGCGACAACGTTGCTCGTGGACGGCAAACGGATACACGGGGGCATCCGAGGATCCCGCATGATTGTTATCCCCGATGCCCGACACTCGCCGCACATTACGCATCCAGAGAAAATGACTGAGCTCATCAAAAACGAACTCGCAACACCATGAGTATTTTTAATTCACTCGGTTCAAACCACACCCTACAGTCTGCCCTGAGGATACTCTTCGCGATAGGAGGAGCATCCGACCGGAAAAAGCTCATTGCGTATCTTGAAGAGCGCTACCAGGGTCAGGTCATTCTGACCTACAAAGGACGCGAAGCTCTGCGACTCGCGCTTGATTCGCTCCCTGGAGAGAACGGTACGACGGCAATAAACGGATTCACGTGCTGGGCAGTGTATGAGGCGGTACGGGAGAGCGGGAGTACGTGCCACTATCTCGACATTTCCGAGTCGTCATTGAATTTCTCTGCGGAAACTCTGCAGAAAGCACTCACCGCCACCCACTCTATAAAAGCGGTAGTCATTCAAAATACCTTGGGAATCCCGTGCGATATAGAACCCATCGCGGCACTGTGCAAAAAGCACGGCGTGGCACTCATCGAGGACCTCGCGCACTCGATCGGCACTACGTATTCCTCGGGCGAAGAGACGGGGAGCGTGGGAGATTTCGTGATTCTCACCTTCAGTCAAGATAAGGTCATCGATACCGTTGCAGGCGGGGCGCTTGTCATACGCAACAAGAAATACCAAGGAGCGACGACGCAACCTCGTAGGAAAGTCGCGCATGCGCAACAGATGAAAGACCGTCTCTACCCCCTTTTCACCTACATCATCAGATGGACTCATGGATTTGGTTTGGGCGCAGTCATTCACCGCTCTCTTAAATCAATACATTTGCTCTCGCGGCCATTTATCGAAAACGAAACAAACGAGCCGCACGAACTTCCGGGCTGGTACTGCAAGATGATTCTCCGCGGATACGCGTCGCTGCAGACAACAATGCGGCACCGGACGGATATCGCACGCATATACGCAGAGAACATAGACAAACGGCTTCAGGTATCCGAGGATATGGAGTTGCTCTCCCGCTCCGCCAATCTGCGTTTCCCGATTTTGCATTACGAGCGGGACCGTTTGATTGAATATTTGAAGGTACGGCATATCTACGTAAGCGACATCTGGTATGACGCACCCATAGGCCCAAAGAGATTTCTGCATCGTACCGACTACCGTGGAGAGTGCCCGCAATCGGAAGAAGTCGCCCGGATGATGGTAAACCTCCCGACTCATACAAATATATCGGCAGAGCAGGCCAAATCGATTGCGATGTACGTCAATGAGTGGCTGAAATCCGAAGGCGGCACTAGCTATCACGTAAAGCCCATTCACGACAAAGATGTATGGGAGAGTTTTTTGCTCGATTTGAAACCACACAGCTTCCTGCATTCGTGGAAATGGGGACAACACTACGAAGAATCTGGCTCGCGCATATTCCGTGTCGGTGTCTATGACGGCGATACTTTGGTAGGCATCGCACTCCTTATAAGAATCAGTGCGCGAAGAGGTACCTTCCTCGTGTGCCCGCACGGCCCTTTGATTGCCGCTTCGGGCAACGAGGAGGGTGCCCTATCCGCGCTCACGCACTACTGCACCGACGTTGGACGCGAAGAGCGGTGTGATTTTATTCGTTTCTGTCCCCTCTCGGTAGCAACCGACGCCAATCGTGCAATGTATCGACGGCTCGGTTTTCGCGATGCGCCCATTCACATGCATCCTGAATTATCGTGGATACTCGATATCACGAAGCCGGAAGAAGTACTTCTAAAAGAAATGAGGAAGACGACCCGCTATTTGATAAAGAAGATGGAGAAAGAAGGTGTCGAAATCGTACAGAGCAGCGACCCGACTGATATCGAGAAATTCTGGTCGGTTTACACCGCAACCTTCGAACGTCAACAATTCACTCCCTTTAGTAAGAGCTACTTACGAACCGAATTCGAACTCTATCGCGCAGACAATCAGGCGATGTTTTTCTTTGGGAAATACGGGGGTGACATAGTGGCAGCAGCAATTATTATTTTCTACAATGGACAAGCTTTCTATCATCACAGTGGTTCGACTTCGCTCACCACAGGCGGCAAAGAAGCTTCGTATCTCCTCCAGTGGCACGTCATCCAAGAAGCCAAGAGGCGCGGCTGCACACTCTACAACTTCTGGGGCATCGCACCTGATGATAAGCCGAAACACGCATGGACAGGGCTCTCGCTGTTCAAAAAAGGATTCGGGGGCTTCGCGGAGGCGTATGTACACGCACAAGATAAGCCTCTGTCCCCTAAATACGTACTCAGCTACGGCATAGAGACTGTGCGCCGCATCCGCAGACGCCTTTAAACACGGGTCTTCGGCCAACATCTTGCCGCTGGTGACCAGAGCTTTGTGAGTGGGTGTTTCTCGCATTCATGCGGACGCGCTTTGCATATATAGCGACCATAGAGTACAAGACCGTTATTCATATACTTCCAGTCTTTCTTGGGAATAAGCGCTTCCAAATCCTTAGATATTTTTGTAAGGTCTTCATTTTCTGTTAAATCGAAACGTTTTGCGAAACGCTTCACGTGTGTGTCGGTCGGAATACCTTCCCAGATTTCGTAGAGTTCTCCCAAAACGACATTCGCTGTCTTGTATGCCACGCCGGGCAATGTGATGAGCCCGGGCACGGTCTTCGGGATTTTGCCGCCGAAATATTTTTCTATTTTCTTTGCCGCGCCGATAATAGCCTTTGCTTTATTGCGGAAAAATGTGACGGAGGAAATTTCCTTTGTCAGGGTGCTCAGGTCAGCCCGTGCAAAATATTTAGGTGTCTTGTATTTCTTAAAAAGCGGTTTGGTCACGCGATTCACGACCTTATCGGTACACTGTGCCGACATCATGACTGCTACGAGGAATTGAAATGGCGTTGTATACGTAAGTTCACTTTTTGGGTTCGGGTAAGCTCGCTTAAGGTATGCAACGAGTTTGCGTGCTCGCAGGGTGCGCTCTTTTTCTTTACCTCCTTTCATGGAGGATTACTGTATCACTATTGGGATCGAGACGGAATCGTCATTTTCGGGCATTCCAGATGGATTGTCGCGCATGAGGACGAGCGTCGCGGGACCAGTGTACCCTGTAGTCGTAACAGCAGCAGTGAATGAGACGTCCCCTACCACCATCCAGTCGCTCTGTGCTTGAGCAATACCCTGTCCTATAAAATTGTTATTTGCATCAACAATTTTAATAGGAAACGAAGCCTCGAAGTACCAAGGACCAGGCGCTTTACCGGTAACGACGAAGGTCTTTGCTACTGTCGCGCCCGAGGTAGGGGAAGTCACTACCACGCGTGCAGAAAGTGGCTGGGTTGAGGTTGAGGTAGGGGGTGTAGAGGTTGCCGTAATGGGAGGCGTAGCTGGCGCGGGTATGACAAAGAGTGCCCACGTAAGCCCCAGAATTACGAAAAATAGGACGATGAGTATGCCCGACCAGAGACGTGTATTCATAGGTACAGTATAGGACGTATCAAGACCCCCGACCATTACATTCAGAGCTCAGAGATAATACGGGCAATTTCCTCAGAATCATGCCGAGCGATATCGGCTTCGGAGAAGAAATCCCCCCGGATTACTTTTTCTGCGTAGTCGTCGAGCTTTGCATCACAATGAATCGGATACTTTTTCTCTTTTTCGTATGCGGTCACGAGCGCCGGATCCATCGGTTCGGTGTTGCAGATGGCGTAGTCGAATTTCGGAAGTCCGCTGTATGCGAGCAACTCGCGCGCCATGTCGGACGCAGCAAAGCCGTGCGTCTCCCCCCACTTACTCATAAGATTTATGACCACTATCTTCTTCCCCTTACTTTCTCTGAGTGCTTCGGACATCCCACTGACGAGGAGATTCGGTATGACCGATGTGTACGGATCTCCCGGACCGATGATGATAAGATCGGCTTCCCGTATCGCACGGTTTGCCTCTTCGAAAAGACTCGCAGGCGGATTGAGGAACACCTTTTGTATTCGAATCGAGCCGTCATGCTTCGGGATATCAATATTCGTCTCACCTATAATCTCTTCCCCGTTTTCAAGGATTGCATGTAAATCAGATTTGTCGACCGATACGGGAAGAACTTTCCCCTTAATGTCGAGAAGTTCGGAAGCTTTACGTATCGCCTCAATATCGCTTCCGTAGATTGAGGAAAGCGCGACGAGAAAAAGATTTCCAAAACTGTGTCCAGAGAGACCCGTTCCACCATTAAAACGATAATTAAAAAGCTCGCGTAATATCTCCGCACGCTTTCCATCAGAAAGCGCAAGGAGACATCGTCGGACATCACCAGGCGGAAGTACGCCGAATTCGTCGCGAAGAATGCCCGATGAGCTTCCAGAATCAAACATCGAGACGACAGCGGTAATATCGAGAGGAAATTCCTTCAGCCCTCGCAAGACGACGTAGCTCCCCGTCCCTCCCCCAATCGTAACGACTTTCTTTGTCTGCGTAGCCATAATTGAGAAACTCTATCCTGTGACGCCGAATTTTGCTAGCTCTTCAAGCAGTGCCTGAAGCGGGAGGCCCACGACGTTGTCCATATCCCCTTCTATCCTTTCCACAAAACGGGCGCCGGCACCCTGAATCGCATAACCGCCGGCCTTGCCGAGCGGTTCGCCCGTTGCCACGTACGAATCGATTTGTTCATCGGACAAGGTTTGAAACATTACCTTTGTCTCGACCGTTCGCCCGACTTTTTTTCCCGTCTTCGTATCGAGAACAACGAACCCTGTCAGTACATCGTGCGCAACACCACTTAATTTCCTGAGCATCTCACGCGCCTCTCCCTCAGTGAGCGGCTTACCGAATACCTCGCCATTGCTTACGACGATAGTATCCGCGGCGATTATGAGCGCGTCCGGATGCCGCGCCGCGACGGCCTGCGCTTTGCCCTCTGCCAAATGCTGAACCAAGTCCCGTGGCGCGAGCGGCAACGTCATGTCTTCTGCGTAGCCGCTCTCTTCCACGATGAATGGAATTCTGGTCCGCGCAAGAATGTCGTGCCGCTGTTTCGACGAGGAAGCAAGTATTATCGTTTTCACATGGCCAGTATTGCATGTTGAAAACAGTGCTGCTACTATGTGCGCACACACCCCATACGTATCAAGAGTGCGGCGAAGGAACTGACCTTACGACCCGCCGGCAACCTGCTCGAAGAGCAAGGTGCCCTCAGACCCTAAACGGGGACGATATTTCTAACGAACGTCTCCCCTATAAGGGGAGATTAATCGTTAATACATTTCGTAATTAGTATGTTCCATTCACTTGAGCGATACACCACAGAGAGCGTTACTTCAGGGCATCCCGACAAAGTATGCGACCAAATATCAGACGCCATTCTTGATGCATGCCTAGCGCAAGACCCGAATAGTCGTGTGGCCGTAGAATCTTTTGGTAGCCACGGCACGCTTATGCTCGGGGGTGAAGTAAAGACGAAAGCGAAAATCAATTTTGAAAAAATCGCGCGCAAGGTATATCGCGATATTGGATACACAGACACACTCAAGGTACTCAACACAATCGCCGTCCAATCCCCCGACATCGCGATGGGCGTGGATACTGGCGGTGCTGGAGACCAAGGCATCATGTATGGATACGCGACCAACGAGACGAAGGAGATGCTTCCGCTCGGAGTCGTTCTTTCCCACGCACTCGCTCGTCGACTTGAGAAACTCCGTCGCGACGGTACGCTCACATGGCTTAAACCAGACGGCAAGACCCAAGTGACGATAAGCAATGGCAAGGTCATCACCGCGCTCTGCTCCACGCAGCACGACAAAAAGGTTTCTCAGGAGGAGATACGGAAGCAGCTTATCAAGCACCTCTTTACGCCCGTACTTGGTTCTGTAAAGGATATCGAGATACTCGTTAACCCAACGGGTCAATTCATTATCGGCGGATTTACGGCCGATGCAGGCCTCACGGGTCGCAAAATAATGGTTGATACGTACGGCGGCGTCATGCCGCACGGAGGCGGTGCATTCTCCGGCAAGGATTCAACTAAGGTGGACCGCTCAGCAGCATACATGTGTCGCTTCGTCGCGAAGAATCTCGTCGCCAATGGATATGCAAAGAAGGCGCTCGTGTCGGTTGCATACGCAATCGGCCGTATCGAGCCCGTAATGATTGAAGCTTTCGACGAGAATGGAAAAAACCTCACGAAGGTCGTCATGGAGAACTTCGACTTCCGTCCGCAGGCAATCATTGAACGCCTCGGATTGCGTCGTCCCATCTTCCAGGAAACTGCCGCATATGGACATTTCGGTGTCGCCGGTCGTCCTTGGGAAAAAATCATCAAACTGAAGTAGAATGCGAGGATGAATAAGGCTTTTATCTTCGACATGGACGGGGTCCTCATTGACACCGAGCACGCATGGGAAGGCCTTAAGCATCAGATGCTCACTCGCCTCCTAGGTCCCGATGTCGCCGCAAACATCGGCGATCTCATTGGAACGAGCATTCCCTACTTGTATCAAAAGGCTCATGCGCTAGGTTCTCTTGTTAGCCAAGATGAGATCGCGAAAGCGTATCGAGAGACCGCAGTAGATGTATATGCAACATCCAAGATCACGGACAACCTCGATGCCCTCGTAGAAATGCTCCTCAGAGAGGGTTTTCGTATCGGTCTCGTTACGCAATCGCCGCAGACGGCCATTGATCATGTTCTGCCTCGCATATCGTTTAGAGACCGACTTGAGGTCATTATTTCCTTGTATGAACGAGATGATCTCGAAATGAAACCTGCACCCGATGGATATCTTGAAGCGTTTCGGGTGCTTGGTGCTGACCCGCAGCGCTCATTCGTTCTCGAAGATTCAAATCCAGGTATTGCTTCCGCAAAAGCAGCAGGCGCATACGCGATCGGATTCCGAGGAAATATGCTTGCGTCGTATATACAAAAAGGTGCGGACGCATACGCCAACACAATTGACGACGTAATAAAACTCGTCGACGAATTTACTCGACAGTAACTGATTTTGCGAGATTTCTTGGACGGTCGACATTGAGGCCTTTTTCTTTTGCGAAATAGTAGGCGAAAAGCTGGAGAGGCACGACGTTGAGAATCGGCGAGAGCATCTCAATCGTTTGCGGTAGATAAATGACATCGTCGGCAAGCTTCGCTATCTCCGTATCCCCCTCTGTCGCGATTGCGATGACTGGTCCTTTGCGTGCTTTTATCTCGTGAATATTTGATATCATCTTTTCGTACATGCTGTCTTTGGGTGCAATTGCCATAGTCTGAAAATTCTCGTCTATCATCGCTATCGGTCCATGCTTCATCTCTCCCGCCCCGCAGCCTTCTGCGTGAATATATGAGATCTCTTTAAGTTTGATTGCTCCTTCATAGGCGATGGGGTAATTGTATTTACGGCCGATGTAGAGAAAATCCCGCGAGTGTGCATATTTCTTGGCAAGTTTCTGTATCTCTTTTTTTGTATCAAGTATCGCCTGGACTTTCTTTGGGAGCTCTTTGAGCGCGCGGGCAATCTCTTTTCCTTGCGCAGCAGTCATTCCCCGCTGCCGTCCCAGGAAAATCGTAAAGAGCGAGAGCGCGGTGAGCTGCGAAAGGAACGCTTTGGTCGAAGCGACGCTTACTTCCGGCCCCGCGTGATTATATACACCCGCATCCGTCTCACGCGCGATAGTCGAGCCGACGGCATTTACAATCCCTATCGTAAGTGCCCCACGCCGCTTACCCTCGCGTATTGCCTCTAAAGTATCGGCAGTTTCCCCTGATTGCGAGATGGCGAGCACAACCGTGCGTTCGTTGATGACTGGTTTGCGGTATCGAAATTCCGAACCCAACTCCACTTCTACAGGAATACCCGCGTATTCTTCGAGCATGTACTCTCCCACTTGCCCGGCATACGAAGCCGTACCGCACGCGACGATAATGATACGCTCGATCTTCTCAAGTTGCTTCGCGACGCTCTCCAGACCACCAAGTTTCGCGAGTCCCCTCTCAATAATAAGCCTCCCCCGCAGCGTGTTTTCTATCACTTCCGGACCTTCCATAATCTCTTTCAACATGAAATCTTCGTAGCCACCCTTTTGCGCTTCATCGGCACCCCAATCAATGTTAGTCGTTTCGCGACTTATCTTCGTCGAATCAAGCCTCTGTATGGTGTGCCCCTCCGGCGTAATGACAGCAACATCCCCGTCTTCCAAAAAAACAACTTGCTTTGTGTGCGGCAAGATAGGTGATGGATCCGAGGCGATAAAATGCTCTCCATCCCCAAGACCCAAGACGATGGGAGAACCCATGCGCGCGGCGATAATGCGATCGGGCTCTTTCTTATATTGAAGCGCGATGCCGTACGTGCCGCGCACCTCATTGAGCGCCCCGAGTGCCGCTTTCTCGAAGTTCTTTTCTTTTTTCAAATGCTCTTCCACCAAATGCGTAAGCACCTCGGTATCAGTATCCGATTTGAATGTATGCCCTGCTTTTTCGAGCTTCGCTTTCAGTTCTTTGAAATTCTCGATAATGCCGTTATGCACGACCCATATCTCACCGTCGCAACTCCCGTGGGGGTGTGCATTTTGCTCTGTAGGCTCACCATGCGTCGCCCAGCGCAAATGCGCGACACCGCTTTTGCCTTCAAACTTCTTTGGAATTTTTTTGCGGAGTTCCGCTACTGCCCCTGGTGTGCGCACAGAACCCACCTCGGGCATAAAAATACCAGCCGAATCGTAGCCGCGATACTCGAGTGAAAGAAGCCCGTCGAGGAGAATCCCGCCTGCATCCTTTCCTTTATTCCCCGTATATGCAAAAATCCCGCACATTTGGCCACTCTAACACGTTTGACCGAAAGACTTAATTCAACTACTCGGAAGGGCTTAAGCTCCAGTCTTGAAAAGCGGTAGCGTTATTTGTCACGTTAAGCGTCTCGCCAGTTGCCGCATCGAATGTTTCGTAATTCTTCACGTTACCTTGGACAAATTCAACCACGCCAATACACTTACTCAAAGATGGGCTGTAAAACAATGCTTGCGATACTGATCCTCCGCTTTTTGAGTATTCCGTCGCTGCAGCAGTAACGACGGCAGCGTACCGCGCCTCACAGTCAGCATTTTGAGATACTGTCGCGGCAATACCTCCAGGGTTCACGTCACTTACATTCTTCTCGGTAGCCGCCGGACGCGGTGTATAGTTTTCGGGAGGCGGATCATATGCCGTGTTATTTTTTAGAGCCGAAAGGTATTCGGCAAACGTCGTACCCCGGTCATTAACACATTCCGTGGGTGATGCTGGCAGAGCGCGCCCATCAACGAGCCGATGATCCGCAGATGGTAGAGAGATATAAAGATTGATGTTTGTGCGATTGGGCTCATATAATTTCCCATCGAAACCAATCACGGCAACTTGCTTGTCATTCAGAAGAGGAAATCCGGACTCGTCTATTTTCTCGGCCGGCTCTCCCGACGCGAGCGCGAAAAGACTTTCGCCGGACGTTCTGTATGTATATCCGTTGGAGCATGAGTATACTTGTCCTCCTCCTGGAAGATCGCCCGGTGCGTACGAAGCGGTTTCGTCGACGAGTGCGAGCCAACTGAGGGGGCCACTGCTGTTGTGCAATTCCCCAAATACGTCCTGTAATTCGAAGCGATGATCAAGAATACACTTCGATGCGGTTATAAATTCTGATGGCGTGAGTCCTGATTTTGTGGATATTTGAAATCCTGGCTTATATGCACTGTCGCCAAATTCTTCTTGCTCGGCAGGCGGCATCACGACATCTGGGACTGCTACAGCAGCGACGATAGGATGCCCTGCGGGAAATGTTTGGTGTATCGCGTAAAACGGTTCGTCGATACCGTTATAAAGATCTTCCCATGACTTGAAGTCTCTACAATCTGTAAAATTTGCAACTGAAAAGACCTTCGATCCATTTTTATTAAGTTCGACTTGCGCATACACGCACGTACGAGATTCGATTTGTCCACCATATGTTTCGCTCATTGAGTTTCCGGTCGTGACATTCCAAGACAGGTTTTCTCCACATGAGAATGCAGCAGCCTTAGATTCTTCAGGTCTTGACCAAAAGTATGTGAGAAGTCCGACAGCAACGATGAGACCGACGATGACAAGTCCTGCAAGAGCATATTTTGACGTACCATGATCGGGTGCAACGATCGGCGCTGGTATCGTTTGCAGTTCGGAGGCAGGAGGCATAGTCGTTTAATTATACCAGCTTTAAATTGCGAGTTGCCCTACCGAATCAAGTCTCTAATCCTCGCTCTGATTTTATCAAGCTGAAAATTGAATCTTTCCGCGGCAGGCTTTAGTTGCTCAAAATAGGCTCGATCCATTCCCTCACTAATCCGATTCATCCACCTCCCCATTTCATCAACGACCTGATTGTATATCGTGTCTTTTGTTGCGGCAGCTTTAAAATCACCCGATGCCATTTCGGCAAGTGTATTTGAAATGTGCTCACTCTCAGATTTTGCGCTGTATATACTAAGCATGCCTGGTGGTGCTGACTCAAGTTTTTCCCACCCCGTATATGTATATGGCGCATTATTGCCGTATAAAGTTGTTGACCAGTAGTCACTATTAACGCCCATAAAATTTGGATCTAAACTCATCGGATTTTTTCTTGTGTTATTTAAAAAATGCCCCACCTCGTGCACTCCGGTGAAAAATACATCGGCGTTTGACCTCTCCGGTGCTTCCGATATGTTCAATGTGTTCACAAAGTTGAAAGGAGATCCTAAGCTGCTGCTGTCGAGTGTAATTCCGAGATTATTTCCATTACTACCTAATAACGATATGTAAATATTCTGGGGTAACTTTTCGAAAACGGCGGAATTGAAAGTCTCTCGGAGACCCCGCGTCCACACATCTGCACGATCCGCCCAATCTTGCATTGGCAAGAGATTTGGAGTTGCGCCTGTCCCACCACCTTTTGCGTCAGCGACCCCCAAGCCTACCGCAGTTTGTATATCTGTTTGCGTAAAGCCAGTAAATGAACTGAGCGAGGGTGAAGGCACAAAAGTCATCCGATTGCCGGTGGTATCTCGAAGCTGCTGGTCATAGTTTGGTATATTATATGCTTCTGCACCCATAGATCTAAATTCTTGCAACCTATTGAGGGAAATGTCCTGTGCGATGCCTGATGTTTTCACAAGTCCATCTTGATTTTGCAGTAAGCGCAATTGTTCTTGAGCGTCAATCTGCGATGTTAGACTTTTTAGTTCAGGATTGTCCGCGATTCCTTTTGCCAATGACGAAAGGTCAACATTTCTCCCCAAGTATGCATCTTCGAGTGCCGCATATCTGGCGCGAGGATCGCCCTCGTTGATCCACTCGCGAAGTGATTCGATAGGAGTGTTTCTATCTACGGTCGTTTCCTGTCCATCTGCTCCTCGCAGAGTAATTGTTTTACCATCGAGAGTATCGTTGATTCGCAATATCTCGTTTCCTGTAAAGGCGTTATAGTAGCTATAGTCAAATTTCAAGAAATACCGTGTCTCGTCCAAATCCAGCGGACTTCCAGCTTTGCCACGAAGTTGGGCACGAACATCTTCGGTTGCATAATAATCGAGTTCTTTTCCATAGTTGCTGATAATATCTTGCCACTCTTTGCGACATGCGCCTCCCCCCATCTCGGGATTACAAGGTGCTTGCGATTTTTCGGAGATCGCTTTGCACGTACCTTCTTTATCGCAGATTCGCTCCACCTTACATGAGCCTTCTTTTGTGCAGTGCCCCTTGAGTGTATCGCCACTCGATTCTTTATCCGAACATTGCACCTTCGTAATATCTTCGAGTTTGCCGAGTTGATTCTTGCAAAACTCGTTTGCGGATTTGCTTCCGGACGATGCCTGCGTTTCTGGTTCAGCCGCAGCACCAGCCGCAAATAAAGTATCTTTTTGTGGTTTGAAATCCATCAAGGCGATTGCAAACGAAATGAATACGACGAGAGCCGCGATTGTCAAAATCGGTAGAATCCCCCCCCCTGACTTCTCAACCATCGCGCATGATTATACACCCGCGAGAACATCCTTTCCCTACACCCATTGACAATTCACATAGATTCGATATTGTTCAAGATACAAATGGCCATCTAGGCCCCCGAGAAGCCCGCCGCAAGGCGGGTTTCGATTTTATGTTCTTGGGAAAAACTGTTGCACAAGGCGTATGATCTGTTTGAACTGCCCCTGCGGCAACTTATGCATATACCTTTGTAAACGCTTACTGCTTATGAGTCGCAATTGAGAGAGGATGACTGCCGAATTTGAATCGCCGACGGTGATTGGAACATAATAACGGTTCTCTTTACTGGAACGCGTGAGTGGCAAAACCCACAGGACGTCCCGATTGAATTTCTTTATGACTAGCATAGGGCGCTCGAAAAGCTCATTCGTACCATCCTGCTCGAATCCGATATTAACACCAAGCGAACACCACCAAATCTCACGCTCGTGAAAAAACACCTCGCCTTCTCGAGCATGGATTTTTTTCTTTTGTTCGTTCCACCGATCAAAATTCTTTGGTTGCATGCGCACTATTGTACCAGGAGAATATCTGCGATATCGGTGCGGAAGGTATTGATTGCGGAGTGAATTGAAGAAGCGTCAGGCGGGCGCTTGGGGTAGGTGCGATTTGAAAGAATGACAAACGCGATGCCGCGCTCGATGTCGCATACAACGGAGGTGCCCGTAAACCCGGTTTTGCCAAACACGCTCGCTCCAGCATGAGAACCTGCAAACCAAGGTTCAGCGCGCTGCCAACCGAGACCTCTTTGTGCCCCCTCGACAACACTGGGATATTTTCCTTGCAAAAGCGCTTCGAGAATATTCAAAATGTCGGGCGCATTCGAAAATAATCCTGCATGCCCCACGGCGCGTCCAGCTTTTGCGAATACACGCGCACTTTCGTCGTGCACGATGCCACGCACTTCTCCGTAGACATCAACCTCCGTCGGGGAAATGTTCGACTTCGTAAGTCGAACATTTGGGAAGAAGGTGGTGTGCGACATCTTGAGTGGATCGAAAAAATATTTCTGTGCAAGCGCATCAAGCGACTCTCCTAGGGCGCGCTCGACAACGAGTCCAAGTAAAAACCCTGGAAGATTAGTGTATTCGGACTTCCCCGGCGGAGCATCGAACCCATGGGCAAAAATGTACGCTGATATTTCCTCAGGTTTTTTATCCTTTAGTGTCGACATTTGCACCCCGCGCACTCGATACATAAGCAGGTCTTCAATCGTTGCCCCATGGTCGTTCTGTAATTCAGGTATGAACTTCTTAACTCCGTCCGAGAGTTCGAACTTCTCTTTATTCAGAAAATTCAATGCGAGTGATGCTGTGGGAATAGACTTGGTTACCGAAGCAAGATCATAGATTGTGTCCTCGCGAACAGCAGGCGCGTCCGTGTCATAGGTGAGATTGCCGAACGACCTAACCTCCCGTTCACCTGATTTTTTTACGACACCGACGACACACCCCGGAAATACTTTTTCCGCGATGGCTTTTTCCGCTCGAGCCTTGACGTCGCTAGGCATTTGGATAGGCCTCTTTAATTTCCTTCGCCAAGTACGGATTCCACATGGCGCCGGTTGCAGACATGACGACATCGGCGCCGGCATCGCGATATTCTTTGAAGTCTGTGGGCACCGTAACGCCACCGCTTCCGATAATCGCGTATTTCATGCCGAATTCTTCGCGTAGCGACTTAAGGCGACGCACCATATCGAGCCCCGCCCACTTGACCGCATGTCCGCAGATACCGCTCCTCACGCGATGAGCGCCAGGAAGCGCTTGCGTGCCGTCGGGGTTTATTACGGGTGCCGGGATGGTGTTGATAGCCGCAAAGCCATCCACTACGGTGCCGACTTCTTTTACTAATTCTCGAAGTGACGGCTCATCAAAATACGCAATCTTGATGACGAGGGGTGTATCACCTATTTTGTTTTTTATCCTTTCAGAAACGATTCTTACTTTTGGCACATCGAAACACAAGAGCTGGGCTGCGCCTTCGTTCGGACAACTAAAATTTGCCTCAACAACTTTCACGCCGGAATCCTTCAACATCTGCATACCGTTTGTCCAATCATTGATGTAATCTTCGGTCGTAAAATTCTCTTCCCATTTCGTACCTTCGAAACTGCACATCACAAGCTGTCCCGGTTTTGCGTACGCGATACACTCGCGCAGATCTTTTTGCCAGACCCCTGGCAAATACGAGGGATTTCCGAATGAATTCGTTATTGAGAGCGGCTCTTTGTATTCGTTGCGAACGACAATCGGATTGTTCGCTTTTTCGAGGGTAAGGTCGCCATCAATGTCGGCACCAAGAACGTTGGGCCATTCGTTAGACTCACGTATGCGGCTGCGAACCGTTTTGTGCACGGGCACATCGAAACCTTTGTCGAGCGCAGCCTTCACGAATTTTGCATTGAGAAGTGGCCCAGCGGGAATCCCGAGAGGATATGAAAGCTTTGTCCCGAGGAAATCAAACCGGGGCTCTCCTTGCGGAAGGACAACTCCATCTGCAAATCCATTAAAAGGTCCTTCCTCCCAATTTTCGGAGTAGGTCTTATTGGGGTCGAAGAAGGGAGGCTGCAACATACATTCAGGATACCATAATCTTACTTCCCAGCGCTCGGTATCTTCTTCCACTTATTCGCATCCATATGCCATTGCGCCACATTTGCCTTTTGTAGTTCGTCCCAGAGTGCCTTTGCGGTCTTTGTATACAATTTCTTGTCACGCACGAATTTCCGCATCCCTTTCCATTTTGCCGGAAGTTTGTGGCCCTGCTCCTCAAACTCTTTGAGCTCAAGGTCGATGTCGAGATTGTCGGCATCCTTCACTATTTTCGCTTCTATCGTGTCGCGTTTTTCGTACCGCGTATGGATGTCTTCAAAATCCGTGAACGAAGTCCCTGCAAAAAGGTCACGTGCCGCGTTCGTGTCATTAGTCTTTGAATACACCTTGTGGACGTACGCGAGGTCCGCGGTGCGCGTCTCGGGAAGGTCGTGCGCAAGCGCCATCTTGATAATAGTGTCCTCATCAATCATATTCCTTTTTTTGCCCTCTTTGCGGGCAATAAGGAGCGCGAGGAAAATCACACGCATCGTGTGTTCTAAATTGCTCGCGCATGGCACACCGAGGTGCTGTATCCACGCCCGCGGGATATTACGGAGCGATCCTATCTCAAAAAGAAATTCCAAATCGCGGCTTTTCATCAGCCGCAGCATATCAAAGCGAGTGCATCTCCGCTACGGACAACCCTACGTACGTCCTCTATCTGCCTTAAGAGGTCATCTTGCGCACCACCTTCTTTGCTTTCTTCACCGCTCCTTTAGCTTGCTTCACGACTGATGCGCCGGTCGTATTCAACTCCTTGGCTATCTTCTGCCAGTTTTTCTTGAGTTCTTTGGCGGCACGCTCTATCTCGCTACGATTAAGATCTCGGGCGCCCTTAAGTGCGCGCGTAGACTGCTCAACGATAGCGGCAACGGCGGCACGGTCCACATTTTTGAGCGCCTTTGCGCGCTTAACCACATCTTTCTTCAATTCCCCCGCCCATTTGGCCGCTATCTGGCGATTCTCTTTTGCATCTTTACTTGCATAAAAGTAGTACCCTGCGGCGGCCAAGGCGGCTGCCGCAACCACTCCCGCCCCCACCTTTCCAACCTTGCCCGAATTTCCCTTCTTTGCAGTAACCATATATTTTTCGTGAACGTATAAAGTGTCCCTATTCTACCCTACTCCTTCCTCTTCTTTCCCCAGAACCGGGCAACCCTGCTCGAAAAGAGGCCCGCCAAGTGGGAAAATTTAAACCCTTCGCTCTTAATGCGAGCCCGCATCTCGGCGACATCATTACGCAGGAGAGCACTTTCTTCAGAGAGCTCCCGCGATATATCTTCCACATATCCTAAAACACGCCAGACGCGAAACAGGATAAGCATAACGACACTACCGAGCATAACAACCGCAAGTGTGGTTACGATGAAGAAGATGTCCATTTTTATAAAATCATTCATAGGCGTGAGGCTTGCAGGCGCATTGTACTCGAAAAAACCGGGTGCGCATCCCTACTTCATTTTAACGCCTTTGAATGCCCGACCCTTTTTCGCCAGTTGGTCCATAAAACGACCGGTTTTTGAATCTACTTTGGTCCAGCGTTTATTGCGCCCACTCAACACCTGAGAACGCTTTTTTACCTCTCCTTTGCGGCCATGACCCTTGGGACCATTCTTTGCCATACGTCAATTGTACAATGAACGAAAGAAAAGCAACTGATTATCCCCCTGCTTGCCACGCGGCTATGGACGGGAGTAGCGTATAAGCGCCTGTACAGATATAAGCCCAACCATGATGAGGAGATACTTCCGTGAAAGCCATTGGTGCATATCAGAATAGTATCAAGAAAAAGTGACGAGTGTGTTGCGTAGTTCTTTGCGAACCATTTTATGGTCTGGAATTGTCTTTGCGACAAGAGCCCAAAATCTGCTCGAGTGATTCATTTCGGCGAGATGGCAGAGTTCGTGGATGATAATGTAATCCGCGATGTGCGTTGGAAGTGTTGCGATTTTGTAATTGAAACTCAGATTCCCCGCACGCGAACAACTTCCCCAACGAGATTTCTGCGCACGGACGCTTATTTTGTTGTATGTGAATCCATAGTGATTCGCAAAATGTGTGCAACGCGCGCTCGCGAGTGTGAGCGCCTGCTTTTTTAGGATAAGTATCTCGCCCTTCTTAATCGGTATCACTTTCCGTCCGGCGGTTTTTGCGACTTTACGACGAATCCAACCGGAATGTTTCGTTATGAACTGCTCGATAAGCCGTGCGCCAAAAGATGCCGGAGCCGTCACAACCACCCGTGCATCTGGATACACTACGAGCCGCATCGTCCGCGCCCGTGCACTTCGTTTGAGCAGATATGAAATAGCCATGATTTAAAAGGGGCTTGACGCACACCGAGCGTCCAGAGCGGCTACATCGTCCTTTGTAAGCGATAGACCGTTGCCCTGATTACGTTTGTACATGATTGCTTCTTCATCGGCCACATGCCCCAGACCGAGTGCGTGCCCGAACTCGTGTGCGAGCACACGCACAAGCTCAGTCCGGTTCGAGTACTCATAAATATCGATGCGCTGGGAGCCTGCTTCGCTCACATATTCACCCTCTTCAAATTCCCCTCCCGTGGAGGCACCCGCCTGATTATATTTTTCCACGCTGAGGTTGAGTTCCCCGATAAGCTTATTGAGCGACGTTCCTATCGCGTTCAGCGTTTCGATGTCGGCATTCAATGTGCTCTCCGTCGATGCGATCCTCTGTGCATCCGTGCCAAGCGCGGCTTTTTCCGCCTGCAAGCGGTCATATTCGACCGGTGATGCTCCTCCCTGCCGGTTCCATTTCGCGACTTCAGCATTGTACGTTTTCTGCCTTGATTCGTACGCGACAACGCTTGCGTCGAGCCTCACTTCTTCTGAAGCGATACGGACGGAACGACTGTCATGCTGCGCCTTCAGGGCATCGAAAGAGGCCTTGCTCTTGTCTATCTGTATGCCGGAAGACGCCATTTTATCAGTTGCTTGTTGGCGGTAGTCGTAGACGAAGTTGACGAGGACATCACCGTTCTCACTTTTATAGTCGAAAAGATTCTTACCCGAAGACTTCTCCCAAATTGCTTCAGCCTCTTTGAGGTCTGCAACGAGAACTGCTTTTGATATGCCGAAGCGTGCGTCAACAGAGCCGAGCGAATAGGTGATGGCCCGCTGACAAGGTAAAAATTTTGCCTCTATCTGCCGTATTATCCGTATCGCCAAGTCACGATGTGTGAGAGTAGCGTAGCCCGCTCCCCCTATTACCGCGATCAGAATAAGTACATTGATTACACGCCTCATCATCTTTTTCTAGCGCATGAGCGTTCCTCCCGTCTCAAACGCGGAACGAATCCAGGAAATCTTTGCAAACCACGGCCCGAGCACGCCGAGCGCAACAGTCGCAAGGATAGCGGAACCGACAAAGAATCCGATTCCGTAAATAATCCCGACCACAAACATACGGCCCAGTGAATTTTGCCGGGCCACCTGCCTGTTGAGCAAATCCAGGTGTTGAATTATTTTTTCGTGCTGGTCTTCGATTGCCATTGTCCTCCAGTATACCGCGCAGATACACGGTGTCAGGTGTATAAAATTGAACTACGGCGCGCAAGCACGCCGTGGTCTTTTGTCGGGGAATTTCCTCTTTCCCGGACGGGAGCCTAGTCTCCGCCGGACTGCTTCACCCGGTCCAAGTCCCGGCGTTTCTCTTTTTCCTTCTCCGCCCGCCGGCGCAGAACCTTACCGTGCCCTGCTACCTGCTGGGCAATTTTGAGAATCTCATTGTCGCCGCTTTGCTTTTGCCGCTACACTGGTAGATATTCCCTTTCTCTTGTACGCATCCTCTCGACTCCAAAGCGAAGAGAAAACCCTCTGGGGGTGTGATGGCGTCGATATCAAAATATCATCATGCTTCCGATTCAATACGCTTGAAATCATCCGGAAGTGTCGCTGTAAAGATTTCTCGACTTCCTTTCATGATAAACGAGATGTTATATGCGTGAAGCGCGGGGCGCTTGAAGCCTAGGACAGGAGTGCTATAAGCGGCGTAAAGATGGTCGGCAACGACGGGATGACCGATAGAGGCTAGGTGGACGCGAATTTGATGGGTCCGCCCTGTCTTCGGCTGCACCTCAATATACGAAGCAAGCTCGCCCGTTTCGGTGTCCGCCAGGTGCATCAAGAGGCGCCAATCGGTAATAGCTGCGCGGTTGTCGTTCTCTACGCACGGCCTGGCCGACGGGTCGTTGGTCGGCACCTGTGGACGGCAATACCATCGCCTGGGCGGCTCAGAGCTGCGCATAATTTCCGCCACTATTTTTCCCTCTCCTGTTTCCATATGTCCATACACGAAAGCTCGATAGACCTTTTCCACTCGCCGCTCTTTGAATTCATTCTTTAGATATGTGTACATCTCCGGCGTCTTTGCGATAAGCATGACACCGCTTGTCGTCCTATCGAGCCGGTGCACGATTCCGGGCAAAAGGATGCTCTCTCCCTGCGGAGAAATCCACGGCTCCCCCACGCCCGCAAGCGCCGGATATTCTTTTAGAATCCAATCCGCAAGAGATGGCTCGCTCGTACGACCATCGCTATGCACGATGAGCCCAGCTGGTTTGTCGACCACTACTATTTCATCGGTCTCCGCAATTATCCTCGGCACAAATATCTACGTGAGCATCTGTTTGCTCTGCTCCTCAATCATTTTCTCAATTTTGCTCTCAAACATCCGCATCATAAAGGGTAGCTTGGCATTGAGTTCGTATTCCTTGTCTTTAACTTCGAGCTGTCCGGAGATGCTTTGGCCCTGAGTCGTAAACGCAAAATGGAGTACATCCCCTTCCCAACGCTCTTCTCCTATTGCGACCTTTTCGGCAAGTTTAGGCTTCGCCTCAATGAGTAACCTCTGGACTCTCGCGACCGCTTCGTGTCGTGAGAAAGAATGCGGGATTTTCAATTGCATAGTTATACTTTTCCCCCTTCGTCTTTTTGCCCGCCCATAATGTCCTTGGTCTGAATTGGACTTTGGATGCCCGGCTTCCATTCTGCGTGTATCTCTCCAAACTGCTTTTCGTAATCCTCAATCTGGTGCGCAAGATACTGTGCAAGGCGCTTCATATGCTGTGGTGTAAGCGCGTAGGCGATACCGTTCTCCCCCGTAATCATTCCCATAATAAAGAATTCCTGTGAGAAAGCGGCGGAGATATTCTCACAAAACTGCTTCGGTACTTTCGAGAGATCCATGGGGTTATTGTATCAGTTCTCCTTAAGATCCAAGCATACGGAGTTTATACAATATCTCTTACCGGTCGGCGTGGGACCATCGTCGAAGACGTGCCCCAAGTGGGAGCCGCAGCGCGCGCAGGTAATCTCGGTACGTGACATCCCAAGAGTGCCGTCGTTGTGGGTTTCGATAGCGCCGGGGAGTGCTGTATCAAAAGACGGCCAGCCGGTACCTGAATCAAATTTTGCATCAGATGAGAAGAGTGGATTGCCACAAGCTTTGCATTCGTAGGTACCATCAGCCTTCTCATGTACATACTCGCCGGAAAAAGGTGCTTCCGTCCCCTTCTCGCGGAGAACAGCGTACTCTTCGGGCGAGAGCATTTCTTTGAAACCCTCTTCATCTTGTGGCATGGATTTCTTCATCTGATTTTGCGAAATCATGCCGCGTACCGTCAACTTTTACGCGGCCTGAGACGAAGTCTCAGTATACCAAACTACCCCCGTCGACGGGAGCGCCTAAAATTTAGCGGCGGGATTTGACGCGGTCATTCTCAGTGAGAAATTGTTTACGGAGACGCACCGACAGTGGAGTGATTTCGAGGTACTCATCTTCGCCCATCACTTCGAGCCCGCGCTCAATCGTAAGTTCAAACGGAGGAATGAGATTGATTGCTTCGTCGGCGCCACTTGAGCGCATGTTGGTGAGCTGTTTGCCTTTGGTCGGATTCACCATCATCTCCTCGCCTTTGGATGTGTTTCCGATGACCATGCCTTCGTAGACTTCGACAGCAGGACCGATGTACAAGACACCGCGCTCCTGAAGATTCCACAGTGAGAATCCGAGTGCCTTGCCGCTCGCCATCGATATCATCGAGCCCACCTGTTTCTTCTTGATTTCTCCCGCGTGTGCCTTGAATCCAAGAACGCGGCTCGAAAGAATTCCCTCGCCCTTAGTATCGAGCACGAACTGATTCTTGTAGCCGAGAAGTCCGCGTGTCGGACCTTCGAAGATGAGGCGGACGCTGTTGTCGTGCACTTTCATGTCTTTCATGATGAATTTGCGCGTCCCAAGGCGTTCGATGATTGAACCCTGATATACACTCGGCGTGTCGACGATGACCTCCTCGTACGGCTCCATTTTTTGGCCACTTTCCTCGCGGATGATGACCTGAGGCTGTGACACTTGTAGTTCAAATCCTTCGCGGCGCATATTCTCGATAAGGATTGCAATATGGAGTTCGCCCCGGCCGGATACCTTGAAGGTGTCCCCTCCGGAGAAGTCGACGCGTAGCCCCACGTTGATCTCGAGCTCTTTCTCGAGTCGGTCGCGAATTTGGCGCGTGGTGACAAATTTTCCTTCGCGTCCACCGAACGGCGAACTGTTGACGAGAAAATTAAGGGTGATGGTCGGCTCATCAATCGCAATCGCCGGAAGCGGTTCGACGCTCTGGTCATTGGTAATGGTTTCGCCGATGAAGATATCGGAGAGTCCTGCGATGAGGACGATGTCCCCCGGCTGTACTTCCGTCACCTCCTCCTTTTTAAGTCCGCGGAACGTGTACATCTTGGTGATTTTGCCCGGGCGGGTCTCGCCGGAAGGCTTCTTCACAAACACCGTGTCGCCCATTTTCAGCGTACCGTCATAAATACGGGTGATTGCGAGACGACCGAGAAAGTTGTCGTACCCGAGGTTGAACGGCTGCGCGCGAAGCGGCTCCGTCGGACTATGGCCCTCCGACGCCGGCTTCACATGCTCGAGTACCACGTCGAGAAGCGGGGAGAGATCTCTTGATTCGTCTTCGAGAAGTCGTTTGGCGATACCCTGCTTGCCGATCGCATAGACAACGGGAAATTCCGCCTGAAGGTCGGACGCACCGAGCTCAAGGAAGAGTTCGAGGACCTGCTCTTCAGCGCGCTTGGGATCGGCCGCCGGTTTGTCGATCTTGTTGATGACGACGATGGGGCGGAGTCCGAGCTCGAGTGACTTCTTGAGCACGAATCGGGTCTGAGGCATAGGCCCTTCTTGTGCGTCAACGACAAGCAACACTGAGTCAATCGAGCGGAGCACGCGCTCAACCTCCGAACCGAAGTCGGCATGGCCTGGCGTATCGACGATATTGATCTTGGTATCTTTGTAGAAAATAGCGGCGTTCTTGGAATATATAGTGATGCCGCGCTCGAGTTCAAGCGCGTTTGAGTCCATCGACACCCCCTCTTCGCCGACGCCAGTCTGTTTCAAGATAGCATCGGTGAGAGTCGTCTTCCCGTGGTCGACGTGGGCAATAATAGCTATGTTGCGGATTTCCATAAAGTGATGATATCTCCTGCTTTGCCAAGGCTTCGCAGGATGCTTTCGCATCGTGAAAGCAAAAATGCCTCGTTGCCGAGGCACCGAGGCTCCATTGTGCCTTATTCTGGGGTTTGCGTCAAGAAACCGCTATTACAACTGCGGGTCAATAGCACCCTTAAAGCTCGCGATTTCTGCAGCACCGGGAATCATTGTTTTGCCCGTAATGAACCCGGGTGTTCCGTTGATGCCGAGTGTCCCGCCCTCTGCACGATCCGCATCTATCGCAGCCTGGTACTTCTCGCGATTGGCCGCGACATCCGCTTTTACTTTCGCTGAATCCATTCCGGAGATGCTCTTGATGAGAGTAACGATGCTTGCTTCGTTGCCGAATCCGCCATGCTCCTCGTCTTGCGCCTCAAACATGCCCTCCCGCCATTCGTAGTACTTTGCGGGATAGAGAGCCCAGACAGCCCGGCCGTAGAGTGCTGCGGTAGTCGAATCTTCGCTCAAAAATGCGAAATCCTTAAATACAATCTTGAGCTTGCCCGTGTCCACGTAATCCCTGATAAGAATCGGGAACGCAGGCTCAATCGGTATTTGTGGTATGCCGCCGACATCAACCGCCTTGCAGTACGGGCACTGGAAATCAGACCAGTATGCGAGCACGACCTTCGCATCCGCCTTGCCTATGTAGGGAGAGCCCTCAATCTTCACGTCCTTAATATCTACCGATACGGTCGGCTGCGTACCACCTTGCGCAGCGGAGCCGCCGCTCTTGGAAAGTCCGAAATAGAGCCCCCCGCCGACGAGGACACCGGCAATAACGATAGCGGTAGGAAGGAAGAGTGCCGAGTTGTCACGAGTTGTATTTACTGGGGGCATATGTGGGTACATTCTACACCATTCAGGAATATTGCAACTGTGCATTACTTTTTCACTCCCTGAAGCACATTCCAGATATTGGGGTCTTGCCCGCCATCAAGCTTGAATATAGAGATGCCACGTACTCCTAGCTTTTTTGCAAGGTCTATCTTCTGCTGCATTGATTGCGCATCAGGCCAATCCATAAGACGGAAATCTAGATGCGATTTATGGGTATCGGCATATGTCGTAGCAGCGAGTGCCGCAAGGAGTGCCGAAGTTGCACCGAGAGAGACGGGTGTCGTGCTAGTAGGCGCATTCGCGACGTATGTGAAATGCATCTCCCCTGCACTATTGCGACTAGGAGTGATGCCGTACTGTGAAGCGATGTCTGTTGCGTAACGTGGATTGAAAGGCCAGAGAATATCGTACACATACTCCTTACCTTCGTATGCAGTTACAGCATATTCATACCCGTAGGTAGGTACCCCGATGAGTATCTTGCTCTTCGCAATGTCCTTCATCATGAATGTGATGCTCTTCTCCACCCAGGCAGGGTCAGCGACAGGCGCGTAGAGTTGCGAAGAAGAAGCCGCCGTAGCCACAAGCTTCTGATCTATCCCCTGTTGATCGTACGTCATAATGCGCACGCGATCGCAGTATTTATTTATCTGCTTCAAATCGTTTGCATACACGCCAGCGCCTTTCGGCGGCTTAGAACCATAGTACTGGTCTCCTAGTGGTGTGCGCGATTCGATGGTACACATGAGCATTGAGCTTTTGGGCAAACGTAAGACGAGCCCCTTTAAAAAAGTTGAAAAGTAATCTTTATCTTTTGCATACTTGCCTTCGAAATCGATGTCGATGCCGTCGTAGCCTTTATCTTTCACAAGCGCGACGATACGGTCTTCGAGCGCGATGCGCATCTTTTTATTACTCAATATCTTATGCAAGGCTTCTCCTCCGCTCGACATGATGGTCGGAATAATACGAACCTTTTTTGCTTTGGCCTCGGCAATGAATGAAAGCCATGGCTCTTTATCCATGGCACCGTTATCACGCAAAGTGCCATCGGTGCGGATGGTATAGACAAACGGATTAACTTCGGTGAGCTTGTCCAAATGGGGCAAGGTGTCCGTAGTGCCGGTCGCTACGCGCCAATACGGGATCCAGCCGGTCACTTCAAATTTCGTAACTGTTGCAGCAGAAGTCGAGAGCGGTAGTGTGAAAAAAAGCGCACACAAAAGTGCCAAAGAATATCTCATGCTCATATGACGTCTCAGTGTAGCAAACGTTACAGACGACGGAACGCAAATTTAATACCACGTCTCCTCACCATCACCTGAAAGCGGAATCGTCGGTCCCAGATATTTCGGTTGACGGTCAAAAAGCACATCAAAAAATGCCTTGATAGATGCCGGTATCTCGCGGACGTAGTCATACGGCGAACGCTCTCCCCCTTTTGCGACAATGCCGTATGCATCAATCCCCAGACTCCGCGCTATCCAAAGCGCACGCGGGAGATGAAAATCCTGAGTCACAATAGTGAGCGAACGTACGAGAAACACCTCCCGGGCACGGTACATGCTGCTGTATGTGTCGAACCCCGCATGGTCGAGAAAGATATCTTGCGGTGCGACTCCTGCGTCGAGTAAATACTTACGCACCGGAGTGACCTCATCATGAGTGAGCGCGCCGTTGTCGCCCGTGACAAGAATCTTCGAGACCTTGTGTGCTTTGTAGAGTGCTATTGCTGTGTCTGCTCGCTCCGCGAGTATAGGAGATGGGCTGCCGCGATAGACCGACGCGCCCAATACGAGCGCGCCTTCCGTATGGGGAACATCATTGGTAGAAGACGCTATGTATGAATCGACCACGACACGCGTGAGTATCGGCACCATCATCGCGAGCGCGATAAGCCCGAGCAGAGCGACAAAGCCGAGTCTATAGTATCTGCGAACGAAGTGCATAAGAGAACAGTATGCACTCTTTCCCTAGTTTTGATGAAGGGGGTTACAGTACCTGAAACAGCAAGGCCTGGCTCGTGCCGGCAGTATTCGTCACATAGAGTTGTACGGGGCCCGGGAGTATCTGCTGGGCATTTTGCGCACATACCGTGTTGTTGCCAGGAATCACAATGTCACACGGCGAGACGTATGCCGGAATCGTGTAGTAGATGGTTGTGCCGTTGTTGAAGGAAGGCACGTGGAGCGTACCGCCCTGGCCGAAACGCACGGTGTTATCGAGTGCGTTCCATCCTGTTCCCTGCAACATCACCTGTGTCCCGACGCGACCGGAGGTCGGCGTGAGGTACGAGAGCGAGACGTTGCCGTAGGAGCCACCGGTCGAGGTCACGTAGAACGAGATGCTGTTACTTGTGTAGCCTGAGAAATTCGAGACCGACACATTGTAGGTGCCGACGGTGACGAACGTCGTGGACGGTCCCGCGAGCTGAGACGGGATGATGAACGTAAGCGAACGACCATCGGGCGAGTTGATGCCCGTGATGACACCGCCGCCGAAGTGTATGGTGTTGCCCGTCGGGCTGAAGCCTGAGCCATATACGGTGACGGTGGAACCAACAGCACCAGACGTAGGATTAAGGTATGCGATGTATGGAGTGTTTACGTTTGGCGGGCAGTACCTGGTGTTGTACGGGTTGTAAGAACCGTAGGTGTACGTGTTGTTGCAGGCAGAGTAGCTCGCAATGACGTTGAAGGTGAGCGTGTTGCTCGTGCCACGAGAATTGGTGACATAGACACCAGCGCCACCGGGAGTGATACCGCCTGGTACCGTCACCGTGAGAGATGTGCCGTTGGCCGATGGCACGCTTGCAACTGGTTGGCTACCGAAGTAGATGGTGTTGTTTACGTAATCGAGATTCGTTCCGTAGATGGTGAGGCTCGTACCTGGCTCACCAGAAACTGGTGAGAGCGATGTCAGCGCGACACCGTATCCATAGCTGTACGAATTATTATTGCAGGTGTATGGGTACGTGTAGTAACAATTCGTATTTATATTGTTGTTGTAGTTGTAATTATTATTGTTGTACACCGAACCATTGCAGCTCACGCGTGCGATAGCGGCACGTGTCGCCGCATCGACGGCTCCTGTCTGCGGCATCCCCTGCTCCATCTGGAAATTCTTTACCGCCGCGAGTGTGGCTGCGCGGAAGCTGCCAGTAATCATCCAGTTACCACCGCCTGGGTAATTGCGGGTGACTAGGAAAGTCTGAAGTTGAGAGACCTGCGACCCGCGCGAACCGTAGGAGAGGTCTGTCGCGAGGCTTACACACGTGCCTGCGTACGGCTGCGCATAGGTAGTGCCGTAATTACCTGCCTGCGCAGGCAGGTAGGTGGGGTAATAGCTTTGAGCCGAAGCAACATTGGCTCCGAATGCGACGACGACCACGAGCGAGGAAACGATGATTTTATTCATAAGTTGATGGTTAAATAAGGGCTTAAAAGCTTGACGACCTGATAATATCGGGTGCTAATGCGCCCACTATGCAACAAGTCTCTTCTTTATGCAAGCCTTCGCCTTTCTGTAAGATTTCGTTAGCGAGAGAATCGGCGTGGGCCGCGGGACGGCGCGCGCGATGATGAAGAGCGCGAGGAAGAAGTTCCGCGTGGGCGGCTTCCAAAACCAGAACCTCCGCGTGGAGTAAACCCTCCCGGCTGCGGGCGGGAAAATCTGCGTGGTCGGTCGTCATCGACGTACGGCTGCGCTGCGCGTGCAGGCGGTAATGCGGGAAGTACTGAAATTGGCACGGTCTTCCGGATGAGATGCTCAATATCGCGTATCTCGCGCTTCTGATGCGGCTCGGCGAAGGATATTGCATGACCCTCGGCACCGGCGCGCGCGGTGCGGCCGATGCGATGTACGTAATCGGAGGTATCCATCGGAAGGTCGTAATTGATGACGAGCTCAATCCCCTTCACATCGATACCGCGTGAAGCGATATCCGTGGCGACCAGGACGCGATATTTACCGTTCTTAAATCCGTCCAAAGCTTCGCGCCGCTGCGAGAGCGAACGGTTGCCGTGAATCTCCGCCGCAGTGTGCCCCATGGATGCGACCGTGCGCATGATGCGCTTCGCGCCGTGCTTGGTGCGGGAGAACACAAGAGTAGAGCCGGCGTAGTCGCCAAGAATTTTCTCAAGTAAGCGTCCCTTATCTTCTTTGCGTACGATAAAGAATTCCTGCGTTACTTTTGCCACCGTCGTCCCCGCGGGAGCGACTTCGATGCGCAGCGGCAGCTTCATATGCTGTGTCGCGAGCTGCATGATTTCTTTTGAGAGCGTCGCGGAAAAAAGCATCGTCTGACGCTTTGAGGGGGCTGCGGCGATAATCTTTTTCACTTGCGGCCAGAAGCCCATATCGAGCATGCGGTCCGCTTCGTCGAGAATGAGGACTTCCACCATATCGAGCTTGAGGGTCTTTTGGGCGAGGTGGTCGAGCAAACGGCCGGGAGTGGCGATAATCACGTGCGGGTCACGGCGGAGAGAAGAAATTTGCATGCCCATTGATGCCCCACCGATGAATACGGTGGTGCGCATACCAAGGGGTCGAGCGACCTTCGAGAGGGTCTCTTCTACCTGCAATGCAAGCTCGCGCGTAGGGACGAGGATGAGCCCGCGACCTTCCCCTGCCGCCAATCGCTGCAAGAGGGGTATACCAAACGCGAGGGTCTTTCCTGTGCCTGTCTGAGCGACGCCGACGACGTCTTTGCCCGCGACTCCTTCAGGAATAGCACGATATTGGATAGGTGTCGGCGTGGTGAAATTAAGTTTGCCGAGTATGTCTAAGATGTTCGGTGAAATGCCGAGACCATTGAATGTATGCTCAGGCGTAGCCGGAGTGGGTGTTGGAGTCATTGGAATATGTCTAGAAACGTCAATTAAGTGACCATGATACCATGAAAATCACATAAGTGCAAACCTCTGCCGGATGAGGCCGAAAGCATCGGAGGGACACCCCCTATCACGACCTGTAGTGCCGCATGTTATCGAGCGCCCAGGTGTACTCGATAATCAGAACGGCTATCCATTGCGGCTCGTTGTGCAGGAGAAAAAAGATTGTTCCGAAGATAACGGCTAAGGTATTGATAAAAAAAGGCGATATCAAAACTTTCTTCGTGACGCGACACCTCCTCGTTGTTCGTAACGTACCGCAACCATCCTATTATGTTCATATTTTTTCGGGTGCCGTCTTCTCGATATTTGTTACGTAGCCTTTCATACTTGTTTCGGTTTTTTTACCTTTCTTATTCCGCGGTTCTTCACCTTTCCCTCCAGGCGGTGCGCTTGCCAACGCTTCGTGGTTTCTCCTTTGAGAACCTTCTGACTTGGCTTCTTCCCCCCATCGCACTCCCATTCGATGAAGTTTGCCTGAACGCTACTCAAACCGTATCTGGAAGTTATACATTCCCATCGAGCACAGGCCCTGCATCGTGCCTTGCGCCTCATCCGGAGAGATGACGACTTCTTCCGTCCCCGACGGCTGGAGGAACTTTTGATATGAAAGCTTTGGAATGACCAGGCCGGATGAACAGTCGAACGTCCCGCTCGTCTTGACGCGCAATATGGTCGGCATGCCTGCTGTCGCCGTAATGATATGCGGGCTATATCCCCCCTTGGCGGTCACGTCGATGAATTGCGTGCCGTCTACGACCGTCGCGACACCGGGCGCACCCCCTAGAGATTGACTCCCTAGCCAGAGAGCTCCCCCGATGATAATGAGACTGATGCCGACAGAGAAAATAATTGATTTATTCATATTGATTAGAGGTTAAAAAACGGACTAATGATCCCCGCCGTAGCGAGCGCGTTTGTGAGATTGAGGAGAGCCAACACAATAACGATGATACCTGCCGTCTTGAAAAAGATTCCCTTCCACGGTTTGTGCGCGATATTGAGTGAGCCGAACGAGAGAAGCGCGAGTACGGGGAAAGTGCCGAGCGCAAAGACAAACATCGTCATGGCACCCTGCATGAAGCTTCCCGTCGAGAGCGCGTAGAGCTGCATAGATTGGGTAAATCCGCACGGGAGAAAGAACGTGCCGATGCCGACGAGGACCGGCGCCAGATAGTGGTCATACCTGCTCCCGCGCACGACGTGCCGCGAAGCCCACGCGGGCATCGTGAGTTGAAGTCGCTTTGTGAAATGAAATACATCGAGCAGATTCACACCGAGAATGAACATCACGAGCGCGACGACTATGCCGAGTACCACATTGGCGGTAAGCCCGAGATGGAAGGAGCTCCCAATCATCCCAATAACGCCACCGAGTACGAAGAAACCACCGAGTCTGCCCACGTGGAAGAGTGTCTGCGTCCGCCACGTGCCGCCTTCTTTTGCAGAACTTGCAGAGAGTGACAGGACAAGCCCGCCGACGATTGCAAGACATGAGGAAACAGACGCGATGAGTCCGATGACGAACGCCGTCCCGTAACTCACGTTTGAGCTCGTGATGAGATTAGTCAGCCCCGCTTTTTGCAGTGCGACAAACCCGGCGATAAACACGAGGGCAATGGGCAATGCGTATACAAAATCTCCCCACCCCGCACGTATCTCCGTTTTCTCTACCGAAATCGTGTAGCCGTGGCTTTTGACCAGCTTTGTAAGATTTTCTGCGATTGTCTCGGGCGAGTCCGTAAAATCTCCCGTCACACTCACCTGATGATTCCCGAGCGACGCTTTCACGTCAGTGACGTCCGGCAACTCGTTGAATGTTTCCTCGATAAGAAGCGTACATGCGGCACAGTGCATACCGGACACATGAAATACGTACGTTGTTTTGTTGCTCATATTCTTTTTGATTTAAGCCGGAGCGAGTTTCCCACGACTGAGACGCTCGAGAATGCCATGGCGAATCCCGCAAACACGGGGCTCAAAAGCCAGCCAAAGAGCGGGTAGAATAATCCGCCGGCAAGCGGGATGCCTATGATGTTGTAGAAGAACGCCCAAAAGAGATTCTGTTTGATGCCGCGCATCGTCATTTTCGACAATCGTACCGCCATCACCAACTTTGAGATATCGCCATGAAGCAGCGTGATGCCGGCGGATTCAATAGCCACATCGGTCCCCGTTGCCATCGCGATTCCGATGTCCGCCTGTGCGAGTGCGGGTGCGTCGTTCACCCCATCTCCCGCCATCGCGACGATATTCCCTTGTTTCTGGAGTTCTTGTATCTTGTTCAACTTGTCCTCCGGCAATACTTCCGCAATCACCTCATCAATACCTACCGAGTCTGCAATGAACCGGGCCGTATTTTTGTCATCACCGGTTAACATCACGACTTTTATTCCAAGCGCGTGCAAATCTCTCACCGCAGTAGCGGCCTCGGGCTTGACCTGATCAGCCACCATGACCACGGCGAGTGTTTTCCCGTCTTGCGCAAGAATAACGGGTGTTTTCCCTTCAGACGTTTCTTTTTCAAATGACGCAAAAGACGCGCCGAGTTCGCCCGCAAGCTTTGCACTTCCCACATGATATGCGACGCCGCCTACGGTACCGGCAAGCCCCTTGCCTTTTATCATCTCAAATTGTTCGACGGGCAGGAGTGTAATATCTTTCTCTTTCGCGTACGAGACAACGGCGTGCGCAATCGGGTGCTCCGATTTATTTTCGAGCGACGCAAGAATCGCGATGACATCGGCATCGCTCTTGGTGGATAGATTCTTGACGGATACAAGCTCGGGCTTGCCCTTGGTTATCGTACCCGTCTTATCAACAACAATGACGTTCACTTTGTGCAATTTCTCCAGCGTCGCCGCGTCTTTGATTAGAATGCCTTCTTTGGCTCCCTTGCCTACACCCACAATAATCGCCGTCGGCGTCGCGAGACCAAGCGCACATGGGCACGCAATCACGAGGATGCCGACGAATGATGTGAGTCCGTACGCGAGCGCCTGCGCGAAACCTAGGTATTGCGAGCCGACCACAAGCCAAGTACCGAGCGCGAGGAACGCGATGACAAGCACGATGGGGACGAAGACGGACGAGATTTTGTCGGCGAGCGCCTGGATTGGAGCGCGACTTCCCTGTGCGTCTTCTACCATTTTGACAATGCGTGCGAGCATCGTTTCGGAGCCGACCTTCGTCGCTTTGAATGTGAACGCCCCGCCTGTATTGAGCGTCCCCCCGACCACCGTATCCCCCACCGACTTTTTTACCGGCATCGGCTCTCCCGTAATCATTGACTCATCAACATACGATGAACCTTCGACAAGCACGCCGTCAACGGAGATTTTTCCTGCGGGCTTGATGATGATTAAATCACCCTGTACAACATCAGCGATTGGCACCTCTATTTCTTTGCCATCGCGCACGATGAGTGCCGTTTTCGCCTGGAGATTCAAAAGCTTCTCTATGGCATCGCCCGTTTTTACCTTCGCCTGCGCTTCGAGATATTTCCCGAGCGTGATAAACATAATGACGATGATGGTGACATCGAAATACGTGCTGCCCACATTGATGAACGGCCTCAGGGCATCTTCAAATGAAATAACGGCCACGCTGTATATAAATGCCGCGAGCGTACCCATCCCGATGAGCGTGTCCATGTTGGCTGCTCCGTATCGGAGAAAACGGTAGAAGCCGAGCAGGTAGGGCTTGCCGACGACGAAGAGCATATAGGTCGCCATCAAAGGAAGGAGATGGTGAAAAAATTCCTTCCATATGAAAGGAATGGCTGGGAGAATGCCGAACTGAGCAAAAATTTCCCACCCCATCACGAACACGCTGAAAATAGCCAGGGGAACGGCTGATACCACTTTTGCACGCATATCTGCGATTTCCGCGAGCTTCTCGGTCTTTGACTGATTGAGACCTAGATGCCCCGCGTGTTCGCTCTCCGACATCCCCACCCGCCCTGAGCTTGTCGAATGGGTAGACGCGGCGGTGGGTGCCGGTGCTGCAAATGAATATCCGAGGGGTTGTATCTTTTCCGACAAATGCTGATGGCCGGTCTTTGTTTCGTCATACGTCACCCTCGCTGTCTCGGTGCCGTAATTCACCTCGACATTTTGTACGCCATCAACTTTCTTGAGCGTCTTCTCGATGATACTCGCGCACGACGCGCAATGCATGCCTTTTACTCTGTACGTATCGTGCGCCATACTACTTTCTCTTGAGCTTGTAGACCTTGAGCACTTCGCCGACCGCCTTCTTTGCGTTGCCGCTTTGTATCTGCTTCACTACACAGGTCGCAAGGTGGTTCTCCAGTATCATATTCTCCACGTTTGAAAGCCCCTGCTTTACCGCCGATGTCTGTGTGATGACATCGATGCAGTACGTATCTTTCTCAATCAGGTCTTGAAGCCCCCTCATCTGGCCCTCAAGAATCTTGAGCCGCCGGACGATTGTTCCCGTATTCGCACCATGCGCATGTGCCATATGCTCACAGCGTATACCCCCTAGGGGGTATACGTCAAGTGTCCGGGGAGTGGATAAGTCCGCTACTGCAGACAACTTTGTGCCTTGAGAAAATCTTTCGCCGTTGGAGAATCTCCGTTCTTAATCTGAAGCGCCCGCTCCGCGCCAAGTTTCACCTCAAAGCATGCAATCATCGTTGGGGTAATCGCCGAAGGGAGTGCGGCCGGGTCTATACCCATTGCCTCAAGGGCCCTCTCTTGAGGTGCGGAAAGCAGAGGGTTCTTATCGACGGTGCCGCCTGTAGTACCTGCCGCCTCGGAGTAGGACGAGGGAGCATTGGTTAGAAGCGTCCTCATACCGAAGGAATCGCTTACGAACAAATAACCGAGAACAATGAGGATTAAAAAGAATATGGCACACCCAGAGAAACGAAGAAGATATTGAGAGATGATTTCATACAAAGACTCTACCACACTACCCCGTTTGTGGCGGGGTAGTGTGGTGAGTAGTAGCGATACTTACTGCCCGTACCAGGTCTTGAGCCATCCGCGCATCATCCCTATCTCTTTGGTTTGAGCGGCGATAATGTCGGTGCCGAGCTTTTGCAGCTCGGGGCGAGTTGTGTTCTTGAGGAGCATTTGCGCCATGCTGACTGCGCCCTCATGATGCACAATCATCTCTTTGAGGAATGCGCGGTCAAATTCGTCGCCGCTCTTACCCTCGAGTCCGATCGTCATCGCTTTCATTGAGCTCGTCTTGCTCGTCGATTCCCCTTGCATAGTGGTTCCGTCCCCCATCATATGATTGCCGGCCACTGAAGCGGCATCGCCACCGAACGAGTAACCAATTCCCAACCCGACGACGAGCGTGAGAAATCCGATAAGTATTGTATTTCTTTCCATAATTTCTTTTTTGCTTGTTAATTTTTAATTGCACGACTGCTAATCATATCTCAGCTCTATCTTGTCACCGTCGTGCATGACGTACTGTTCGTACTCAGTATTTTCTTTTCCGTTTACCGTCATTCGTACGTTGACTCCCAACGAACGCATGTCACGATTCCAGCTCTTGAAGAATTCCCGCAGTGTCACATCATTCTTCCGCACGACGCCGCCAAATTCGAGATGAACAACGGGCACGTCATCATGCGTGTGTATGGGTAGGTGCGTGGCACCAAGTCCGATATCTTTTGGAATTTCTATTTTCTCTCCTTTCACATAGATGACGAGCAAGGGATGCCAGTGCAAACCAGCCCGAGAAAGCACGTCTGGATTACTCTCCTGGAGAGAGCGCGACAGCCACGTACTACCTATCAAGAGAAAGACAACGACACTTCCGACAATAATTACCAAGCGCAGCGGGGTATATGCTCGAAGACTCATTGATCCACTTTATACCCGCCCGCTTCAAACGCAACACGTAAAGTCCCCTAACCCCGCCGCGAGACATCCGCGTATATCGAGAGAAGTGCAAAAAGGAGGCTCAAAGACAGGGGTCCGAGGAAAATGCCGATAGGTCCGAAAAACATGAGGCCTCCGAGAACCGAGAGAAGCACGAGGAGCGGGTGGAGATGCATCCCACTGCCGATGAGCTTCGGAGAAAGAAAGTTGTCGATGAGGCCGACGGCAAGCGTACCCCACGCAAGAAGCCCGAGCGCCTGTGGTGTTGCTCCTGTGAAAAAGAGGAAAGCGACAGCGGGAATAAAAACAAGAGCTGTCCCGATTCCGGGAATGAGAGCAGCGACCGCCGCGACCGTGCCCCAGAGTATGGCACTCGGCACCCCGAAGAGGGTGAATCCAATCATCGTGAGCACTCCCTGCACGAGCGCAATCGTGAGATTGCCTTTGATGACAGAATTGACGGCATGTTCAAGCCTGTCGAAAACACCCTCATCATCCTTGTCGTTTAATGGAGAGAGTTCAATAAGCATTTGCCGGACGCGTTTGCCGTCGCGCAAGAGATAGTAGAGCGCGATAAAGAAGATAAAGGATGAGAGGAGGAGCGAAGAGATGCTCGAAAAGATATCCCCCGCATGTCCCGTAATCCATTGCAGAGCTTCTCTGGTGTACGTGTCGACATTGGCAGAAGCGTCACGCGCAAAATCTCCCAGCCCCGGAATCCTGCCACCAAAAGATTCATCGATTCGGAGAAATGCCTGAGAAATGGTGCTGCGCCCGTTGCCCTGTTCAAGTGAGAAATAGACTTCTTTCGCCTCATTCCCTACAAGCACTGCGACGAGAGAAAGTGGGAGAAGTATGAGTAAGACGCTAACAATCACAGTGAGCAAAGCGGCAATACTCGGCCAACCGCCGAGCAGCTTGGAAATTCTTCTGTAAAGCCCCTGAAGCACGACGGCAAATACCGCAGCAAGGGCTAATGGCTTCAAAAATGGCGAGAATATCAGTGCGGTAAGAACTATCGCCACCCCGAGTACAATCATCAAGAAATAGGGACGGAGCTTCTCGCTTTGCATATGGGGAGAGTATACCCCATGAGAAAAAGGACTCCACCTCACGGCGGTGCAACAAGGATACCGCCTTGTTTGAGGCCTTCATCTTGCCCTCATTATTCAGGGTGTACAGTCAATCCAAATGAATCCGTGAAAAAAATACCGCTCGATGTCCCCGATGTATCGAGCATCACATCCCGCGAAGACAAACTCCGTTTGATGTTGGAATCGGCAAAGATTCTTTCGATGAAAGTTGATTACGACAAAAAACAGGAGGAGCTCAGAGACAAGCAGTACAATCTCAATATTGAGCGAGAGGAGCATACACGTGGTGACCACCAGTATCATATCCACGAGGCCACAGTGTGTAATCTCTCGCGGAGGATGGGAAAGATATTCAAAAGTTCTGAACCCGAGGAAAAACGGGTGATTTTGAATTTTCTCCTTCAGAACGCGACGGCAACGGGGAAAACACCAATCTATACAATGAAAAACCCGTTCGAGGCGATACTCGTGTTAGCTCATCGACCGACTGATCTGCGTGGCTTGTACTCCGTTAGAACCTCTTTAATGACCCTTTCGGACTACTCACGGTTCGCAGTAGTGAGGAGTTGGTAAGTATGCACCGGCGGTAAAACTCGCGCCACAGGCGGCCACAGCGAGCCGTGGGGGGTGTGGCAATGACGCCTCTGGGGCTGGTAGAATAGGCCTATGCAAAAGGATCAGCAATCCGGAAAAGAGTTGTACGAGGAATGGGATAAGCACGATAAGAGCGGCGTGCTGGGCGCAGCGAGACATTTCACCCAATCGTTATCGCCTGAGGAACGGCAACGACTATTCGAGTATGACCATCAGCGGCAGAAAGGGGTGGTCGCGTGATCACGAAACACACTGAGGGCCGCGCGGTGGCGGCCCTCTTTTTTTAAAGATGGTAGGGTGTCGGGACCGGTCGGGGGTACTGTCCCTATCCACAGCGCTTTCTTGCTTCATTGACTATTCACCCCAAAAGTATATATTGTACTCATACACGCCCCAGCCGACCGCAAGGTTCGCTGGGGTTTTTCGTTGCCTATTGCTACAATGCGGAGCAAATGCAAACGATCCTGCTCATAGACGGAGAGAACATTAAGGGCAAAATCCGGTCCGTCTTCAAGGATGCCAGTAAGGCAAAGCCGGTTTGGCACGAATACGATTTCCGAGGACTTTTGGATAAGGTTCTGGAGGGCATCAAAATAGACCGGAAGGTATTTTATTTTGCGCGTATCAAAGAGCACGAGCAGAGTAAAGAGAAATCAAAACAACTCATCGAGGACCAGCGACAGTTCAAGACGCATTTGGAGAAGCAGGGCTTCGAGGTGATCTTGAGCGGACGAGTGCGCGGGCAGTTGGAAGACGGGCAGGGCGGTAAAAAGATGCTGGTCTTCAAAGAGAAGGGCGTGGACGTGAAGATCGCCGTTGATATGGTCAGCTTATCGTGCGACAAGAAGGTCAAAGAGATAATCCTCGGCAGTTCCGACAGCGATCTTCAACCGGCGATCAAAGAAGTACGGGATCGGCAGGTCAGTTGCGTATATCTTGGGTTTGAAGCGCAACCGAACAAGGGAATGACGTTTACGACGAACAGGACTATTTTGATACGAAACTCCGAACTATTTGAGTTTGAAAAAATACAGCCAACACTCATTTCGACTGATCCGCCTCGCCATTAGGTTCCCGCATCCTTTCTACCTCATCCTCGACAACCTGTCGCAGCTTTTTGGTATTCCCATGGCTCATCAATCCAAAGTAGGATTGCACCGTTTCTTCCTTACCCTGTCGCGCTTTGATACCGCGAAACATTCTGTTTTTCGTAGTTGTACGCAAAACTCGATGGTCGAGAAAATGCACCCAGCCCAGAAAATCCACGCCTGACGCAAGGGTGCGCAGAGAAATCTTTTGTGGGTGGAGCGTTAGTCGCAACTCGTCCCGTAAAAAATCTCCCATACGCGACAACACCTCTTGTAGCCATTTTCTATCAGTCGAGAGCAACACGAAATCATCGGCGTAGCGGACGTAATGCTTTACTCGAAGCTGTTGCTTCACAAAATGGTCAAACTCGTTCATATACACATTGACCAAGAGCTGGGAGGTGAGGTTGCCGAGAGGGAGCCCTACACTTCTTTCGCTTGAGTGGAAGCTCTCGATGATTTGGGATAGAAGCCAGAGAATGTCGTCATTTTGGATATAGCGTCGCAGTATCTCCATCAAACGGGCGTGGTCTACCGAGGCAAAGAACTTCCGTATGTCGCATTTGAGCACCCAAACCGTGCGCGTGTGATTATGAGATACCTGATAGGCAAAGGAGCGAAAGCAATTTACCGCCTTGTGCCCGCCTTTATTTCTTCTGCACGAGTAAGAGTGGGCAATGAAAGTCCTATCAAAAAATGGGTAGAGCTTGCGGTAGAGCGCGTGATGCAGCAAACGGTCTCTCACGCTCGCCTTATGTATGTTCCGTGGCTTTGGGTCGGAAATGTTGAACGCCTCATACGGAGAATGTTTGTATGTTTTGGCAGCAAGGTCTCGATGGAGTGAAAGAATGTGGTACATCAGATTGTGCTCGAACTTTTGGACATCGGTACGGGACCGCTTGCCCCGCACAAACTCTTTCCATGCCTCAAGCAGATTTTCGACGGAAATGATACTCTCGTAGGTATGAACGAGTTGGATGCGGGCCATATCATTGAAGCGTCCCCCCCCCCCCCCGACTTCTGCCTTTGTTACAGAAGGTAAAAAATGCGTACCTGTTGTGGTACGGCTACTATCAGGCCATTCCGAAAGTCCACAGGCATTCTCTTGGTCAGCGAGTTGATACATTGTTTGTTGAGATCATGGAAACGATAGCGGCGGCGAGTTTTCTTGTACGGGAAGAAAAACGACCTTACGTGCGTCTCGCCATCAGAAAAACAGATACCTTGAAAGTGCTTTTGATGCTGCTGTGGGAAACGAAGTCATTGGACAACAAAAAGTATGCCGCACTTTCGGTGAAAGTAGAAGAAATCGGCAAGATGCTCGGCGGCTGGAATGGACAGCTTACAAAACTCGACCCCGCCAAGAAGCGGGGTGAGAAGTGAAGCGAGTTGCGAAGCGAGCCGCAGGGTTGTTGTCGTTCCAGTCGTTGTCGAGCCAGTTCCAGTTCACCACCACCTCGCCACCGTTCTCGATGAGGTACGGGACGTTGAGGTTGCCGTCGCGGTTCTGCACGATTGTACAAAATGCCGTCCGTTGCACTGCCCATTGAATACTCGCCGAGCTGTATCGTATTCGGCATCGGTAAATGCCATAGCACTTTGTACCAAGTATCTTCAACTTTTTGTGAGCTTCGCATATGCCACTCCATCTCAAACCGTGGTCGGAGATGCTCTCGGCGTATGGACGCTGGGTTCGGTAGCGGGAAACCGTAATCGCCCGCGTATTCACCTACTTCCGCTTCGCATTGTATCAAAACAAAACCCCGCGCTGCCATATTTCAGACAACGCGGGGCAAAGGGCAAGGTGCAAAGGGTCAAACAAGACCCAAGGCACCAAGCACCGAGTTCAACTTGCGAAGCGAGCCGCAGGGTAGTAAGCGAACCAGTCGTAGGCGAGCCAGTCCCAGTCCACCACCACCTCGCCACCGCGCCCGACGAGGCACGGGACGCGGAGGCCGCCGACGCGGCCCCGCACGACTGACGCCCACAGGAACACCGCCTTGCCGCCGAAGAACTTGCGGAAGACCTCGATGCCCTTCTTCTTGATTTCCTCGCCGTCGCGCAGACCGAGGCAGGTCTTGAGCGTGTCGGTTTTCTTGAGGTGGTCGTAGATGCGGTTGCCGACCACAACGCCCTTCTTCTGGTCGTCGTGGAGCCACTGCTCGACCGTTGCGAGGTCGTACTCGGACGGTCCCGCACCTTCCAACTCGGGGTGCATCACCTTCTTCATCCAGTCGGGATAGACGGGACGGACCGAGCGGTCAACACGGATGATGGTGTCGAGTGGGACTTCGGGTTTCGGCGTTGGGGGTTTCCGTTCGACGACAACGAGTTCGCCTGCCAGAAGGCGTGGTATAGCGGCTTCACCGCCAATCTTGTTGAGAACCGCCTCGATTTGACCGAGGTTCACGTCGCCGTACTTGATGGTCATTTGGTGCTCCTTTCCGACTATCTGTCGGCAAGCTTCCCTCTACCCGAGGTTGTAGGGGCGTATGGCAGGTTTGCCATAGCGGGAAGAAGCCCGAATAAGAGCTGCTTTCTGCTGTGGCAAACGCAAGTTGAGTATCAAAGAACTGAGAAATATTATACTACACTGTAGGACAGTGTCAATGATTTTATCCTCCCACTGAAAGGATGGCGGTGTGAACCGGCATGTCTACTACTTCTGCACGAAGGCACGAAACATCGACTGCAAGAACTCCCCTATCAACGAACCGAGTCTGATTGAGGAACTGATAGGCCTCATGGATAAAGTGAGCCTAGACGAACTCGGGATACGGACGCGGATCGAGGATGAGATCGCACGGTTCAATAAATTTCGATCGGGAGTGTTGGGTCACAAGCAAGAAAAGATATCCGTGGATGTGGACGTGAGGAACTACACCAAGTACTCGCATAAGAATGTAAGATGAGTATACCAAGCTCTTTCTAAATCGACTGCTATGAAAGGACCTAGCGCGTCTCATTCGCCCTAGTGCGGTTCGAGTCTACGACAGGTGACGTTTCTTGGACTCGAACCGAGGGGTCAAAAATACGTTGAAAAATATGGACGCACCTCAGTCACCTGACTTAGCATAGGCTGACTGCCGGACTTGGATTCGAACCAAGGTGACGACCTCCAGAGGGTCGCATCCTACCACTAGATGATCCGGCAATGACTACGATTTGTAGTGCCTGAACTCTATCAAATTCGACAATTTTTGCACCTCGTCCTTTCTTGAGACCTGAACCTTGTTTGCAGAGTTTGAAACAGTAAATCCGAGTCCTCGTACAAGTCCTGCTACAAGCTCTAAGAGGTGTGGATTCACGTTTGAGAATATAAATTTGTGCGTATAGGTAGCGGGGCAATGGGAAAGTGACCCTTCCGCAGTATGTAATGTGTATTAATAAAGAGTGCCGCCTAATCCCCTTTATTGTACTGCGCACACGGAGGAGCGGGCTTTCGCCTGTGCATAGCGCTTCTTACTCCGTGATACCGGCAAGTGAGTGCGGTTTGCCTTCGGCGATTGCCGCGTGGGTGATGCGAATGAATTGCGCTTTCTTTTCAAATTCTGGAATGGTCTTGGCGCCCACGTAGCCCATGCCTACCTGCACGCCCGATGCGAGCGTGGCGATTATCTCCCCCACTGGTCCTTTGTATGGCACGAGGGCTTCGACGCCTTCGGGTACAGCTTTGCGACCATGGGTGAAATAGCGCTCTGAGCCCGATGCACTTTTGATGACAGCCTGTGAGCCCATGCCGCGATATTCTTTGAATTTCTTCCCGTCTTTCTCGACAATTTTCCCTGGGGATTCGTCAGTACCAGCAAAAAGATTGCCGAGCATGACAGCCGAAGCTCCCGCGGCGAGGGCTTTTGCGATATCGCCCGATGTACGGATACCGCCGTCAGCAATGACAGGCACTTTGTATTTGCGAGCGACAGATACGACATCGAGCACAGCCGAGAGCTGCGGCACACCGACTCCTGAGATGAGGCGCGTGGTGCAGATAGAGCCAGGCCCGACACCGACTTTGACCGCGTCTGCGAATTGGCAGACGGCCTTTGCGGCTTCGGCAGTTGCGATGTTGCCGAATATCATTTTTGCCTTCTTGAGGCTCTTTTTTATTTTCCGCGCGCTTTCTACTACATTCAAATTGTGTCCGTGTGCACAATCGATAACGACGACGTCGCATCCCGCTTCATCAAGTGCGAGGGCTCGGTCAGCGGCAAAAGGGCCGCATGCGGCGGCAGCGGGTACGCCCGCTTTTTTTACTTCCTTCACCATTGCGACCTGCTGCTCTATGGAGCAGTTGCGGTGCAAGACGCCGAGGCCTCCGAGCTTGCCGAGAGTGATTGCCATGTCCGCTTCGGTGACGCGGTCCATGGCTGCGGAGAGAAATGGGACCGAGAGCTCGAGTCCTGCTATTTTAGTTTTGAGCGATGCTTCTGCCGGCTCCATCATAGAGGCGCCCGGGCGTATCAAGACATCGTCGAAGGTGAATCCTTCTGCGAGAATTTTAGCTGCCATGGCTCACTATACTTTCCTATGGGGAAAAGTCAACCCTTTTTTACTGCAGCTTTGATGAACGCGTTGAAAAGCGGATGCGGTGTGAGAGGCCGCGCTTTGAGTTCAGGATGGAATTGTGTGCCGAGCATAAATGGATGCACGCTCTTGGGGAGCTCAGCGATTTCCATGAGATGTCCGCTTGGCGATTTGCCGGAGAAGACGAGTCCCGCACTTTGCAGGCGCTCGATGTAATCAGGATTCACTTCAAAACGATGACGATGACGCTCGGAGATACTCCCCTTCCCATATGCCTCGTGTGCGATGGTGCCAGACTCAAGATTGCATGGATACGCACCGAGACGCATCGAGCCACCATAATTCTTCTTGGCGAGCTTCTCTATCTGCTCGGGCAAGATGGCGATGACGGGATGCGGACTCTTGGCATCTATCTCTGTGGTGTGTGCGCCCTTCAAATCTGCGACGTTGCGCGCGTATTCGACGGTCATCAATTGCATGCCGTAGCAAAGACCGAAGTATGGGATCTTGTTTTCGCGCGCGAATTTGATTGCGGCAATTTTGCCCTCGATACCTGTCTCACCGAAGCCACCCGGCACGATAATGCCATCGTATTCCTTGAGCTCCGCCACAGCCTTCGGATCGGTTTCGTAGTTCTTTGCGTTGAGCCACGCGATTTCCGGCTTCACCCCATGCGCGAAGGCAGAAAACTTAATAGCCTCAATGACGGAGATGTAGGCATCGGAGAGGATAAACTCCCCCGTATCAAAATATTTGCCGACTATACCGATTTTTACCGTGCCGTTACCATTATGCGCATGCTCGGCAAAAGATTTCCATTCTGAAAAATCGGGAGTCTGTTTGGGGCGCTTGCCTAAAAGACTCATCAGAGTCTCAGAAAGTTTGTCGCGCTCAAAATTGAGCGGCACGTCGTAGATAGAATCTACGTCAGGCGCGGAAATGATGTGTTCGGCTTGTACGTTGCACCAGATTGCGAGCTTCTCCTTCCGTTTCTTATCCAGCGTATGGGTGGAGCGGGCGATGATGATGTCCGGCTGAACTCCGTATGCATTGAGCTGGCGTACTGCATTTTGTGTCGGCTTCGTTTTCATTTCCCCGACCGTACTCGGGACCGGAAGATACGAGACCATCACGAATAACACATCGGAAGAATGTTTGAGGTGCATGACACGCGCCGCATCGATAAAGAGTGCATTAGAAAAATCTCCGAGCGTCCCGCCGATCTCCACGACCGTCACGTCGGACTTCGCCATGCGGGCGGATTTCTCGAGGCGTCCGACAATCTCGTCGCGCACGTGCGGAATCGCTTCCACACATTTTCCGCCGTATCCGAGATTTCGTTCACGCTCAATGACCGTCTGGTAGACCATGCCGCTCGTCATATAATCTTCGGGTCCCAAATCGCGCCCCAGGAAACGTTCGTAGTTGCCCATGTCCTGGTCTGTCTCAAGGCCGCTGTCGAGCACGAAGACTTCCCCGTGCTCTATCGGATTCATTGTCCCCGCATCCACATTCAAGTAGGGATCAATCTTTACCAGATTTACCGTAAGTCCGCGTGCAGTAAGGAGCTTGCCGATAGATGCCGCGGCGATGCCTTTGCCGACGGCAGACATAACGCCGCCCACGACGAAAATATACTTGTGTCCTGCGCGCGCACGCTTCATATATCCACTACTGTATCATGACCGTTTTCAAAAAGTCGGTCGAATTAGCTGTTGAGATACCGGCGAACAGCCAAGTAGCTGGACAAGGCGCCCAGAGCGATGCTCGTGCTCATCAATACCCCGAAGAAGAGAAGGAAATTGCCCGTGAAATACGCAAATGAATTGAACGAACCGAAGAGCAGTTCGGTCGTCGGATCGAGCCCTATCAGGACGGGATGATAGAGCAATATCGGGTAGAGCAGGATGAGAACGACAACGCTCGATACAATACCGTAGAGGACACCGGCGACCATAAAGGGTCCGCGCACGTACCATCTGCCGGCACCTACGAGATTCATCACGCCAATCTCATCGCGAGCTGTGTAGATAGCGAGACGTATCGTATTGAGCACAATGAGAAGTGCGCAGATGGCCAGGAAGACCGTCTTTGCGATTCCGTTCTTTTCCGAGGTATCAATTATCTTGGTCAGCCGGTCAATCGCGGTTTTGTTCTGATAGAAATTCACTTTGTCTATCGCGGCACCCGCGCCGGCCTGAGAGTCTTGCTGAGCCTGAAGATATTTTGCGATGCCTTCGTACTGGCTCGTCTGTTTCGCGCGAACCTCAATCGAGGCACCCAAAGGATTCGTGCCGAGCTCGTCAAGCGCCTGAATGGTGAGCTGATCGTTCTTGTGTCGCTCGCGGAAATCGGCAAGTGCCTGCTCGCGGCTCATGTACGCAATAGAAGCCACCTCAGGAAGGGCCTGGAGGGATTTCTGGATTTGTTCTACCTGGTCTTGTGTGGCGTCTGTCCGGAAATAGACCGTTACATCGACTTTGTTGGTGAGGTCTTGGAGTGTCGCGGTCATAGCCGCATTGGATATCATGATGTTCACAAGCATGAACGACATAATCGTCATCATGAGTATCGCAGAGAGCGAAACGAATCCGTTGCGGACGAATCCTACGAAACCGTATCGTGCTATTCGCTTGAAGGTCGTCCAGAGTGACATATCAATATAGTGTACTACGCTTACAGAGAGTACTTTCCGTCCTTATCGTCGCGAACGATGCGGCCCTGATCCATCGTGACCACACGCCTTCCTATTGAATCGACGACTGATTTATTATGCGTCGTGAGAAGGATGGTCGTACCGAGGTCATTTATTTTCTTCAAAATACCGACGATGTCGTGTGTGTTGATGGGGTCGAGGTTGCCTGTCGGCTCGTCTGCGATGAGCACATCGGGCTGATTCACGATAGCGCGCGCGATTGCGACGCGCTGCTGCTCCCCGCCCGAGAGCTCGTGAGGGAAACTCCAAATTTTGTCGGACAAGCCCACCAAATCGAGCACATGCGGTACATCTCCCGCGATATCTTCGTCGCTTCGACCGGCTACTTCGAGAGCAAATGCGATGTTTTCGTATACATTCTTGGTAGAAAGGAGGCGGTAATCCTGAAATATAGTACCAATATTGCGGCGGAGCTTTAAAAGCTCGGCGTTGGAGAGTTTACCCACCTCGCGCGAACCAAAAAAGACGGCTCCTTCGGTGGGAATGACTTCTGCGAAGAGCATTTTGAGGAGCGTGGTCTTTCCGGCGCCTGAATGGCCGACGATAGAGACGAATTCGCCCGGCTCGACGCCAAGCGTGATGTCCGAGACGGCTGCGGAGGAACCCTCAAAATACGTCTTTGTGACTTTGTCGAAAAATATCATAACAACGATGTGTATTATACCTTCTCGCCGAGACTATCCAAACTCTTCTCTTCATCTATGAATGACTGAATATCGCCCTCAAGCACACGCTCGACGTCGCGACGCTCATGCTCCGTGCGATGGTCCTTCACTAGTTGATACGGATGAAGCACGTACGAACGAATCTGACTTCCCCACTCTATTTTGGTCGAAGCACCCGCAGAAAGACCTCGTGATTCCTTCATCTGCGCCTCTTCACGCAATTGGTAGAGCTTGCCTCGCAACATTTCCAGCGCCTTCTCTCTATTTTGCAGTTGGCTGCGCTCGGAAGTGACCTGTACGCTCATGCCTGTCGGAATGTGTGTCATGCGTACCGCCGTATCGCGCTTGTTTACATTTTGCCCGCCGGGGCCGCCCGAGCGTGCGACAGATATATCGAGGTCTTTGTCCGGAATGTGTGTCTCGGGAAGGTCCTCCAGCTTGGGAAGTACTTCGACGAGTGAAAACGAGGTCTGCCGTTTCCCTGCGGAATTGAACGGCGACATACGTACGAGACGGTGCACACCCGCCTCATGCTTCAAGGCGCCGTACGCGCCCGAGCCGTCGACTTCAAATGAAATACTCCGGAACCCGCCCATGGAGTTCTCATTGGACGAGAGCAAACCTGTGTTCCATCCCTTAGCCGCAGAGTATTTTTTGTACATCTCAAAGAGGATGCGCGAGAAATCCTCCGCATCGTCGCCACCTGCTCCTGAAATTATCGAGACAATCGCATGGCTTTTGTCGTACCCGCCGCCGCCCGCGAGTTTTGCCTTGAGGTCTTGGTACTCCTTCATCTTGGCTTGCGCGGCAGCTGAGTCGCTCCAAAAGTCGGGAGCGAGCATCGCGGTTTCTATCTCAAGAATACGAGTCTCAATCACCTCCTTGGATTGCATTCAGAGAGTATAGCAAACCAGACTTGGAGCCACCTCCCGGATAAGAACCCCTGGGAAACCCACGGTTTTCCCAAACCTTCCTCCACGGGAAAACAATTGTTTTCCCGACCCCTTTCATGTTCAAATCCGACGAGGTCTCTACGCTAACGCTTGAGCCACCTCCCGGATTTGAACCGGGGACCTACTCATTACGAATGAGTTGCTCTACCAGCTGAGCTAAGGTGGCGTTGCCGCTCATCCTACGCTAAGAGACTCGCGTTTTCAATCACTTGAGCCCCCCAAGGGGACTGCGATTTTCTAAGTCGCATGAGCGACAACAAAATCGGGAGCCGACGATCGGGATTGAACCGATGACCTCGTCCTTACCAAGGACGTGCTCTACCAACTGAGCTACGTCGGCGAATGAGGGCCCGAAGAGCGTGCTTGCATGCTCTTCGCCCGAATGATGTCGACGCATGAGCCTGCGATTACGTCGGCGACAAAACGATACTATCACGCCACAGGATAGTCCCACAATTCTTCTATAAGCGGCGCGACCGCGGCATCGTTGATGTCTTCTGGCGCAATATGTGTATCGCGCAAAACGATCTGCTCGATACCACGTGCCGCATCCAAAAGTGTCTCAAATCGTTCTGAGGAATCTGCCATCCACTCCTTCGCTGTACCATTGGAAAGATATCGGTCATGCCCATCTCGTAAACGCTGCTCCATTCCTACTATCCCATGCGGAGCGACACGCATATCAGCATACTCACAGATAAGTGTCTCCGTAGTCCCCTCTTTTAAGGTCTCGTCGAGTCTCGTGAAATCCACCGCCTTCATATACGTAATCACGCCCTCGCTCAAACCAATCTCCCGCGCAATCTTCTCCGTCGCTACGTGCTGATTAGTTCCGTACTTTTTTTCGTACTCTGTTTTTACTGATTCCCAATATGCCAACCCCTGTGGTTCCGTGAATTCCGGGAACATCGCAAGTTCGAATTTTAAGATATTCCCCATGTCGTGAAAGAGGCACGCGAGAATTACATCCTGCGCATTGACAGGCTTTTTGAAGTTATCACAAATCAATTTCCCCACTGCAGCGACGCGCAGCTGATGCATCTGCAGGCCCGGCATGATGGTATACGCCGTATATATCTCGCGAGGGGTTTTCATGTGGAGCTGGCTCTACGCCGCTTTCTCCCCGTGATGACGCAAAGACTTTTCGGACGCGTTATTATCATTGGCGGGTGCGGACGAAGGGGTGTCTTTAATCTTCACGAAACTGTACGTGGGATTCGACGCAAGGTGTTTGAAATGTTTTGTCAGCACTGACGACCCCTCTACATCGAGATGTGGGTATCGATCATCTGGCAAGTCTTTTTTTGCCGTATCAAGAAATTTCTGAATCATCTCAAGCTGCGATGCTTCAGGTACCGAAGACCAGGCCTCTTTGAGGCGCGCATGATGGCCATTGGGGTCTAATTCGATGTACATAAATCCCACAACCTTGTCGTTTTTGTCTTTTGCAAGATAAATCGCTTCGTGCTCAGCTGAATTTCTGAGCTCCTGCCGCATTGGCTTTAGTTTTTCACGTCGTTCTATCGCCGTGTTCTTCTCATGTATGTTATCGTTTGCTTCGCCTTTAACGTTGTATCGCAATTGTCTGATTTGCGATTCGTGCTTAACGAATTCGGCAAGATCCACGCGCTCGACTTTCAGACCAGGCATCTGCTCCGTACCATCCAGCTTTTTAAGTGGAGCCTCCTTGTCTCCTTCCCCCTTCGGCATAAACATATATACCTATCGTATCACGCCGATGCGGCACCTGTGGAAATCCCCCCCCCGGTAACCCTGTGCGCAAAACGGCTCCAAAATTGGAGCCGTTTTCCCACTTTGCGCGGCCGACCGGACTCGAACCGGCGGTCTGCCCCGTGACAGGGGGCTGTGTTAACCAGCTACACCACGGCCGCATTTTTTCCGTACAGCGTCTCTATTGCATGGGTAAACAACTCGAATTTACGTCCCAAATAGATGTCACTGTCTTCGAGATTATTATACATAATTCGATATAAAGCAACGCTGTCGAGACGGCTTAGTGCAAGCTCGTTACCGTTCTTTTTCCTCTTCAGTGATCCGCCTTGTACACCTCTTGTTTTGAGGAGCTCGAGAAGTGCCTCAAGAAAGCTGAGAGTCCCGCAGGAAAATACACTGAGCAATACATGCCTTTGGTTCTTTCTGTCTGCAAATTGTAATTTTTTGAAGTAGACGCAGCCGTCACCGTCAAAATATCCGCTCACAAAATGCCCGACGTATTTTTGTGGAATGGTTGGCATTTGTAACGTCAGGCTTTTTCTCGGACTCATTCCGAGGACTAAGAGGTCATTGTATATTTCTACACTCCCTATCTGAAGTCGGTATGCAATCTTGTGATTCGGCTTGTTCTTTGCCGGGACTCGCACACCGATATGGTGACTGGACTTGAGTGCACCGCGTACTTTTGTAATCAGGATTTTGTCTGTGCTATGAAACTCTACAAAATGCGCTTCTCGCCTCTTCTCTGGTGGGAATATACAACGCTGCTCGAACTCATTTTAGCACCAACGCTGACTGACTCGCACGCGCCGCGTGCGTGGTGATGCGTACCGACAAGGTACGCTCCGATTCAGCATGAATCCCGCCCAATGCGCGGAGTACCGCGCGTTGC
>CALRFU010000003.1 GCA_943356775.1 Candidatus Nomurabacteria bacterium
CTGCCATATCGGTCAGCAATCCGCCCGCGTAGTGATTGCGCCACATATAGATAGGCTTGCCCAAGAGCTTCCACAGCCAGCCTGCAAGGAGAACGTACTCCTGATTCATGTGTACAAAAACCGTGTCGTACTCGCGGCGCAAACTCCAGACATATCCGAGAAATCTGGTAACGTACTTTCTTCGAGATTCTCCTGCCTCTTTGCCGAGAGAGTGAACGCTCACATTACTGGGCAGCATGTGCGCGCCTTCACGCAAGCAGATGACATGAAGATGTTCGTAATGAGCTGCGAGCTCCGTAAGCCACGCATGAAAAAATCCGAGAAACGGGTCGTCTCTGTCGACGACTTGAGTAACGACGAGAAGTCGCCCTATACTCGTGCCCTCGACAGGTGCCCGCCCTTGCTTGGCGTGCCTATGAACTACACCTCGGGTACTCGATGTGTTCATTGGGAGCCCTAAAGGACTGCGATGCACTACACCTCGGGTACTCGATGTGTTTATCGGGAGCATACCATTAGGACAACCTCTTAATTTCATCACCGAGCAACGCGAGTGTCTCCTCTTTGAGGATGTGCCGAATCTTTTGGAATTGCTCCGGAGATAAGAGCATATTGAGGTCTTGGCTGAGAATGGTGTCCGTAATGTGACGCGTAATGAACGCGTGGAGCTCCTGCAGGTACACAAGCGCCGACACTCCGCGACGATCCCGTATTACCTCCGCGTCATACGCGAAACCATTCAAGAAAAAGTGGTGGATGTCGTAGACGTCGCGCCCGGCAATAGATCCGTGCCGCTCATGCCGATCCACGAGGGCAACAAGCTTATGAGCAAACATCGTCTCGATTGTCTGACACGATAAGACGCGATCGACATCCGCGAGCCGCACCTTCTCGACCTTGCCCGCGGCACTCGCGAGCGTCGTCGCCTCAAACTTGAGCGTATTACGCTCACCCTCGATCGCCGGATATCTCAGGAAGTATTGCGGCACCTCGGTGCTCGAGTCTTTCACCACAAGCCCCAGATCAGCGAATAATTTCTCCAGCCGCATCCGGATAGCAATCATTTCGTGCACACTTCCAACATAATCAAAATCGAGGTCCACCGAAAAGCGATCGAGAAATCCACGCATCGCGGCGCACGTACCGCCCTTGAACACGAGCGCCTGTGCGAGATGTGCGTCGTCAGCGACTGCGCGCAGCACGCGAAACATCCATGCCTTGTGTATGGCATCTTTTTTGTTGGGAAGGATAAGTGTCATACTCCTTTTTTTGTAATTGGGTATCCCACATCTTTCTGTATACAGCTCACCGCACTCCAATCAATGTGCGCCGATGCGTCGAAATGATACCGCGGATTGAAATACAACATGTCGGCAATCGCGCGCTCCGGACTCGCAATGCGTATCCCTGCCTCGCGCACTATTCCCGCCTCATTGAACAAATATTTCTCCGAGAGACTGCGCGAGCGAAAACGATGCCCGACAAGCGTGAACTTTCTGCTCACCCCGGATACCAGTGTAATGTGCGACACCTGCTGCTGTATTATGCCAGCACGCGAAAGCACCGTCTCGGTACTCACATAGCAAAATCCGTGGAGAGCCTTGCTTCCGATAAGAAGCGGGTCGAGCTCGTGCGGCGGTTTTATGGAATAGAGACCATTTTGCAATCGGAATAAAAGTCCCGCGCGCGCATACCGTGAGAGTATCGTGTGCAGGGTGTTTGCATTTGTAGTCCCCCAAATAACCGTCGCGTCGCGCGCATGAAATACCATCTCACCCATGCGAGCAAGTGCAGCAAATCGCGCATCCATGGCAGATGGCTTGGGGCGTGTCTCATTCTTTCCTGTACGCATGTGTACAGATTAACATAACGCTCCTACCTTGCAAGACCGTCTGTTTCAGATTGACGATAATGTCAGGAGGGGCATAATGTATGTATCACCAAGGGAAAAGATAGCCCTACAAGGTCCCGTCCTTGTGGGGTCTTTTCTTTGACTACTCGGACTGAGAACCGTACACGCCCTCGAGCAAGTCGAGGTCCTTGCCCGAATCACGCAAAAGCTGCACATTCTTTTGCTCAAGCCCTTTCAAGACATCAATTCCCTTTGTGTCTTCTGGGAAGGACTTCTCATACATTGAACGGAACGCGGCGAAATCCTTAATGAAGCAGTGCCCGCCCGCGCCACGCCCAGCAGGCCCCCCGTGCCCGCTTTGGTGAATCGGGTCGAGGTGTGAGCGACCCATGCGAGGGTCTGCTGCGAAAGCGTCGCGCACATGCTCGTAGTTGCCACCGAGCTTTTGGACGAAATCGTAGAGGATGTTGATGTAGACCACTTTCACATAGAGCCAATTATTGCCAGCGTACTTGATGAATTCCGCCTCAACTGCCGAACACACGAGCTCAAACGGCGCGGGCGGCAAAATCGAAATGACTTTTTGCCCGAGTGCGTTGACTTCAGGCGTGTCGGTACAAATGCCGATGATGTTGCGGTCGGGATGCGCGGCATCGTATGCCGCTGTCGCCTCGCGCAAAAATTCAGGACTGTGCATGACAACCTTTTTCGGATACATCTTCTGTATCTTTTCCGTCATGCCCGGGAGCATGGTGGATTTGATGACCGCGACTTTGCCGTCACCGACAAATCCCACCGCTTCTTCCACGATATGGCTACTGAAACCGGTCGGGGTAGTCGGCGTCGGTACTGCGATAAATACGATGTCGCACTCTTTTATTTTTTCCTTGTTGTTGCGGTACGGCTCTTCAAGTGCGTAACGCACGACCGTGTATCCGCGGCCTTCGAGCTCGTCCGCATAATTCTTCCCGATGAAGCCCTGCCCTACGTACCCCACCGTCGGCCGCGTATCGCTTTTCTTTTCGCCGGAGCGAGCCTCGACACCTGATGCGGAGAGTGATATGTCTGCGTACCACAATTCGCGGTATTCAGCTTCATTGGGGAAATTGAGCGTGAGCTTGCCGCGCTTCCCTTCGGAGAGGACGGCGACAGCAACGCGCGGCAAATCTTCGGGCTTCGCGATAATCGCACCCGCTTCCTTGGCGAGTCCGACATCGTAGGAAACTACCGGGCATCCTGCGGCGAGTGCCTCCACGAGCACCATGCCGAAGCCTTCGTATGATGAGGTGAGGAGAAACAAATCAACGACTTTATAAAATGGGAACGGATCTTGTGCGCCTTCAAACACAACCTTGTCGGCGATACTCAATTCTTTGGCCAGATTCTCAAGCGGCACACGCTCTGACCCGCTGCCGATAACGACGAGCCCCGCCGCCGCATCCGCTTTTGCAATCTCGGCAAATGCGCGGATAGATGCCGCGACATTCTTTTCTTTTTCCAACCGCGCGACGACCAATACTATTTTCTTGAAATTCGGGTACCGTCCGCGCTTATCAAGCGGCTCCGCCTTTTTGAGATTTTCCAAATCAACGAACACAGGCAACACCGTCACAGGCACGTTGATGCCACGCGCTGTAAGCGAATCCGCAATTCTTTTTGAAACAACACGCACAGAATCCGCACGCGACAAAAGGAATCGCGCGAGTAATACCTTGAGGCGGTTACCGAGCGAGAGACCTCCGAAATACGGGTCGAACAAATCCGTGTGTACCTGCAGATGGAGCTTGCTTCCGCGCATGCCCGCAATAATCCAGGCGATGAGACCGGTCAGAAATGGGTCCTGCGCGGAGACCACATCAGGGCGCTGAAGTCGCCAACCCGCTGCAATCGTGCGCAAAGAGCCCAAGACGCGTCCAAGCCCAAATCCGCGTACCGAGGCATTTCCCGATATCTGGACGAGCTGCAGGGGCCCATGGGGCACGAGCACGTCCATACGCTCGACAGTGCGCGCCTGCATCCGCAGGCGCTTGGCTACAGCGCTTGTCTCGTTAAAGGCGTTCCAATCCGTGGAGAGTACCAGTACTCGCATCCGCGCATTCTAGCCGTTTTTCGGCGTTTTTCAAACCAAACTCATGCGCTAATTTTGCGCACAAGAGCGGCATATTCCGCAACCACCTTTTCCCACGTTTGATTCATTGAAAGTCCCGAAACAAAACCGAGTGCTTCTTTGTAGTGCGTGGAATCGAGCATGCGCTCCATCGCTGTTTCGAACGAGGCTGCGTCCATTGGGTCGAATTGCATAGACTCGGGCAATTGCGCCGAGAGGCCGTTGTCGCGGCTGATGAGTGCAGGTTTGCCGAGCGCGAGGGCTTCGAGAATGAAATTCGGATTGAATTCGGTGAGCGCGGGAGCGAGTGCCACTGACGATGCGTGGATGCGTGCGAATAAGGCTTTCTGGCCTACCTTCGATATTATTTCAATCTTGTCGCCCAATACCTTCGCCTGCTTTTTGAGCGCCACCTCTTCCGGCCCGTCACCAATGAGGAGAAGGCGGGCCTGCGGATGCTTTTGCGCGATATTTCCGAACACTTTCAGAAGCCGGGGCAAGTTCTTGTAGGAAACAAACCTCCCGGCAAAGAGAAAGGTGAATGTATCGCTCTCGAGAATTGCAGGAGTTTTCGCTGGAAATGGATTTTTTATTTGAACCATTTTGTTCTCATTCACTCCGTAGTGGCTCACGTAAATGTCTTTGATGAAATCGCAGTAGGTCACGATGGTGTCGGCAGAATTCACGACAGAGCGGATGATACGGTAGAGCATCGGCTTATCTTGTTTGAAAAGCCCTTGCTCGTAGTAAGCCCGCATCGGGAGAAACCGTTTGCCATCTTCTACAATGCGCTCCCAGATGGGGTCGCCTCCGATTCTCAAGATAAACGGCTTGCGGAGGATTTTTGCGAAGAACGCGCTTGGAATGCCCGCGGTTGTGAGGTCGAATGCGTAGATGACATCGGCGCGAAAAGCCTCGCGCGCGATAGCGAGCCCATAAAAAAACCATGAAACCAGCTTCCCGTATTTGCGGCTGATGCGAACCACTTTGTACGCCTCCGAACTGCTCTTGTGGTCGCCAAATGCGACGACGGTCACCCTCCATCCAAGAGAGGCAAAGTGCTCGGCGATTTTGCGCACGTGTGTTGCTGGCCCGCCTACGTCGGGGAAAAAGATGCCTGTGGTGAGAAGCACTTTCATCTCGTCTATGCTACCGTAGAGTGCAATGGAACAAAAGCGCCTAAAAACCGCGATAATCGGTGTCGGCAGATGGGGCATGAATGTCGCCCGTGAGCTTGATGCAAGAAGCGAGCTTGTCTATTTCGCTTCAAAGCAAAGCACCCCTTCTCTCGCGCACGCGCGCCGCGCCACTGTAGAAGAAATATGTGCCGATTCGGGCATCGAAGCGGTAGCGATTGCGACACCCGTCCCGACGCACGGCGATATCATTCGCGTGGCTCTTGAAGCAGGCAAACACGTTCTCTGCGAAAAGCCGCTCACCGCGACTTCACAAGAGGCGCATGCACTCGCTCAACTCGCGAGCGAAAAGGGTCGCGTACTCATGACGGGCTACACACTCCTGTATAGCCCTGCCTATCAGGAATTCAAGCGTCTCCTGCAAGAAAAGAGGTCTGTGCGTATCGAGTGCATCCGGAAAAAATACGGGACATTCACCGATACAATCGAAAATGCTCTCCTCACGCACTACCTCTCAATTGCGTATGACCTCCTTGGTACACCCACAACTGCTTCTGTGAAAAATCGTGAGGCGGTAGAAACCGCCTGCGACCGCATCGAAATATCACTCGCATACCAAGAATGCGAATTCACTGCGCAGATCGACAGAGCTTCGAAAGAAGAGGCGCATATCGTCACCGCAACATTCGAGGACGGCACGAGCCTTGTGTGGAGCGACACGAAACTCTACAAGGACGGAGAAGTCGTTTTTGAAAGTCCAGATACACCGCTCGCAGAAGAAATACGCGTATTCCTCGAAGCGGCGGCTGGCGGAGCGGCGCCACAGACCGCAGGAGATTTCGGCGCACGCGTGCTTGAAATTCACGAGCTGCTCACCTAAAGAAGCGCGACGACTTCTTTTGCCGCCTCGACGCAATTCCCTATTTTGCCTGAGAATATTCTGATATAGCGGTCGGATAGCTTTGTCACGATAGTCGGACGCGCGTCGGTCTTCTCCAGTCGCGGCAGCACGGTGCGTATGGTGAAGAGCGAGCCGACATGCTCCGCTTGCGCGAGCGCGGGAATGAAGCGCGAGCCGCTTTCGATGAACTCTTTTATTTTTGTGATGGGAGGATTTTTGATGAGTCCACGGTCGAGGAATGGCGCGAGATTTTCGGGAACGATGGGGCTGCGCCCGACATTGGTCGCGTGTATCGCGTGTACAACGTTACCGAGCACATGCAGACCGGTCTTCCCCCACGGGTCCGCGCACATAAAAGGCCCATCGAGGACGACGATGCCCGTGTTCTCGAGCCCCGAGAGCCGCACGACGGGTTTTTCGCACACTTCATACTGATACTCCTGAATAACCCCGGCTTCGGGTGGGACAAGCTCGTTGAGCCGCGCATACGTCGCGAGCACCACCGTATCAAAATCTTTAAGTGTCTCGGTTGTTGCGCGCTCGCCCAGATGAATTTGTACACCCGACTCTCTAATCTTTTGCAAAACGACACGACGTAATGCTTCCGGGTCCATCCATGACTCTTCACCCTCTGCGACGAGCGAAACCATATCGGGGTTGAGGTAGGGCTCCGCTGCAATCTCGCGTATATGCAGCCCTTGCTCGCCGCAAAATTTCAGAAACGCTTCTCTGTCCACCATGCTTCCCTCTTTGGCGATAGCGTATATGTGTCGACCATCCTCAATGACCGCTTCACGGTACTCTTCGCGAAAAGACACGTCGGCGTTTTTTGCCGAGCGTGCGGTATCTGACGAACGCGGATAGTGATATCCGCGATGGAGGCGGTACTGATTGATGCCCGAGGCTGCCTGGAGGAGGTCGCTCTCCTTCTCGAAGAGATGCACTTCGTGACCCGCGCGCGCGGCATATATCGCAGCCGTGGAACCGAATATCCCCCCGCCTACGACCGCGATGCGCTTCATAAGCACCCACTATAGCAAAGCGGAACCGGGCGCAAGAGGCGCCCGGCTTAATTCATTTGAGGACAGCAAGCTCATCGCCCGAAGTCAGCCACGATGACCCTGTGCTCGCCGAAGGGCGACACGCTCACCTGAGTGATTGCACGTCGACCTTTGGTCGAGAACACGAGCTCGAAGAACCGCATCTGGATTTCCACAGCCGTAGCGATGCCGTAGTCCAGTGCCTGAAACTGCGGACGTCGCGAGATGTAGCACGCTTCGAGCACGAAGATCGCTGAGAACGGATTGGACTCACGAAGCCCGAAAAACCGATCCCATCCCTCGCAGATTGGAAGTTTCTGCCCGTAGTAGAAGTCAATCGTCTGGGCTGCAAGCCCGGGTTTGTCTGCCATTTTGGGTTTTCTCCTTCCCCGTCACAATCAGACACTGGAACAGCGCGTTGCGCTAACGAGTTATCCACTTACCCCAATAGAGGCAAAAACACTTTCTCTCGCATCTCAAGCGCAACGATATTCCACTCATATTTCTCTACAGCAAGCGCATGTGCCGTCGTTATAACCGCACGCACCTTTTCAGGTTGCCCTATAACCTCCTTCACCGCTTGAGCTACTTGCTCGGGCGAATCTGTATCTACTGCCCACCCCGTAATCGGTTGTCCCGGATTACGTTTCTCATCAAAAAGAAAATCTGCGATTCCCCCCTCTTGCGTTCCGATAACAGGAATGCCTGCGGCAAAAGCTTCTACGAAAGAATTTCCCATGCCTTCAGAGCGCGAGGGCCTGATGAATATATCCGAGGCATGTAAGTACTTCGGAATGTCCGCGTGGGTTACCTCTCCCACAAACCTCACCCGCTCTACCACATCGCATTCGCGCGCGAGGCGCTTCAGCGCGAGGTCCTCAGGCCCCACGCCGGCGACGATGAATCGTACATGCTCCGGAAGGAGCTTGAGCGCTTTGATAACGACATCGATGCCATTTTTAGCTACGAGACGGGACGTCGTAACGAGAAACACATCACCCATTCGCTTGCCGAGGCTGTCTTTGATTTGGTCAACGACCGGTGGCATTTCCGCCCGCGAGAAGTGCTTTACGTCGACGCCATTGGGAATGACCTCGAGGCGGCCGGTAAAACCGCGACGGCGTGCCCATTTTGCAAGAAAGGTGGAGATAACTTGGACGACATCGGCGCGTGTAAAGACGCGCGTAAAAAGCGGCCAGAATGGAAACATCATGCGCTCGATTTTTTCGAGCCTGTCTCCTTCTTGGAGCGTCAAAATGTATGGGACGTCGGGGCGAAATAGTTTAAAAATGACCGCAGGAATACCGCTCGAATGCGCCATCATCGCCCAGATAGCATCGTAGTGATGTGCGCGATGGAGGGAGAGCGCTTTCCACGCGGCAAGAAATTGGAAAATATGTTTGTTGAGTCGAAGCGGATAGGTGCTGAGGTCTTCAATTGACGGATTCGGACGCGAAAATCCGATGCGGTGCACGAGCACGTTTCCGATACGCTCCACCTTTGGCAGCGTGGAATCGAAACGGAGCGTCAACATGTGGAATTCTATTTCGGAGGAAGCGATGCGGTCGGTTATTTCTTTGATGGCGAGCTCTGCACCACCTACATACTTCGGATAGTATGCGAGGGAGAAGATGAGAATCTTTTTCATGCTTTGCCGACGATACCCTTCACGTAGTCTCCCAGGTCGTGCTTCGGGCTCCATCCAAGTTCCTTTGATTTTGTATTGTTGACACCAGAACTTGTTGATCGATTGCCGGTACGCTCGGGAAGCATCGTGATGTTGTCCGAAAACATCTTCGCGACTTCAAGAATCGAATAGGCTTGCTCGGCACCAAGCCCGTAGCCGTCCCCTTCTCCTTTTTCTCCCACCAGAACAAGCCCTTCGACAATGTCATCAACGTGTGTGAAATTCCGCGTCTGCGTACCGGGCGATGTCACGGTAATCGATTCACCCTTGCGGGCCATATCGGCAAAAAAAGCGACAACGGTTCCGTAACGTCCCGTACGCTCCCCCGGTCCATAGACATTGTAGAAATACGTAATCGCGTATGGAAGCTTGTACCACGCACCGTAATTGCGCACGAGCTCAGTATTCGTCGCCTTCATCCACGCATACGGAGTGGCGTCACGTGCAAGACCGGAATCGCCGAATTTTGTCGACGAGCCGGCATAGATGAGTTTGCACATACGCCCCGCGAGAGAGCGCTTGCGCCAATATTCGACGACAGCAAAGGTCCCCGCGACGTTAAGATCCCAAACAACATCAGGCTCAGAGAGGCTTTGCTCTACTCGAGCGTATTCACCGAGATGGTAAATACTGTCAACAGCTTCTGGGACGAGCCGTTCGATATCCCTCGTGTGACCTTCTCGATACTCAGCGCCGTCGACATGTGCGTCTTTCTTACCAGCAAAATACACATCAAGTGAGATAACGCGATGACCATCTGCCACGAGTCGCTTGATGAGATTCCCGCCTACGAATCCAGCCCCACCCGTGACCACGATAGTCTTCTTTTGAGCGCTCATTCCTTACACACTACACCGCCCTGTCGCTTTCTTCAATGATGTCCCACTCTTTCTTCCCGAAGCGCCTGGCGAGCGCGAGAGAGCCTGCGGCGAGCCCCGCGATTCCTACGGCGCCGAACCACCACATGCTCGAAGAATCTGTCGCCCCCGCTTCGGCTGCCGCAACCTGTGACGATGTCGCCTCTGTGGTTGCTGTGGACACATCAGGTTGTTCGAATGGAATATCCTCATCCTGAGATATAAGCATCTGACTTTCGATTTTGTTTTCTATCACCTGTTGTGTGGGAGGAACAACCGCCGAGACGAGAGCCGGGGTAGATGTTGATACTGGAGTGGGAGCAGTACCGACGGCGAATACACCGTTTGGGTATGCCAATTCAACATTAGCCCCGCTCGAAAAACCAAGCGTCCTCTGCGATATACGCAGCGGGCTATTCGCAAGAACGAGTGTACGTTCGGGAATGGTGAAGGCTCTCCCCAGAGAGCGGACTATCCAACGAGAGAGGTCGAGCGTGCGCCCTGCCCTATTCTCTATTGCCACACCACCGTCAGGCAAAAAAGAAAGCGTGAGCTTCATCGGCTCCACCGTAACGATAATCTGGTCCGGTACGGAATCTTTTTCTTCTGGAACATCGAGGACGACGATATACCGACCGGGATAATCAAAATGATGGAGAACGGTCGCCATATCCGCGGTGGAGCCATCACCAAAATTCCAGTGAAAATGAGAGAAGTCGATGATGTTCTTCTTCTCATCATATGCACGTGCTTTGAATTCCGTGTCTGCACCCACAATCACAGTGCGGTCGCTGCCGCCGTCCGCAAATACTTTCGGCGGAGGCGGCATGTCAGCCGACTCGCCGGTACTATTTCCTGAATTGGTACTTTGTTCAGAGGTAGCGGCGGTACTCGTTCCGGAGACGCCCCCCTGTGGAGCGTTTCCAATCGTAATGTTCTGCGTCACCGTCCACTGGATGCTCCATTGGTCCAGCGGCCAACTCGCACACGAACTGCTCACCCCCACGGGCTTGAACGCAATTTTCACCCTGAGAGCGTAGGTTCCGCCCGCAGTATCTTTGTAGAAGAAACTCCGATTGGCGCTGTTCTTATTCATCGTAAGGACCGAAACGGAGCTCCAATTCGTTGCACTGGACGAGAACTGCCCTTGTGCAGAAGCCGTGTAAAAAGACAGACACGTTGTCTGAGGGATATTGACGCTCGTTCCCCCGATATCTTGCGCCTGCAGCGTGATCTGCCCGGAAACTGCGCCAACCTCAATTGTTTGCGGATCGGTAGTAAACACAAAACCCGCGACCTGCCCCTCGACGAAGCTCGGGGTAAACGCGACGGTGACGCTTGGCAAGATAATTGCGGCTATCGCAAACGCGGAAATGAAAAAATGACTACCCGTCCGCTTCCTCTTCTCCCCGCACCACACGCTGAAGCACTTCCGGAGAAACTTCTCCCGTCTGTGCAGGCTGTCTGTCATCATGCGAGCTATTATCGCGCGGAATTTCAAGTTGAGGCGCAGGACGCACGTACGGCTGTGGATTCTGCGCCGGCGCGCGGCGCGCTGCCGCGGAAGGCGCGAGATTGCCTTTGGGGCCACTCGGGACTGAGGTCTGCTGTTTGGGTGCGCGTCGCTCGCGCAAAATATCGACCGGTGAGCGTACTGGCGCAATATGCACTTGAGCTTCGATGACTTTCGGTTTTGCCTGCGCGATGGCGGCACGCAGTGCCGAGCGCTGGTCTCCTTCGGCAGTATTCCGGGCAGCCAGGCTCATTACCGCCGGACGGACATGCGCATGTGCGGGGCGCGGCTCGAATGGGGCGGGTGCTGCGACCGGCTTGGGTGTATAGCTTTCACGTGGCGGCTGTACGGCAAATCCTGCCGGAGTTGCGACAACAGCGGGCGGCGGGGGTGCATCTGAGGCGCGTGGACGGGAGCCGTAGGCGCTTTTCTCCCATTCTTTTTTTTCTTTTGGCGGCATCTGGAAATCAATCTGCTTTTGGTTGACCGCCGCTTCAATGTCCGCACGTGCACGGCCGTATAGCTCACGCGATGTCCGGATACAGTCATCGCGGTATGAGATGGGGGGCGTATCGATAGGCGGAATGGTCTCGGCGGAGAACGGCTTCGAGCCGACGCCATCTATCATGAGCGTAAGGTATATTTGTCCAATACCAAGTCCGACGAGATCCTCCGGAGTAAACGTCGGGTCGAAGACCGTCTCCAATACCTCTGCATCAAAAGGGCCGACGCGGAATACGATGAGTGTACCGACGTTGCCGAAAACGGCGTCGCGCACCTCCTCTTCCATCTGTTCGATGTACTGATTGGCAAGCGTGAGTGCGAGCTTATATTTGCGCGATTCGGAGAGAATGTCCGCGAAGGCTTCGTTCATCATTGATTGGAATTCGTCGACGTAGAAATAGAAGCGCGGCAATTGCGCCATACGCGCCGCAGGCTCATCCGCGCGCGACATCGCGGCGAGATAAATCTTGACGACGAGCATCGAGCCCAAGAGTGATGCATTGGTCTCACCCATGCGCCCCTTCGAGAGGTTGACGATGAATATCTTTTTCTCGTCCATTATTTTGCGGAGGTCGAAAGACGATTTTCCCTGCCCCACAATGTTGCGGATAAGCGGATTTGCCGTGAACTGACCGATTTTGTTTTGAATGGCCGGCGTCGCTTCACGGGTGTAGGTATCAGTAAATTGCGCGAATTCTTCAACCCAGAATCCTTTTACAATCGGGTCGGTAATCTTGGCCACGACCGCCGCGCGGAAGGTCTTGTTGGTGAGCATGCGATTCACATCCAAGAGCGTCGAATCGGGATACTCGAGAAGCGCCAAGAGTGTATTTTGCAAAATGTATTCCATTCTCGCGCTCCACGCATCCACCCAGATGCGTTTCAAGGCTCCCATGAGTCCTGAGACCACGAGGTGACGTTTGTCGTAGCCGACATCCTCCATCACATTGAATCCGATAGGATGGTCAGTATCGAAGGGTGCAAAATAGACGACATCCTTGATGCGCTCGTGCGGGACGAAATCGAGCAATTTCTCTGCAGTAGAGCCGTGCGGGTCGATAAATGCAATGCCCTCGCCATTCTGGATATCCTGGATAGCCATGTTCTCGAGCATGGTGGATTTACCCATACCGGTCTTCCCGATAACGTAGACGTGTTTGCCGCGGTCGATGCCGCGAATGCCGAACATTTCGCGTTTGCCGCGCGTGTGCGTCGCCGCAAAATATGTTACGCGGCTATCATCATCCTGATGGGCGGAATTCATGTGATTTTGCGAAATCATGCCGCGCAATCGTCATTAAAGCGCGGCCCTTCCAGTATAGCGTATTTCCCTTTACTACTGCGCCAAAACTTGACGCAAACTACGATACTTATTTCCCGCATCCCAGAAGAGATACGAGTTGAGGCCCGCATCTTCATTTGCCTTAATCTGCGCCGCAACCATCGCCGGTGTGTACGCGACCGGATAATCGAATGACTGGAGCCACGGACGCATGACTGAAGCGGGGTAACTCTTCTTTTCGTAGAGTTGCGGACTCGTTGAAGCTATCGCAATGGCATCAAACGAATAATTCGGGGTGGAGGTCGCGATTACGCGTGCGACCGACTGCTTCATGGAAGCATAGACGATCTTGTACGGGTCGCTGTTTACATCTTTTAAACCCAGGAAGCCGGCATTGTAGTGGCTCGGATACACCATCGGAGCAATGTAATCAAAGTACGGCAACGCGCGCTCGAGCACCTGCCCGATGCCGAGGTCGTCGGTGTGTACCGTGACATATCCGAAGAGGTCAGCCGACATCACGATGCCCATCGGCTTTACTTTGCTGTGCAGGTAGCGGAAAAATTCTTCGAGAGATTCCTCTTTCGACTTCCCGGCGCTGAGAGAATAGACGGCCTGCTTCATCGGACCATCCGAGGGATACCGGATGTAATCGTAGTTCAGTTCATCGAAGCCGAATTCTTCGTAGGAAACCCGGGAGAGTTCCACGATGTAATCCCAGAAGGGTTTTGCGTTGACATCAATGAAGGCAAGACCACCGTAATTTTTCCACACACCGCCACCCACTTTTTGCACCGCGAGTTCGGGATGCGCTTTTGCGTAGAGCGGATCTTGAAAGACGGTGATGCGTCCGATGACATAAATATTTTTTGCGTGGAGTGATTCAACAAAACTTTTCATATCCCTCGCGCCGCAATCGCCGGAGACGAACGGGGCAAGAGTCGGATTGTCTGTCGGAAATGCGATGCCGCCGGAGAAATCCTTGATATCGATGACGACGGCATTCAGCGAAGTGTCGTCTATGAATTTGACGAGAGAATCACGGAACGAAACCGTGCCGACGACGCACTGCGACATGTAAATGGCGCGCACAGCATCCGGCGTCTGTATGTGCGCCGCAACAGGGGGCGCCTCCGGTAGAGGCTCCTGTATCTCCTCTTGTTGCGTCCCGGCAGTACGGACATACTTGATTTTTGGCGCGAGGGATTCGGCCACAGCGGCAGCGCCAAGAGCTAGTACGAGCCCTGCCCCGAGGACCCAAATGCCCTTATGCAACTTCGTTTTCATGACGAGGAAAATCCCCAAGTGACATTTCCTCATCTTTTGACGCTCTCTGCATATATCCGATGCGTCGACGTACTACTATCCCGAGTGCGATAACAAAAACCCCTGCAGCCAAGAAGAAGAAGGTGTCCCAGCTATTCGGGAATCCCAAAAATGGAAGCACCGCCACAAATGCACCGGCAGACATGATGAGAGCGTCGATGGTCATACCGAAAGTATACCACTACTTCACGGCTTCAATAATAACGACAAATTCACCGCGGACACCTTTTTTCTTCTCCAACCTATCTGCGAGTTCGAGTGGACTACCCACTAGTACTTCCTCATGCATTTTTGTCAATTCGCGACCGATGGTGACACGGCTTTGCGGCGCAAATTTACCGAGTTCTGCCAATAATTTCAATATGCGGTGCGGTGATTCATAGAGAACGACGGGAAAGGTGCAGTGCGCGATATCTTTGAGTGCTGTTTGCCGACCTTTTTTGTGCGGAAGAAATCCGAGAAAAAGGAATTTGTCGGTGGAGAGGCCAGCGATAGAAAGTGCTGCAGTGATAGCGGAGGGGCCTGGTATTGCTTCGATGATGGCTTCTGGGAGTTGCGCTCGGACATGTGCGACGAGCCTTCCTCCGGGGTCTGATATCCCAGGCGTGCCCGCGTCGGAAACAAACGCCACGTGATCCCCTGCTTCGAGCCGCGCGATAATTTCATCCGCTTTTTTGATTTCCGTCGCCGCGTCGAGTCGGAACACTGATTTCTTGAGCCCATAATGAGAAAGTAACTTCGAAATGACGCGGGTGTCTTCGGCGTAGATAACAGTTGCCTCCTTCAAATTCCACAAAGCGCGGAACGTCAGGTCCCCGAGGTTGCCGATTGGTGTTGCGATGATTGATAGCTTACCCATAGTTATGAGAGGATTTTCGCTCGAAGCTCTTCTAGCGTAGAGACGACAACGACCCCTCGTGCTTGGAGAGCCTCTGGAGCGTTGAGACCCCATCCTACTCCAATCATGGGGATACCGACAGTGCGGCATGCTTCAAGGTCCCGAATCTCGTCTCCGACGTAGAGAACGCTATGCGAGTCGATTTGATACTGCTTTATGACCTTCCGAATGGCGCCCGCCTTACCGAATACGCGAGACCCAGCATGCACAAAGTCGACTTCCACGTGAGCCGATTGAATGGCTCGTTCTATGACCTCCAAAAGGTTGGAAGAAACAATACCGACAACAATTCCCCTATCTCGAATGTCCTTGATGAGCTGTGGCATCCCCGAAAACAAACGTATCTCCGTCTCGGATACTTTCTCTCGCCACACGCGCTTTTGAGCGCGGTCGAGCCGCCGTATCTTCAGAATATTCCACAGCGGTATGCGGAGTCGCTGCGTAAGAATCTCCTTCGCACCCATACGCCGAAGCCTTGGAATCTCCTCTACGCCAATTGGTTCAAATCCAAACTCCTGACTAAGCTCATTCAGCACATCCAGAAATAGAAAACTATTCTCGGCAAGCGTGCCATCGAAATCAAATAGTATCGCCGAATACTTCATGCATTAGTCTGCAATCTGTTCGGCGACTTTGTATATATCTCCCGCGCCCATCGTGATGATGAGATGCCTGTCATCGTACCTAAGGAGCTTTTCGCGAATGAGGTCGAACGATTCGAACGCATCCGATGTGCCCCCATAGCGACGTGTCGTCTCCGCGACGGACTCATTGGTGACCCCAGGGTCTGGAGTCTCACGAGCGGCATAAATAGGCGCAATAAGGCTTTCGTCCGCCTCCGCGAGAGAGCGCCCGAAGTCCTGCATGAGACTACGCGTACGACTATACAAGTGTGGATGGAAGGCAACGATAATCTTCTTTTCGGGAAACTTCTCCCGCGCGGCGAGGACTGTGGCTCGAATGGCGGTAGGATGATGCGCGTAATCGTCGTACACAACCGCCCCGCATGGGGTCTCTCCCTTGTATTCAAATCGCCGCCATGAACCCTTAAAATCGATGAGTGCACGGTCGGTATACTCCTCCTGCAAATGTGGGAAGAGTGCTCGAGCGGCCGCCTTGGCGGCGCGCGCGTTGTCTCTATTAAATTCCCCTATCTGCTGAAGTGCAGGCACAGTCTGCGTCGTGTAATCGAGTATCGGCGCCACCGCTTCGGAAAGCACAGCCGCAATCACCGGATCATACGGATTCGTAATGATGATGCCGTTGGCAGGCACTCGCGCCACAGCCTTTCGAAATGTCTTCTGCAGCGCCTCAAGATTGGGGAAATAATCCGTGTGGTCGAGCTCGATGTTGGTAATAACAAGAATTTCGGGCGTAAGTCTCAAAATATGATCACGATATTCACACGCTTCGACGATAAAGAGGTCTTCCCTGCCAGCCAAGAAATTCGAACCAAAATCCCGCACAATAGATCCGACGATAACGGTCGGTTCTTTTTCAGCATACTGCAGTATCTTTGCAAGCATGCCCGTGGTCGTCGTTTTGCCATGTGTCCCCGCGACTGCGACAGTGCGCGCAGTACGCGTCACTTCACCAAGCGCTTCAAAATACGACATCTCAGGAATGTTCATTTCCTTCGCCCGCACGCGCTCGACATTGCTTTCAGGGACAGCGTCGCTATACACGAGAAGCTCTGTGTCCGCAGGAATGAGACATTGGTCGCCTGCCTGCGCAGGCAGGTGGCCGACCGTCACCTGAATACCTTTTTGTACGAGAAGCGTCACGACGGGAGATTCTTCACGGTCCGAGCCTGCTACCTCGTGACCGGTATGGCGCAAGTATTGAGCGAGAGCCGACATACCGATGCCGCCGATGCCGACCATGTAGATGCGAGATGGCATACCAGTGATTATGAATCACGCGCGGTTAATGGCAACTATCCTCATACGACAAAAAAAGTTACAATTGATGTGTGAAGAATCCACAGAAAAAGCCGAAGTTCGATTTTGAAGAATTGAAAGCAGCTGCGACGAGCTTGAACGCAAAGATACGCAAAAAGGTTTTTGAAGAATACTTCGAACGCTTTGAGGAATTCCCTTCCTACCTCTTCGACAACGAGAACGGCATCGACAGCCGCCTGCAAGAAACCATCAAAGATCTCCAGAGTGACCCCGAATTATCGAAAACCATGCGCAAAGGTATCGAGACCCTTATGCAGCGCCTCCCATCCTCCTAACCAGTTCTAGAAACTGGTCGTTGCGTTCGTACTCATTTTGGAACATCCCAAACGACGCAAATGCGGGACTAAAAAGGACAACGCCCGACTTTGTCTTTTCCAGAGCTGACACCACCGCCGCAGAGAGTTCGTGCGCCTCTTCGTATACGATTCCTGCTTTGTCTAAAGATTCGGCGAGACGCGCAGAACCTTTGTAATTTGGGTGTGTGAGGAGAATAACGTTCGAAACCCTGTTTTTTATTTCAGAAACAAGATCTTCAAGCGCCAAGTCTTTCTCGGAACCGCCAACGATAAGCGTTCCGACGCTGCCTACCGCGCGAAGAGCCGCAATTGTGGCCTCGGGTGTTGTCGCATTATTGTCATTATAAAATTTCACGCCATTCAATTCACGTACGAATTGCAAGCGCCCTTCCACTCCCTCAAATGACTCGAGGCCTTTTTTTATCTCCTCATCCGAGAAACCAAGTGCCTGCAGTGCGGCAGTCGCAAACGCAGCATTCTCACGATTGTGTTCACCGAGAACCCTCAACACCCAATCTTTCGCAAGTCTTTCGGGAACAAACGCCTCAACGGGCGGTTGAGGAGTTTGAAGTCGCTCTGTTAAGCCATTTCCTGCTATCAAGACGTCCCCTAGATGCTGAAAGCGAAATATGTTTGCTTTGTCTGCAAAATACTCGTCCATGCTTTTGTAATAGTTTTGATGGTCGGGCATGAGGTTGGTGAACACAGCAATGTGGGGACTGATTTTCAAATCACCGAATCCCTGTAGCTGCCACGAATCAAGTTCGAGAACTGCAATGTCCCCTTCTTGTATCTGGGGCAGCATCGCGAGCGTCGAAACACCTCTCACGTTTCCACCGAGGTGCGCACGCTTTCCCCCTTTTTCCAGAGCATGAAATATCATGTGCGAGACGGTGGTCTTCCCGCGCGTACCTGTGACACCAACAATCTTTGCCCCCGCATCCATCGCATACTTCGCAAAAAGCGCCGTCGACATCGCAACGGGGACACCCGCAGCATGCGCAGCTGCAATCTCAGGCGAATCGAGCCGGACACCCGCAGCTTTTATGACAAGATCCGTATCCGTGAAATCCTCTTTTTGATGCCCACCGAGATGAAAAGTGATGTTGGAGTATTTTCTCAATCTCTCAACTGATTCAGCAAGTTGTTCTTCAGTCTTGGTATCGGTCACCAAGACATTCGTGCCGCACTGCGCCAAGAATTCCGCATCCCCGACACCACGGCCAAGAAGACCGAGACCAAGGAGCGTGATGCGCTTCCCTTTGAAAAATTCTTCGTAGGCCTTCATAGACACTCAATGGTATACCGACTATCGGGAAAAAGCCCGTGTACGCGGGCGCGAAATGGTCCGGAATCTTTAGATATCCTGAAGTGCATTTCTCCCGTCCCGGTGCAGTCAAATATCTTTGCCGCCTCTTCTGCGACGAATCCGGCGGGATCTATACACTGAATATCTCCGAAAACATTCCGCGCTTCCGCTTCAATGACGGGCAACACGAGCGGATAGTGTGTACAGCCGAGAAGCATGTACTCATACTTTTCTCCCTTCTTCCTATTCAGGGCCTCCCGCACGATGTCCGCGACTTCCCCATCTGCCGCTCCAAATTCTATTGCGCCTGCAAGTTCCGGAATGGCGAGCGAATCGAGTTTAACAATGTTTTGAAGTGCATTTTCGTAAATCTTTGAGTCCACCGTCGCAGGTGTCGCAATAAGGAGGACGCGCGCGCCTTTGTACGCTCGCATACCAGCAGCCGTTGGCTTCGTCATCTCAATCACTGGCGTCGTACCCGCAGCTCCCGCCAAGACCGACGCGGAAACGCTGTTGCACGCACTCACTATTTCTGTGGCACCCATCTCTTTTAGGGTTGCGATTCCTGCGACGGTAAGGTCGACAAGCTCCTGCGGAGTCTTCGTGCCGTACGGTGCGTGTGCGATATCCCCAAAGTAAGCTATGTCCGCATCCGGCGCATGAGCGTGAAGTGCGGATAAAACAGAGAGACCGCCAGAACCAGAATCAAAAAACCCAATCATGCGTATGTCCGATATTCATTCTCTAAAAATTTCTTAAGCCGACCGAGCCCTTCCTCTATTTTTGGAATATCGAGCGCGTAGCTGAAACGCAGGCGATCCGGCGCGCCGAACCACACGCCGTCGTACGTGATTATATTGTGATGATAATAGAGGTCATGCATCGCGCGTGTTGAGTTCTTAATCTTGGGCAAAACATAAAAAGCGCCTTCCGGCTTCCACAAATCGAGACCAAGATCGCGCAAACCCTGATAGATGATGTCGCGGCGCTTCTGCCAAATCGGGACGTGCGCAGCCACGTAGGTAGAACGCTCGCCCATCGCGGCAAGACCCATCGCCTGAGAAATGAGTGACGTGTTCATCGACGTATGCGATTTCATCTCGACGACCTTCTCGACGAGTGCGCGGTCGAGCGTATGGAAATAGCCGAGCCGCATCCCGCACATTGCATACGTCTTTGAGAAGGAGTTGATGGTAACGACGCGCTTTCCTTTCATCGGATAATTTTCGCGTACGTAGATGAGGTCCTTGTAGACCTCATCGGAAAGAATATAAATACCGAGGTTGTTGCACAGATCCTCTATCTTCTTGAGGGTGTCAATATCTTGTACCGTCCCAGTAGGGTTTGACGGCGAATTAATCATGATGGCTCGACACCCTTGCACCGCCCCCTCAAAAGAATCAAAGTTTATTTTTCCTTTCTCAAGCTCGTAGTAGACCGGCGTCATACCGGCAAGCTCTACATTATGAGGATACGAATAGTAGTACGGGCGAGGGAGCGCGACCCGAGCTCCAGGTACTGCTATTGCTCGCAGCACGAGGTCAATCGCCTCGGAAGCGCCGTTGGTGACGACAACTTCTTCGGGTGTGGCGCTCGGATATTCCTTCGCGATTGCTTCTCGCAACGCAAGTTCCCCTTGTACTGATCCGTATTTAAACTGTCTGAAATGCTCCAAGACGGCAAAGGCGGAAGGTGGTGGTGGCAAATCCGGTTGTCCAGAACCGAATGAAATTAAATCTCCTGCGCTCGCACCTTGCCCGATGAAGAATGCGGGGCTCCTGATTTCCGGCTGCATTTTCACATCGTAGCAAAATTTACCCCGTTAGAGAATGGCGCGCGCAGAATACAAAATCTAAAGACTCGGGTGAGTTCTCTAACGGGGTTTACTTATTCGGAATTTGTCCTAGAGTCTGCTATCCACCTTGCGCGTAAACACACGAGTACTACAATGCGCGTCCAAGGTTGATTGTGGAAGTCGGGTTTAATTCCCGCACTGTGCCGCAACGGTAAAGTTCGCCCTCTTGGCGAAACAAGTCCGGTCTTCAGTCAACTGGTTATCCCGAGCAGGAACGCGTCGCATACGACGTACGATCGAAAGATCTCTGCTTTGGGCAGGGATTTTCATTTTGTGTCGAACAAAATGATGTCGCGTTGAGCACGGCGCGACATAGACCAATTTATGAAAACATATTTAGCACTCGGAACATTGGCAACTGTCATAATCGGCATTCTTTTCATATTCAACGGTGGAGAAAATAAAATCACGTTGCCAGTCGCAACAACAACGCCCTCAGTTCAGACAGAATCAGTAATTATCGCGGAATCTGTCCTGCCAACACAGCCAGCAGCTCAAGCAACACTACAAACAACAAAAACAATTCCTGTTGCCACCACAGCGCCCACGCCGACACCAAACATCACGCTTTCAGTTGCTGGAAAACTGTACACAATATTTGCTCCCAAAGAATCGACCGTCCTCGACGCAATGCGCGCTCTCGCATCCACGAGCGATTTCAAATTCACGGGTCACGATTACACTTCTCTCGGATTTTTCGTGGATTCGATAAACGGAAAGAAAACCGAGAAAAGTTACAACTGGATGCTTTACCTAAACGGGAAACTTTCCAACACCGGAGCCTCTCAAACGACACTCAGCGCAGGCGACACCGTCGAGTGGAAGTATGAGAAAAATTATTAATCACTTATTAATTCTATGAATATCCGTTTTGTCTTCGTGGTGGTCTTTGTATCAGCCCTTATGCCATTTGCTGCGTATGCGCAGGTTGTAGAGACAGCAACTATCCAAATCTACGTGGGCACAACTCTAGCTACTTCTGCTGTCGTCACACTTCCAGCTTCAGGGTCGCCAGACGTAAGCCTTACCCCTACGGTAGGCGCGGCTCAAACGGCACCTGCCCGTTCAGCAATCGCGGCCCTCGAAGCGCTCGATGCGCAGACAAGCGACTTTGATGTCACTCAGCTCGACTATTTCGGGTTCCTTGGCTTCCAAGTGAGCTGCGTGTTAATACCTTCGAGCAGCTCTACACCGCTCTGCACTCTCTTCCCTCCATCGTGGCTCTTCGCGATTAATGGCTCGGCGCCAACGATTGGCATGAGTTCAGTCGAACTGCATGACGGTGATGTGATGCAGCTTTACTACTCGTACGCGAGTTCGCGGCAAGCGGTGATTATTGACCCTTCAGTAACAACTGGTTCCCCATTTACGGTTGAGGCACAGGAGTTTGACCCCGCCACAGGTACGTACCATTCAACAACAGGATTTACGGTTGACCTCGGAACCGTTTCTGGCTTTACATTCACGACGCTCCAATCCTCTCCTGTGAATTCTAACGGACAAGCGATATTCACGCTGAACGCAACGGGTACCTATGCAGTCGCGCTGCAAGAAGATTATGATTTTCCTTCAACATCATTTGTGGTGAACGAACCACCACCACCTTCCAATCCTGGTGGCGGAGGTGGAGGCATATCGCATTTCCAACTCAATGTGCCATCCGCACTTGCGTATCTCGCATCAAAACAAAATGCCGATGGTTCATTTAGTTCGCCGCTTCACTCCGATTGGGTAGCAATCGCGTTCAGCGCCGCCGACGCTGGGGCAGCAAAAACTAGCCTCCGCAATTACCTTCTTTCGGCAGCTCCTTCGCTTTCCAGTGCCACGGACTACGAACGACACGCAATGGCGCTCATGTCCCTCGGCATCAATCCGTATTCTGGTACCGCAACAAATTATATCGCGCCGATAGTGAACGCCTTCGACGGGACGCAGGTTGGTTACACTACCCTAGTGACCGATGATATTTTCGCGCTCTTCCCGCTCTTGCATGCAGGGTATAGCACAAGCGATGACATCATCAAAAAAACAGTTGCGTTTATCCTCTCGGCACAAACTGCCGGCGGTAGCTGGGACGGAAGTGTCGATGTGACGGCAGCTGCCATACAAGCGCTCTCGCTCGTCCCTTCGCTTCCAGGCGTCTCTTCTGCGCTCGCCAATGCGCAGAGCTACCTCCACACGCAACAGCAAGCAAACGGCGGCTTCGGCAATAGTTTCTCGACGAGCTGGGCTCTGCAGGGAATTGCCGCACTTCAACAAACCGCTTCAAGCTGGGCCCCAAGCAGCATCACCCCAAACGATTACCTCGCATCACTCCAACAATCCGACGGCGGCGTCGACCCAGTGGCGGTAAGTTCAGATAATCGCGTATGGGCAACCGCATATGCGATACCCGCAAGCCTCGGCGGAACGTGGGGTTCTCTGCTGTCTAGCTACTCACGACCTACAAATTCTACAAGCGGTAACGGCCTCAGCACGGCAACGACAAGTGCGACGTCCACAATTGCACTTACTGCGACAAGCACACCGGATATCGCAACGTCGACGCCGGAAATAATCGCGACATCGACGTCTGCCGTAGCAGAAGTCATACAGGCTACGAGTACCGCATCGACGACGATACAAATAAAACCAAAAGCTGAAACTCTAGCACCAAAAAAAGTACCCGCACTTCCTGCAGCAACGGCTTCGACAAGCTCACCGCAGGCAACATCCACAACAACCCCTACAAATCAAACCGCAGCAGCTGCTAATGCGAATAACGGATTCCTCAGTACTTTCTGGCGCTCACTCACCTCGTTTTTCTCTCACCTGCTCTAGGCAAAGAGAGGGCCGTACATATCGTCTTCGATATCGATGTGGAGTTCTGTGGGGTCTACCGTATCTGCAAATTCCACCGGGGCATCTTCGATGATGACCAGCGGCTGCTGCTCTCTTCCTTCGCCCATCACTACGGTCGCGGCGGTCGCGAGTGAATCAGCGACATTGGTTTGCGTTATCTTCATGGTGCGCCCAAATATATCGGGAGTTCCGCGATAATCGTGTATACCGCGAAAGCCAGCATGCCCAAGCGCGACGCCGACAACTCCCGCACGCAGTGGCGCGACACGGCTATCGGTGACGATTACTCCCAATTCTGTTATTCCGTAATTTTGCAAAAGACTAGAACGAATGTTGCTTGCCGCAGCGAAGGAATCTTTCGGCAGGAGTACGAGCTTGTTTACCCCGAGCGCAGTCGAGGGGCCCGCATTTGAATCATCGATCCCCGCATTTGCCATCGCCATGCCGTCTTTCACGGTGAGCATCACGTATTTCGTCGGGATTGCCCGCTCGCTCTCCGAACGAATAAGTTGTTCCTTTTCTTCGTCGCTCGAGACGACTGCCGTCCTTCCTTCAGAAAGCGCAACGATTTTTGATGTCACCGCAAGGACAGAACGGTTCTCGAGCGTCGGAACATGCTCAATGATGAATTGCACGAGCAATTCATTTTCTTTAAAGACGCGCGTCCGTATCGGCGTTACTTTCATGCTGCCTTGTCACGCAAAAGTTTGACTCCTAGGTACGAGAGCGACGCGAGATAAATCGTGAGTGCAATGAGTACTTTTTTCTGGGCAGCTTCGCTGAATGTCAGCATAGAAGGCCGCATTGTACGGGATGCATTTCATGAAAGCAATCAGCCTAGGTTACAATGCTCATATGCGCTGTAGTGCCATCGTTGCCACGACTATAGACGGGAAAATCGGCCTCGATGCGGGGCATTTCAGCGATTGGACGAGTCCTGAAGACAAGAATTTCCTGCACCAGATGCTCGACGAATCAGACGTCGTCGTCGTCGGCAATAATACCTACAAGACAGCTCTAGAGCCTCTCTCAAAGCGGAATTGCATTGTGCTCACGACTTCTGTCGCAATATCCGAGCGCAAGAGCAGCAGACTTTTCCTGGTGAACGCGCAGACCGCGGACATGAGGAAAATTCTCGAGACGTACAAAACCATCGCCATCCTCGGCGGCACGCAGACGTATACGTACTTTTTAGAAAACGACCTCCTCGACGAAATCTATCTCACCATCGAGCCGCTCGTATTCGGCCGCGGATTGAATTTGTTTGAGTCTGCAAAAAATATCAACGCCACCTTTCGCCTTGAATCAACACGACAACTCAACGAAAAAGGTAGTCTTCTGCTCCACTACGTCAGAGCCTGAAGATTCGTATTATAATATCGGTATGGGAATAAATAACATCACAAAGACAGTGAAAAACGCAATGCAAGCGACAGCCGTATTGGGGGGGGGTTCTATCGGGAGCACCCGCGAGTGCTCAAGAGCCGCCTCCAAGACCTCGCGCGGAAGAACCGGACTCATCCTTCCCCTTGGGCAATCTCCCGCTGCCAGGTACATATTTCAAAATTGATGATTTTGTCGCTGCAACCGAAGGAACAGTCGCGGAGCGCAAAAGATTAGCTGAAGAACTTTACAAATTTGTCTCGGAAAAAGGAGCGTCGAACGAAAAAGGAGATGGAATAGAAATGCTATTCCCACTTAACTTATCCAACGAAAACGTAACAATCAGAGTATCAATTTACACGGACAGAGGAATAGAGATGTGGGTTAGGGTTTTTAGAAATGACAACACGCCAATAGCACTTATAGATCGGGGAATCACAGGGACTCCCACTGAACATCAATTGCCCGTAGAAGAGGGCGGCAAACAAAGACCCCAAGGATTTGCGGTCTCGGGAGAGCATCCACTTGCAAACAGGATATATCTCGGGCTACTCCGGCACATTGAGTTAATTATTAAAGGAGGAAAATAAGACCAGCTGGTGGGTGCGGGGAGACTCGAACTCCCAACCCTTGCGGGACACGGTTCTGAACCGTGCGCGTCTACCAATTGCGCCACGCACCCATTCCAGCCATTCTATTTGATGGCGGACGGAACTACCAGCGTTGTGGAATCTTTGCCGTCCCATCGGATTTTCCCATGCACGACCATGTTCGTTATCCTCGGCTGCCATTCGTGCTCAGCATCATTCACCGCCTTTGCTATTTCTTCTACCGACATCCCCTGCTTGAGAGGAATGCGCTTCTCAAAAAAGGCGGGGCCGCGGTCTATCTCGTCCGTCACGAATTGCATCGTGAATCCCGACTCCGCAATCTCCCCCGCATCAAGCGCCACCTTCACCGCTTCGTGAATGTGATTCCCGTACATCCCATGTCCCCCAAACTTACCGCCAAACTGCGAGAGAAGTGCTGGATGAATGTTGAATGTCTTTTGCGGATCAAGGCCTTTCACCTGCCGGAGCCACCCAGAAAGCGCGACCCATTCTGCTCCTGAATCGGCGACGATCTTTTGGTAATGCTCGGCATCATACGGACCTGCGAAATAGATACATGGGATGCCAAGCTGCATCGCGCGCTCGTGGACGCCGCCTCGCTCGTGATTCGAAACAACCGCGACAATGTCGGCATCAAGCTCTTTTGAGCGCGCTAGACTCTCGAATCCAGAGCCGCCGCCGGAGCGTTTTCCGGAGGCAAAAACGATCATGCGCGGCTTCATGCTGCTACGTTACCATGTCGTGACCGTTATTGCTCCAGATAAACGTTCGTCGCCTTACCGCCCTCTTCAACATACACATTTCCATATGGGTTCGGAGAAGTATTCGAAGGATCTCTGCCAGCCTCGTGCTCAAGCGCATCGACAATGTCTTGCATTTCCGCCGCTCCCCCCGATCCCGAGGCGGTATCGAGTGGATTTTGCAAAATTGAGGCTTCCCAAACAAGAGTCTCGCGACCGACAGCGCCACTTCCATACATTGATGACCATTCACCCTGCAGGCCGTTCATTGTCACCTGATACGAGACCACTCCCGCATCATTAAAAGTGCCTGCAGTTGTATCAGTGTACGAGACTGAGAGAATGCCATTTTTTGCAATACCAATTCCTTCTTGTGTCTGATTTCCGATTTGCCAATACAACAAGTACACATCAGACGACTTAACGATCGTCACGGTACCAAAGTACTGGGGCGTGAGGTCTGTGGCTCCGGGAGAAACCCCTTGGAGCGTGTAGACGCCTTCGCGAATATCCGACGAGAAGAACGGCATATATGCACCCGAGGTAAAAACGAACGTCGCGATGCCGAGCACGATTGCGCACACGGCGATCGAAAGGAGCGCCTTTACGGAAAAGCGTGAATGTCTGGGTGGTGGGAGCATGGAAGGCGGGATCGGGATGTTTGCCGAAGGGGGCATATACACAGTATACACGGTGCGATCCCGTGAATCTGACATGGTTGGGGACACATGGTACGATGCCTTCCATGAAGAAGTTCGGAACCCCCTTCACCCCGTCCTCCGTCAAGCTGATGCTCCTTGGCTCAGGAGAACTCGGTCGCGAGGTGGTCATCGAGGCAATGCGGCTTGGGGTGGAGGTCATTGCGTGCGATAGATATGAGAACGCGCCAGCGATGCAATTCGCGCACCGCAGTCACACCTTCAACATGCGCGACGGTGCAAAAATTCGTGAGGTGGTGGAAATGGAGAAACCGACCTACATCGTTCCTGAGATTGAAGCCATCGCGACCGACACGCTTGTCGAGCTTGAAAAAGAGGGCTGGACGGTCATCCCGACAGCGCGCGCAGCACGCCTTACGATGGACAGACAAGGTATCCGCCAGCTTGTGGCAGAAAAACTCAAGCTGCCGACATCAGCGTATCGTTTTGCCGGAAGCCTCGCCGAACTCGAAGCGGGCGCAAAGGCCGTGGGCTTCCCCTGCTACATCAAGCCGACGATGTCATCTTCAGGACACGGACAGAGCATGGCTCGGAAACCGCAAGATCTGGCGAAAAGCTGGAAATTCGCAATGGAAGGTACGCGCGCACAGACGGGCAAGGTCATCGTTGAAGGCAAAATAAATTTCGATTACGAAATTACGCTGCTTACGGTGCGACACGCGGGCGGAATAAGTTTCTGCGCACCCGTGGGGCACATTCAGATAGACGGAGACTACCGCGAAAGCTGGCAGCCACATCCGATGACGAAGACGGCACTCAAGAAATCTCAAGACATTGCACGAAAGGTGGTCAACGAACTCTGCGGTAAGACGGGTCGCGGGCTCTTCGGCGTCGAGCTTTTCATCAAAGGTAACAACGTGTGGTTCTCAGAAGTCTCCCCTCGCCCGCACGATACCGGTATGGTCACGATGGTCTCGCAGACGATGAGCGAAATGGAGCTGCACGTGCGTGCAATTCTTGGGTTGCCAATAGGAGAAATCCCATGCCGACCCGGTGCGAGCGTTCCCATTCTTGCCGAAACCAAGATCGACAACCCCGCCTACACTGGCGTTGACAAAGCACTCAAAACCCCCGGCACCTGGATCCGCCTCTTCGGCAAACCAATGTCCCCCGGCCACCGCCGCATGGGCGTCGCGCTCGCGATAGGCAAAGATATAAAAGAAGCTCGCAAAAAGGCGATGGCTGCGGCCAAAAAAGTTCGAGTTGTCGAAGGGTAATCTTATTCTACTGACTCAATGGAGGCGCCGAGTTTTTGGAGGCGCTCGGAGAGATTGGCATAGCCGCGATTTATTGGATAGACGTTGCGAAGCATTGATTCCCCTTCTGCCGCGAGCATGCCGATGAGGAGGAGCGTGGCGGGACGGAGTGCAGGTGGAGCCTCAATATCAGCGGCGTGAAGCGGAGTCGGACCTTCTATCTCCACGCGATGCGGGTCGAGGAGAGTCATCTTTGCCCCGAGCTTTTGCATCTCCATATACCATTTCGCTCGACCATCGTAGACCCAATCGTGGATGAGCGTGCGGCCCTTGGCCTGTGTCGCGATAGGTACGAAAAACGGCAGGTTGTCGATATTGATACCCGGGTATGGACGGGGAGCAATTTTCTCCGGTGGTGCCGTGAATTCCGACGGCTTGATGGTGATGTCCCGTAAGACGGTGTGGCCGTTTTCTGACGAATACGCTTCACCGCGCTCGTAGCTCAGCCCCATTTGCTGGAGCGTATAGAGCTCAAGCTCGAGAAAGTCTATCGGGCAGCGCTCGATGGTTATTTCCGAACGAGTCGTCGCGGCGAGTGAAATGAAGAACATGGATTCGATAGGGTCCTCGCTCGGATGCCCGTGGACTTCGGAATTGATGTCGGAGAGGCCGTGTACGACCAATGTAGATGTGCCCACCCCTTCCACCTTGACCCCGCAGTGACGCAAGAAGACGCAAAGGTCTTGGACCATGTAATTGGCGCTCGCAAATTTGATAGTGGTCGTACCGGGAATCTTTGCCGCCGCCATAAGCACGTTTTCGACACCGGTGTCCGAAGCTTCGTACATGATGATTTCCGCAGGATGCATTTCTTTTGTCTCAACGTGGTACGTATGCGCGTCCTCATTTGCGCTAACTGCGATGCCGAGCTTGGCGAGCGCGTCGATATGCGCGCCGAGCGTCCGCTTCCCCAAATCGCAGCCTGCGGGCGCGGGCAAATCGAATGAGCCGATGAGGTGCGCGAGCGGTGCGATGAAAAGCGCGATGGAGCGCGTGCGCTGCGCGGACTCGACATGGATATTGGAGAGGTCAATCTTTGCGGGCGGCGTGATGCGCATGTCGCCACTTGCATCCCACACGATTTTGACGCCGATACTTTCCATGACCTCGATAAGCCGCTTTACCTCTTCAATGCGCGGCATACGTTTGAGAACCGTCTCACCTTTATTCAAGAGTGATGCGCACAAAAGCGCCACTGCGGCATTCTTGGAGATATTGGTTTGTACCGTTCCCGTGAGCTTCTTGCCGCCGATTACTTTGTAATTCATAGCGCACACGTATGGTATGCGTACCGCAGCGCGTATGCAACGGATACCTTCATATTAATGACTAGAGGCCTTGAGTCCGCGCGGTTTTCGCCCTACGAATCAAATCGTCACGAAGTTGTTCGGCCACTTCTTTTGCAAGTCCAGGTACGCTTCCCTCCGCTCCCGTACCGACCATACCCCATGCACCATAGGAGGCGCCAGATGAACCGGCCGTTTGAATCTTAAGATCAGAGAGTCCCAGTATGCGCGCGATTACACCGCGATTAATGTCGACGTTTTGAATTCTGTCGTACGGAATCGTCGTGTAAGTCTTCCAGATAATGCCCGATTCTTTGCGAAACCCATCATCCGTTAATTCGTAAAAGTAGAATTTGTGCGAGAGAACGCCGTACCCCCATGCAATAAGAAAGGGCACTACCACCACAAAAGGAATCCAGAGCGTACTGAATCCACCCAGACCAAGTTCCTCAAAGAGGAAGAACCCTTGGAAACTGATGACGATAATCGCAATAAGCCAACCAAAGAAAGAGCCAAGCGCAAACTGCCAAACCGCCCTAGAGTCTAGTTGTTGTTGTGCCATATGGATGGATTATAGCAGGTGGTCACAGAGTTGCCCCCTGTCTTTGTGCGCGCACTAGGGATCGAACCTAGGACCTCCCGAGTATCAGTCGGACGCTCTACCAGCTGAGCTATGCGCGCAAACGAGGAGCAAGGTGGGAAAGTGTACTTTCACCCCTTCTCCGAGTGCCGCGTGCATACGAACATATGCGCGCGTGCGCAAAATATAGCAAAAACAGGGCTTACACGCCACAGTCGACCAAGCGTTATACTATGCCGATGGATAAAGCAAAAGAGTGGCTGAGACGATACCTCCCACTCGAGATTGTCGCAACCATCACCGCTATCGCAGGTGCGTTTGCAGCAAGTATTTTTACAGACAACGGAATCACTATCGCCTACGTCGGAACGTAGGCTGAGAACTTCGGGTACTATGGTCTCGCTTTTTCACTTGAAATGAGAATCGTGTCTAAGCATCGTGACGCTTCACAATCTCACCTTTCTGCGACTGCAAAAGTGATGCGGAATATAATTTGTGAATTTGGACCGGCAGAATTTTTCGACAGTTTTATAGTGCGACCGTTCTTTATGTATCTGATGCAGCGTCTTACGGGAAGTTTGGCAGTCGGTATATTCGCCGGTAAAATCTGCGCCGACGCAACATTCTACGCTATCACGATCTTCTTTTACTAAATGCGTAAGAGAGTTTCGTAAAATATCGTTACCACCCAAATTGTTTTCCCACTTCTTCTGGAGTTTCGCGCTTGCGAACAACTTTTACCTCGCCATTTGCAGCCATAAGTTTCAGTGGTGAAGAAAGCAAGCAATGATGTGAAGAGAGCGAATCTTGATACGCGCCCGTATCAAGAAAAGCAACATACAACTCATCGTGATCAGATAATTTAGGGACTGAGACATACAAGCCCCCATGTGTGTATTTGTCGTCACTATCGCACGAACTCCCCGCGAACCACACCTTCTCCAACTTTGGATGAGCCAAACCGTTGACAGGGATTACGTGCCATTTTTGCTTGAGCGCCCACGTGTCGGTGAGGTCGTTCATAAAGCTGCCGTCGACGATATACCATTTGTATCCTCCTTTGTTCTGCACTAATTTTTCTGCAGTGACTCTATAAATCGTTATCTGCGCAGGAGCCATTACGTAACGCCCCCATTCGGTAATTAGATTCGGATGTTTGATGCCGAGCGCATCAGATTGGACTTTCGCCGTCTTAATTATTTTCTGAATTAAATTTTTTGCAGAATAAAATTTCTTGTACTTGTTGTAGGGCACACCAGCTCCTCCACCCATATCTATCGTGTCCAACCCCGGATTCTTTGTTTTCATCTTTGCAAATAGTTGCAACGCGCGCTTCAACGGCTCAATGAAACCATTAATCTGCTCGGTCTGACTTGAGATATTGTAGTGGAGAACTGTCAGGTTACGTATTTTACCAAGTTCCAGAAGTTCTGTTTCTGTAAATCCGAAGCGATTGAATTTCTTATTCCAGTGACCTTTCACATTGATATTGATGTCTACCCTAATACCCACAGGTCCCTTGAATTTCTGCATTCGCTCAAGCTCTACTCGATCTTCGATGATTGGTATCACGATCAGTCCTTTTCCATTGAGCTCTTCGATGAGCTCCATGTAGCGCGCCGTTTTTGGACCATTACAAATTACGCGCATCTTGCTGTGGAATTTTTCCTGTTCCAACATTCGTTTAACTAAATAAAGTTCGTTGGCTGAAGCAATATCAAGATTTGCGCCTTCAGCCACGGCTGGAAGCACAAATTCACGATTCTGATTCACCTTCATCGGATAGTGATAGTGATAACGCCCCTTGTATCCGAGGATCTTTATATACGCGTTGAAGGTCTCTATAAGGTCACGTGCACGGTGCTCAATCACCGTTGGGAAGAATATCTCAGTTGGCGAACCGTATTTCTTAACAATGTCGTAAATGTTGTATTGGTAGTTCCCTTCTCGAGCCACCAATTCACCGTCTTTACTTATTTCGAACGCACCCGTATTAAACTCCTCCATTCCGAGGCGCCAAAATTTCTTGAAGCCGTTCTTTTTTTTTATTTTGGTGGATTTTCGCTTGCGCTTAAGCCGAGCAGGAGCTTCTGTTGCCATTTCTGATGTTTCAGTCTATTTCGCTGATTAGACACATACCGTACCACAAGTCTCAAAAAATGCACGTGTGCATGCGGAATACGGTCTATTGAAGTTATGAGAACTCCGCATATACTGCCCTGGATGCGAGTAATGAAATTCGGCGGGACGTCCGTGGGCAATGCAGAAAGCATTCAAGCTGTTTGCGCCATCGTGCGCAGTGCGCTCAAGGCGAGACCAGTGGTGGTTGTCTCCGCGGTTGCGGGCGTTACAAACGCGCTTATCAAGCTCGCAAAGACCACATCGGCAACAGAGCGCGTACGCGCTCAGAAAGGAATTCGCCGCACTCATGAAAAGATCCTCAAGGACTTGAGGCTCGATCCGACGCTACTTGAGAATGAGTTCAACGAACTTGCAGACCTAAGCAAAAAAACAAAGAAACAGGATAAAAAGACGCTCGATCACTTTGTATCATTTGGCGAGCGACTTTCCGCCCAGATTGTCGGCGCGGCCCTGCAAAAGATGGGTGTCTCCTCCGAAGCTTTACCTGCGTGGGAAATTGGCATGATCACCAATGACGAGTTTGGTGACGCCACACCGCTCCCCGCTTCACCTGCGCTGATAAAGAAAAAGATCTCCGCGCTCAAAGTTGTGCCAGTCGTTACGGGATACATCGGCAAAACAAGAAAGGGACGCATTACAACGCTCGGTCGAGGCGGATCAGACTACACAGCAGCGATCATTGGTGCGGCGATCCATGCAGAGGTGATTCAAATCTGGAAAGAAGTTGATGGATTCATGACGACTGACCCGCGCCTCGTACCCGAGGCGCGGATTGTCCCGGAGCTCGCATTTGAAGAGGCATCAGAACTCGCCTACTTTGGCGCAAAAGTCTTGCACCCCCGCACCATGCTCCCCGCGATGAAAGCTGGAGTACCCGTACAAATTCTGAATACGTTCAACCCCAAGGAAAAAGGAACGATGATTGTCAGCAATTTTAACGAACGAAAAAAGTCGAGTCGGGTGATAGATGCGCTTACGTACAGAAAAAATATAACGGTCATCCACATTTATTCTCCGATGTTTTTTGATGGAAACAAAATTATTGCCGATATCTTTGATCTCTTCGGCGATTACAATGTCAACATCGGTGATATCGCACTATCGGTCGCGAGCGTATCGCTCGTCATGGATAGCAATGAGCCACTGCCACGACAGGTGCGGAGCGGTTTGCAAAAAATGGGCGACGTGACTATCGACACACGTAAGGCAGCGATTTGCGTTGTCGGAGGGAGTATAAACACCGCCGGCGTTGCCGGTCGAATGTTTAGTGTGTTGGAGAAGAATCGCATCCACGTTGAAATGATCGCGCAGGCTTCGGCCGGATACAGCATCACATTCCTCGTTAAGAAAAAAGATGCGGAAAAAGCTGTTAAGATGCTTCACAAAGCATATATAAGCGTATAACATCGTATCTATGAAGGGAACTGTACTCATCATCGGTGCGGGGGGCGTCGGATCTGTTGCTGCACACAAATGTGCGATGAATTTGGATGTGTTTAAGAAGATTCACCTCGCAAGTCGGTCGAGTGCAAAGCCGAATGCGATAAAGAAAGACGTCAAGAAGCGCTGGGGGGTGGACATCACGACGCATGTCGTGGACGCAGACAAAACGAAAGAAGTAGTCGCGCTCATCAATAAAGTGAAGCCGGAGATTTTGATTAACCTCGCCCTTCCTTACCAAGACCTTGCCGTCATGGACGCATGCATCGCGGCGAAGACGAACTATATTGATACCGCAAACTACGAGCACCCGGACAAAGCGCATTTCGAATACAAAGAACAGTGGGCGCGACACGGGGCGTTTAAAAAGGCGGGCATCATGGGCGTCTTGGGCGCGGGCTTTGACCCAGGTGTCACCAATGCATTCATCGCCTACATTGCCAAAAAGTACTTCGACAAAATTAAGTATGTGGACATTCTTGATGCCAACGCCGGCAGCCACGGCAAATCGTTTGCTACAAATTTCAATCCAGAGATAAATATCCGCGAAGTGACGCAAGAAGTAAAAGATTGGAACAAAGGAAAGTGGGTCAAAACTCCCGCGATCATGGAAAAGGGCAGCGTACACTTTACATTTAACTATCCCGTAGCTGGCAAACACGAAAGTTATCTACTCTTTCACGAAGAGATGGAATCCTTGGTCAAAAACTTTCCGACAGTTGAACGTATGCGCTTTTGGATGACGTTTGGCGAGAATTACCTCACGCACTTGCGCGTGATGGAATCAATCGGTATTTCGCGCATTGACCCAGTGATGTTTGAGGGTCGTCCCATTATTCCGATTCAATTCTTGAAAGCACTTCTTCCCGACCCTGCGTCCCTCGCAACGGGCTACAGCGGCAAGGCGGTCATCGGCTGCATAGTCACCGGTGTAAAAAATGGAAAAGAGAGCACTAAGTACATCTACAACGTCTGTGACCACGCACAATGCTTCCGCGAAGTTGGCTCACAGGCAGTTTCGTACACCGCTGGCGTGCCACCGGTAATCGCTGCCATGATGGTGATGAAGGGAATCTGGAAAGGTAAAGGCGTCTTCAACGTCGAGCAACTCGACCCAGAGCCATTCTTGAATACGCTCGCCAAAAACGGTTTGCCGTACAAAGTGGTCAACTACAAGCCCCTCCCGGCAAAAATCGGATAGAATGAACGCAATGAACAAAAGACCTGCTTCGGCCGTTGACGTGTCGAAGATGCAGACGCCTGCCTTTGTGATTGAAGAAACGCTTCTTCGACACAATTTGGGTATCTTGAAGTACATCCGTGAGAAAACAGGAGCAAAGGTACTGCACGCACTGAAAGCGTATGCGACATGGGAACTCCTCCCGATGGAGCGTGAATACATTGATGGCACAGAAGCCAGTTCGTTAAACGAAGCGCGATTAGGCTACGAGGAATTTGGCGCTGAAGTGCATATGTTTGCGCCGGCGTATAAAGAAGAGGAATTCGAGGACGTGATGAAATACTGCAGCACCATTATTTTCAATTCATTTGCGCAGTGGAAAAAATTCAAGCCACAGGTTGAGGCATACAAAGCAAAGGCTGGAAAAGAAATCGAGTGCGGTTTGCGCATCAACCCTGAATACTCGGGACCCTCTGAACATGGCAACCTTTGGAGTCCGACTGCACCTGGCTCCCGCCTTGGTGTGCGTATCAGCGAATTTAACGCCGGGCTTGCCGCAGACCCAAACGCTCTAGCCGGCATTTCCGGTCTTCATTTCCATATTTTCTTTGAGAAAGACTTGGCGGATTTACGTGCAGCGCTTCCGGTCATCGAAGAAAAATTCGGTGAGTATTTCAAGCACATGGAGTGGGTTAACTTTGGTGGCGGACTCAAGCTGACCGATGATTCGGCTGACGTCGAAGGATACATCGAGACTATCAATGCATTTCAGAAAAAACATGACGTGCATGTGCACCTCGAGCCCGGTGCGGCGATCGCGTGGTGGGCAGGCTCGCTTGTGGCAACTGTTTTGGACATTATCGAGCGCGATGATGTGCCCCATAAAATCGCTGTTCTTGATATTTCGTTTGAAAACCACTTGACCGACTTTTTTGTGAGTCCTGATATAGATCTTAAAGTTCGTGGCGCGGACATTGAAAGAGACGATTCGAAATTGGCAGGCAAAAACGCCTACAAACTCGGCGGCATGACGTGTATCGCCGGTGATCAGATGCCGTATGCCCACATCTTCCCTTCTCAGCTAAAAATCGGCGACAAAATTGTGATTGATGATGCGATTCAGTACACACTGATTAAATGCACAATGTTTAATGGCGTACAGCATCCCGCAATACAGCTTTGGAAGGATGGCGCACCAAAGACACTGCGCGAGTTTACGTACGAAGATTACCGGGCTAGGATGGGCTAATGGACTCAAAAGACTTTGATCCGAACGGCGTGGGACAAGAAGGAAGCGGGATTTTTGGGCTACCGTATTCGCCCGATGAGGCTCAGGTGGTTTTGATTCCAGCGCCATGGGGTGTCACCGTTTCGTACGGAGGCGGTACGCACAATGCACCAAAAGCGATATACGAAGCCTCTCCTCAAATAGACTACGCGCATCCGAGCTATGGAAATGACACATGGAAAGTAGGCGTTTCAATGCTTCCCCTTCCAGAATGGGACGATGCCTACACGCAAGGGGTTGCGTTGCGCGAACAGGCAAAGGCACACATTGAATCCCTTGAGCATGGCAACTCCGAGAAGGCGCCCAAAACGATTAATGATGCGTGCGAACAATTCCATGCGCGTGTAGAAAAAACCGCGACAGAATTGCTCGAACAAAATAAATTAGTGGGACTTGTAGGCGGCGATCACTCGACACCGCTTGGACTCATGCGCGCACTCGCGAAAAAGCATGAGAATTTCGGCGTTTTACAGATTGACGCACACTGTGATTTGCGCGAGAGCTACGAAGGATTCACGTATTCGCACGCATCTATTATGACGAACGCACTCAAATTGCCGCAGATTGAAAAACTTGTCCAAGTCGGCGTACGCGACTATTCAATCGGCGAAAGCGACACCATCAAGAACTCGGGCGGAAGAATTCAAACTTTCTTTGACGCAGATATAAAAAAACGCCAGTTTGAAGGTGGTGCGTGGGCTACACTCGTGAAAGGTATTGTGAGCGCGCTTCCTGAAAAAGTGTATGTGAGTCTCGACATCGACGGCTTAAACCCCTCGCTCTGCCCCAATACCGGCACTCCCGTCCCCGGCGGACTCCAATTTGAAGAAGCCGTGTACTTGCTACAAGCGGTCGCAGAGAGTGGTAAGAAAATCATTGGATTTGATGTAAACGAGGTAAGTCCGTCTGATACTACCGAGTGGAATGAAAACGTCGGCATGCGCATTCTGTGGAACCTCGCCCTGTGGGCAGCGAAGTCGAACAACATCAAACCCCTGCTTTAATCTTATCCACACACCCCCAACCCAAAAACACCCGTTGGTTTCGTGCCGGGGTGTTTTTTGTTTTTCAAGTACCAACTCCCTCTCTCATTACAGGTGTGTGTCAAGCTCCGCATTCACGCCACGGGCGCGTACACCTCTAGCTACGCGTCAGTCGGCTTCAACGGCTTCGCCCCCTTGCCGACGTACTGGATCTAACAATTACTTACCAAACACAAAACCGCCCCTCCCGGGGCGGTTTTGTGTTTGCACAAGAATATAAAATCAATCCATGGGATATGCCGTCCAGCCTTCGACTCCGCCGTAATTCTGCCACTCTGCCGTGTAGGTTGAGCCGTATGCTCCGTCAACGAGCTTGTACTTCAATTCAGGTCGACCAGTTACCTTACTCATTGACATACCTACAACTTCCGCCTTTCTGGGTTCGCTCAGTTTTCCGTCGTTCCCTATAACACGTATGTCCACCACTCCGGGAGCTTCCTTTCCCTCTTTCATACCTTTCCTCTCGGGCGCTTTGGGTCCTCGGCTTTCTAACGACATATAGCGTACATGATTACTATTATTGAATAATTATTGCACGGACAAGAAATCTCGCAACTCCCCGTATCAACAACCAAAAAAACACCGTGCCCATAAGGGTCGGCGTTTTTTGTAATTGTCGCAATCGAGAAACAAACACTCAGACACAGTAAACAGTTTTATCCCCAAAGGGGACTGCGATTTGTAACCAAGCTAAAGCTTGGACAAATCGGGAGCATTCTTTTGTTCCGTCCATCTGTAATCGTCTTTGCGATCTGTCAGGCATCAGTTGAGGTGTGAATGCCATTACCTCTTGTGCGCTCGATCGAGACGCACAAATCGACGATAAGCTTCTCTCCCGAAGGAGATCAGCAGATCTTTTTTGAATGATTCCACGACCAGCTTCCGCTAGCCGTGCCTTGTTCTTTGTGTTAGCTCTATGTCGCCATAGAGTTCGGACTATATCTTCATCCGCTTTTTGCGGAGATTGGCGTGTAGTCTCTGAGGATTCTACCGTGCATTGCCTTTGCGAGCTCTTTCATTTCTTCGAATCCTTTATCCGTGAGATGAGTTTGAGCTTCAAAACGCTTTGCGATATCCACGAACCTCTCGAAAGCAAACTTCTTGCTTTTAAAAAGCAATGGGTGCTTCTGAAAGAACGGGATAATCTTTGTCTTGATATCTTTGTAATTCTTTACCTGATATTCAAGACAGTTCGAGAATGTTGGTCTTTCATCGATCTTCTTATAAACGATTCCGCAACGGAAGAAGTCACGAATTTCATACAAGATCATTCCATCATCCTCTTTCAACTTAACTCCAAACATCAGTCGTACTCTCAAAGACTTGTATGTCTTCGAAAGATCTTGGCTCACGCTGACGGAAAAGTATCCTTCTCCATCAATGATGCCGACGACATAGTCGGGTGTTAATTTCGGTAGCCTTTCCTGCTGATTGCCTGCACTCAAAGCATTGTCACTCACGGGTACATTTTACCACGTGAGTAGCCTGAGATTCTCAGATATTCCAGCATATAGCCAATTTTTTCTCCGGAGATTGCTCTCCGTGGTCGCAACAATTTAATCATAACGACTTACTCTTTGTCATTGAGTTTGCCTTGGTACATTACGAGAATGTCCTTCGGGCACTCCCAACTTCCCTGAGTTGACGGGCGGTGAGTACAAAGCTTGAGAACGTATTCACCGCGGTATGGCTGACCCGCGATTACTAGTGATTCCGGCTTCATGAGGTCGGGTTGCAGACCTCAATCCGAACTGGCGCCGCTTTTGAAAGATTTGCTCCGGGTTACCCCATTGCGCCTCGTTGTAACGGCGATTGTAGCGCGTGTGCAGCCCAGGACATCAGAGGGACATGCTGACTTGGCGTCATCTCCACCTTCCTCCCCCGTGAGGGGGCAGTCTCGCCTGATACGTGTAACAGGCAACGAAGGTTGCGTTCGTTACCCCACTGAAGGGAACGATTCAAACCACGAACTGACGACAGCCATGCATCACCTGTCCTACACCCTCGAAGGCTTCCTAGCTTTCGCTAGGCGTGCAGTAGGATTTCTAGCCCTGGTAAGGTTCTTCGCTTAGCGACGAATTAAGCCACACGCTCCACCACTTGTGCAAGCTCCCGTCTATTCCTTTGAGTTTTAGCCTTGCGGCCGTACTACCCAGGCGGTCCGCTTAACGCGTTAGCTTCGCCTCAGAGAGGGTCGATACTCCCTAAAGCCAGCGGACATAGTTTAGGGCGTGGACTACCGGGGTATCTAATCCCGTTCGCTACCCACGCTTTCGTGCTTGAGTGTCAGGAACGCGCCAGTGCACTGCCTTCGCTTTCGGTATTCCCCATGATATCAACGGATTTCACCCCTACACCATGAGTTCTATGCACCTCTCACGCCCTCAAGTCGTGCCGTTTCGCCCGCGGATCCAGGGTTGAGCCCTGGGTTTTGACGGACGACTAACACGACCACCTACGCACTCTTTACGCCCAGTAATTCCGGGTAACGCTCGGGGCCTCTGTATTACCGCTCCTGCTGGCACAGAGTTAGGAGCCCCTTATTCATGAGGTAATGTCAATAACTTCTTCCCTCATAAAAGATGTTTACGCGCCGAAGCGCTTCATCCACCACGCGGTATCGCTCGATCAGGCTTTCGCCCATTGTCGAATATTCTCGGCTGCGGCCCCCCGTAGGGGTATGAGCCGTGTCTCAGTCTCATCGGTGGGGGTCAGCCTCTCAGCTCCCCTAAACGTCATAGCCTTGGTGAGCCATTACCTCACCAACTAGCTGATATTACGCAGGCCGCTCCCAGAGCGAATTGCTCCTTTACTCTTACGAGACTATCCGGGATTACCTCACCTTTCGGCGAGCTATACCAGACTCTGGGGGACGTTCCTACGTGTTACTACCTCGTCTGCCGGTGACCTTGCGGTCCCCTTGACTTGCATGCCTTATCCATACCGCCAGCGTTCACCCTGAGCTAGGATCAAACTCTAAGTAAAGAATGACTCTCGTCATTCCCTCGCGTTTTCACTCGGGCGAAAATGAAAGCATAGCTCTCACCTCGTCTCCTCGCTATTGCGCAATTTAGAGATGTTAATGCTCTATTTAAGGATGGACGGAACAAAAGAATGTCGAAATCTTCTTTGCAGAAAATTTCGTCTCTCGTTCCAATTACTGTTTATTTACTTAACCATGAAATCCTCCTGAGACTCCATGATTATTTTCTGTTGTCTTGCTTTACCCTTCGTAGTCACGTCTAGATACACGTGACGAAGTAGGGCTTGTGTGTGTTTTCTTACCAATACTTTGGTTATGTATTGCGTACAATTGTTCTATTCAGTTTTCAATGTTCGTCCGAAGTCATTCATAGAAGTATTTCGGTGCATCAGCTCCCTCCCCCTATTTGGGGTCAAGTATGTAGAGGTTCGAGTGAACCTCAGACAAGCCATCAGGAGCGATGGTCGGAAGAGTATAGGCGGTCTGCCATATAGTGTCAAGCAATTCTGCCTGCCTGTGGAAAACAGACAGCCGCCGGACGATTAATAATCGACCGGCGGCATCAATGACGTCTTTTGTCTGGAAATCGATGAGCTCATCACAGCCAGCGGAAGCGTGCCACAGGGCGTCTTGCAGGGCCGGCGCGTAATCATATTGGCTGCCATCGCCCTACGCAATAACGCAATTTCCTTCGCCGTGCAGTCACGCACATACAGGCAACCGGTCGCGGCAGAGGCCTTGGAATCAAAACCTTCGATCCTGACGATCTCGAAGACGCCCATTTCAAGATCGATATGCACTTTTCCCTCCTCGCTTACTACGAGGGATTTTACGTCCTTGGTCGATACTCCTGACATCGGAGTCATCCTTCTCTCTGGAGAACAATGCGGAAACGGAAATCTCACCATGAGAATTCCTCGCAATCAAACCCTAACAGAAGCGCTATGCCATTGTCAAAAATGTTGATATCGCCTTGACACTCACGCAACGCAGATATACCCTTGTAGTAATGAAAGTGATGCAGAACTCAGGCCTCCTTCTTAGTCTCTCTAACCTCCGAGGGGCTGTCGCCTAGTACACAAAAATAAGACAGAAAAACAAACGGCCCCTCACAGGGGGCCGTTTTCGTTGACTGGAATCTGCTCCGAAAATATCGAATCAGATTCTAGGTAACGAGATCGCTGAAATCTCATCACCTAGAAGCCGTGCGTACTGGCGGCGGAGTTCTTTTCGGAAAACAGATCAATGGGGAGAAAAAAAGTGAGCGGAAAGACTGTCGATAAGCTGGCTGCCCGAGTTGCAGCCATTTCCGGACGCGTGGACGGAATCACTCAACTCACCATCGGCGCAGTGACGGCAAAGGGTTCCGGCGGTCACACACGCAAAGTACGATTCGCCGATATGGTGGGCGGATTCGAACTTCGGGTGAAAAACGGGAACGTAACTCAACCTGTCTACGTTTACACGCCAGACGTGCAAGCGGTACGGCTCGCCGTCTCGCGTGCTCTGCGCAACCAAGACATCAGCATCTGCTTTACTGGCAATGACTGAGTCAGCCCAAGACCGCCGCATCTCTAATTCTTCGGAATTATGGGGTGCGGCGGCCTTACTTTTGTTCCCCTCAGACCTATTGGACAAATCCGCGAAAAGGATTACTGTTGGGGAAAGGCTTATGATTTAAATCGCTCCGGAAATCCACCCTAAGCATCCGAACATGGTGTTCGTGATGTGGGGTGGCTTTTACATTTGTTTTCCGGAGCGTGTGCCCCACCTTCCCCATTTCTAGATTCTCGGAGACATACCTTCCGGAACGCAATTCCGCGTTTTCGGATGCAGGCGTGAAGAGCCGCATTGATCTTTTGATCTTTGACTCTTTTCGTCTGCATCATGCCGGAAACCTGAGGAGGCATATCATGAGACTGCACATTTCTCCGTTGAACGGTTCGCGCGAAAAGGTCGAGGCGTATCTAAAGCAGGCCCTGCCGACCATCGAAATCAACTTCGATGGGTCGGATAAGGCAGGCTACGACGCTGTTGGAGTTCTGGAGGTGTCGGAATTCGATCGCTTCCAGGAATTCCCGCAGATCCTCGAGCTAGCCGGCCGCAACATCGTGCAGGCGATCGGCAACCGTGCCCATGTACTCTGTCACGTCGGCAGAAACCCGGAAATCAAATGGGTGAACGATCCGAACGAAGACTGGTAAAGGCTGACCTGGATGAATCATCGAAGAGGGCGGCGATTGCAAAATCGCCGCTTTTCCTTTACTTGACGATACGAATCGATGCGGTTACACTCGACGCAGTTAAATCCATTGAGCTAGTTCCTCGCGCAAGCGGGGGTTGGGGCTAGTGAGGAGGTTGCTGCTTGTCCTGAGCGAAGTCGAAGGACGTGTGGTAATCCGGGCTCTCCCGTAACAGAGATAACCAGTGTCGCTATTAGTTATTTTTGCGGAGCTGGTGAGAAACAATTAAGGTGGCACCGCGAGAAAATCGCCCTTATTACACAATTTATTTTTGTGTAGTAAGGGCGGTTTTTGTTTTGGAACTGCGAGTCTGCAACCCGAACGAAAGCGCCGCCAGTGGTTCTTTCGTTCTTTGAGATGACCATAAACCTTGGGAGTGACCCGATGACAACCTTGTTGGACTGGACGAATCATGGAGGTATCGCATTCATCCTCGCATTCATAGCAGTCGTGACCGCATTGAGCGGTATCTATGAAAGAACGCGCCCAGTCCGTATTATCGGCAGTGCCCTCGCACTTGCCGTTCTTGCGGCCTTGGCGTACTCGCCCAAGATGGAGACGACGGCATTCATGATCTATGTCGTATTCTTTTTTCTTGCAGCCGCCGGCGTCCCGCTCCTTCTGCGCGCCATCAAAAAGGCACCGGCCCACGACTGGGGAATTTAAGGAGGGACTCGTCATGAAAGCAATGCTCTACCACGCAAGCCGTTTTGGTTACGGGGTCGAAAGTCCTTCTGAAAGACTCGGAGGAGTCGGTCCAGAGAGGGTGAACGGCTCTGCGTCTCTCCTTGTCGAGGAGTGCTACGTTGCGCTCTTCCACGTGGAGGAGGGCGATGGCGAGGCACAAATCGGCCGCTTCTGCCATGACGCCCAACGTTTTGCAAAGAAACTGGGGGCGACGAGGTTGGTGGTGGCCGCGTTTGGCCACCTCTCCAGCAACTACGCCCCAATGGAGATCGCCATCGCGACTTCCGGCCTAATCGTCAACAAATGTCGCGAGGAGTGGACAGGAAAGGGTGGCGAATTCCACACTTCACCCTTCGGCCACAATAAAACGCTCACCCTTGAGACAAAAGGTCATCGCGATTCCATCAGGTTTCGCAGCTACTAAAAAGTTGGGTTGCTGAGTGATACTATACTCAGCAACCCGACACCAATACCTCAACACACACTATGAAAACTTTAGGCATTTTAGGAGGAATAGGACCAGAAGCGAGCAGTTATTTTTATGCTGAGGTCATCCGACGTCTGCGCGAAAGCGGCGCAATCCGTCGGAATACGGATTACCCGCAAATTTTCATCAACAGCATCAATGCGCCAGAACTCGTCTCGTTGGAAGTGACTGATGAACTGCTCGAGCCGTATGCACGAGGAATCATAGAGCTCGCGTCATTAAAGCCTGATTACATAGTGATGGTATGTAACACCATTCACCTTTTCCGCGAGCGACTCATACGAGCCTCGGATTATGAAAAGATTTCAGATCTTTCACAAATTGTGGGGGCCGCGCTTGCCCACATGCCTGGAACGACTTGTGTCGTCGGAACAGCCGCGACGGTTACTTCTGGCCTTTACCATGTACCTGGTCGTATATATACCAACCCCGACGATACCCAACTCGCAGAGATAGGAAACATCGTTATAAGTTACAACGCCTCTGGTGAAGTAGAAAATAATAGAGCTGCACTGCAACGAATAATCCAAGAGCGCCACATTGCGGGAGCAGATATATTCATTGCGGGTTGCACCGAAATATCAGAACTACTACGGGGCGTGAAGGGATTTACTATCCTAGATACACTGGAACTCATCATACAAGACACGGTACAGCGAATACAGACTATTTGACAAACTACTACCTCTGCCCTACCATCCCCTTATGAGTAACGGTCGAATCGCAGCAACCTCTTTCTTCTTTTTCTTTACATCCCGAGAAGGGGTATCTGTGTCGTTGCTCAAATAAACCAAAGCAACAAAGCAGACAAGCCCCTCCCCGGAGGGGCTTTCTGTTTGTAGCCTGCGACGTGCGCCCCAAGGACTCACATCGCAGGCCGCAAGAAGCGTCTGCACCACCCCAAGCGAAAACGGCAAGGGGCTCGAGTATAGCTCTTTTGAGTCATGTAATGGCTCTTTGCTCTTTCCGCTTCCCATAGCAACCAACGAGAGGGACTACGTTCATGCTGCGCGATAAGACAGGGGCTTCGTTCATCGCAAACCCCGGCGACGAAATTTCCCGCACGACCCCCGCTACAACGACCGGAAAAGTGCTGCGTATCGGTGTCGCCGGTGTCGAGGGTAGCTTTACCGAAATGGCTGCCAGGATGCACTGCAACGTGGGCGGGCTCAATCTCTTCGAGCTGGTCTATCTGACCGCCACCGACAACGTGCTCGTGTCGCTCGAGACCGGCGGCATCGATCGCGCGATTTTCGCGATTGAAAACAGCATCGGAGGCGTCGTCAGGGAATACCTGCCGGCAATCCTGAAGCACCGTTGCAAATTCGTGACCACCTTCGACTTCGAAGTCGAGCAGGTCTTGATGGTCAATCCGAAGGTGATGGGCGGGCAGGTCACGGTAATTATTTCGCAAGGACAGGCACTGGCACAGTGTCAGATCCACCTTCGGGAAAACTATCCTGACATCCCCCAGCGTGACTACATCGACACCGCAACGGCGGCGCGAGACTTGCGCGGAGGCAAGCTCCCCCGCACGGCGGCGGTCGTCGGTTCGCGTGCGGCTGCCAGGCTCTACGACCTCGACGTGCTCGCCGGCCCTATCCAGGACAATCAAAAGAACTACACGACGTTCATCGTAGCGGAACGACTGGCGGAGTGAGCGCACTCAAGCTGTGTAAGCAAACCTTCAGCGGGCGGCAGGTCTTATGACTCTGCCGCCCGTTTGCTTTTTATATACAAAACAAAAAGCGCCGGCGGGGGTTGGACCCGCTCGGCGCTTTTGCAGAAGAATCGGACTCACTCCGCAGATCTTGACTGAAGTACTTGCGCTTCCGCTCGGGCAAGCGCGACGTCCACTTCGGCACAAAACCTGTTGTACCGCCGGACATCGTTGAACAAATCAGTGTCCTCTTCCACCATCTCCGCGCCGTCTTTCATGGAAGAAAATGACGTCGTGTCGAAAGTGGTCCGCTGGACACCGGCGGCTTTCCAGATTTGTGAGGTACGGTGTGCGAGATAGAGCGTCCACGCAGATATCCTGTCGTGCTCTTCTGCCGTCATCAACTCGACGACAAAGCCAAGCCTTTTGACGAACATGAGGAGCGACGCAACAACGTCGGCAGGCATTGAGTGGTCAACCAGCGCTATCTTAAAACCTCGCACGTTGCCGCGGCGGTTCTTGTAGGCGCCGGGGCCGAAGTTCGGATGACAGCACAGCCAGAAAATCCCTTCCGCGTATTGCCTGAGCAAATTGCGGGTGTGCTCCTTGACCGTTGCGATGTCGACGATGATTGCAAGCGGATTAAGCCGCTTGATGATAGGGACAATCTCGCGAATCACGTTTTCATATGCACGCGGCGGCACCGACAGCACCACCACATCACACATGCAAACCTGTTCGAGAGTTGTGAATACGCCCCCATTTGCCTTCTTCGTGACATCGAACGCACACACTTTTACCTTCGACGCAAAGCGCCGGATGAGCCGTCGGGCATGACGCCCGAAGTGACCGTCTCCGCCGATAATGCCGATGGTTTTCACCATGACCATAACCCTCTCTCTGTGAGTGAAGAATCTTTTTGTGCAAATGTAAAGAGCTTTGCAAGCTCCTTACGCTTGCAACCAGTCGCAGGATTGCGAGCTAGAAGCTAATGAGAAAAAGGCAGGTTCCAGACAACAATCATAGAAAAAGCCCCGTGCGGGGGCTTATCTGTCTCAAACGTGATGTCGCGACAGAATTACCCCCTGGGGCTTCGATATGCGTAGGTATATGTCGTTTGGAAATGCATACGTACACAGTAGACGTTATTTTTTCTTTTGTCCACGCCACTTCTCAACCGCGACCAAAAGCGGTGTCGCCAAGAATATCGAGGAGTAGGTACCGGCAATGATACCGACCAGGAGCGTAAGGGCAAAGTCACGGGTAGATTCGGGCCCGAACACGAAGAGTGCGAGAAGTGCGAGCGCCGTCGTCAAGGAGGTGTTGGCAGAGCGTACCATTGTTTGAGTAAGCGCCCGGCCGGCTGTTTCCGCAAAATCTTCTTTGCGGTTCTTATCGTGATTGATACGGAGGTTCTCGCGGGTTCTATCAAACACGACGATGGTGTCGTGTATCGAGAAGCCGAGGATAGTGAGCACGGCGGTGACGAATAGTGTGTCCACCTGCGCACCGTTAAAATGTCCGAGCGCGGCAAAAAAGCCTATCGGCACGATGATGTCAAAAACAAGCGTTACAAGCGCAATGAGCCCGTAAGCCCATGAAGAGATGGGCTCGGAGACTTTACGAAAGGCAAAAGCTATGAAGAGGAGGATGCACAGCAAGACGAGGCCGAGGGCAATGAGTGCTTTGTTGCGAAGCTCAAGACCGATGGTAGGGCCCACTTCGGTGAGTTGGTCGATGTGTGCTGTTCCTCCCTGATACGAAAATATAGCCGGGAGATTTCCGCGCTGTTCGTCAGTAAGCAAAGCGCTTCGGAGTATGTACGTATCTGTCCCCGATTCGCGGAGCGAGAACCCTTCGAAGCCGGCATCCTCCAGATTACGCGTCATCACCTCTCCCGCAGGTCGCGCGCCGTCATACCGGATTTCTACCAAGCTCCCGCCCGTAAAATCCGTACCGAGACGCAGTCCGTAGAATCCGAGCGAAGCGAGCGCGACAAGCGTAATGAGCCCGGTAAGCGCAAAGAACCATATTCTGTGTCGTACGATAATCATAATTATGCTTTGATGCCTGAGCCGAAAAGGAAGCGTGTGAAGCCGCTTTTCGCATTAATGCCGAGCGCAAAGAGGAACGTACGCGAAACGGAGATGGCAGTCAACATTGATACGAGAACGCCCAGTCCGAATACGAGTGCGAAGCCTTTGATGAGCGAGGTGCCGAACCAGAAGAGAATGACTGCCGTTATCATTGAAGAAATGTTGGAGTCTCGGATAGACGGCCATGCGCGTCCGAATCCGTCGTGAAGAGCCTCGTTCGTATTTTTCCCCCCGCGCAACTCTTCTTTTATACGCTCGAAGATAAGCACGTTGGCATCTACCGCCATACCCACCGAGAGTATGAGGGCCGCGATTCCCGCCGCAGTAAGCGTTACGGGAATAAACTTGAAGAGCAGGAGGACAGCGACTATGTAGAGCATGAGTGCGACCGCCGCGAGAAGCCCCGGCAAGCGGTACCACAAGACCATGAACAGCATGACCGCTCCCACTCCCCAGAGTCCCGCCATGATGCCATCTTGTACCGCCTTTTCTCCAAGAGTCCCGGAGACTGTTTGCGTAGATATGAGCTCGATGGGAACGGGCAATGCTCCGTAATTTAGATTGCGCGCGAGTTCTTTCGCCTCAACAGGAGTGAAGCCTCCGGAGATGACGGCCGTACCGTCGGGAATCGCTTCACGGATGACCGGGACGGAAATTGCAGAACCATCAAGGAACATACCGAAACTACGTCCGATATTATTTTTGGTCAGATCTGCAAAGATCCGTGCACCTTCATCATTAAACTGGAGAACGACAACCGGCTCGGTCACCGCACCTGTCCCGCCTTGGAATTCAAGCTTTGCGCTTTTCAAATCTTTGCCGGTGATTGCAGCGGCTTCGAAGAGGTCATTCACAGTCGAAGAAGCGGTGCCGGAAGTCTCCGCACCCACCTTCAACATACGGAATTCTAAAACCGGCGTCTCTCCGATAAGCGCTATCGCCTTCTGCGTATCGGTGACACCCGGGAGTTCGACGAGCAGGCGCTCTTCTGAAGTTCCCGCGAGCGTGCCTCCGTGCTCTGTTTGAACGATAGGCTCGGACACGCCGAAGAGGTTCACACGTCGCTCGATGGTATCCCGGAGCGATGCCATCGAATCAGCAACGTCGCTTCCCTTGATAGCGTTGAGGTCGGCGCGGTACACGAGTTGGGTACCACCGGAAAGGTCGAGGCCGAGCTTGAATGGGCGGGAGCCATTTACCTGACTACTGTAGATGTACCAGCCGATGCCGGAACCGGCAAGAAGGATTACAAGTGCGATAGCCCGTTTCTGCCACATGGCGAGCAGTATACCCGCTGATTGCGAGGGCGCAAACAAGGCTTAGCTTCTTGCTTTTTCGAGTAGGTCGAACAAATTCCGGAATATCATCGCGACAGCGACAGGTCCTACGCCGCCGGGAACAGGGGTCATCACAGACGCCTTTGTGGCGCATGACGGATCCGCATCGCCATGAATCTTCTTCTTGAGCTCGCTCGTCCCCGCGTCGATAAGTGCGACTCCTTCTTTCAGATGTTCCGGCTTAATGAAACCCGGATTCCCTGCTCCTGAGACGATTATGTCGGCGTCTTTTAAATCCTCAATAGATCCTTGCTGAAGAGTAAACAAAGAAACATTTGCGCCAAGACTTTTGAGTAGCCATGTCGATGGTTTGCCCACTAATCTACCCGCCCCAACGACGACTGTACGAGCGCCCTTAATGGTCACGCCACCGCGCTCTAAGATCTCGACAGCGGCAAGGGCGACCGGGGCATGAACCAAACGGTCTTCTTCAGAAATCGTGGGATTAAGAGCATCCACGTCTTTATCATTGGGAACAGCGGAAAGAACCGAATTGATATCAATACCGGCAGGGAGTGGCAATTGTGGAATGACGGCATCTGAACGCGCCCCCACATCCTTGAGCGCTGCGATAATTTCTTCTTGCGTCGCTGTCTCCGGAAGATCCGCCCGAATCATTTCTACATTGAGACGCGTCGCGTTGCGTTCTTTGGTTCGCACGAATGAATCAATGATTGGATTCTGTCCTACAACAACGATGCCCAACCTGATATCGCCGCCCAAAAGAACGCGGCGCTTTGCGAGCGCCTGGTACATATCTTCTGCGATAGCTTTGCCGTCGATTATCATGCCCCGTTATGTTATTTGCATTTCCTTCTTAAGCGCCATAATACCATCCTCCAATGTAACCGTCGGATCCCACCCGAGAAGTTCTTTTGCCTTTCGATTATCCGCAAGCGAGTCATGAGCCTCAATACGCGGTGCCGCATATGCTATTTCACCGCCAAACATGTCCGCAAGCGCCTTGATGGAGACATTCCGCCCGGCGCCGATATTGATGACTTCGCCTTTGCCCACCTTCGGATTCTCGGCGGCGAGCAGATTGGCGCGAACAACGTCTGAAACGTGTGTGAAATCGCGGGTGACAGTGCCGTCGCCGAATATCGTTATCGGCTCATTATTCTTGCGGGCCATTGCGAATTTCCCTATCGCAAGCGCATACGCCCCATTGGGATCCATTCCCGGTCCATACACATTAAAATAGCGGAGGCTCACCGTCTCGATGCCGTACGTCTCGGACCACAACTTGGCAAAGAGCTCGCCGACGTATTTTTGCAAACCGTACGGATTGACCGGGTTTGCGGCCATCGCTTCGACAAGAGGAAGAACTGTTTGCTCACCGTATGCCGAGCCCGAGGCTGAATATACAAAACGCCGCACCTTGGCGCGTGCGGCGGCGGTCAGCGCCGAAACTGTCCCCGTGACGTTTTGATCCGTCGTCTCGACCGGATGCTCGAGTGAGTACGGTACCCGCGGCACGGCTGCCGTATGGAACACGACATCGGCACCTTCCATAACTTTTTGTATGGCATCGGTAGAGCGGACATCAAGCACATGGAGTGCTGCCTCCTTTGGTAGGGTGTCCTTTCGAAATGACGGGTCGATGTCTATGATGTGCGTCTCCCACCCCGCCTCCACGAGCGCTCGCGAAAGATTGCTTCCGATGAAGCCCGCACCGCCTGTTACAATCGCTTTTTTGTTTGCCATAGTATTATCATGCGCCTCGCGCAGTCACTAATATCCGCACTGTCTGCAGCATAATAAACAAATCGAGCAAAAGCGAGCGATGCGCAAGATAGTACAAATCGTAGGATAGTTTAATTTTGGTCTCGACCATGTCGGCGCCGTGGTGCGGGTCCCTATCGTGCCGTACCTGCGCCCAGCCGGTCAAGCCCGGCGCGATGAGGTAGCGCGCATTGTAATACGGAATGCGAGCGCTGTATTGCGCCGCGAGCGCCGGCAATTCAGGTCGCGGGCCGACGAGCGAAAGGTCGCCCCGCAGCACATTCCACAACTGCGGGAACTCATCAAGGCGCAAAAGTCGCAACCAATAACCAACACGCGTCACGGTCAGCTTGGATTTGCCACCTCTACCGTAATTACCCTCGTCATTGCCGCTCATGCTGCGGAATTTGAATATACGGATGGGCTTTTGGTATCGCCCGACACGCTGCTGCACGATGAAAATATCACCGCCATCGTCGAGCTTGATAGCGAGCATGATGAACGGATAGAAAAGAAGGGATACCGAAGCCCCCACAGCCGCACAAATAATGTCGATTACCCGCTTCAGGATATCGTACATTCGCGAGGTGCTTACATTGGCGAGGACCCATTCATAATTGATAAGCGAAAGCGGCTCGCGCTCGAACACTTCTTGATACAGCGCCGTCGCATCAAGGAGTGCAAAACGATGTTTATGGAACGCGGCATCGTAGATGATGGGGAGCGCGGCAGAAATCGCCTTATCGGACAGGTCAACGACCAAGAACGTCACGTCGTCCTCCTCGGCGACGCGGCACGCCTGCTGTATTACTTCATGCGAAGCCGCGTGCGCGGTATCAATTACATACTCAAAAGCAAAAGGGTAACGCGCGTCCGATGCGACCTCAAGTGCGAGCGCATGCGCATCCGGACCTGACGCAATAAGAACACCTTTGAGCCGGCGGCGGCTGCGTACGTGCGGATAGAGACCTATGCGCCAGAAAAAGATGAGGGCGAACGAGACCACGAGGTAGAGAACGAGGATGGTTTTTGGAGCAAGACCGAACGCGGGAATAGAAAAGAAAAAAAGAGCCGCGAGACCGATGTTAATCATTTGCGTATAGAGAATGGTTGCCGCAAGCCGGCTGCGGAAAAGCCGCGTGTGCCGGCCATAGAGACCCGCGAGGAAGAAAATCACTACCCACGCCGCAAAGAGAATAGAGAACGGCACCAAGTGCAGCCGGAAGAGGTCGAAGCTGGGAAAATCGAGGTAGCGCAGACCAAGAGTCGCCCACAAGGAAATAGCGAATATAAGGACATCGCCGATGAGGAGAACGACGTATTCCCGCTTGGGGACTAACGACATATCAGGTATCATTACATAAAATATGGCTCAAAACAACCTCTCCTCACAAAAGAAAATACTCTTCATTATCACCAAAGCTACCTGGGGTGGAGCACAAAGATACGTGTACGACCTCGCGACCCACCTTCCCCACGAGAAATTTGACCCGGTCGTCGCATTCGGCGAATCAGGGCAACTTGCAAAATCGCTCTCCGAAGCAAAAGTGGCAACGCATGAGCTCCCCTCTCTCGGGCGTGACATAGCGCTCATTTCAGACATCGTGTGTTTCTTCCAAATACTCGTCTGTCTGTGGCGAATCAAGCCCGATATCGTTCACCTCAACAGCTCAAAAGCTGCAGCGCTCGGCGCGCTCGCTGGACGCATTATGTTTGTGCCGCGAATTATATTCACCGTACACGGGTGGCCGTTCAACGAAAAAAGAAACGAATTCGCGCGCGTGATGATGTACCTTATCAGCTGGTTCACCGCATTTCTCAGTCATGCGGTTATCGTCGTCTCGAAATCCGACGAGATGCAAGGCAAAAAGATGCGATGGGTCGGCGACAAAATCCGCTATATTCGCATCGGTATTGCGCCTCCAAAATTCTTGTCACAAGAAGAGGCGACGGCTTCCCTTTCCCTCTCAACGGCTGCACTGCATATCGGAACGATTGCGGAACTCACCCCGAACAAGGGGCTTGGATACGCAATCGAAGCGATCTCCATCCTAAAAGAACAGGGTGTTGACGTCTCATACAGCATGATTGGCGACGGGGAGCAGCGGTGTGAGCTGGAAGAAATCGTAAAGAAATTCAATGTCGAAGACAATGTAAAGTTCCACGGCTTCAAAACAGACGCCGCACAATACCTCAGAGCTTTTAATGTCTTCCTCTTGCCATCGATCAAAGAAGGGATGCCCTACGTGCTCCTCGAAGCCGCGTTTGCTGACCTACCAATTGTCACGACGAATGTTGTTGATCCGGAATTTATCCGCCGTTACGCGATACGTCCGATTGAACCTGCAGACCCTACCGCATTGGCAACTGCGATTCAGCAAGCAATTGGAATACGGCCACATTACAACGAATATCCAACTCTCGAGAAGATGGTCGCCGACACCATCACTCTATATTAGAGTGTCCCCACAATCTCCGTCTCATCGCGCGCCTGTACGGAGGGGCGGGCGTGCCGGCGCATGCCCATCAGGATCCCGAGCGCCAAGTATTCGGTTACGAGGTGAGAGCCGCCGTAGCTCATAAACGGCAAGGTTGTGCCGGTAATAGGGAGCCACCCCATATTCATACCCACGTGCACGATGAATTGCGAAGTGAAATATATTGCGATACCGGCTCCGAAGAGTACGTCGAAGTTATCGGAACCATGCCTCGCTATTACGAGTATGCGGATAACAAGAATGCCGAAGAGGCCGAAAAGAAGCACTACGCCGACGAACCCCCACTCTTCAGCATACGCGGCAAAAATAAAATCGGTCTGATATTCGGGGAGGAACCGTAATTTTGATTGCGTGCCGTACCCGATTCCCTTCCCCAACCACTCACCGGAGCCGACCGCAATGGTCGATTGGTATGCGTTGTATCCGGTGCCGCGGATATCGGCAAGCGGATGCAGGAATGTCATGACGCGTTGTTTTTGGTACGGCTGCAGACCATAACTCCAGAGGCCCGTGAGCACGATGAGTGCGGCTATCGAGAGCGCAACAAGGTGCTTCCACGAAATGCCGGCAACGAACACCATTCCAAGCCAGATGCTTCCGATGATAATAGACGACCCGAAATCAGGCTGGAAAAAGACAAGGATAAACAGTGCGGCCATATATGCGCCGGAAACTGCGATGTGCCGGAACGCCGCTATTTCCACGTGCCGTCGCGCAAAATACTTTGAAAGCATCATCACGAGAAGGAGCTTGGCCGGGTCGGACGGCTGCACCGAGAGGAAACCGAGATTGAATCTGTTCTGAGCACCTTTGACAATGGAGCCAAATAAATAAATGAGTGCGAGGGAAAATACCACGACGGCGAAGAGCCCGGCTATCACCGGCGTGCGGCGCAAAAATCCGTACTCGGGAATGCTTCCCACAAAGAAAAAAACGATTGCGATACATATCCAGATGAGTTGTTTGTCGAAGAAAAAATTCTCGGCGGAGAACGAACGCATCGTGAGCAACCCCAAGAGCGAAATGGCGAGCGCACTCGCGAAGACAAACCAATCAATATGAGAGAACAAACGGACGTGATTTTCAGCCGCCCGCCTCAGCTGGGAAATCATAGGTCAATACTGCTCCGCAGTAAGAAGCGAGGGCGCTATGAGAGGAATAATATCGATTTTGTTTGGCTGTATGGTAAACGGATCCGGCCATGTGAATACAATCGGAGTGGTCTCACCCGCACCAAGCCTTTGGAGTGAAGTGGCCGAAGCGGCAAATGCATTACCCATAGGATCAAACATGACTGCAACAAAGGAGATGTTTGTCTGCGGGGCGACAGAGTTGTTCTTCGCAAGGGCGGTGAGACGGGGAGATTCCAGAATGTCTGAAGGGTCCTTGTTATTGATGGAGATGGCGAGCGCATTATCTTTCATCCTCTCCCAAGTAAACGGCACGGTAAATTCAAAGTAAGTGTGTGCGACGATGCGGTTACCGGCATTAATTCCCGCCTCAAAGACTGGAGTCGTCGCTCCCGGCAGGATATACATAGTGCCCTCCCGTTCGGCGACAAGGATATTTTGAGCATCGTAAAAGCCGAAACGATACCGCGCTTGGCGGACACCCGCATCCTTGTTGGGATTTTGAATATATGCAACGGCATTGTACGAACCGTCGCGCACCCGGAAACTCCTGGCCCAGAGCAACGCGTGCGGCTGAAGAGAGCGCTCATCCAATATGAAACATTGACCGCCTTTATCTGTCGCAGTCTCATCTTGATTTTGAATTCCGTCGGTACATGTCGAGGGAACACTGAAATACATGTATGCGACTGGACCACCTATTACGACGGCAAAAAATATAGTGACGCCGAAGAGGTATATCGTACGTCGTCGTGATGCCCAAGACATAGTGGAATTGTACCCCACAACAAAAAGAACGCCCATCCTAGACGTTCTTTTGTGTTTTGAGCACTCTGTGTTGGCGCCGGCCTACTCTCCCTTGCGAGTACCATCGGCTCTGGAGGGCTTAACTGCCGTGTTCGGAATGAGAACGGGTGTAGCCCCTCCGACAAAGCACCAACACGGAATGCTCAAACGATATCCGTGTTCGCGGCTAACTAGAAATATGAGGTGTAGCTCACATCCAGAAAGCACCAACACGGAATGCTCAAATTGAGATTCCGTTCATTGAAACGAAGAGCGATAAGAAAGATTCGAAAACAATGTACCCTACTACGCTCCTCTCGGAGCTTCGAAGGGCAATGCGCGACTCTCACAATTCCTTTCGAGAGTTCTGTCGGCGGATTAGTACACCTCGGCTACACGCATTGCTGCGCTTCCACCTGGTGCCTATCAACGTGGTCATCTCCCACGAGCCTCAAACGATTTCTGATCTTGGAGTTGGTTTCCCGCTTAGATGCTTTCAGCGGTTATCCTTTCCCGACATAGCTACGGGGCGATGCCACTGGTGTGACAGCCCCCAGACCAGAGGTCAGTTCATTTCGGTCCTCTCGTACTAGAAACGAATCTCCTCAAAAATCAACGCCTGCAGCAGATTAAGACCAACCTGTCTCACGACGGTCTGAACCCAGCTCACGTACCTTTTTAAATGGCGAACAGCCATACCTTTGGGACCTTCTCCAGCCCCGGGATAAGATGAGCCGACATCGAGGTGCCGAACTTCGCCGTCGATTTGGACTCTTAGGCGAAACCAGCCTGTTATCCCCAGAGTAACTTTTATCCGTTAATCTTCGGCCGCATCTAATGCGGACCGTCGGTTCACTATGCTCCGCTTTCGCGCCTGCTTGTCATGTACGACTCACAGTCAAGCCGCCTTTTGCCATTACACTATCGGCACGGTTTCCATTCGCGCCTAGGCGACCATAATAGGCTCCTCCGTTACTTTTTAGGAGGACAGCGCCCCACCGAAACTGTCCATCAGGTACTGTCTCTCTTGGGTTTCTCCCAAGAGGTTAGAACATACAGAAACGTAGGATGGTATTGCACTGGCGACTCCACCACAACCGAGATCATGGCTTCAAAGTCTCCCATCTATGCTACGCAACGCACCCGTATATTCAATACCAAATTACAGTAAAGCTTCTGGGGTCTTTTCGTCTTGCTGCAGGAAGGCGGCATCTTCACCGCCCTTGTATTTTCACCAAGCAAATCCCCGAGACAGTTCCCAACTCATTATACCATTCGTGCGCGTCTGAACTTACCAGACAAGGAATTTCGCTAGTTGTCAATCCACACATCGCTGTGCGGAACGAACTCTATCTTCAAACAAGCACCGCTTGTTTGTCTGACGTGTGGTTTCTGGGGATTCTCTTAAAGTCGTCAACGACGTCTTGTTTTTCGTATTTCCGCTTCCTTCCCTTTCCTTCGTTAAGTTTTTCTCGCAATTCAATGATTCTCATAAACCCCTTGCGAGCAAGATGCTCTCCGGAGTATACGATCATCGCAATTTGTTTGAACAGCGCGAAGTTTCTGGTTTTGGATTCGGATTGAAAAGGAAACCGCTCAAAGAACGGGAATACCTTTTCTACGAGTTCGACGTAATTTGTCACCACAAAGTAATGGACTCCATCACTTCGTCTTTGTAACCTACCGCACTGCAAATGTTTTTGCAAAAGCAGAAGATTGGTGACATCTCGTTGGGCTACATTGAAGGTGAGAACTACCTGCCATTGGAGTTTGTGATCCGGTCTTTGGCGGAGAGAAACACTGAAGCTTCCCTCGCCATCACTGAATCCTGACAAATACCAACCCAAACTTTGGGAATTGATTGGCGGTGTGTTCATACGTCCAATTATAGCACCTGATTTCAAGAGTCTTTCCTGCTGATTGTCCGCACTTCAAGATTGTTACTGTCTTGCGACTAGTACTTGAAGATACTCGGATTTCCCAGCATATGGTCAGATGTTTAAAGACATTTTGCTTTCGCAAAATAGGCAGCGTTCATGAGGATAACCGTCCCAGTCCTTCCGCCACCCTCGTATTGAGAGGGGCGAAACCTTAGGACGATTCTCCTTTGTTAATCTGCTCGCGAATTAACAGTAGCTACGAGCAACTCTCTATGTCGCCATAGAGGCCGGACTATATCATCTCTGCTTTTGCAGAGTCCGACGTATAGTCTCTGAGGATTCTTGTGAACTTCAGTGAAAAAACTATGCCTGTTTGTCCGGGTACATTAAATGAGTAACCACTGCTGCGATTGCAAGCGCAGCAAACGATACCCACGAACCCCTCAAACCTAAGAAATAGGAAACAAGAAGTAATCCTGCGCCAACCGCTCCAAAAATGAGCGATTTCTTCCAGGTTATTTTCATGTTTCTACTCTAGCACACTTTTCTCAATGAAGTTCACAAGTCTTTCCTGCTGATTGTCCGCACTTCAAGATTTTCACTGCCTTGCGGCTAGTACTTGAAGATACTCGGAGTTTCCAGCATTTGGTCGGATTTTATAACTACAATCATCTTATAGTTATCGCCGACATTGACCGGGGCTTATGTAGCGCCAGCCTTCATTCTTGCGAACGAAGACCGACCACATTTGACCTTCCGGCATTGGTCAGGCATCACCCCCTATACATCCTCTTACGAGTTCGCAGGGAGCTGTGTTTTTGGTAAACAGTTGGTTGGGAAATTTTAACTGCGGCCCTTCTTGCGAAGGGCGGACCTTATCCCGAAGTTACGGTCGCTTTTTTGCCGAGTTCCTTGGGGATCTCTCACTTGTTCGCCTTACTCTACTCGAGCTGAACACCTGTGTCGGTTTGCGGTACGGTCCGCGCATGTTTATGCTTAGAGGTTTTTCTTGGAAGCGCGCTCTCTTGAATCTGCTTCGGCCGAGGCCTCCACATTTCCACTTCGCTCGGACTATAGGAACCGGATTTACCTGGCTCCCATCCTCACGACATGAACCCAAAACCAATAATGGGCCCAAGATACAGCACTCCGTCCCCCCGTCGCAACATGCGCAGGTCATGGAATATTAACCATGTGTCCATCGCCTTCGGCATTCGCCATCGGCTTAGGCCCGACTAACCCTTCGATGATCTCCATTGCGAAGGAAACCTTGTTCTTTCGGCGTGCGAGAATCTCACTCGCATTGCGGTTACTCGTGCCAACATTTTCACTTCTGTACGCTCCAGCATGGGTCACCCCTTTGCCTTCATTGCAAACAGAACGCTCTCCTACCACTTCACTTTCCCGAAGGAAAGAAAAATCCGCATCTTCGGTATCACGCTTAGCCCCGATCATTTGTGGCGCAAGATCTCTAAGTGAGTGAGCTGTTACGCTTTCTTTGAATGGTGGCTGCTTCTAAGCCAACATCCTCACTGTCTCTGAAATCTTACCTCCTTATTTGCACTTAGCGTAAATTTTGGGACCTTAGATGGCGATCTGGGCTGTTTCCCTTTTGACCAACGGAGCTTCGCCCCCGTAGTCTAACTGCCGCGCTATTACCTCTGGTATTCGGAGTTTGATAGAGGCAGTGGTCTTTCGACCTATCCGCTTCTTCCAGTGCTCTACCCCCAGAGGGAACACACGACGCAAGCCCGAAAGCTTTTTCGGAGAGAACCAGCTATTACAACGTTCGATAAGCTTTTCACTCCAACCCACAAGTCATCCCAGGATGTTGCACAATCCAAGGGTTCGGCCCTCCATCTCTATTTCTAGAAACTTCAGCCTGCTCATGGGTAGCTCACGTTGCTTCGGGTCTGATACAAACGACAAACGCGCTATTCACACTCGCTTTCGCTACGGCTCCATGCTTTGTCGCACTTAGCCAAGCCGTTTGCATCAACTCGTTGGCTCATTCTTCAATAGGCACGCTGTCGAGGACATTGCTGCCCTCTTCAACTCCTTGTAGACATGTGGTTTCAGTTCTATTTCACTCCCCTCACCGGGGTTCTTTTCACCTTTCCCTCACGGTACTTGTTCACTATCGATCTGAAGAAGTATGTAGCATTACCGGTTAGTCCCGGCGAATTCACCCGAGCTATTCATGTCTCGAGCTACTCAAGAACTACAGCCATAGAGATGCTTTGATTTCGAGTACGGGGCTATTACCCTCTGGGGCTCTGCTTCCCAGCAGATTCCTCTATCTAAGCATTTTTTTACTCTACCTATTGCTAGCGCTGTAGCCTTATAACCCCCATCCCCAAAATCGACTCGCAAAATCTACTTTTGGTAAACTTGTGCGCTTCGATTTTGTGGCTGAGTTTGTGCTTTTCCCGTTTCGCTCGCCGCTACTAAGGGAATACCTATTGGTCTCTTTTCCTCTCGGTACTGAAATGTTTTACTTCCCGAGGTCTGCTCTCTCAAACGTTTAAGTTGAGAGTTATCAAGGATTACTTGATAGGGTTGCCCCATTCGGAAATCTCCGGGTATAACGATTGCTTGGCATCTTACCGGAGCTTATCGCAGCTAAGCCGCGTCCTTCATCGCCTTCTTCAGTCTAGGCATCCACCACACGCCCTTACTCAGAACTCCCGCTAGGAATTCTAAGAACCGCGTATTGCACGCATCCCCTACAAGAGGGACACGTGACTTTGTTTTCTTGCCGCTTTTTTAGAAAGGAACGGCATCCTTTTTTGCTTTGTGTTTTTACAGCTACGTCTCATTCAGCAGAATGACCTACTGGGTTAAGACGCAGCATCCTGCATCTCACTTCGGTAGACTACACCGAAATAAGATTTTATTCTTCTTGTCCACCGTAGCCTTTCGACCACAGCGGATTTCTTTCTTTCTCGCTCTTCAATTTTCAACGATCTACGTACAAGTCACGAAAAAAGCCGCTTGAAAGCGGCCTGGTCGCAGAGCTTGGGAGCTCGGCTACCTGTGCCACTTCGTGAAGCTTTTAAGCGATAACATATACGTCGAAAGAGTATATGCGAGCAGCCATGGCATGTCAAATTTGAGGCTTCCCCTCCCTTCGGGGATAACCTGTGGGTTAGTACCCAAAAACGCCCGCTTGTAGTCTGAGCCGTTTTTCAGTCTTTATTTCTTGGCTTTTTGGAGGATTTCGACCGCTTTTACCAGGTCCTTGGGAGAAGTTATTTGTATCCATTTGTCTGTAAAAACGGGCTCGAACCGGATTCCAAGTTTCTTTGCCCCCTGCACGACGGTCTGGGGAAGGCCAAATTCTAGGCTATCGGGCTGCTTGGGCACAAGCGGGCATGAAAAAATCCGTGTATCGAGAAGGTACATATTGGTACTCGCAAGTCCTTTTTCCCTGCTCTTATCGCCTTCGATAATATCGGCAATGAGAACGTTTTCATCCAACTGAATACTCCCGGCGCGATGCAGCTCAGGAGTTTCTTGGACGAGGAGACGCCACACATCCCCGTCTGCGATACATGCGCTTACATCTTCTTGCGTATAAATATCGTCACCCATCATGACCAAGAAACGGTCGTGCAGGACGGACTGTGCAGACCAGAGCGCGCCGGCGGTACCGTTCATTTCTTTTTGTTCAACATACACAATGCGCTTGTCATTATATCGACTGCCGAAATGGCCTTTGATCACATGCGCCAGATATCCGACAACGATGACGACCTCATCAATGTCACCCGGAAGTGCTTCGAATTTATATTCGAGTAGGGGTTTGCCCGCGACGTCGAGCATCGGCTTTGGTATTGCCTGCGTCAATTCCTCCATCCGTGTGCCGTGACCGGCCGCCAGAATGACTGCTTGCATATATACGTATTGTAGCAAACGCGAAACCGCCCGCAGAGAGGTTGGGCGACGGAGATTTTGTGCGAAAGTCTCGACGTCGTCCGGCCTTTCTGCGGGCGGTTGTACTTACAAGCTAATCCCGATGATGCGCGATTTCAGAACGGATGCGTTCTATTGTGCGTGAAGCAGCCTCTTTACCTCCCAAGCCGAAAGCAAGACCGAAGGCGAGAGAGAGTGCGACCACAAATCCGGTGAAGAGCGTCTGGACGAGCGCGCTCGCAACCTGAAGCTGGTCGAGTGCCGCCATGATGGCGAAAATCCATATCGCCCACTTGGCGACAGCCCCAGCAAGATTTGCGGCGTGTGCTCCTGCGGCGCGTGCAGAACCGCTCACCAACCCCCTCACAACCTCAGCGACAATCGCACCGAGAATGATGATGAGGACTGCCACAATGACCTGCGGCAAGTAGAGCAATACGACTTGCTGCAAGAAGATGGTGACGCTGTTAAGGCCGAGGATGTCCAGCGAAGCGACGAGGAACACCAAGACCATGAACCACATGACCAAAGTGCCGAGGAACCGCCCGATGTCGAGCGTGAAGCCCGCCTCTTTGGCAGCTTCGTTGAGGCCGGCGGCTTTAAGTGCATCGTCAATTCGAAGCACTTTGACCACCTCGACCACAATGCGGTAGAGAATGACCCCGACTATCCAACCGATTACGAAAACAATGACTGCCGCGAGAATCGCAGGTAAATACTGGGCGACGGTGTACCAGAGACCCGTAAATGAGCTCTGTACCACATCCGCCGATTGGGTAACTATCATAAATAATGAACGAATTATGGATAATGTTTATAAAGGATGTTCGACCCCTGTACAGCTGTAATGATAGCACCCACGCCTTTTCGGGAAGGGTTCTCATGAAGACCGTGTGGATTACAGAAAAAGCCCGATTTTCGGGCTTTTTCTGTAATTTTACCTACAAAAGCCTTGTTTTATCGAGCAACACGAGGTGCGGAAAATCCAAAGTATCCCGGATTAGTCTGTCCTGAACGGTCATACGGTAGCGGAATTCTGAACCCGAAAAAGCCGCGTACCGTATTTCACGTCCGAATTGCCGCTCGAGCGCACGCACTGCCGTTTCCAAGCGCGCCTCATTCAGGCCATCGGCAGCGACGACGAGGTCGGCCGGGCGCGATGCATCTCCCACAAATGAACCCGAAAGTATGACTGTCACAAGGCGCCCCGAACCTTTGAGACCGGAGAGAATACTTTTGTACTGCACGGGAGAAACTTCATGCACAAATTTCGAAAGTGCCAAGGAATACTTGAAGGCCGGGTTGACGGTCCATGCAACTTCCTTTTGTTTTCCTCCGACAGCACGCTCTGTCCCGTTGGCGAGTATGATTGCAAACTTGGCCGGCTTTACTATCCCCCACTTTTCGAGCACGGCAATTTCTTTAAGAACCGTACGTGAAGACATGCCGGCGCGCTTCGCGGCAAGCGGAGCGGAAAAGACGCACGACTGGTCGAGGAAGAAGACGCGAAGTACCTTTGCTCGGGATGTGCTGCCCATCAATTTTCCCAAGAAGTCATCGGTCATAGGGGTTCATTATCCTCGGACTGTGGTGGGAGTCAAATGCGACGCCACGGGGGCATTTCAGTCGCTCCGACCTCCTCTATAGCTTTTTGTGTAGCCAAAGCCTGATGAAGAGAGCGCACGTCGTGCGTGCGGATGTAGTCGGCTCCGTGCGCGGCCGCAAATAATTCGGCCGAGAGAGTCCGGCTTTGTATGTCGCAGTCATGCGACTGTGCGAAATTGCGGAGGAACGATTTGCGAGAAACCGAGACCATGACCGGAAGCTCATAGTACCGCTTGAAATCAGCGATGTGGGCGAGTACGGCAAGCGAAGGCTCCGGATTGCTTGCAAGAAAAAATCCCATGCCAGGGTCAATGATAATGCGCTCCCTTGGAATACCGTGGTCCGACAATTTCTTCAGCCGTTCGTCAAAAAATACTCGGACCGAGTCGAAAACTTCTCCCGGAGTTTTTGATACTCGCACGGCTTTATCGAGGCCTGAGATGAAATGCATCACGACGAGTTTGGTAGTGGAATCTCGCAGCTCTCCGTAGAAATCCTCATCGGGAAATCCCCGGATGTCGTTGAGGAAATCCACTCTCTGCTCCAGCGCAAAGCGTTGGACTTCTTTTTTGGTGGTATCAATCGAGATGTGGCACTCAAGATTCTGAAGCTCGGCAAGCACAGGGGCAAGGCGTTCAATCTCGACCTCGGGGGGTACGTGTTCCGAGTATGGATTGCTGGAAGCCGCGCCAAGCTCGATGCTATCCGCGCCATCAGCGAGGAGTTTTTTGGCATGCGCTAGGGCGGCACCGGGCTCAAGGCAGATCCCCCCATCGGAAAACGAATCAGCGGTAATGTTTACAATACCGACTATCTTGGGAGCTACGGGCCGCATAGAAGAGAGATTTTAACACAAGATGCCTTTTCTTCGGGCTTTGGAGAGGCTCTGCTAGTATGCTCCCATGGATGAAATTCACATTGACCGTGTGTCATTTTTTGGCAAACATGGCGTGGAAGAAAAAGAACGCCGTACCAAGCAAGAATTCGTTATCTCAGTCCGCCTCGGCTTCAAAACACGTAAAGCTGGTGCGAGCGACCGCCTTGCCGACACTATCGATTATGGAGAGACGCGCGAACTTATCCGCACGGTAATCGAGGGCAAAAGCTGCAAACTACTCGAAACGCTTGCCGAAAAGACGTGCTCGGCGATTCTTAAAGATGGACGTGTAAGGACGGTTGAATTCAGTATTCGGAAAACGACGATGTGGAAGAATGGCGTACCGGGCATTACCGTACGTCGTGAGCGAGGCCGACGATAGAGCGACTCTCCTGCGGGAGTGCCTCCCAAAGCTCGCACATCGTTTTTCCTGATATCGGTTCTCGAAGCTCTGATGTAATGTCACAGAGTGGTTTCAATACGAAATCCCGTTCTCGGAGGCCTGCATGTGGAATGGTCAATTCCGGCGAATCAATGATTTCATCCCCATAGAGCAAAAGATCGAGGTCGATAACGCGCGGTGCATTATGCTCGTGCTCTCCCATCTTTTTTTCTATCATTTTGATCTTCTCGAAAACCTGCCATGCCGATAATTCTGTCGTGGCTTCGCAGACTCCATTTAAAAAGTTCGACTGGTCGATAGTATACATGGGCTTGGTTTCATACACAGGCGAGATTTCTGTGACCAGGATTTCGGGTGCGAGCAGAGCGACCGCCCGCTTGAGATTCGCTCCCCTGTCGCCCACATTCGACCCCAGTCCGAGATAGAGCGTCTTCACGAGCGCATAGTATCGTGCGTACAAAAGAAAACAACGACCATACAGTCGTTGTTTTCTTGGGCGTAATATTTCCTCCCGGTCGCATGCGACTGCATGCGACACCTCTTGTAAGGCCGCTTTTATACGGCATCACTCAAGAAATTAGAAGTTGGATTATTTCAAGGTCACCTTACCTCCCACGTCCTCAATCTTCTTCTTCCATGCTTCCGCGTCTTCCTTCTTCACATCGGCCTTCATAAGTACCGGTGCGCTTTCTACCATGGTCTTAGCTTCCGAGAGACCGAGGGCGAGGACTTCTTTCACAATCTTGATGACTGCGATTTTCTGTTCACCAAACGAGGTGAGCTCGACGTTGAATTCAGACTTTTCTTCAGCTGCTGCACCACCGGCTGCAGGACCTGCGGCAGCGACTGCCGTTGCGGAGACTCCCCACTTCTCTTCGATGGTCTTGACCAACGTGTTCAATTCCAACACCGTCATTTTTTCGACTGCTTCAATGATTTGTTCTTGTGTCATATGTTAATTAATGATTATTACTATTTCTTTTCTGCAACCTGACCCAATACCACGGCGAATCTCGCACGCGGTGAATTGAGAAGCTGCGCGAACATCGCACGCAATGTCGCCATCGGCGGAATTGCCGCGATTTCCTGCATCTTTACTCCGTCCACAAGCTTTCCCTCGAAGATACCTCCGATGATAGAGAGCTTGTCGGCAAACTTCTTCCCGAATTCGTGTACGAGGCGTGCTGCGATGGTGGAGTCTTCCCCGCCGCCGTAGGCGACAGCTACCTCCCCTTCGAGCGGCAATGTCTCATCCGCATGTCCGAGCTTTTGGAGTGCGCGGCGCATGAGCGTCTTCTTCGCGACAAAGTACAATACGCCATCAGCACGAAGTGCCCGGCGCATTGCCGACTCCTCCGCTACAGTGACTTTTGAGAAATGCACGAATACCGACGATGCTCCTGTCTTAAAGGCATCCTCGAGCTTATCGATGATGACGCCTTTTTCTGCTTTTGTTTTTGCCATATATCAATTGGACAAAATGCCTCTAAACCAAGGCCCCAGGGTTTCCCCTTTGGAGTTTCGACCTCGGCAGGCGTCTTATGACTTGAAGGCTTTCGCCACCCGCTTTCTCTGGCCTTGTGCGGTGCATAGTACAGATTTAAAGCTACGCGTCAACCTGAGCTTTGTTGCGTTCACTTGATTCCGGCGTCGGGCCCCAGCCCGGCGCCGCTATTTTTTATACTCAAGCATCGTAGCAGCGGCAGCCGCTTGCTGCTTCTCGGCATCCTGTCCAGAGGTGTATTTTTGTACCGCATAAGTCACGCCAAAACTTATTGAAATAAGCAAAGTGAATCCAAAAAGGAAGCGTGTGAACCCACTGAGTGGAGACGGGGACATTGGGTAATTGTATACGAATTTTGCCCTATACTGTAGGTATCCATGCATAGAGTGTTTGCAATCGCAGGGCTCGTGTGCGCGCTTCCCCTCTTCGCGAGTGCGCAAGCGGGGTTCCCCAATAAGCCCTTATGGCTATCCGTTACCAAACCAGTGGCGGGGGAAGAAATCTCACTCTCTACCGTCCTCTACAACGGCACCGAGACGGCGGTTGGCGGCACGCTGACCTTCTTCGTCGATGATGCAAAATTGACGTCGCAAGACGTCTCGCTCGCGGCACAATCGAGCGATGCGGTCTCGGCAAAATGGACCGCGGTCTCCGGCACGCATTCTTTCAGTGCAAGATTCACCACGGCAAGCGGCACCGCATCGACGCTCCCGCAGCAGACAAGCGCAATTCGAGTGACTGTCGCGGAGCCACCCCCTCCACCTCCCCCATCGGCACTACAGAAAAATGTAGAGCAGGTCACCGCCGTCGCTGGACAACTCGCATCATCTTCCGCGCCTTTTGTGCAAAAAGGGGTGCAGGCGGTATTCACACAAACCGAGGCTTTGAGAAACTCAGGCATCGCATACCTTAAAACAAAAGTGGAGGCAAAGAATGCTAATCCAAACGATTCGTCCAACACCACAGGATTCGCAAGCACTACCGCAAAGTCATCTGGTACGACCTTACACAACATCAGCCAAACAGCGCTAGCAGCAGCGCTCTTCTCAATGCGCTCATTATATATTTTCTATCCCGTCATCGGCATCGCATTTCTCTTCGCGCTCTACTGGGCGGCGAGAAAAGTCCGCCGCCCCCGCACTTACACCCCATAGCCCCTTCTTCCAACCTGCTCGACTTTCCGAATTAAGGCACATACATAATAAGAATGCGGTCGCATTTTTATTATGTATGTTGATTTTAAGGTCCGTATACCCACGGAATCATAAAGTAGTTGCTGTGCGGCGGCGTACCGGCGCCGGTAGTGAAATAATTTCTGAATCGAGTATTATCGTCAGTTGGATAACTATCGAACGAAGAGCCGACACGCGCCTCGTAGATTGCGATGAAGAAGTGCTCGCCTACCTGCGGGTTTGATATCGAATCCGATTGGTTCGCACTCATGTATGCACGCCCGAGGAAATGTCCGTTCACGATAGTCGAACTAGCGACATCGCCCCGGTACAAATCTCCATATCTATTTGCCTGCGTGCTGATAGCGCGCATGAGGTATGTGCAACTTGAAGACGTGGGCGTGTACTGTGCGCCATTTGAGATTGAGACCGTATCCGGGCTGCAGAACCATCCCGCACTCGGATTTCCATTTGAATTGTTTGCCCCCAGTGTTCCATAGATAACACTTGAGATACGGTCAAAAGCGCCTAGGGTATACCCATCGGCCGTATGCCAGCTTGCCGCAAGCGAACCGTCGAGCGAATTGTCCTTCCGCTCCATTGTGAATTGCGCGGTAGTTGTACCCGACTGCACTGAGTATCCGGCGGAACCCAGAGTAGCTCCTGCGCACCAGCCGCTACACACTGCGACAGGAGGTGTGGTATCGATTGTCGTCGTTGCGATACCATTTCCCCACTGCAATAGAAGCTGCTCTCCTCCGTCCGAGAGCTGCGTAAAATTCACGGTAACAGCATTCGGCGAACCTGCTGTTGTCGCCTCAGCATTCCGCTCAACTACGAAAAAGTCGTGCCCGGAGTTGTCTCCCGCGGCAGCTGCGGTTCCGGAGAGTTGGATGACACGACCCCCATCGGGAGTTGTGAGGACAAAGTGCGAGAGGTCGAGAATCGAATTCGTCATATTTCTCAACTCAATCGCCTCGTCTTCGGTAGATGCATTCGTGCCCGCCCACGCTATCTCATTGATGAGAAGCGGTTGTGTTGTGACGAACACGGCCTTTTCCGTTGATGTCGCCGCCATGCCATTTGATTTATATGCGACTACGGAAAAGGTGGTCGTCGCCGCATTATTGATATTACTTGCCGTTGAGGTTGCGGTCGTTGTCGCCAAGGTTACGCCGTTCTTTACCACTTCATAATATGTGGCGCCGGAGACGCTGCCCCATACAACGGCTACGGTGGTCGTCGCGATAGTGCAGTTTGTGGTAATGAACGATCCCGAACATTCGCTGATGGACACATCAGGTGCGCCGGGCGGAGTAACGTCAACAACGGCGGTGCGTGTCGATGTAGCGCTCGTCTCGGTAGAGGTTGCCGCCGAGAAAGAAACCGTCGTTGTGCCCGAAGAAAGCAAAAAATTAAGTGCCCAATTTCCGCCGCTATCAGTTGTCGTTGTCGCGAATATGGAGCCATATGCCGCCGAAACTACTGAGGAGGCGGACGTGGTGCCCGTAAAGGTAACGCTCGTCGTTGCAAAGAGCCTGTTTTCCTCCGGCGAAAGTATCGAGAGGGAAAGTGTCGATGATGAAGGGGTGTCTGTAGTTTGCGTGGGACTCCTGCCACCCGAACCTCCTGAACTACTTGCCGAAGATGAAGGGGCGCTTGTTTGCGGTTCAGCCGGAATCGAGGGCACAGACGAATCTTGCCTCGTCGTTTCCTCTGAAGGAGATATCGAAGCTCCTAATACTTTTGGCGCACTTTGCTTTTGTTGCTTATTATTCTGTTTCACCTGCGGCGCAGGATCTTTATTTGATACCGTATTCTGCTGTGGTGGCGGATTGTTGGAAGTGGCAAGCGCGGCGGCACCGGCTTGCCCCGCGTTACGATTCAACAAATCCTCTACATCACTTTGCTCCAAACTCGAACCATATATTGCCTTTACAAGTGAGAATCCCGACGAGATTTCCTTATTACGCTGCTTGAGCGGGCTCAAATCCTTCTCTTTAAGTACTCCAGTCTGTTTCTCTTTTTCTACTTCACGAAAGAAGAGGTCGATGACCCCGATACCAGACTCAACCGCATGTCGAGACAGGACGTTCCAGTAGTCGGACGAAACGGAGTTTGTTGGGTCATCCATCAAGTATTCGTATTCGATTACTATTCTTCCGTCTTTTCTATTTCGTGCCTCTTGAAGAAAAGCGAGCCTATATCCGCGTGTCGGATGATATGCGTAAGAGTTTTTCACGATTGCGGAGTCCTTGTCAGGCTGGACATAGCCTGCAAACAGAGTATCGTCACTCACAAAATTTTCATTAGTAAATCTCGCCGTAACATCAAATGCTTCCGCGGCAGTAGAAAATGTCTTGGGGACAACTTTGCCTGTAATGATTACGTCCCCCTTAGTAAAAATACCCGAATATTTCTCATATGTGTCAGGGTCTCCAACCCCCAAGAGATTACCATGTGCATCATTCCTCACGTGTGCCGGCACGGATGCATCCTCGATGAGGTGGAGCACGTGGCCCAGAGCCTCAGCAGCCCGGACAGTATCGCCATACGCATAATCAAATACTGCACGGTCCCACGTATAGTCGTCGGGGCGCGCGAAATATGACTGCCAAGAATTGAGTGAGCCTCCCTGAGCCGTCTGATCGTTGACCCACTCCTTGGAAGACCTGAGGCGACCCCATAGCCCCCTGTTGTTTATTGGATCGTAGAAGTGATATTTGAAGCGAAAGCTATCATCCTCTTCGTTGCTTCCCCGGACAATCGCGGTCTCCTGCTCTGAAGTGAATACGTCGCCGCGTAGCTTTTCATACTTTTGAACTAATGTGTGAGTAAGACCTTCGTGTGCTGGTACAGGATATGCGAAACAGACATTAGGTGCCCCAACTATCACCGCTACGCAAGTAGCGATTAGAGCTCGACGATTTTCCATTTTTGAGTAAATGGATTTAGTAGGAATCGAACGGAGAAAGGAACGCGTTCTCCCTGCGGGTACATTTCAATTGTAAATTTGCTCGCATCGACATGAGATATCGACCCTCTTTTCCCTTTCCTATATGCGTCAATAATATACTGATTAGCGCCTCCACCCTCTCCCAGAGTGTTCTCTTCGAGTGCCTCCTCTCGCTTCTCAACAATGAAATACTTACTCGCAAGTTCGTAATTCTTCGCCTCCAGAGCCTCGATAAAAAGATCGAGTGTCTTTTCCGGAGTAGAACCGCCGTACACGTCATTTCTGTACGCATCGGCGAGAGCCTCATTCTCGGCTTCATATTCTTCCCAGATTGCCTGTTCTTCTCCGCGCAGACGCTCTATACCCCATTGCTCGACTTTCCATGGAATATACCAGGGCAAGTACAAAGCGGCCGGTACAAGTACAATCACGATTCCCATCCAAAACCACCATTTCCTGTAAATTTTCTGCATATACAAAAAATTATCCCACAACCCTAACCTCTTCATGAAAACTTATCCCCACCCCCAGACTTTCCGCCAAATTTGACATACATAATAAGCGTGCGACCGCACGTTTATTATGTATGGGACTTGAAGCAGAACTCAAACAGGAAATACGGATGACTCGACTCCGGAAGGCTATTTTGGCGACCGTTCAGATTGCCGGGATAATTACGCTCACTGCAATGGCCCCCAATATGCTTTCCCTACTCGGTAAGGTACCCCGACGCAACCAAGAGAAATTAAAGTCGGCAGTCCGTAGACTTCAAGAAAAAGATCTCCTCCATGTCGGACCGGACGGTATACGTCTCACAGCCAAGGGAGAACGATACATCCATACGACTGCACTGCGCCCTGTGCAACCTTGGCTCTGGGATAAAAAATGGCGCGTGGTTATCTTCGATATTTCGGAGAAAAAAAAGAAGCAACGGAACCTCTTGAGATATACATTGATACATGTAGGTTTCCAGAAGCTTCAGAATAGCGTTTGGGTATACCCGTACGACTGCGAAGAATTGATTCTCTTGCTGAAAACCGACTACCGACTCGGGAAGGAGGTGCTCTATATGATTGTCGATAAGATTGAGAGAGATCTGCCGCTTAAGAAGCATTTTGAACTTACATAATAAGCATGCGACCGCATGCTTATTATGTATTTTTTGGGGGGTCACGCGATTTCAGGGAATCCGGAAATCCCAGAAGAAGAGGGTTGTTAGGAGCCGAGGGATTGGAGGAAGACGGGATCGGTTTCGACGAGACCGGGAGATTTGAGCCTTAATTCTTGGACCATCTGGAGCGCTCTTGCGCGGTTGCCTGTGAGCAATTCCGCCTTGGCGAGGTCGTAGAGAGATGGGTAATCTGTCGGATTATCTGCGACGATGTCCGCGAGGAAGCGCCTTACGTTCTGCCAGTCTTCGACAGCAATGTAGTAGCGGAGGGCTTTGCGTGCGACATTGGTGCCGCCTCTATAAAACGGAAGTCCCTCATCCGCCCAATGCTTCGCTGATGCGCTATCCCCTAGTACCATGTAGAGCGACGCGAGAATGAAACGGGGCTCGGCGAGATTCGGGACCCTTCTCGCATATTCTTCCAACATACCTATTGCTTCACGATAGTACTGATTCCTTTCAGCAGCCTGCGTCGCTTGGTCTCCTTTTTTCAGCGCGATATTTGCCAAAATATAATTTGCTTGCGCGCGCTTCGGAGAGAGCTCGACGGCGCGTGCGAGAACCGAACGTAAGAACGCTTCGTCGACAGGCACGCCATCAGGTGCTGAATCGAGTACGTGCGCGAGGTACGTCGCGGTGCGCGCATCGTATGGGTAACGCTCAAAATTTGCTGTGAGAGTTTCTAGCGCATAGCGATACGCATCAACACGCTCTTGCCCCGCAAGCATAGTCTGCTGATGATCCGTATACATTGAATATGCTTGGTATCCGTATTCGATATCGGCGTAGGTGTGGAGAGAAAGACCCTTCTGAAATGAGGAAATTGCACGAGTGACATCGGTCACATGATAGGTGTATCCATCCGCCAGAAGTATGTTTGCGCGCAGCGGTTGAATGGCTACGGGATACAAGAGGATGAGTATCACAGTGGCGATGCCGTACGAGAGTATCTGGGGTGTCCGTAGGCGTAGTGCGGATGGAGCCTCTTTATGTAGACCATCTTGGGCGCTTGCGTACGCAAGCGCAGCGGACAGCGTCGCGAGCAAGAGCCACAGCGTCATCGCGGTGTCGAAGACGAAGAAATTTTGTATCGCGTATGTGCCCGCAAGCAGCAATAGATAGACTCCGTATCGCTCCTTGCGGTGGAATAGGCGAATACCGACATAGCCCAGCGCCGCAATCAGCGAGGCATAGAGAATCGTTCCCGATATCCCGAACTGCACGAAGTAGTCGAGAAATGCATTGTGCGTACGGTCAAACCACTGCTCGAGAATGGCGCCGGGGTCGTACACTCTGTCGAATATCATTTCAATCTGCTCTGCACCGTAGCCCGTAAGCGGACTCTTCAGCGCCTCGGCAAACACGTGCTGCCAGATGAAAAGACGGCTTGAGACCGTAGCATCTGCGAGTGATATGGAAGCGACGCGGCGCACCGGCTCAAACGAGAAGCTGGCCAATTGTGCACGGAATGAGAAAAACAAGCCCGAAAAAACGAGAAGTCCCGCGAGACCAACTCGAGAGCCCGCCTTCATTCTTCCCTCCCCTTTCCACGCGAGGTAGAGGAGAGAGAGAAAGCCGACCGCAAGAAGCGCGAGTAAGGTACCGCGCGTAGCTGCAAGCACGATGGCGATGAATTGAAGCGCTGCTCCGCTGTAATATGCCTTTTTCCAAAATCCCCGCGACTCGCTCGCGATTAGAAGTGTGCCCCACACGGCCATTCCGAGATATCCCGCCAAAAATGCAGCGTTGCCGAGTGTGCCGCCGACACGACCGCGAGCCTCTTCTATCAATGCGAAATTAATTCCCGAAACATCCGCGAGCCATTGAAGTATCACGTATGCGGATACGGCAGTTGCAACCCATGCAACGGCCTTGAACAGCCGCGGCAAGAATTGGCGGTCGACAGAGAGTAGTGTGAGGTAGAAAAAGACGACTGCTGTCGTCAACGTGAGTAAACCGTCACCACGGTCATAGACGGACCAAAAGCTGTGATAGAAATCGTTGCCGAGAAGCGATGCCGCATATGCAACGGCGAGCAGCGCGGCAGGAATCCACGCGAGTCTTTGGCGCAATCTGCTCCAATAAAACTCCCGCCCCGAAAATGCGAGGTAACAAAACGCGGCAAGTACAATAATGCCGAGCGCACGGAAAAGCAGCGTCTTCGGTGCCACGAACGGATACAAAAGCCCGTCGATGTATATCAGGGGTATGAGTGCCGGGGCTAAGAGGAGCCAACGGAAAGATTGAGCAATATATTGCTTCATATGTCTCCGACCTCTCACTACCACGTGGAGGCGCTCAAGTCGGCTTCTGCTTTCTTGATGGCATCTGTGTCTTCGGGCATGTGCGCTTGGAGGAATTCAAGACGGGCTCGTAGGTATTGCGTTGTTGATTGCACTTGAATCATGCGGTCATAAGCTACGCGCGCGCTTTTGTAAGCGCCGAGCTTCTCCAATAATTTGCCCATGTTGTGCCATGCGAGCCCGGTCTTCGTAGAATCAATCGCGAGTGCGTAGTTGAGGTATGTGTATTCTTGCTTCCCGTCACCCAAAAGTTCGTATTGATTTGCGATGCTCACATAGAGTTCGTAGTTGGTGAATGTGCCTGAATTGAGCAATCCTTTCATGCGCTGTATTTCAGAAGTCGCACGAGCTTCGAACTCTCCCCCATCATTGTACGTACCCACAAAATACCAAGAGATTGGTTCGTCTCCCGGCACGAGAGAAAATGCCGGTTTTGCCGCCGGAGACGGTGTCGGCTTTTGTGCGACAACAAGCGATGGTGATGTCGGCGTTGAAGCCGAAGATGTCGCGGCCTGCGGTGAGCTTGTCGAATCCGTAGATGTCGCAACTGTCTCTGTCGGGGCATCAGATGTTTTGCTTTTTTGTGTCCACCATATGCCAACCACAAGGGCGGCAAAGACTAAAGCCATCGCTGCGTACATTGCGTATTCTTTCTTCATATACGGAAGAGTGTACCCCATGAGATACCACCAGTCGAGTGAACGTTTTAGGCTTGATTTCTTATCTCACGGGGTAAACCCCCAAAATGTTGCAAAACAAAAACCACCCCTTTCGGGGTGGTTTCTGCTTTGCCGGATCGTTCTCTTCCGGCCAGAGGACTAGCAACGAGAGTTGCTTGTCAAACGACTTACTCGTTAGAAGGCAACTGATCTGTTGCCGACCGTGAGAGGAAGCGCCTTTACGAGGAAGTCACCCGTCCAGTCAGCTGTCGAAGCTCCCGTTGCACTCGAAGAGTGATCGGAGAGGTCGGACCAGTCAGACCAAGCGAAGGACGCCGCGGTGCTTACACCTTGCGTACCAGCGGCTGCGCCGAAGATTGCCGTTGAAGAGGCAGTTGTCTGCGGATTAGCGATGGATGCGCTGATGTTGCTACCTGCTGCAAGACCACCAACAGTTCCACGAAGTTCGTATGTCCTCGTGGTTCCTGCCTCAACCGTCTCAACTGTCGTTGGGCGGAAGTGGATCAGACATGTCGTCTGGTTTAAACAGGCGTCGAGACCTCCCAAGAGAGAGCCGGATGTCGTCGCCATCGAACCAGCGATCTGATTCGCGCCACTCCATATTGCAAGAGTAGTCGTAGCGCCGGTAGTTACAGCTGCTGTCTTGTTGAGGGTGATGACGACAGAGCCCCAGTCGATTTTGCCTGCAGAGTCAGCTGCGACCGAGAAGCGTCCGATGACCTGATCGGATCCTGCGGAGAGCGTCGTCGAATCAAGAGCGACTGCTCCGAGTACCGGCTTGGACTTGCGGACGTACATAGTACCTTTGCCGCTTACGCTTGCCGAGCTGAGGTTTGCGAAGGAAGCCATCGTTGTCGATGCTGTGCCTGAGCTATCCACTGCTTTGAAGCCAGTAATCCAGCTGAGTGATGCAGTGATTGCTGCACCCGATGTCGCACCGTTTGCAATCGTTGGAACGTTGACGTAGACATCAACTGTCTTCGTCTCGTTCATCGGAATACCGAATGTGAGACCGGTGAATGTCGCTGTCGAGTTTGCCTGCGTTCCAGAAGAGAGTGCGAGCGCCTGCGAGACGCCATCTGTATTGCCCGGCCACTTGAGAATGACGGACGAGACAGATGTCGCTGCGTTTGCCGGAATGGTGACCGCAAGCTCTTGAACCGTGAAGGCCGAGTTGATTGCTGTGAAGTTGAAGGAACCAACTTTGACGTTGTTTGAGCCTGCAACGACATTGACATTGTCAGGTGATGTTCCCGTCGACTGTGTGAGCGAGCCCGTACCGACGGTGATGGTCTGGAGAGTAACGGTGCTTCCGATTGTAACAGAGTTGCCCGTGTCCAATCCTGTACCACCTGACGTTGTGTCGAGGTCAGCTGCCCATGAACCAATGTTGGAACCGGACTTGATAGTACCGACGACGTCAATCGTCTTGGTCGAAGAGGTGGCGATGTTGATGTTGACTGAGAACGAGTTGGCAGTTGAAGGTGCAGCTTTTGCTGTACCAATCTGCGCGCCCGTTGCAGTGTCGACGAGGCGGAGGTCCGTGATGGATGCCGCTTCATCAGACGAGAGGTTCACGAGAATCGTGTTCACATTTGTACCTTCCGTCGAGCCCGACGAGAGGGTGAATGCGCCGAGACGAGCGTTGCTCGTACCCGGGATTATCGTTTGGTTGCCGTAGCCCGAGAATTTCGTCGCCGTCAATGTGGCTGACGAAACAGTAAGGGTGTTACCCGAAACGTTCGCGCTCGGCACGTTCACAGCCGTGAGCGAGATCTGGCCAAACGCATTGGAAGCGCCCGTCGAGAGCCGAACAACAACTGTGTCGCCAGTGGTGTAGGCAGCACCAGACGTTGACTTTGCGTCTGCATAGATGTCAACGATGTGTACTGCTCCCGCCTTCGCGATGAAGGAAGAACCGAACGTGAAGTTTACATCGGTAGCGTCGGTCAGGTCCTTGGTAGAACCAACCTGTACGCCATCGACGAATACTTTACCATTGTCGAGACCGCGTGTGCCCGCAGATGCGGTTGCCATCACGTTGAGGGACTCGACTTTGACATCCTCGCCAGAAGCGCGGACTTCAAAGCTCGCGAACTTGACGTTGGAGCCACCGAGAGTGACGTTTGATGTAGGCGAGTTGTTCGCTTTCACGAGCGTAACTGCAGCAGCGCCGATTGTCTGGACGCCTGATGTTCGAGCAGAGAAGGCGCTTCCGTTTGCTGTCGAGAGAATCGGCTGGTTGAGCTCTGTGTCGATGAAGCGAGCATCTGCTGCGCGACGAAGCGACAATTGAACCGTCAAGCTTGAACCACCGACGACGTCGGCGACGATCTTGATGACACGACCACCCGTTTCGAGACGCTTCGGTGTTGCTGAGAGATCCCATGCGACAGACGTTTCGCCTGCCGAGAGGTTTGCTACCGCACTTCCGACTTGAACACCGTCTACGTAGAGGCGAAGGTTCCTGATGTCGGTGACCGCGGTAGAACCGAGGTTACGAAGCTGGAACGAGTTCAAATTGACCGCGCGTGTGCCAATCGTCGCCGTGTTCTGCCAGAGAACGACGTCGCTAGCAGGCGTGAGATTGGTGTTGGTAGAAGGAAGTGTCGTTGCACCGAAGTCAACCGTCGCGAGAGTCGCCGAAGAAATCAAGAGCGCTGAGCCCGTGATTGGGAGGACGACAGACGAGTCGAGAAGACCAGACGCGCTGACATTGGTGAGCTGGACGCCGACCTGTTGGCCGTTGGTCGAACCTGCGATGTCAGAGCGGACGGAAATCGTGACCGAACCACCGGCTGCCACTGTGAAGAGGCCAGTCGAGGCGTTGTAGTTGAAGGCAGTGTTGCTGACTCCTGCGGAATCAGTAATGCGTGTGTTGCCTTGGAAGAGGTAGACGTTGGCCAAGGTCGAATCAGACGACACGCCGATGCGCTTAAACGCAAGGTTGGTGACCGTGATTGGAGCAGCCGTCGGGTTCGAGAAGGTAAACTTCGCGATCTCGGCGATTGCCTGACCCTGGACGAGTGCACCGTACGTCGGGTTGTCCGAAGCGAGTGCGACCTTGAGGCCGTTACCCGTTATCGGAGTTCCTGGTACGACTGAGCCCGGTGTGCCTGCGCACATCGAGTTCGCCTTTGCGCGAGTCATTGGACCCCAGATGCCGACCGACGAGAGGCCGTTGGCAGACTGGAACTTCGCGACTGCTGCCTTGGTCTTAGGACCGAAGGAAGACGATTCGTTGCCTGGAGAACCGGCACCTGTTGCTGACACTACTGCTCCGTGACTGTTAAGGAATTTCTGCACCCACGCCACTTCACCACCAGTAGTACCTACGGTGATGTTCTGCGTGAAGGTGTAGCAGCCTGCGCCGGAGCTCGCCGAAGACGAGCCACCTTGCAATGCTGAGATTTGTGCGAGCAATGCCGTGATCTGTGCTTGGAGATCAGAGAGCGTGTCCGCCTTTGCCGGAGCGGCAAAAGAAAACGCGAATCCGAAGACCATAACAACAGCCAAGAGAATTGCCGCAACGTTTTTTGTTGCTAATGCTTTACTCATAGTTTGTTTTGAACTTTTCATCCAACTCATTTTTTGAAAATGATTTGAACCGCACACTCCACCCTTTCGACGAGGAGTCGTGTACGTTTGTGTGCCTTCTGCTAAATAATGTCCAACTATCTAACTGCGACTAATAACTGAAGACAACTAATAATTTGGCTCGTCCTTACCGGCTTGGTAAAGCTGAGGCCACAAACTTTGCTAGCCCGCGCATTTTGATGCACGAGGTTAGCAGCGAGGAATGAATGGGAGTTGCAGACATGCGACCGTAACCGGACGAACAGAAATTCAGGAACGCTTCTTTTTTAAAGAAGCGAGCGACTACACAAATTAAACTTTTGTAGTCTTTGTTTTTTCTCTATTCAAATGTCAACGAACTACACAGAAGGCACCCGCCCTCATGCGTACACACGACATCCCAAAAGAGATATCGTTGCACAATTATATACTAGGGACCTCGCAGCACATAAATGCAGCGCTCCCCCATTTGTGGATAACTTGTGAGCTACAAAAGGCCTTCGCCACGCGGCGGATGAGTCATTTGTAAGCCAGTCGTTATCGCGAACCACAATACCCTAGTGCGTAGGGGGAGTCAATTGATATAGACGCCTTGTATCCGGAAATCTTTCAGAATCCATCACGGTCGATTCATCATATAGATGGTAGCCTCGGCACGCCTTATCCTCGGCAGGGAATACGCCCCAAAATGGCTACCTCCCGACAGAGTAGCGACTCCAGCGCTTAAGCCCCGTCTTTTGGACGCGGCCCGCCTCTATCAAGTCAACCAGGTGGCGCTGAATCATCTTCTCACTGTATTCAGGGAGATTCGCGGCAATATCACGAATGCCGAGCTCTCCCCCGGAACGAAGCACGGCGATAATACCATCCTCTCGGACATGCAGTCCCTTTTTAAGTGACGCGATATCAGACATCACATTCATGTCCTTTACAATATCTCTGTCCTTTATCATGTGCGTGTCCTTTACATGTCCCTCACGGATATCCGTGAGACTTTCCTGAGATAATGGAAACGTATCGGACAACGGTGAATTCTGTGAAGCATTCAAAAAAGCACCGAGGTCATCCAAGCCCTCAATCATGATGTTTGCGTTCTGTATCGATAGGAATCCTGCAACAGAAAGCGTCCGCACAAGAGATATCTGGTGCCGGATTGATGCTCGAGATGCAATAACGTTCTGCGAATCGGTCCTCATCTCATTTCTGAGAGCGAGAAAATTTTCGAGCATGAGCAGCGCCCCTGTACGCACAGAAATTTTGATAGGTTCGCCCTGCTGAATATGGTTCGTCACCAAATAGAGAGCGGCGACCAGACGCTCTGCGCGACGGTATGCCCGGTCAGCAGATTGGTTACCGCCAAATGGATTCGTACGGATCGTCTGCTTATCGAAAAAACGGACCAGGGGGTTTGATTTCTGTGTCTCTCTCAGTATGTCTTTTCTTTCGTCCATTATATGTCCTTAGTATGTACTATATGCGTAAAGTACACCCTGACGTCCGTGAGTATATAAAGGACATGATTGATGCGCAATCCCCCACTCACGAAAGATTGGAGCACGTCATCTGGTCGGCGGGTACTCCCGCCGACACCTTCGGCGCTCACGTGCCTGCGGCCTGCGAAGACCGCACAGAGGACCGCCCCTCGCTCCGGTTAAACGTTTTCAAACATGCCCTAAGCGGTGAATGAGGGATGATATGATGTCTCCATGAAAGCAAAGCGGAAACGCAGTAAAGAAAAAAATACCGACAAAGATAAGGGGTTCGAGGATGTGGTCAGCTACGTAAGCACAGAAGCGGTGCGGGGTGTCTTTGCAATCTTTTGTATCGCCGTCGCAGGATTCCTCATCCTGGCACAGCTCGGCGGAGGTGGAGCTATCGGTGGCACACTCTATGAGTGGCTCTCCTGGCTCTTGGGCGTCGGATACCTCCTCCTCCCACTTTCGCTTGTACTCCTCGCCACACTTATCTTCCGTTCTTTTGAGAGAAATTTCGGATGGGTGCAGTTCACCGCGATGACGGTATTTTTACTCGCGGGGCTTGGTCTCATCAATCTCGCATTTGCGGGTCAGGGCGGCATCCTCGGCATCAGCATATCGAACCTCATCGTCTCTGGAGTCGATACGACCGCAACCGTTATCTTTCTCGTCGCCTTCATTATCGCGTCGCTCATCGTTGCGTTTGATATCCATCTCGGTGTCCTCGCGGCAAGTATTGTAAATCGCTTCCGTGCCAAAACTCCGGACGATGCAGAAAATGAGAACATCGACGTGCCGGTCACCGGACTCCCGGAAGAGACTCCGCAACCTGAAGAGCCCGAAGAAAACGAGGGGGAGTCTGAGACTCTCGAAAAGACACCAAAGGAGTCCGGTACCTCTCTGACAAAATTCTTCAAAGGCGGAGATACTCCTGTGGATGGGTTCCCTATTATCGCGGCACTCGGAAGTGTCTACGTCCCTCCCCCGGTATCGATTCTCGCCAAGAATAAGGGTAAGCCCGAAGTTGGTGACGTGAAGGCAAATATGAACATCATCAAGCGCACTCTGCAAAACTTCGGCATTCAAGTAGAAATGGATGAAGCTGCTATCGGACCGACGGTGACACGGTACTCGATGAAGCCTGCCGAGGGCGTCCGCCTCTCCAAAATCATCGCTCTGCAGAGTAATCTCGAGCTCGCACTCGCCGCATCCCCCGTCCGCATTGAGGCGCCGATTCCGGGCAAATCGCTCGTCGGCATTGAGGTCCCGAATATCGCGCGTACGACTCTCGGATTGGCACCGCTTGTCTCAGACGAGGCGTATGTCCAATCTGACAAACCGCTTTTGATAGCGCTCGGCCGCTCTATCACCGGGTCGGCTCATTTCGCAGACCTCGCTCGCATGCCGCACCTCCTCGTCGCCGGCACAACCGGCGCGGGGAAATCCGTCGCCATACACGACTTCATCGTATCGCTCCTCTATCGCTGTGGGCCGGAGCGTTTGCGCTTCATCATGGTGGACCCAAAGCGCGTCGAACTAACTGTCTACAATTCCATCCCCCATTTGCTCACCCCCGTCATTACCGACGCAAAGAAGGCCATCCTTGCACTCAAATGGCTCGCAAAAGAAATGGAACGCCGGTACAACATCCTGGAGAGCGAGGCCGTCCGCGACATTGCTTCGTATCATACGAATGTCGTGGCGCCCGCACTTGAAAAGGCCGCCAAGAAAGAAAGCGACAAGCCGCTGCCCGAGGCTATGCCGTACATCGTGCTCATCATCGATGAATTGGCCGATATCATGACTTCATACCCTCGCGAGCTGGAGAGCGGCATCGTACGCTTGGCACAGATGAGTCGCGCGGTGGGAATTCACTTGCTCCTCTCGACCCAGCGGCCGAGCGTAAAAGTCATCACGGGACTCATCAAGGCCAACATCCCTGCGCGCGTCGCGATGCAAGTATCATCACAAATTGATTCGCGAACCATTCTCGATACAGGTGGGGCAGAAAAACTCCTCGGCGCAGGAGACATGCTCTTCCTTTCGGGAGAAATGTCGAAACCGCGCCGCATCCAAGCACCGTTCATATCGGAAGATGAGGTTAAGAAGGTAGTCGCACACATATTGAAGACAAGCGAGGGAACGCTTCCAAGTGAAATTGACCTTACCGACTCACGGGCAGGACAAGGGCCTGACCCAATATTTACCTCCTCATTCGGAGAAGACAGCGACGATGAAGACGACGAACTGTACGCTGAAGCGAAGCGCACTGTGATAGAAGCAGGTAAAGCCTCCACATCATACCTGCAGCGCAAGCTTGGTGTCGGCTACGCACGGGCGGCACGGCTCATGGATATCCTCGAAGAGCGCGGCGTGATTGGTGCCGCAGATGGTGCAAAGCCGCGCGGCATCATCGGAGAAGGAAACGCGGACGAATTGGCGGCTGAACCCGCTGACGAGGCAGAGGAAGACCGCGCATAGCATATGTTGCCGTACCGAGATAGCAGATTGACGTATATTGCACTCGGTATTTTTTTTCTCATTGTCCTCGGCTACGCCTACTACGAAGCGCGGGGCTTATTGTTCGGCCCTTCCATTACCGTAAGCTCAGAAATGACAGAGTCGCGTGAGTCTTTTGTCACGATACAGGGGCACGCTGACCGCATCTCCTCACTTTCAATGAACGGCAAGAGTATTCCCGTCACCGAGAACGGCGCTTTCGAGGAGCCGTACCTGCTCTCGCCCGGGTACAACCGCATCATCCTCGACGCGACCGATAAATACGGGCGTACACGGAGGCAAGCTATCGAGATTGTCTATACCCCCTCCTCGGATTCGACCCATTCGAATGACTCAGGGCAGGCAAGCTCACCGCAAGCCACAACGACAAGCCCCGTTTCGTCTTCCACACCCTCAGTAGCGCCTCTACAACAGTAGGATATACTGCTCTGAACAATATACTATGGTCGGATTCACAAAGAAAGTAAAAGCTCCTCCTAAGACGACCGGCTCCGGAAGCGACGCGGATATTGAGCGCGCAATCTCCCAGATAAAGACAAAATTCGGTGACGAGTCCATTATGATGCTCGGCGCACAGCCGAAAGTGGATGTGAACGCCATTCCGACCGGCTCTATCGGCATTGATTGGGCACTCGGCATCGGCGGCCTGCCGCGCGGGCGCATCATCGAAATATTCGGACCTGAGTCATCCGGCAAAACAACACTCTCATTGCATGTCATCGCAGAAGCTCAGAAAAAAGGCGGTGTGTGTGCGTTCATCGACGCGGAGCATGCGGTAGATCCTGAATACGCAAAAAAGCTTGGTGTCGACACCAGCTCACTTCTTATTTCGCAACCTGACACAGGCGAACAAGCGCTCGAAATAGTGGAATCGCTCGTACGAAGCGGAAAAATCGACGTCATCGTCATCGACTCGGTCGCCGCGCTTACACCAAAAGACGAAATCGAGGGTGACATGGGAGCACAGCACGTGGGTAAGCAGGCGCGCCTCATGTCGCAAGCTCTGCGCAAGCTCACCGCCATTGTCTCGAAGACCAAGACCGTCATTATCTTCATCAACCAAATCCGTATGCAGATAGGCGTCATGTTCGGAAATCCGGAGACAACCCCCGGCGGCAAGGCACTCAAATTCTACACATCGGTGCGTATCGACATCCGCCGCATTGCACAAATAAAGAAGGGGGAGGAGACGATGGGCGGCAGACACCGCGTAAAGATAGTGAAGAATAAGGTCGCAGCTCCCTTCCGGCAGACTGAATTCGACATGCTCTACGGCGAAGGTATTTCAAAAGAAGGCGAGGCACTCGCACTTGGAGAAAAACTCGGGTTCGTCGCGAAATCTTCGGGCGGCGCGTATTCTATAGGCGAAGCAAAACTCGGCCGAGGCTACGATGCCGCGCGCACATTCCTGAAAGAGAACAAGCCTGTTTTGAACCAACTTCTGAAAGACATCAAGAAGGCGTTGAGCGATGGCGGTGTTCTGGCAAAGAGTTCGAGCACGAACGAAGAGTGATATGGGAAAAGAAAGCTCCCGCCGCATGCACGACATCAAAAAAAGGGTTGCGGAAGTACTACCAAAGCAGCTTGCCGAGAAATGGGAGGGACGAATTCGTAGAAACACACTCGAAAAGGAGGGGTTCACTCCCCTGAATGAGATGGTGAGTTTTGGCCTTGAACCTGAATTTCCCGGTGAGGTCGGAATTCACATTCACGAGAATCTGACAAAGACTCCCATAGAGGCGAACCGGCTCATGTTGTCGGGATTAAAATTACTGGCCGAGCGGCTGAAAGCGGATGAAACGCTCGCCCACACTGAAAAAATCTCTGGGTACTCGTGGATAGTTTATAATTCGCCAGATATATTACAGAGACTGGGCTTTACGGTGAGCAAACAGGACCACAAGAAAAAAATCGCTCTTGCAACCATGGACAAGGAAGATTTCTTGCATCGGTTCGGGTCTAGGGTGGACAAATAGATATTATTGAATAAACCGAAGTTTTCAGACTCCTCGGCTCGGCAATATGCGGATTAATCCGCATATTGCGCTCGCCCCACGTCGCCTGTAGAATGCTCGAAACATGTTGTCATACAATGAAGTAAAGCCCGGGGTCGCCGTCCTTATCGAAGGCGAGCCCTATGTCTGCACGTGGAATAACATCATGCAGAAGCAGCAGCGCCGTCCGGTCAACCAGACGAAGATGCGTCATATCATTAAAGGTAATTCCATCGAGCACTCGTTCCAACAGAATGACAAACTGACCGAGGCCGACATAGAGAGGCGAACTGCGATGTTTATTTACGAACGCAACGGCGAGTGGATATTCCATGACCTCAACGACAAATCGAAGCGCTTTTCAGTCACCGAAGAAATGATGGGAGGTTCCGGAAAATTCCTCAAAGGAAATACTGAGGTCGAAACCTTGTGGTTCGACGAGAAACTCTTCCGCGTTAAACTCCCTATCAAAATTGAGCTCAAGGTCACCGAAGCGCCACCAAACACTCGCGGAAACACGGCCCAAGGCGGCAGCAAGGTTGTAACACTCGAAACAGGTGCGCCTCTCGATGTACCCATGTTCATCAATCAGGGCGACGTCATACGCGTCAACACTGAAACGGGAGAGTACGCTGAGCGCGTCTAGCTTACGAGGACTTGGGCGGTCACCGCGATGATATAGATGCCGATGGTATTCATCGTGTAGATCAGGAGTGCGAAGCTCCAAAGCCGGAGCCCCGAAAGCCCCATCATTAGAAGGCCGATTTCGTCGGGAAGCGGCGAGGCGATGACAATTGCCCCGAGAAGCGGTACTACCCACCACAAGGCACTCTTCTCAAGACGCGCTCCCAGGCGGCGTAATCGCAGACTGAACGCAACACGGATGATGTAATTCGCGAGCGGGCTGTGGAGGTACCTGAAAATGAGTATGTCTCCGCAGACGGCGCCTGCGCCGCCCAAAAGGGCAACCTTCCACGGTTCAATGTGCTGCCCAAGTTCTCCGAGCGCGACAATTGCAGGGACTGTCGTAAGCACCGAGGTGAAGAATATTCCTGCAATAAAGCTGCTGATTTCCTCGAATTCAGCCGCATGCACAATGAACGCCCCTATGATATCGCCTTTGGCCAGCCACACCGAAAGAAGAGTGCCCGCCACTAACACCCACGCCTCAAGCGTAATCGCGATCGGTATCGCGCGCGGGTGTGTCTTGCGGACGAGGTGTGTCATCCCGCATAGTATATCCCGCTTAGATGCGGTTTATTTCTGAATGAAAGGCAGGAGCCCCATGAAGCGCGCGCGCTTAATCGCAGCCTCTACTGCGCGCTGCTGCTTTGCCGTAAGACCACTCTTCGTGCGGCCCATAATACGGCCGTGCGGATTGATGAACTGCTTCAAAAGGTCGATGTCTTTGTAATCGACGTGCTGGATGTCATTTTGCGTAAGAATGTTGTTGCTCATATAATTTTGCGAAATTATGCCGCGTACCGTCAATTTTTACGCGGCGCTGCTAAAATGGAATATCATCCGGATTTATATCATCTTTCGGATAATCGATACCTGCTCCTCCCCCACCTCCCGAAGACATGTCGTCCGGAGGAAGTTCGTTTCCCTGACCACCTTGTCCCGCGTCAGCCGAACGGGCGCTTCCGCTACCCTTGGGACCGAACTGCACACGATCAGCGACGACCTCGGTGCGGTATTTCTTCTCCCCGTCCTTCTCCCAGCTTCGTGTCTGCATGCGACCTTCTACAAAGACAGAGCTCCCCTTCTTGAGGTACTGATTGACGATGTCCGCCTGACGGCCGAAGACAACGACGTTGTGAAAATCCGTCTGCTCCTGCTTCTTACCGTCGCGGTCTTTGTAGGTGCGGTTGGTAGCGATGGAGAAATTGACGACGTTCATGCCTGATGGGAGCGCCCGGAGCTCGGGATCGCGAGTCAAATTGCCGAAAAGCATCGCCTTGTTGATATACATATTGAATAGAGAAATTCTAGCACTACTCGGTAGTGATGTCCTGGAGAGCCTTTTCAAGGTCTTCTTCGGAAACAGGGGCTGAGACCTCCTCAACACGTCGTGGCACCCGCTTGATAACATCAGTACGCTTGACCTCGCGGAGCTGCGGAGCCTTCATCTTGGCGCGCGTGTCCTCGCGGACGGTCTGGAATACAATGAAACGGAAGAAGCTCTTATTTTGCTTGAGAAATGCCTCGATGGTCTGCGCGATTGCAATAGGGGCTTCAAATTTTATCCAGCCGAAGTAGCCCCGGTCGTATTCAACGCTCTTTTCGCCTTCGCGGATGAAAATCGGATACGCGAGTTTCATCAAAGATGGCGCGCCCTCTGCGATGAACGAGCCGCTCGATTTTTCTATTTCTGCACGAAGAGCGCCGACAACCTTCTCCAATTCCTCTTCTTTTGTATCAGGGATGATGTGATAGCCGACTTCGTAGATGCGGAGCACAGCTGTATCGGCCGCGTCGGTTTCGTTCATTTCTAGCACTACATCATCTGCCATATGTTGGGGCACTCTATCACAGCGGCCCAGGCGCCGCAAGAATCCTAGCTAATCCCGAATACCCGACGCGCATTCAGAAGAATCTGCCCGCGTACCCCCTCAAAGTCCTCACCCCGTATTTCTGCGATTTTTCGGACAACGAGCTCTACGTACGCAGGCTCGTTGCGCTTCCCGCGATGGGGTGCGGGGGTGACATACGGGGCATCGGTCTCGGACAGCAGCATGTCGAGGGGGGTGTTTTTGATGACTTCGTCATAATCGTGGGTAAAGGTAACAACACCCGTAAATGAAAGCGTGAACCCAAAATCGAGAAATTTCTTGGCCGTATCCCAGTCTCCCGCAAAGAAATGCACATCGCCCTTTACCTTGGCATGGGCCTTCAAGACTTCGAGCGCATCGTCGTATGCCTGGCGGATATGTAACATCAGAGGCTTTCCGAGCGTATTCGCAAGTTCAATCTGCTCGATAAATGCCTCCTTCTGAACTTCTTTGCTCCCCTCATCGTTACGATAGTAATCCAACCCGCACTCGCCGACGGCGATGACTCGTGGCGAGGAGCCCAACTCCGTATACGCCGCCTTATCGAACACTTCGCCGCGGGAAGTAAATTCTTTCCCGCCCTCGCCCAGCTCTTTCACGTCGTGATAGGATTTTGTCGTGTGAACCGGGTGTAACCCTATGGTCGCATATACGTGGTTGTACTTCTCAGCAAGCGCGACAGCCGCCTTGGAAGTATCCAGTTGGGTACCGACGATATTCATCCCTACCCCGGCATCTTTCGCCCGCAAAATTGTTGCCTCACGGTCATCGGTATATGCGACAAAGTTTACATGCGTATGTGCATCGAAGTATTTCATGAGGTGATTGTTTCAGACTCCTCGTAAAGCAATATCGCCGGAGAATCCGCTCTCGCGGAAAATGTATTATGTACTTGCAAACTTCTGATGTTTTCCTCATTGATAACAGACCGCTTACCAGGTTCGTTTATTTTCATGTACCTTAGCCTGTCCTTTGCCCATCCGAGAAATCTGCTCCGTTCCAATAGTGCGTCTGGATTAGTATCATTCCCTTGCCAAGGCAATTGCCCTTCAACGGTTATAAGGAGATCAAAGTCAGTCTTCAAATTAAAACTCGCATCCTCCCTCACTCGACTTCCTACAAGATATACCCTAATTTTGCCAAGTTGGAACTCACTTCCCAAGAAAGCCGACCTCAAAAGACGCCCGAGCTCATGCGCAGCTTGTGGTATAACGGGCAGAACCACTTCCAAGAGTTCGACCCGAGCTTTTAGCTTGGGATTAGTGTCTATAGCCGCCTGATGCTTTTCTCGGGATCTTGCAAAAATCGCACTTAACTGCTGGACAGCAACTTCCGGCTGCAGATACTTTGGAATCTTGAATTCACGATCAGGAGTAGGAACATCGAGGTGCTCCATATTAGTCCTTACGCGGAAAAAGATTCTCCGGTTTTTTATTTTCCATCACTGCCTGCAGTATTTTCATACTCGTATCAGGCATGAAAGGCTCGATTGCTTTTGCTATCCATGCAAGCTGTTTAACGAGTGCTGTGATCATTTCCGCACCTCGCTTCTTGTCATCTTTCACCACCTTAAACGGCTGGTCTTTTTGAATCATCTGATCTATCCCCGAGACAGCTGCCCAAATACTATCCATCACGGTATTCAGGTCGTAGCGACCCATCGCCTCTCGAATTTGAGGCGAATAGGTAAAGACAAACGTCTCATCTCCCGCAAAGACTGGCTTTTCGAGATTCGATTCGGCAAGCTGCATAACGCGCGCCGCGAGGTTGCCGAGTCCATTGGCAAGATTCGCATTGTAGGCCTCTTTGAACTTTTCCATCGTAAAATCACTATCCTCGAACGGCCGGACATGGCGCGCCAAGAAATACCGGAGCGCATCAATACCGTATTCACCCGCTACCGCCAAGGGGTCGATGACGTTGCCGAGCGACTTCGACATCTTCGTGCCGTCGCTGGTGATGAAACCATGATAGATGACCTGGTCCGTAGCCTCGAGCCCGGCAGACATGAGCATCCCCTGCCACATGATGGACTGGAAACGCACCTGATCTTTACCCGCCAACTGGAGCGTCTCCCCTTCTGTCCAGAATTTCTTGAAATTGCCTCCGGCGTCCTCCGGCCAGCCAAGTGTTGAGATGTAATTCGTAAGCGCATCAAACCACACGTACATGACCTGCGTATCGTCATCCGGCACAGGCACTCCCCACGGCATTTTTTCTTTGGTTCTCGAGATGCTGAAATCCTCGAGGCCCAGGCGAACAAAGTTGATAGCCTCCTCACGACGCCACTCAGGGACAATGACGCCTTCGCGTGAAAGGTATACGAGCAGCTTCTCCTGGTATGCCGAAAGCCGGAAGAAGTAATTTTCTTCTTCTATCTCGATGGGTTCCATCGTGGAATGGTTCGGGCACTTTCCATCCACCAGGTCCGTTTCTTTTATAAACGCCTCGTCCCCCACGCAGTAAAGACCTTTGTATTTTTTCTTGAATATATCGCCCTTCGCAAGACATCGACGCCACATTTCCTGCGCGGCAGCTTTATGATGCGCATCAGTCGTACGGATAAAGTGCAGCCCCGGATGCAAATTGAGTTTCCCCTTCAGGCTTTTGAATTTGGCGGCGTACTCATCCACATACGCCTGCGTGTCTTTCCCTTCCTCCTCTGCCTTGCGGAAGATTTTGAGGCCGTGCTCATCGGTGCCCGTATTGAAAAACACTTCATCACCCAGAAGAGTACGGTACCGCGCTATCACGTCGGCCTGCACCATCTCGAGCGCGAAGCCGATGTGCGGTTCCGCATTTACGTATGGCAGCGTCGTCGTCAGATACAATGGCTTCCCCATACTATTTTCAGGCCTTCGCCTGCTCCTGCAGACGTCCGATTTCAATGTCACGCACCAGTTCTTGAATCATCGCCGCGGCAGGGACGGAGAGTAAGATGCCGAGAAATCCTGCGAGCTCCCCACCGATAATAAGTGCAAGAATGATGAGAAGCGGAGGTACACCCACCACGCGCGTGACGACAAGCGGATAGATGAGGTGATTTTCAAACATCTGTATCACCACGTAGACACCGGCAACGATTGTTCCGAAGAATACTCCGCCCGAGACAAAGGCTACTAAGACGGCGGGAACGGCCGCAAGAATGGGGCCGAAAACGGGTATCAACTCGAAGCAAGCCGCGATAACGGCAAGAACGAGTGCGTGCGGCACCCCGAGGATTGTGAGCAAGAGATACACGAGCACGCCGATGATAACGGCGAGTATGAGCTGCCCCTGCATCCACAAACCAATCTTATGCTGAGAGCGCTTCCAGAGACCGAGCACATACGCTTGATGTTTTTTTGGGGAAATAACGCGGAGAAAATCATCCACCCCCGTCTCAAGCACCGCGAAATAAAAGGAGAAGATGATAATGAGTACGAAGGAGAAAACGCCACCGAAAATCCGTGTGAACGCGCTGAACGCATTCCCGAAAGTCCCGGTAATATCGAAGGCGCTCCTGATATTCATCGTGATGTCACTGGCAGAGATAGCCGAAGGGGCCGGGACTCCCAAAATACTCGCGTAGGTGTCGAAAGCTCCCGCCCTCGTAAAGGCTTCCAGGTAACCCGGCAAAGCAGCGAGAAACAACGCAAGGTCTTCGAGGACGGACGGGAGGAAGAAATAGAAGAGTCCGAAAAAAACACTAAAAAGGATGCCGTAGATGATGAGCACCGCCAAAACGCGCGGCACCTTCTTGCGCACAAGCGAAACAACTCCGGGCTCTATCGCGGAAGCGATGACGATGGCGGTCACGATATTGAGGACGATGTGCCGAAGTGTGAAAATGAGCCACGCACCCACCAGAATGAGGACTATTTTGAAAACCGTTCCCGACGTAATGGAAATATTGATAGACCGATTCTCCATACGGCGAATCGTAGCATAGCAGCCCCTAAAAAGAAGGCGGCGACGCCTCACCGGTTACACTATCCGGGATAACAGGTTATGTATCGATTCGCGCTCTTGCTCTCCCGTATCGCGGTTGCGGATGGTCACGGTGTCTTTCAATTCCGGCTTCTCACCCAGAGTATCGAAATCGATTGTGATGCAGTAGGGCGTACCTATCTCGTCCTGCCTGCGATAGCGTTTGCCGATGTTGCCGTTGTCGTCCCACATGACCTGCGGCACGAATTTCTTGAGCATTGTGTAAACTTCCCGCGCTTTTGTCACAAGTTCCGGCTTGTTCTTCAAGAGCGGGAACACAGCGGCTTTTATCGGGGCAATCACCTTTGGAAATTTCAGATACGTCCGAACTTCCCCGCCGAGTTCGTCTTCCGTGTAGGCTGAGGCAAGGACGGCAAGGACGGTGCGGTCCACACCAAAAGACGGCTCAACGACATGCGGCATGACGGGCTCTTCCCCTTCCGCATCAACCATTTTGAGCGGCACGCCGGAAGCTCCCGAATGCGCCTGCAAGTCGAAATCACCACGATAAGCGAGGCCGTACAGCTCTTTGCGGCCGAACGGAAAATCAAACTCGAAATCTATCGTACGCTTCGAATAGTGTGCGCGGTCACCATCCCCCACTTCGAGCTCGTGCACTGCCGACGCGGGAATGCCTACAGCCTCATTGAATGCATGGACATTTTTGCGCCACTCCTCGAATGCGCCTTCCCACTCTCCCGGTCGAACAAAATATTCGATTTCCATTTGCTCAAATTCGCGCGAACGGAAAATGAAATCCCGGGGCGCAATCTCGTTGCGAAAGGCCTTTCCTATCTGTGCGATACCAAACGGTAATTTTGGGTGGAACGAATCTATGACATTTTTGAAATTGACGAATATGCCTCCTGCGGTCTCGGGGCGGAAATAGGTGGTGGAAGATTCATCCTCTGTCGCGCCTATTTGTGTCTGAAACATCATGTTGAACTGACGCACTTCGCCGAAAGCTCCCCCGCACTCAGGACACTTGCTTGCCCTGAGTCCTGTCGAAGGGTCTTCTACCTGGTCGGCACGGAAACGGTGCTTACATTTCTTGCACTCTACAAGCGGGTCCGAAAATCCACTCACGTGTCCGCTCGCCTCCCACGCCTTCGGATTCATCAAAATGGCGGCGTCCAGCCCGTACATATCATCGCGATCCTGCACAAACATCCTCCACCACAGATTTTTTATATTATTTTTTATCTCCACACCGAGCGGTCCGTAATCCCAGGTACCCGAGAGCCCGCCGTATATCTCCGAGCCGGGGTAGATAAAGCCTCGCCGCTTGGCGAGGGATACAATCTTGTCCATTCCTGTTTCAGCCATATGCGCGTTACTTTATCACAGTCGAGTTCGCCGACGTAAAACCAGGGTCCCCTAAGATGTTGGTCGTCACATTCTTCACGCTCTTCAGCTCCACCGGGGCGATGACGGCACCCGGATTAATCTTTTTCTGTGCCTCTGCCTTGAGTGTGTCTATACCGATGAGTTTGATGTCCTGCAGAAGCGGGGGCTCCTGACCGATCTGCGATGTCGAAGGGGTGAAGCCGACCGCTATCGCGAGCTGCCGCGGGGCTGTTCCGTTTAAACCTACTCCCGGCTCAATATCTCCCATATTCCATGTCAGAGTGCCGTCCTCTTGATTGAACGTGAGCTTTTGAGTATCCGGGTCGCACTCTGTCCGCGGGCTGCAGATACCGATATACCGTACGTACGGCGGGAAATGGGCGGTGACTTTTGCATCGGTAATCTTGTTGGTCGTATTGGTGACGGTGAATACCATTGCGTATGTGGTCTCTGTCCCCGCCTTCGGCGGCATGGGTCCGACACTTCCGAACGGATTCGCGTAATAGAGTCCCTGAGCGGTGAGCGTGAGGTCGCTTGCGAGCGATATTTTCTGCTTCGCCGTGGCCTGCAGGTTTTGCGGCACCCCGGTCTCTGAGGCGCGTTTGCCGGCCGCATTGACGGAAATATCCAGACGCGGATTGATGATGTTCTTGAGTGCATCACTTTGCGGCATTTGGAAGGAGAACGCGACTTTGCCGCGTGCGCCCGGCAACAAACTTGCGAGTGCTCCTCCGCTCGTCGTTTTATCCCAAATGACCACATCGTCATTGGAGCGGTAGAAGCCGTCGACGGTATGCACTGTCGCGCCGTCAATAAGAACGCCTGAGAGCTTGGCCACGATGACAGCATCGGTAATTGCGGTCGGCAAATTGTTTTGCCAATCAATACCCACCGAGACGGTGTCGCCCGGCGAGACGACAATATCCGAACCCGTGGCACCGCCGACGGAGATAGCAAGACCCAGGAACGGTTTGGATATCGAGACGGTGAATACGTTATTGGCGAGAGGCGTCTCTATCGCAGTCGAAGTGGCGGTCGCATCCTTGCGCGTACCTGCGATAAAGTGGAACACGCGGTCGTCCCCCCTCTCGCCGCTCAGCACTCCACGTACCGTTACCGTGCGCTTTTGTCCCGGAGAAATATCCCCGATTTTCCACACACCCGACTGAGCGGATGAATCATTCGAAGAAGGCGCCGGCTCCGCAGAAGAGAATTTAAAACCAAAAGGGTACCGCGCGGTTAAGAGCACGTCCCTCACCGGCGCATTGGCGTTGGATGCGACAGATACCGTAAGCTCGACTGGTTGCCCTGAAATAGTCTCATTGTTGCCCGCGACCACAATCGAGAGCGGCGAGGAGCTGAAGGCGATAGTGTAGACAGAAGAAGCCGCAAAAATAGCGCTGGAGCCGCTTATCCTGTACTCGAGTTCGACTTTTACGTCAGCGCGGTCGCCTTCATTTCCCGCAAGCACGGCCGATACTGTACCCTGTCGCGTCCCGCCGGCTTCGATTTTGCCGAGTGGGATACGCTGATTCTGCAGGTCCGTCGCAAAATCGGTCGGCGAGCGCGTACCTTTCGGGTACGTCACGATGAGATCCGCGAGCTCGAGAGATACTTTGTTACGATTAACCACGACTATCTGTAATTCAGTCGGTGACCCTCCTTCTATTTGCGGCGGCCCGGAAACAGAAATGGCTATATTACTTGGCGATGCCGAAAAGCTCCCGCCGCCGAGAAGGAAGTAGTAACTGAAAAACCCAACGGCGCCTATGAAAAAGATGACCGCCGCACCCAAGAGCCACCACAACGCCCTACGCGCAAGTCCTATTGCCCGGGGAGCAACCGTAAGTCCGGAGGCACCTTCTTGCACTCCCACAAAATCGTCTCCGACCGCGGATTCTTCTTGCCCCAAGGTACGGCGCTCGCGCTCATGTATCTTCGGCGAGAGTGAGCGACTGTACATCGCCCGGCGCAGACGCTCTATTTTCTCCTTTTCATGCTCGGAGGGCTCCATCGCACAATTCTACCACGATGGTGATGGCGCGTATGTCTAAAATTTCAGGCGGTAATTATTCGTCTCCCTCTTTTCAAACCCAAGCTTTTGATACAGAGAATTCGCCGCTGTTCGCCCGTCTCGGCTCGTTAAATACAAATAATAGACCCCCGCATCTTTCGCTTCAGAAACAATGCGTTCCATGAGTTTCGTCCCGATTCCCTGCCCTCTATGCGTTTCGTTGACCACGACATCTTCCACGTATCCGATAGTCTTCCCGAATTTTGCGACCAGGTACGTCGTCGCCATTCCCACTACTTTTCCGCCATCTTTCGCAACGACGAAAATTGCTTTTTTGTCTGAAGCTATCGTGTCCAGGTCTGTCTGAGGTGCAGAGGGGTCACTCCTCTCAGAATGAAGCTGCGACAGGAGTTCGTTGATGTCGGTAAGTTTGACGCCGGCTGAGGATGTGATGCGTTCGACAGTGACCATATGCACTAAACCTATACCTACAGGTGCGTTTCTGCAATCGCCCTATTGATAGAAGAAAGAATTCTGTCGCGTTTTGCCTCCGCTTCGAGCACATGTTCGTGTTCGTATGCGGTGTGGGTAAACAGTGCGGTTTCCAACGCTTCGCTAGACAGGTATCCGAGTGCATAGAGAACGCGGGCTACGCAGACTATTTCAATAGTGGCGCTTGCCTCAACATCATCCCGCATCAAAGCTTCGTGCGCCTCCGCCAGCACCGCAAACAAATAATCATTGGTTTCTTCCCCGTGCACGAGTCGAGTGGTGAGCTCGGAAATCCGTGCGAAGGTAGAAATACATGCCCGGGTTCCTGTGGCTGATTTGAGAGCAGTGGCTCCGGCAAGCCGCCATCCCCGCTTCCCCTTAACGAGTGACACCTCCGCACGTGCATAATCCTGGATTGCATAGCGCATCTTGGAATGCTCAGAACGGATGGAAGAAGCGCGCGCACGTACGAGGCCGAAATCGCGCGTAAAAAGTATGACGACCCTGTCCGCCTCGCCCATCTCGCGATTCCCCAATACGAGTGCTTCGGTATGGTATTTTTGGTACATGCTCTATTCTTCGAATTCGATACCTGTATGCGTGACCTTTTGAATCTTGGCGAGGTTTTTCTCAATCACGGCCCGGTTCTCCGGAGAGGTCTTCAGCTTGTACGTGGCGGGTTCGCCGGGTTTTAGGTTCTTATCTTTTCTGAACGCCTGTATTTCGCGGATAGTGTCTCGCACAAGACCCTCCTCGCGCAGGTCTTCTGTAATATGTGTATCGAATTCTAGAGTACTGCCGACTTCGACTTGCTTGACGTTTACCTCGTCAATGATAAGGGCCGTATACTCGTGCGACAAATTTGTCTCGCCCGATATCGTCAATTTTGCCAGCGGCTGACGTACCTTTATCTTTGCCTGCTCGCGCAATTCGAGCGCCCGAGAAACAATGAACCGGGTTGCAAACATCTTTGTGAGGACATCGGCGGGCTCGAAGGAGAACTTCGGCATCTCGGGCCACATCGCGAGGTGTACACTCTCCTCGTCTTCTTCCTCGCGCACCGCCTGAAAGAGATGCTCGGCAAAGAATGGCATCGACGGAGCTACCACTCGCGAGAGCGTATGGAGTACGTAACGCAAAGTCGCAAGCGCCGCAGCTTTGTCAGCGCCGTCTTCCTTGAATCTGTCGCGCGAGCGCCGCAGATACCACACAGACAAGTCATCGATGAAAAGCGCGAGGGGGCGAGTCGCCCTATCGAGCTGATAGCTCTCGTAGCCTTCCGTCGACTCGCCAATGAGTGCCGCGAGGCGGGCAAGGATCCACCGGTCGAGAATATTTTCGCTCTTCCAATCGCGCACGATGTCGCCTGCCCCGAGCGAAGTCGAGGGGTTTGCGTACAGTTTGTAGAATGAGAGCACATTGCCGAGACGACCGATATTTTTCTTTACGATCTCATCGACTCCGCTTTCGGAGAAACTCAAATTTTCCGCTTGCATGACCGGAGAAGAAAGGAGGTAGAGTCGCAGGGCATCGGCCCCGTACTTCTCCACGATTTCCATCGGGTCGGGATAATTCTGGAGCTTCTTCGACATTTTCTTGCCGTCTTCCGCCAGCACGATACCGTTGACGATGACATTCTGAAAGGAGTTCTTTTGAAAAAGCGCCCCACCAAGTACGTGTAGGTAATAGAACCACGCGCGCGTCTGGTCCAAGCCTTCTGCTATGAATTGCGCGGGGAATGTCGCCTCGAAACGCTCCTTATTCTCAAATGGATAATGCTTCTCTCCATATGGCATCGAGCCCGAGTCGAACCATGTGTCGAGAACGTCTGGAATGCGCTTCATCTCGGCCCCGCATTGGCAGGGTACCGTAATCGTATCAACGATATGTTTGTGGAGGTCGTCTATCTTTTTTCCACTCGCCTCTTCGAGCTCAGCAGCACTTCCAAATACACGTTGCTTTTTACACGCCTCACAACGCCATATCGGAATGACGCTCGCCCAAAATCGCTGACGAGAGATGGACCAATCGCGCGCGCCTTCGAGCCATTTGCCGAATCTCCCCTCTTTGATGTGCTCAGGCGACCAATTGACTACTTCCGCATTTTTGAGAAGATTTTCTTTTATCTTTGTGACAGAAACAAACCACGACGAGGTCGCGTAATTGAGAAGCGGCGTGTCGCAACGCCAACAGTGCGGGTATGAGTGCGTGATATTTTCTTTCGAGAAAAATGTCCCATGCTCCTGGAGATATTTGAGCACCGCGATATCGGTACCAAGACGCACCTTGTCGTCATCTGAGCGCGGCTTCGCTTCCATCCCCGCAAAGTCTTTTACTTCCGGCTTCATCGTGCCGTCCATGTTTACGTGCTGCACAAAAGGCAGATTCACCTGCTTCGCTAATTCCCAATCGTCTGCACCGAAAGCAGGCGCCTCGTGCGCGATGCCCGTGCCACTCTCTGCGGTTACGAAATCCGCGGCATATACTTTCCACCCGTTCTCGTGATTCTTGAGTGTCTTGTCGTTCACGTAGTAGCCGAACGGTGGTTCGTACTCGAGGCCAACGAGCTGACTGCCTCGAAAAGTCGCTTCCTCCCCCTCCTTCTTTGCGCGAATGAACTGTGCGCCGTCCTGCTCAAATGTTACGTACTCAATATCTTTACCCACAGCAAGCGCGACGTTGCCCGGCAACGTCCAAGGAGTTGTTGTCCATGCAAGTATGTACACATCTCCTGACAAGCCGATTTTTTCAGCATTCCTCAACTTAAACTTCACCGTGACTGAAATGTCTTTTACGTCCTTATACCCTTCTGACACTTCTTGCTGGGAAAGTGTCGTCTCGCAGCGGGGGCAAATGTGCATCGAACGATAGTCTTCGTAGACCAACCCTTTATCGTATATCTGCTTAAAAACCCACCACACCGATTCCATGAACGGTTTGTCCATTGTGCGGTACGCGTTTCTCATATCGGCCCATCGTCCGATGCGTGGGATTATCTTCTCCCACTCCGAGGCGTAGGTAAGCACGCGCTCCCGGCAGCGCTCGTTGAATTTGGCGATACCGTATTCCTTGATGTCTTTCTTGTGCTTAAATCCGAGCTCTTTCTCGACGATATTCTCGATGGGCAGTCCGTGGCAATCCCAGCCCCACACCCGCGGCACGGAGTAACCGCGCATGGTCCAGAATCGAGGCACGGCATCCTTGATGACGGAGGCGACGATGTGCCCGTAGTGCGGAAGACCTGTCGCAAACGGCGGACCGTCGTAGAAGACATACTCGCCATTCGAGGCATCTCTCTCGACAGACTTCTTGAAAATATCGCGCTCTTTCCAGAACGCGAGAGTCGCTTCCTCACGCTTTGCCACCTCGGTCTTACTATCCTGCATCATACAGAATATGGTATCAAAATCTCGCTTTTTAGCGAGATTAAACCCCTACGCGGATTGTTTGGGCAATGCTTCTGCGCGGCATTTGTGAAGAGAAAAAGAGAATCTCAATACCGAGAGCGCGACCCTTCTTATCGACATCGACAAGAATCGAATCGCTTATTTCAAGTGTTTTATAGACCTTTCCGCTCTTCACGCGGATATTCATAGCGTCTGCTTCTTTGTCGTAGGCGGCTTTCATAGTGTAGTCTTATGCAGCTTGTACCTGCGCAAGCGTCACGACGCGCCCCAACATGGAGGCGAGGAGATGTTCGGAAACATCAAGATCGTACCGCGTCTGCAAATTCATCCAAAACTGCGCCGACGTGCCGAAGAATCGCGCGAGGCGCAGTGCGGTATCGGCGGTAATGGAACGCGTACCGTGCACGATCTCGTTCACACGGCGCGCCGGCATACCGGTCGAACGCGCAAGTCGGTACTGCGTCACCCCGAGCGGCTTCAAGAACTCTTCCGCAAGGATTTCTCCCGGGTGGATTGTGTATGTTTTCTTTCTTGAAATCATATTGATGTTAATGGTAATCGATAATTTCTACATCGTGCGCGTCTCTTCCGTTCCATCGAAACCGTATCCTCCACTGGTCATTGATTCGGATGCTATGATATCTGCCCCACGCACCTGATAATTTCTCCAACCGATTGCCCGGGGGAACGCGAAGGTCGTTGAGCGCGATGGCAGCATTCAATACGCGGAGCTTTCGCATCGCGACCCTATGAATTTTCGGCGGGAATCGCCTTGATCGCTTCCCCTCGAACACATCTTTTGTATCAGAGTTTCGAAAGCTTACGATCATAGGGATAATAACGTGTCGCGTTATTAGTGTCAAGTGTTGATGTGCTACATTCTCTCTGGCGCAGGGATGCCGAGAAGCCACAGACCATTTTTGAGCGTGCGACGGACAGCGTCTACGAGTGCGACTTTGTGAGCGGCTTCGGGGGTGCCATCAAGTACGTGCACCTGCGCGTACCAGCTGTTGAAGGAGGAGGCAAATTCAAGCAGATAATTCGTGAGCAAATGCGGCTCGCTGAGGGATGCTGCGTATTCGACTGCTTCTGGAAAACGATGCAGAAGGCGGACGAGATCGTTCGGCCCTACACTCTGGTCAACTTTTGCGTCGATGTGTTGCTCGCGCGCCTTTTCAACAAGCTGATGTGCGCGGGCATGAGCGTATTGGAGATACGGACCTGAATCTCCTTCGAGCGACAACGCGCGTTCACGGTCAAAAATAATATCTTTGCTGAAAGCCTGCTTCAGTATTTGATACTTAATGGCAGCCACCGCGATTTCCATAGAAAGTTTCTCCGCATCATCGGCACGACTCTCCGCGGCGCGCGTTTTCGCAGCGTCAGCGAGGTCTTTGAGGAGGTCTTCACCGCGGATGATGTTGCCCGTGCGAGAAGACATCTTTCCTTCTGCGAATCGCAACATGCCATTCGTTTTATACGCGAGCTTCCCACGCAACTCCGGGAGTGCCAATTCCATCGCCTTCATTACAACCTTAAAATACTCGGCCTGCTCATTGCCGGTGATGGTGATGGTGATGTCGAAGTTGCACGCATCCTCCTTCATCTTAGCGAGGCCAAGCTCTTTTGCCTCGTACGTCGGCAATCCCTGTTTGTTGAGAAATACCCGCGTGTGAAGCCCATACTCCTCCCCGCGGAAGATAACTGCACCTTCGCTTAGAGGAAAGACTTCTGGATGTTCGCGAACTATTTTTACACCGATGGGTCCCGCCTCGCTCTCGAAAAAGTAGTAGTCAAACTTGGTGCCGAGCATCTTGTAAATCTCTTCGAAATGATCGAGTGAGAGTTTGCGACCTTTTGCGTACAGCGCGTCCACCTGAGAATCACTTTTGTCGTAGATTTTCTTGTTAAGCGCATCGATCGCGGTCTTCGCATCAGGATCTCCTTCGTATCTCTCTGAGCCTTCAGGATATGCTGCGCTCAAATCTGTAATTGTTGGGTCTGTAACCCTCTTCTCGAGCAATATGAATAACGATTTTGCAACATGCACACCCACGTCGCCTTGATAGTTGGCACGCTTCACCGTAGCACCAGAGAATTGGAACAAGCGCGCGACGGATTCGCCAAGCGCGTTGGGCACCAAGTGACCAATATGAAATTCTTTGAACGGATTCGGGTCGGTGTACTCAACCATTATTTTCTTTCCGGACAAATTCGAGTTCGAGCCCCACATGTCTTCTTTCCGTGCCTCTTCCACTGCTTTTGCGAGCTCCGAGGACGAAAGATAAAAATTGATGAATCCTGCACCTGCGACTTCGACCTTCGCAACCCCTTCGATAGTGCCGAGTGAAGCGACGATCTTCTCCGCAAGCGTGCGCGGCGCAATTCCAGCCTGCTTCGCGTACTGCAAAGCAGCGCCAGTGGAATAATCACCGTTCTTCAAGTCAGCAGGATGTTCGAGTGAAATAGCGTCGAATTGCAAGCTCAGCCCGGCAAGGGCTTCTTTGAGCTTATTCTGGATGTTTTGCGCGGTGAGAGAATTCATATCCTTACTGTTTTAATGCAGATGAGCACGGTTGTCTATTCGCAACCTCTTCCTTAGGGACAAATTCCACCTTGAATCCATCCCACTGACGTGCGTATGCATACTGAAGTCCCACATATGAAGGGTTGTCAAATAGAGCTTTAATACTGCCTTTCCTATACCCATTTGCATACTTCATCCACGTTCTTACGGCAGAATCTACACCAAGATCTGCAATTTGTTCTCTATTATCGGATGGAATGCCGACTTCAAGATCTTGGATAAAGGCATTTTTCTCAGACTCTGAATTGAGTCTCTGGAAATACCATATTCCATTGGTGTCGAAAACGGCTTCACGCTCACTAATCTTGACACCTTGTGGAGTTATCCAATTCGCAAAACCCGAAGGCTTTGGTAACCCTGAAGCGTCTTTGTTGTGAAGGACGAGGATGTCGCCTAGGCTCGGCGGCATGCCCATGACCCCGCTCTTGTTAAATGTCGTCGGGATTTGCTGTCCGTCAAAAAGGATAGGGTTTCCTTCTCTGTATGACGGCTCGAAAAGTCTCTTGATGACGCTCTCTACGGCAGCCTGATGATGCGTATGAATAACACAGACTTCGACGGGGTCGTGTGTTTTTTCGCTTAATTCGAGAATGCCTTGCTTGGTGATATCAAGCCCCTCTTTGGTTGCTCCCGCATTTTTTGGTCGAGATTCATTACTATGAGACCACGCGGACTGACTTCCATCTTTTGTACGTATGAAAATCGCGAAAGATTCATTCAAACTCGTCCGGACAGTTTGAAATATTCTTTCGGCTCCGGCTTGCCATGTCTCGGTCGGAGCAATCTCGACGGCATATGCCTTATCAGAATGGACACCTTCAAGAAGCGGGCTACTTCCGAGTAGAGAGGCCGCGAGCATAGTCTCCTTAGTTCCCGGGATTTTCCCGAGATGTCTCAAAATCCCCCCTCGTTCCTGTTGTTGATTCTTGCCTTCCAGTCCCATGGCAAGAATCGTAGCACGGACGCACTTACAGCCTACAAATCCGAGTCGATGCCCATTGAGCGGGCCGTGCCTGCGATTGTTTTCTTCGCCTGCTCCATGTCGTTCGCATTCATGTCCTCCATCTTCTCTTTGACGATATCTTCGAGCTGCTGATTGGTCAGCCTGCCGACTTTATCCTGTGCTTTCTGTGAGCCCTTTTCCATACCCATCGCCTTGAGAATAAGACGAGAAGCTGGCGGCTTCTTGACGATGAAAGTGAAGGTGCGGTCTTTGTAGACCGTAAGGAGGACAGGCACGATAGAGCCTGCCATTGGGCGCGTGAGGGTGTTGAACTGGTTGACGAATTCGCCGATGTTCACACCCGCAGGTCCGAGCGCAGTACCGACTGGTGGTGCAGGTGTTGCAGCACCTGCCGCAATCTGCAATTTGATTATTTTTGTGATTTCTTTTGCCATATGATTTTTGATTTACCTGTAGTGAGTTTATCGAACTATACCCGCTGCACTTGGTCGGCCTCGAGCTCCACCGGAGTCTCACGTCCAAACATAGGAACTAAGACTTTAACCTTTCCACGTTCTTCGTCAACCTCCCCCACCTTACCCTCGAGGTCTTTGAAGGGTCCGTCGATAATGACGACCGCATCGCCTTCGGAGAGATCGATAGTGTGGCGCACGGTGTCGCCGCCTGCACGCTTCAATATCTTCTCCACTTCGTCCGGAAGCAACGGCACAGCCTGATTCGCGGTACCTACGAAACCGGTGACCTGCGGCGTATTGCGTACGACGCTCCACGCATCATCGGAGGCAATCATATCGACGAGGACATAGCCCGGGAAAGTCTTCTCTTTGGTCTCGGTGCGACGACCGTTCTTTATCTTTATCTTGTTCTCGGTCGGCACGACTACGTTGAAAATCCTTTCTTTCATGCCGAAAGACTCGACGCGCTGCTTGAGATTACGTGCGACGGCATCTTCGTAGCCCGAGTAGGTGTGAATCGCATACCACTGGCGCTCTTCTCCGTGTGTTTGCTTCATATACTTATTGCTGTGCCTGTGGTAAGTCTGTCGAATCCGAGGTCGTCGCGATACCGGTAAGTTCCAGAGCAGGACTTGTGGTCTCTATTGACTGCTCAATTCCCGTCGGCTGCGTGGCAGGCAAAACAAGCAAGAAGCGGGAGAGACCCGTCGTGAAAAGGTAGTCGAAGAGCCCGAGATACAGAGAAACGCCGATAGAGATGATGACAACGAGTACCGTGTACACGATGGTCTGCAATCGCGTCGGCCATGCCACGTGACGCAATTCACCTTGAGTGTCTTTTATATATTGTATGAGTCCCATATAGCAACGTATATTAAATTCCCTAATCAAAAACCCCTTGCGGGGCTTATATAAAGCATAGTATCCCTTATCCAGACGAAGTCAATAGAGCCGCTCCGCCTTCGGCGGAGCA
>CALRFU010000004.1 GCA_943356775.1 Candidatus Nomurabacteria bacterium
CTGCGCGAGCAGCACGAGCTGTATCGGAAGATCGGTATTCCCGCCACGTTTACGGAAAATGGCTCTTCGCTTCTTTCGCCTTTCAAATCATTTCTGACGATTGAAAACGACGGCACGACGAATAATCAGGCGATTTTGCGCACCCTCACGCGCAAGGTGCGCGGACTCGGAGGAAAAATCTTCCAGAATCATCCCGTGGAGGCAGTTTCTTTTACCAGCGGCATCGCGGAGATCTCCTCATCCGGAAAAGTATTCCGCGGCAAGGAAGCAATTCTCACAACAGGCGACCAACAGCTCTTTCCGGATTTACCCAAGACAGAGACGAAGCGCACGTTCGTCGTCGGATACGAAAATCACGCGCTTCCTGAACTTTTCCGCTCTTCGATTCTCTGGGACAACGAAGAACCGTACCACTACATCCGCTCATTCAAAGGCTACACCATCTGGGTCGGCGGCGAGGACGTGAAGGAAAAAGAGTACGATCCGAAAAAAGATTACTCCGCGGCAATCGAAACCTTTGCGCGGGAGCATCTGCTCTTCGATTCCTCATACAAGCGCGTCTCAGATTGGAGTGGCACCTTCTACCCCGCAGAGAACGGCATCCCCCACATCGGCAAGGTCTCCGATAAACCCCTGTACGTGGCCATCGGGTTCGGCGGGACAGGCGTCGTTATGTCGTTCGTCTCAGGATACTTACTCGCCTCGTGGACGAAAGGGGCGGAAAAGAAATACGAACCACTGTTTGCGATTCCTCACCCCTGATGCAACGGAAGCATATCGCCATAATCGGGGGCGGTATCGGAGGCTTGGCCTCGGCCATACTTCTCGCGCGTGCGGGGTATCGCGTTTCCCTTTTCGAAAAAAATCCTACCCTCGGCGGCGTGTGCAATCGATCCTCCGAAGACGGGTTTACCTTCGACACAGGTCCGTCGTGGTACATGATGCCCGAAGTGTACGAGGAATTTTTTAACTCGGTCGGCGAAAACATCCGCGACTATTTGAAGCTTGTCCGTCTCGATCCGTCGCAGAAAGCATTTTTTGACGGGCGACCTCAGCCGTATGAGTTCTCTTCCGATTTTGAGAAGGACAAAAAGGTCTTCGAGGCGCTCGCCCCGAATTCAGAGAGTGCTCTCGGGAAATATTACGCTCGCGCAAAACGGAGATACAAAATCGCGATGCCGCATATCCGCAACGAACGCTCGGAAACTATTCTAGCGTACATGAAATTGTTTTTCTCAGGAAAAGTATTCGGTCTCGGTCGTATGGGTACGATGCAGCGCGAAATTTCCCGCCTCACCCCCTCATCGGAGCTCCGGGCGATACTTTCTGTACCGTCACTTTTTCTGGGCACTATGCCGTGGCGGGTTCCCTCCCTCTTTAGTTTCCTCACCTACGCGGACTTTGGTAAGGGTATTTGGTATCCGATGGGAGGAATGTACAAAATCGTAGAAGCGCTCGTTGCAGTGGGAAAGAAAAACGCCGTCGAATATCACACGTCCTCACCCGTTCGCAGAGTAGAGACAGAGGGGGGCCGCGCGATAGGCCTAACGCTTGAAAACGGAGAAAGAATTACGGCAGACATAGTTCTGTCCAACGCGGACCGCTCTCATACGGAACAATTGCTCCCTGCTTCTGACCGCGACCATAGCGACGCATTTTGGAAGAAAAAGATACCGACATTCGGGGCAGTACTGATTTTCCTCGGCGTCAGCAAAAAACTTCCCGAGCTCGCGCATCATAATTTCTTCTTCGCTGAGAACTGGGACGAACATTTGCACGATATCGAACGCGGCGTGCTTTCTCAAAATCCTTCTTTCTACGTAAACATTCCGAGCGCGACCGACCCGTCGTGCGCGCCTTCAGGTATGGAAAATGTTTTTGTCCTGATACCCGTGCCCGCATCGACGTCACTCACAAAAGAAGACCTCGACGCATGCGCGGATCGCGTCATTGAGAAAATCGCGACTCGCGTGCCGTCATTCAAAGACTCAATAGCGCTCGATCGTCGCTGGTACCCCTCCGATTTCGGAGAAAAATATAATTCCTTCAAAAATTCCGCACTCGGGCTCGCGCTCACCCATTTCCAAACCGCTCCCTTCCGCCCCTCGCACACCAGTCGCCATATCGATAACCTCTACTTCGTAGGTTCGACGACAAATCCAGGCGCCGGTGTGCCCGCATGCTTCTTATCGGCGGAACGTGTCGTGAAGCAGATAGAAAAAGCTGAGACTTAGTTGACAAATGACAGGAGGAGAATATACTGCCCTCATTCGTTCCGCCTCTGGCGGGCGCTTTTTTTAAAAGACCTTACAACACATAAAATATGGCTCTATTCGACCTCAAATCACTTAATTCAGCGCTGGAAGAACTCCAGACCGAGCGTGGTATTTCCCGCGATTCCGTAGTGGATGCACTCGCGACAGCCCTTGCTGCCGCATACCGCCGTGAATACGGAAAGCGCGGACAAATAATCCGTGCGACTTTTAATCCGACGACGGGCGATATGGAATTCCGTCAGGCAAAAATTGTCGTGGACAAAACACTCGTCCGACAAGAGGGCGAGGAGGCGACTGCTGACGATGACCATCGCTCACGCTTCAATCCTGAGCAGCACATCATGATAGAAGACGCGCGCCGCATCAAAAAGGATTCTCAGCTCGACGAAGAAATCTCATTCCCGCTTGAGACGCAAGAAGATTTCGGCCGCATCGCCGCGCAAGCCGCAAAACAGGTCATCATGCAGAAGGTTCGCGAAGCGGAGCGCACGAGCATCATCCAAGAATACGGTCAGCGTGAAGGCGATATTGTCACCGGTCACGTCCAACGTTTCGAGCGCGGCAACCTCTTTGTCGACCTCGGTCGCGCAACGGCTATTCTTCCGTACGACGAACAAATCCCCGGTGAACGCTACCGACAGGGTGAGCGCGTCCGCGCACTTCTCCTCCGCGTCGACGAAGGCGTACGCGGTACATTCATCCGTCTCTCTCGCTCACATCCCCGCTTTCTCACAAAGTTGTTCGAAGCTGAAGTGCCTGAAATGGCAAATGGAATCGTGGAGGTCAAAGGCATCGTCCGCGAACCAGGGAGCCGCGCGAAGATTGCGGTATTCTCCAAAGACGACCACATCGACCCCGTCGGTGCGCTCGTCGGTCAACGCGGCGTACGCGTCGCAGTTGTTACCTCTGAACTTGGGGGCGAAAAAATAGATGTCATCGAATGGTCCGCTATTCCAGGAGACTTCGTCAAAGAATCATTGAAACCAGCTCAGGTCTTGGCGCTAGAACTCAACGAGGAAGAAAATCGGGCTGTCGTACAGGTCGCTGAAGACCAGCAATCACTTGCAATTGGTCGCGGCGGTCAGAATGTACGCCTCGCCGCACGACTCACGGGATGGAAAATAGATATCCGTAGCACGGGTGGCGAACAAGTCGCAAGCGCCGACTTGTCCGCCGAAGCCTCGGCGCAGGCGGGCGATGCCAACGTCCCAACCCCGGAAGAAACCATGTCGGAAGAAAGACTAGAGGCAGAGGAAGCTCCCCCGATAGAAAATCCTGAAGTAACCGACGCTCCTGCAGAAGAGAAGAAGGCTGAATAATCTTCGTTAAGTAAACAAAAAGGCGCGCCCACAAGCGCGCCTTTTTGTTAACGCTTTGCAAAATGAGGCATTCTGTTACACTTCTCTGATATGAATCTTTGGCACGACATTCCGCTCGGCGACAATGCCCCCGACGAATTCAATACGATTATTGAAATCCCCCGCGGCTCGCACAATAAGTACGAGATAGACAAGGACACCGGTCTCATCAAGCTCGACCGTGTCAATTTCTCGGCTGCCGCATATCCGTTTGATTACGGCTTCGCGCCGCAGACGCTCTGGGAAGACGGCGACGCTCTCGACGTGGTCGTGCTTACGACCAATCCAATCCCTTCGGGCATCCTCGTATCGGTGCGCCCCGTCGGACTTATGAAAATGATGGACGGAGGTGAATCGGACGATAAAATAATCGCAGTGCCGACCGAAGACATACGATTCGACCACGTGCACGACCTCGGCGACGTCAACAAACATACCCTCAAAGAGATGGAACACTTCTTCGAGAACAACAAGAAACTCAAGAAAAAGCCCGTCGAGATAAGCATCGGTGGATTCGAAGGCCGGGAAGCGGCAATTGCCGCGGTTAAGCGCTCCGTCCTGCTCTACAAAGAGAAGTTCACCAAGTAAATTCACCCGCACCCGTCTCCCTCTGTAGGATTCATCGAATCTTCACGTCTGTTGAAGTGGTAGAATGTTTTGAATAGTGCTCTTTTATTAATGGGTATTACTCTCTATCATTTATATTTATGCAGAACGTACTGAAAATATCTCTCCTCCCGCTGATTGCGGCAGTCATATTCGGTCTTGCGGGGATAGTGTATGCAGAAGACGGCACCGCGGAAACAAGCGCGAGCGCTGAAGTCACCATGACCGTCCAAGCGACAACAACCCGCCCAAGACCGAGGCCAATGCCCCTGCAAGTAATGCAGGAAAAGAAGGCTCAGTTACGTGAAGGGGTAAGGGGTGCCGTACAGGATATGCGGGGTGATTTGAAAGAAGAGCACCTCGAAACACGCGTAGAGATGAGAAATGCGACCTCGGGAGCAGAGCGTCGCGACATTATGAAAGGAAGCGTAGAAGACCGGAAAGAAATCCGGGGAGATGCGCGGGCGGAAATCAAAGGCAACATAAAGGAGCGCCTCCGAGCGCTCGTAAAAACACACGTCGGAGCCGCTATGCGGCGCATGAATACGGCGCTCAACCAATTCGACAATATCATCGAACGTGTAGACTCCCGCATTGAGAAATTGAAGGGGCGCGGCATCGATACTGCGTCAGTAGAGACGTCGCTCTCGACGTCGGTCGGACTCGTCGCGACCGCAAAAGCGGATGTGCAGGCGCTGTCCACACTTGTCGAGTCGGTCAACGAATCCAGTGATGCCGCATCGGTCAAGGAACAACTCCGTGCCGCCATCGACAAAGCAACCGCGAGCGTGAAGGCTGCACACCGCGCGCTCCTCGATACCGCAAAAGCACTTTCGGCACTTGGACGCGCCTCGACTCAGGCGGACACCGGCACATCCGCTGAAACAAATTAATTTCTACCAATACTCTATGGAACCAAACACGCCAAACGAATCCAATACACAAGGACCCTCCGCCGCCTCTATGCCGGCGAAGAGCTCTTCCGGCCCTGTCGTCGGTTCCATCGTCATCATCGTACTTCTTATAATTGGCGGCCTCTACTTCTGGATGCAAGAGCCAAGAGATACCATGAGCTACCCTCCCTTCATTCCGGGCGACTCGACTGAAGACGAAGCCTGGATGCCAGCGGCAAGCAGCTCGGATGAGGCTACTGCAATCGAAGCGGAGCTCAACGCAACGAATATGGATGCGTTCGAGACTCAGATGAACGCAGACGCAACAGCGGCTGCAGAAAGCCTGTAATCACGGGTGTTACAATCGAGGCAATGCCTCCTTCCAACCAAGCCCCCTTCGACCCTACCGACCACTTATTGCCTCCTGGGCAAAAATCTTCCGTAGGACCAGTCATCGGTATCATTATTATCGTCACGCTTCTCAGTATCGGCGCATTTTATTTTTGGGGGGCCCACTTGAATGCGGAAAATCCCGAAAATACCCTACCTCTTATCCTGGGGGATTCTTCCGCGACCCAAGAATAGTTTGCGGCGGCCGCAATTTGCGGGTAAACCCCGTTAGATAATCCGGCAGTCTTCGGTGTCAAAAACTCGACGAAACTTATCTAACGGGGTAAACTCCTCCGATGCAATTGCAAAATGTGAAGGTGGCGCGGGATGATGTTGCATGGGAGGCCGAAGTAAGGGCCGAGATACCGGCAGAAATGCTGGCTCACTATCGGACCGCCGCGTTAAAGGAAATACAGAAGACCGCAAAGCTCGACGGCTTCCGCCCGGGCAAAGCTCCGGAGGAACAGATACTCCAGGTATACGGAGAGGGCGCGATACTGCGTGAAGCGGTACAACAGGCGATACAACATGAACTCCCTGAGCTTTTCGCGGCTCAAAAGCTGCTTATTATAGAATCCCCCCGCGTAACGACGGACACGCCCGAATCGGGCAAATCGCTCACCTTCACCGCCCGCGCCGCTCTTGCGCCATCCGTCGAATTACCCGATTACAAAAAAATAGCGAAGAAACACACGGAGACAAAAGAAGAAATCGCCGTCTCCGACGACGAGCACATACAAGCGCTCACGCATCTGCGTCGTGAACGCGCCCGGATTGATAAAATAGAAGCAGGCACCGAGGCACAGAAGGCGGCTGAAGAGTCGCGCGCAGCTGAGACCAAGGATTTGCCGGAACTCGATGACACATTCGTGCAATCGCTCGGATACGAAAGTGCCGAGAAGTTTTCCGAGGCGCTCCGGGTCAATATAAAGACCGAGAAAGAAATGCAGGCGCGTGAAAAACGCCGCGCACTTATCCTCGATGAACTCGTGAAGGATTCCAAAATATCCTACCCAGCTGCATTGCGAGAATACGAGCTTGATGACATGGAGGCGCGCCTCAAGGACGACCTCTCGCGCGTCGGACAGACACTCGAATCGTATTTTGCACAAACCAAAAAGACGCGCGAACAAGTCCGGGCCGAATGGAAAGATGCCGCCGACAAACGCGCGAAAGTCCGCCTCGTACTTACTGAAATCGCACGCAAAGAAGCTATCGAACCCGACGAAAAAGCCCTTGACCACCAGCTTGAGCACGCCCGAAAAGCGTATCCGCAAGCCGACCCCGTTGCACTACGCGCCCACATCGCCCATGCCCTTCGCAATGACGCAGTCCTTAAGTTTTTAGAATCAGTTACATAAAACTTTCTTTATCTAACTTATATAGCGTAACCACGACACATCAAAACACGGAGGTGTCCGAAGTACATTCACGGAACTGCTATTCTCCTGGGATTCCGTTGCCTCAACACTTCTGAATGCGATTCCTGCTGCATTTCAACGTCCATGAGAAATTCGATGAATTAGTATGACTGTATGATGCCATTCTCACAAACATTACGAGCGTTTGTATGAGGTCATCTCTTTCTATGGCGTCCAGTTGGAGATTTTGATAAAGATTTACTTTGGAGTACACTCTCCCCTACCTGCCCCGTTAGAAATTCAACGGAGTCGAAGATGAGAATTTGTTTGTATTAAAAGATTACGAAGTATAATCAAGATATATGAGAATTTCTGATGGGGTGAACAATACAAAAGCTCAAATGTTGGTTCCGATGGTGATTGAAAAGACCTCGATGGGAGAACGCGCCTACGACATCTACTCACGACTCCTCAAGGAGCGCATCATCTTCCTCGGCGGACCTATCGACAGCGATGTGGCCAATCTGGTCGTCGCGCAGATGCTCTTCCTCGCTTCGGAAGACCCGAAAAAGGATATCTCCTTCTATATCAACTCCCCCGGCGGCCATGTCACGGCCGGACTTGCCGTCCTCGACACCATGAATCACATCCAGCCGAACGTCTCGACTGTGTGTATTGGTATGGCGGCATCCATGGGGGCAATTCTTCTCTCAGCGGGTGAAAAGGGAAAGCGTTTTGCACTCCCAAACGCGGAGGTCATGATTCATCAGCCTTCCGGCGGCGCCGAAGGCATGGCTTCGGACATCGAAATCACCGCAAAGCAAATACTCAAAATGCGCGAGCGGCTCAACAAGATTCTCGCCAAAAATACAGGGCAGAAATTGGATAAAATAGAGAAGGATGTGGACCGTGATTTCTTTATGGACGCCTCAGAATCGGTCAAATACGGCATCATCGACAAAGTGCTGGTATAAAAGGGCTCTAAAATCGACTTTTGTCAAGAAAGTCTAGCAATATCAAGAACGAGTGGTATACTCCGTTTGTGCCTATTAGCATTGTATGAAATTCAATTTTGTTTCGACCAGTGAGCCTACTCGTGCGCTCCAAGCACTTATTCATGATTTCTCAACCGAAGTCAGTTTGACGCGCACATAACACTCACGCGGCTGAAGCCACCGCGTATGTCATTAAAAATCATCATCCTCCTGCTCGCCCTTTCGGGTGTCGCAGGAATCGCAATCGGATACTTCCTCCGACTTATTATTTCTTTGGGTAAGCGAGGGAGCATGGAGCTCGAGATCCGCAAAATGAAACTCGACGCTGAAGAGAGAGCGAAGAAGATTACCGAAGAGGCCGAAATCCGGGCAAAAGAGACCGAAGGCCGCGTAACAGACGAACTCAAAAGCCGGGCGCTCGACCTGAAACATGTCGAGGAGCGTTTGGTACGAAAAGAGGAGCTCCTGGACAAACGCCAGACCAATCTCGACCTTGAGCAAGAGAATCTCGTAAAGAAAAATGAGGAGATTGTCGCTGCGAAGGGGAAGCTCGACGAACTCGCCCTTGCAAGCCAGGAGAAATTAGAAAAAGTCGCCGGTCTTACAGCTGAAGAGGCGAAGAGCGACCTCTTGAAATCAATCGAAAAACAGAACGAAAACGACATCGAGAGCCGCATGCGCAAACTCGAGATAACCGGCAACGAGAAGCTGGAACACCGGGCCAACGAAATCCTCGTGACCGCAGTGCACCGTCTCGGCAATTCCGTCGTCTCCGACGTTTTGGCGACCACAATTTCAATCCCGAATGACGAACTCAAGGGTAAAATCATCGGCAAAGAAGGCCGTAACATCCGCGCATTCGAACGCGCGACCGGCGTCGACGTCATCATTGACGATACCCCGGGCACCATTACCCTCTCTTCCTATGACCCCATCCGCCGTCAGATAGCACGCATCGCGCTTGAGAATCTCATTCTCGACGGCCGCATCCAACCCGCCAAGATAGAAGAATCCGTGCAGAAGGCCGAGCAAGAAATCAACAACATCATCAAAAAGAAGGGCGCAGAAGCTGCGTTTGAGGCAAAAGTCCCGAACCTCGATCCGAAACTCATCATGATTCTCGGACGACTCTATTTCCGTTCGAGCTATGGTCAGAATGTACTTGATCACTCCGTCGAAGTTGCCCATATGGCAGGTATGCTCGCCGCAGAACTCGGTGCCAACGAAGCCGTCGCCCGTGCGGGAGCACTCTTCCATGATATCGGCAAAGCTGTGGACCACGAGGTCCCCGGCACACACGTCGAAATCGGCCGTCGCATCTTGCAGAAATTCGGTGTGAGCGAAGAAGTGGTCAAGGCGATGCAGGCGCACCATGAGGAATACCCATACGAAACTCCGGAATCAATGATCGTGCAGGTCGCCGACGCCATCTCTGGCGCTCGTCCAGGAGCTCGTCGTGATTCAGTCGAGAACTACATCAAACGTCTCACCGAATTGGAAGCTATCGCCAACAGCAACCCTGGCGTTGAGAAGAGCTACGCAATTGCAGCTGGACGCGAAGTGCGCGTCATCGTGAAGCCTGAGGCAATCACTGACCTTGAAGCACGCAAGCTCGCCCGCGACATCGCAGACAAAATCGAGAAAGACATGCAGTACCCGGGAGAGATAAAAATCTCCGTCATCCGCGAGACAAGAGTCATCGAGTATGCGAGATAGTGGCTCTGTTGAGCCCTTTAATCAAGAGCCCCGAAACAAGATGTTTCGGGGCTTAAAAGCTGTGGATAATGACATTTTGTCAATTGACAGGCAGAAAATACGGCTCAAAATGGTCAGATAGAGGTCGAGTGCGCATGACGTAAGTTATTTAATAAAAGGTAATTAGAAAATCTATGGCAAATAAAATGGATTTGGTTGAGAAAGTAGCTCAGACAATCAGCTGCACGAAAGCTGATGGCGAGCGCGCAGTAGAGGCAATCATCGCGATGATTACCGACACCCTAAAGAAGGGCGACGAGGTATCGATTGCAGGTCTCGGTATCTTCCAAGCGAAGACACGCGCCGGCCGCACAGGCCGCAACCCACGTACGGGTGCGACCATTCAGATTAAGGCGATGCGAGTGCCGAAGTTCCGCGCTTCCAAGACCTTGAAGGACGCTGTTAAGTAACCGCTGAAGAATTCTTCACCAAAAGCCGCCTTCGGGCGGTTTTTGTTTTGCTTGCGCTGAGATCGTCGAAGTGTGCGGGCGGCGGGAATCGAACTCGCAACTGCTCTTTGGAAGAGAGCCATTTTACCACTAAACTACGCCCGCAAATTCTCATTTCCTAACACGAGTCCCGACCATGCAGCTATCTTTCGGAAAAGAAAAACACCAAACCTCTTCTCACCGAAGCTTTTAAAGCGTAAGTGAGCCGTTCCGTGAAGTAACTTCCCCGACTTAATAGCTTTTTTGTCGGTTCGCCTATCAAAAGAAGTCTTCTGAAATTGGCTAATGGGAATAGTAGTCATTTTCGACCAATACTGCAAACTTTTCTTTTCATCACAATCGGGATACAAGTGAAGGCGGACCCGAAGATTCTTTTTGGGGAGCTCGAGTCCTTCAGTGAACCAGCGAAGTATGAAATTAATTACCGACGGGTCTGCGTTAGCGAAGCTCGTTATTTCAGCTGTCTTGGAGCCTTCACCAATGTACAAACCAAGGCCGATCATAAACACGTCACGCCGAGATATCTTCCCGAGTTCGCGTCTCGCCTGAAGGCCTGCCTCAAGAATTGAGTCCTGTTTTATCTTACTCTTCACCCGTCCTGAGGCGGCCCGCGCCGAACCTATTTTTTTGACAGTCTCTTCATTCGGCGTGTACGACACGTTGGCCAACCAATCTGAGAGCGTGCTTTTGGAAATCTTGAGAACTTCAGAAATATAATTGTAAGAATGCCCTTCTTTTCTAAGTTCGATTGCTCGCAACTTGTCCGTGAATCTAGCCACGGTTACATGTTATGGTTTATCAAATATATGTCGAGGGTTCGTTATCCACACCAAATATCGCTTGACTTGAGTTGCAGAGATACAAAGCGTATATTCAAATGAATGTCGCCGCGCCTCCGATCATTCATTCTGAATCTCTCAATTCTTTCATTCATTGCGGGTGGATTCTTTTTTCTCCTCGACCGTGAGCCGGCCGGGATTGCAGTTCAAACCGCCGCAACGAGCACGGATACGTCAATCCAAACCGCGGCCGAGATTACCGCATTAGAGGCTCCGACTCCCCCACGACGCGCTACATCAACCCCTAAAAAAGTAGCCGCAGCTCCGGCAAAAGCAACCATACAAAAGGCACCAGCTCAGCAACCTGTTGTACAGAAAGAGCCCGATAATCAGGCGCGACGCATCCAAAATCCATACTCCTTTGCCCCAGTACCTTTTGAATCGATAGACGCGATTACACGGCCGGCTCTCGTCAATATCCTCTGCAAGCCGCGCGGTGGGAACACCCTCCCGCCCATCTCCGGTTCTGGTGTCATCATCGACCCGAGAGGAATTATTCTCACCAACGCACACGTAGCGCAATACGTACTCCTTGCACAGAGCGCTCGTATCAATCTTTCGTGTGTTATCCGCACAGGGGCGCCAGCTATCGCTAGATGGAACGCCGAAATCCTCTACATCCCGCCTGTGTGGGTAGAAGCGCATGCCAAAGAGATAACGGCGACGCATCCGGTCGGCACGGGAGAGCATGACTATGCGCTCCTCCGTATTACCGGCTCCCTCGATGCGACACCGCTCCCAATCCCCTTCCCGCACCTCCCCGTCGATACACGTGAAGCAATCGGATTCTACGGCGACCAGGTCTTGGTCGTGAGTTATCCCGCGGAATTCCTTGCGGGAGCTGCGCAATTCACCATGTACCCGGCTTCATCCATTACAACAATCGGACAACTCATGACCTTCGTGGCAAAAACAGTCGACCTCATTTCGCTTGGCGGCATTATTGAAGCACAAGGTGGTTCTTCCGGCGGTGCGGTGGTAAATGCCTGGGGTCGCCTTATAGGGCTCATATCGACGACAAGCGAGGGCGAGACGACCGCCACGAGAGACCTCCGCGCCATTAGCCTCAGCTACATCAATCGCGACATATCTATACAAACCCAATTCGATATCGCAACCACGCTCGGCGGCGACGTTGTCGCACAGGCATTCGATTTCAATACGAATGTCGCACCAAGGCTGATCGATCTCTATCTCACGCAGATCGAAAAGTGATTGCTTTCGACTAAAGGAATTTCCGAACCGCAAGAAGTGGAGCGCTCGCAAGCGCAAATGAAAGCCACATGGGCGGATTCTCCTACTACTTCGTCGTAAATTTCTGTCTATAGTTTTTTGAATTTCGATCAGTATCGCTCGAGAAGCACGGTCATGGGCATGACGGCAACCGAAACTCCATGCTTACGAGATCGTTTTGAGGCTTCTTCTGGAGTCATCCCTGACGTTAGGAAAAACTCTGCAGCCATGTCAGTCGAATGGTGGGTGTGTGTTTCGTCCTGATTGACGTCGGTAAAAACGTCGAAACCAAGACGGAGCCCGATCGCTTCAGATCCAAGTCTAGATACTCCTACAATATACTTTGCCTGGGCGAATTCGCTTTCTGGATGACTCCGTGCATATTTGGCAAATTCTTTCAAAGCTCGCTCAGAGTCACGAAAATAGTTAAGTCCTATTTGCGCAGGTGTTTTTCCTTGATCCAGCTCTTGTTTTGCGTATGCTCCGATCCGATCAATATCGAAATAACAAATAGGTGGGGAAAACTTCTCGACAAGCTCGGGGTATTTTTCCGCAAGAGCTCTCGATTCGGGCAGTGCCCAATCGTCAATATGTCGTCTAACAATAATTGAAACAATCCCAATGTTCATCCAAGAGGAATTTTTAAATCTGATTGCGCCAACGGCGGCGTCTTCGTTTTCAAAGTCCATAGACCAACAATAGCATTATCTTTTCATGGACTATTAAGAAAGAAACTCTGTATTCAGTTATCGGGGCGCCGAGAATCGAACTCGGTCAACTTGCTCCCAAAGCAAGCGTACTACCGGTATACTACGCCCCGCATTTACCCGTTGAAGATCGCAACGATGGAAAAGCCTTCGTATACTAACACATATCATGTGCAGAATATAAAGGACAGGCTATCGGACATGAGTGTCCCTTACAGGTTACTCTCGAGGGCTTGCTCGAAAAGTCGACAACGGGCAGTCCTCGTACCCATGACCATAATTACCCCCACCACATCTATCTGGAATTCGCGCTTATCTTTCTTTACCTCCATATACAAAGCAGCGGTTCTGGCCAATTTCCTAAGCTTCCTAAAGTCAACCATCTCCTCTGGCCTATAGTCCATTTCACGGGAAACGTCCGGCAAGCTTTCACGTGAAACTGCCTTTACTTCAACAAAGCGCACAATTCCACCTTTTTCGGCAATGATATCTATCTCACCCCAGGGTTTCCGATAGTTTCGGGTAATAACCTTAAATCCCTTACCTTCAAGGAACTTTGAGGCGACGTCCTCACCCATCCGCCCGACTTCCTTTCTTGCAGAGTCATCCACCATGCCCACCAGTATATATCAGCCAAGAGGGGAGTTTTCACCCCGTTAGAAGCATTGCCTCTAACGGGGTTCACGCGAAACGTGCAGAGGACGTTACTTAAGTAACGTCTTACACCGGCGTCTTTTACACTTTTCCCGCATAATACCCATAAAAATAAGGTTTTTTCAGATAAATACCTATGTTTCATGAAGAAAAGACATAAAAGCATGTCCTTTATCCCCATATCCACAGACTTTTCCCCAGTTTTGTCCAAAAAGAACCTTTATAAACATTGAGTTTTATATCTTTTTCAATAGCGCCTTACCGATTGATTCAAAAAAGAGTTCTTGTCCTTTAGGATCCTTGGCTCAGAATCTGGATAAAATATGCATTTACAACACAGAATCTCCTTGACGCCAACGTCAGTCGTGTACTACGTTTTGCACATATGAAACAACTTGGAGGTTCTACTTATCAATTGCTTCTTTTTGTTCTTGCGATTTTTGCTTTTACTATTGTCCTTGCTATTTTTCCGGTCAAAGCATTCGCTTTGGACGCAGCCACTCAAACAAGCCAAGTGCTGCCGGCGGGCGGCAACAACTGCCCGGCAGTTTCTGCTACCAACTTTACGCCATATATATACGAGGGAGGTCTTCACTCTTTTGAATTCACCGTCTCTGATGCCTCGTACGTTGCTCTCGCTGGCTCGGCAGGGAATACCCCCATCTCTTTCAACTTAGTAACACGCAAGACCGATCCTTCAGGAATGCTTCGTCTCCATGTCGATATCGAAACAACACCTATCTCAGGCACCTTGCCCTTAAAAGTAACCCTGCTCTCTGCTCGTGCTGGTAGTCCTGTATGTATGACCGTCGTCTCGGTGGGCGTGAGCTCAGCAGGTCTAGCACCGGTCCAAAACATTTCCTCTGTAAATACGATTCCAAGGACGGTGACCGCTGCGCCGACCACATCGGGATCGAGCGCGACTCCTGCTCCAAAACCAAGCACATCAACTGATCCTGTCCCGACCTCAAAGCAAGTCTTGACCACGAGCACGCCGGACGGCTCTGCAGTAGGCACCGCAAAAGTCGCATTCGGAAAGATGTGTTCTTCGGAGACAAGCGCCTACCGCCTCTGGCTCATCCTCCTCGTGTTGTACATACTCACCGTCGGAGCTATTCTCTGGGCGAAATTCCCCGTATCTGCCACCTGGGCACGGACTCCTGAGCGCGTAGCGACCATCACCCTCGTCCTTTTGCTCTTGCTCCTCACATTCTGGTACTTCTCAATATCCTGCAGAGCAGCCCTCTGGATGCCTCTCATGGCCTTTCTCGTGGCGGTCTTGGGCTTACTCGCCGCATTCTGGAATCACCCACGCGTAACGCAGATGCTCCTCATCCAAGAGACAAAACAGCCGACTCCTGCGCCAGTAAAGACGACTTCCCCGACCATCATCACTCCTCCTGCAAAAGTCGTCGTCCCTCCGGCAAAGAAGTAGCCCTCTTGCGCCTCACTCGTTCCTGGTGCGGGTACGGAGAATCGAACTCCGCTCTCGTCCTTGGCAAGGACGCGTTCTACCACTAAACCATACCCGCATTACCGAGGGATTATACAGTACTCGTCATAAGCGGCAACAATATTACTTTTGTGCTCCCGGAGGGATTCGAACCCCCAACAACAGCTTCGAAGGCTGGCATGATATCCATTTCACCACGGGAGCTAGCGAGGGACAAAGTGAAAGTTTACTTTCATTTTCCCCGAGCGACGCTCACGAAAGCTTTGTGCTTACGGGAGCTTACCGCCTATAATGCACTACAATGTCAGATATGGAAACAAAGCTGGCCGTGCCCAAAGAAGTCCTCGAGGTATCCGAGGCACTTCAGGCGGGAGGCTTTGAGGCGTACCTCGTCGGCGGTTGTGTGCGCGATCTCATCATCGGTCGTGAGCCGAAGGATTGGGACATCACGACCAACGCGACGCCAGAAAAAATACAAGCTCTTTTTGAGGATACTTTCTACGAAAACGATTACGGAACCGTTGGCGTCGTCACAAAATCCGATGATGCGCGGCTCAAGGTCATCGAGGTCACTCCGTACCGCACGGAAGGGAAGTACTCGAATGCACGACATCCTGATGAAGTGAGCTTTAGCGACAGCCTCTCCGATGATTTGAAGCGCCGCGACCTCACCATCAATGCGATTGCGTATGGTGCCGCACGCTCCGTGCTCGTCGACGAACACGGCGGGCGGGAAGACCTCGCGGCGAAACGCGTCAGGACCGTAGGGAATCCGCATGAGCGGTTCGAAGAAGATGCGCTGCGTATGCTGCGCGCAGTGCGTATCGCAGCCGAGCTTGATTTTGTCATTGATACGCAAACCGCCGAAGGTATCGCGGCGCAAGCTCCGCAACTCGCGAAGATTTCCCGCGAGCGCGTGCGCGACGAACTCATTCGTATTGTGCAGAGCCCGCGCCCGATGCAAGCTCTCTATGTGGCTCAGAAGCTTGGTATTTTGAAGTATGTCATTCCGGAACTGGAAGAGGGAATCGGTTGTGCACAAAATCAGGCGCACTCATTCGACGTATTCGAGCATCTCATGCGAAGCCTCCAGCACGCCGCAGACAAAGAATGGCCGCTCGACGTGCGGCTCGCGGCACTGCTCCACGACGTGGGAAAGCCGGCGACGCGCGTATGGTCGGAAGAGAAAAAAGATTGGACCTTCCACGGGCATGACGTCGTCTCGGCACGGATGACGAAGAAAATTATGAATGATTTGAAATTTCCGAAAGAGACTACCGACAAAGTATCGACGCTTGTGCGGACGCACATGTTCTTCTCGGACCCTGAGGTTGTCACGCTCTCCGCGGTACGCAGAGTCATAGCGCGCGTGGGCAAAGAAAATATCAACGACCTTTTGAATTTGCGCGTGTGCGACCGCATCGGCACGGGGAGACCAAAAGCGCATCCGTTCCGCCTCCGCAAATATATGTCGATGGTGGACGAGGCGATGCGCGATGCCGTATCGGTCGGCATGCTGAAGATTGACGGTACAAAATTGATAGAGCTTGCTGAGAAGCCGGGACCTCGCATCGGCTGGATACTCCATGCGCTCCTCGAGGAAGTCCTCGATGAGCCTGAGAAAAACACCGGAGAATACCTGGAAAAGAGGGCGGCTGAGCTTATGAAGGTGGACGACAAAGAACTCCGCGAACTTGGTGAGGCGGGCAAAGACCGCCGCGAAGAAGAAGACGAAGCGGCCATACAAAAGTTGAGAGAGAAACATCACGTAAGCTAGGGTCGGTGCGTGCATTCCCAGAGCCTCCGCAGCCGAAGAGGCGAGGATTGAGGACTTTTCAGTAGAAAAGTCCGTGCTCTGGGAATGTATGCGCCGACACTAGCATTACCAACCCTACTTCGCATAAAGCTACGCAGGGCTTTTTTGCTTCGCAAAAAAGAAAAAGCCGCCTCACCTGGCCACCCGTTTCTTTGTTTAGGTGGCCGCCGTGAAGCGGCTTTTAGTTGTTGTCTCCGATTCCTCCAAAGGAATTGAATAATTACTGCAAGTACCTAGGCGTTCAATCGGTCACGGAGGCGACCGTAATTTTTAGAACATGAGTACTTTGTAATGTATTTACTCGACCATTAGAGGTGCGAGAGACATAAAGAGCAACTAGGATGAATCTTATCGCTGTATTGGACACTGTAAAGGACAGACTGTTGATAACTGCTCTGTTTAGCATGTCCTTTAAAGGACATCCCTAAATAAGCCTAAGAATCAAGCTCCAATAAGACCGGACAGTGATCGGAGCCACGTGCTTCTGGATAGATTTTGGCAGCCAGTACCTTTGAGGCAAGCGCCTTGCTGACAAAAAAATAGTCTATCCTCCAGCCTACGTTTCGCGCGCGCGCGTTCCCAAAATTGCTCCACCATGTGTAATGTCCGTTACCTTTTGTAAAAAGCCGGAAGGTATCGACAAATCCCGCCTCGATGATTGCGTCGATGCCCGCCCTCTCTTCCTTTGTGAACCCATGATCACCCTCGTTCTCCTTTGGCTTTGCCAAATCATCTGATGTATGTGCCACATTTAGGTCACCACAGAAAATAACAGGCTTTCCTTGTGGTGAGCCTGCTTGCGGTGAGCTTGTCGAACTTGTCGAACCATTCTTCTCCAGTTGTTTGCAAAACTCTAGAAAAGCGGGATCCCAATGCTTGTGGCGCAGGTTGAGCCGACTCAAATCCGGTTTTGCATTCGGCGTATACACGTTCACAACAAAAAAGTCTTCGAATTCTGCGGTGACAACCCGACCTTCTTCGTTGGGGTCTCCGTAGCCATCTTTAAGTTTATATTTCTCAAGAATATTCTCAGGAAATCCAAAAATAAGGCTCAAAGGCTTGATTTTGGAGAATATAGCCGTACCGGCGTAGCCCTTGCGACCCTTTGAGGAATTCCAATATTCCTCGTATTCAGGCAAGTCTACTTCCGATTGATGCTCCTCTGCCTTTGTCTCTTGGAGGCATACAATATCTGGTTTCACCTTCTCAAGAAACGGCACAAGAGCATCCTTCCTATGAACACTCCGGATCCCGTTTACATTCCACGAGATGAGTTTCATACCAAGACGATACCACAACGTTTCATAAGCAAGGACCGCCGCATTACTTCCTACGTTTCCCATGAAATGCTTGATGCACTTCGCGCAGATGTTTGTCGGTGACGTGTGTGTAGACCTGCGTTGTCGCGATATTCGCATGGCCGAGGAGCGCTTGGACGCTGCGCAAATCGGCGCCGTTCTCTAAGAGGTCTGTGGCGAAGCTGTGGCGGATGACGTGCGGTGTCACTTTGCGCGTAATGCCTGCCTTGACTGCATACTGTTTCACCATGCGCTCGATGGAGCGGGGAGTGATGCGCGGTAAATCTTTTCCTTTGCTCGTACCACCTTTGCCGTAGCTTACAAAAAGCGCTTCACTCATGTCACCGCGTTTTTTTATATACGCCGCGACTGCTTTCTTCGCAGATTCCGAAAGAAATACGACGCGCACCTTTTCTCCTTTGCCGCGTACCGAGAATTCATCACGCGTGAGGTCCAAATCCTGATTGAGTCCGGTTAATTCCGAGACGCGGAGGCCGGTGGAGAATAAAAGTTCGAGAATTGCGCGGTCGCGAAGTGCTGCAAGCTCGTCTCCCTGAGGTGCGCGCATGATTCGATTCAATTCATCTGCCGTAATGAGATCGAGATCGCGACCTCCGACCTTGGCAAGCTCGATGCGCTCGGGATTGAGCGATTCGACATCGCGTTTGCGGAGGAATTTGAGGAACGCCCGCAGCGCGATGAGGTGATAATTCTGCGTATTCTTCTTCATCGTGCCCGAGACACCACCCGAGCGGTTCAGGTTGATACGAAATTCACGCACCATTTGCTCAGTAATTTGAGAAGGGGACTTTACCTTCGCATAATCCAAAAAACGCCGGAGATAGCGGTCATAATTTTCGACCGTTTTCACGCTCCGCCCTTTTTCTATCTCAATGTATTCAAGAAATTGTGTCTTGAGCTCTTTGAGGTCAGCAGCCATACGTCGCACAATATCATATCGTTATCGGAGATGGTTTCGCGCTGTCCTCGAATTCTCTTTACTTCAAATACTTTTTCTTTTGCAATTTTTTGGGAAGATACGACTCCTTATCATACATGTCGTAGCCTTTTCCGTATTTCAATTCTTTCATGAGTTTCGTCGGTGCATTGCGCACCCTGAGGGGAATGGGAAGGTTTCCAAACTGTTTCACGTCGTCGAGCGCTTCGAATATCGCATCGTACGACCGGCGATCTTTTTTGCATTGCGCGAGGTAGGCGACCCCGTGCGCGAGATTAATGATCGCTTCGGGATATCCGATTTTGTGCACCGCCTCAAAAACGGCATTGGCGACGACGAGCGCGGTCGGCTGTGCGAGACCGATATCTTCACTCGCAAATATCACCATGCGCCGCGCGATGAATTTGGGGTCTTCGCCCGCGTCCACCATGCGCGCGAGGTAGTAGAGGGCGGCATCCGGCTGCGATGCCCGCATACTTTTTATCAACGCAGAGATGGTGTTGTAATGCTCTTCGCCTTTTTTATCGTAGCGAATATGTTTCGACTGAACGGCCTCTTTCAACGTATCGAGAGTGATCGTCCCGTAAAGCGCCTGTGCCGTTTCGAGGGTAGTAATCGCTTGGCGCGCATCGCCATCCGTCATTTGCACGAGCCAATCCCGTGCGTCATTGGGAATTTTTAATTTCGTACGTTTCAATATCTGCTCCATCTCTTTCTCATTGTGTCCATTGAGTACGAAGACGCGTGCACGCGAGAGGAGGGGAGAGATGATTTCAAAAGAAGGATTCTCTGTAGTCGCGCCGATGAGCGTGATGTCACCGCGCTCGACGAAAGGCAAAAGAAAATCCTGCTGTGCTTTGTTGAATCGGTGAATCTCATCGATGAAAAGTACTTTCGGTTTGCCGCCAAGCTTCAGCTGCCTGCCCTGCCCTGAGCTTGTCGAATGGGTTCCCACGACCTTTTTTATATCCTCTTTGCCGGAATCCACCGCCGAGAGTTCGTGAAACTCCGCGCCGACCGCTTTTGCATATATGCGCGCGAGTGTCGTTTTGCCTGAGCCGGGCGGGCCCCACAAGATGAATGAAAAGAGTTCTTTTTTCTCTATGGCGACGCGCAGCGGCTTCCCCTTGCCGGTTAAATGCTCCTGCCCCACGAATTCATCGAGTATTTTAGGTCGTATCCGCGAGGCTAGTGGCTCCATAATCGTCAGTATACGCTTCAGCTATCCCGTGCACACCTTGCCCCCACACCAACATTCATAACATGTTGGTGTGGGGGCTTGCGTGATTTGGTTGAATTGTTATTCTATACGCATGAATACAAAAGCAATCGGTATAGGAGTCGTTGTCATTGTCGTGCTCGCAGTCGGCGGTTATTTCATATACAAGAAGTCTGCAGGCTCTTCAGCAGCACCTACAACTATGCAAAATGCCGCCGCCGCCGCCACTGACCAAGCGAACCAGGTGCAAGGCCAGGACGTGAAAGTGGGTACCGGCCTCGAAGCAAAGCCCGGCGACACTGTTTCTATCCTTTATATAGGCAAATTCACCGATGGAACCGTGTTTGATAGCTCCGCAGCCCACGACAATCAGCCGCTTACCTTCGTGCTCGGTTCAAATGGCCTCATCCCAGGCTTCCAGATAGGCGTAAATGGTATGAAAGAAGGGGGCGACCGCCTGCTCGCCATTCCGCCGAGCCTTGCCTACGGCGGAGAGGATGTGAAGGACGGGAGCGGTAAGGTCATCATTCCAGCCAATTCAACCCTTATTTTCTCAGTACAATTGGTCAAAGTCGTCGCGACAACTTCCGTTCCCAAGACTCAATAGAGGCCTCAAATGGGGCCGATAGGGCTTCGTGAAGGGCTCAAACCCTTGCAAACATGATGAGAACGTGATACGGTTCTGAAATGCTTACGAAGCGTAAGAAGGCGAATGAAATCGGCAAAACAAGCCGTCACGCTACCGATACGGGTTCTCCGGAGGTACAAGTGGCTGTGCTTACGCGCCGCATTGAGGAACTTTCGGTCCATTTGGATAAGAATCGCAAGGATACACACAGCCGCCGCGGACTTTTGGGTCTCGTCGCTGACCGCCGCAAGCATTTGAAGTACCTGGAGGTCAATAATAAGCGTGCGTACGGTACTTTGGTGAAGAAACTCGGTTTGAAGAAGTAATCTCGGCCTTTTGGCCTTCATCTTCTCTACTTCGTTCGTAAGCTATAATCCCTGTAGTGGGATTGAAATTTTTAATACGTTTCACTAGTGGCTACACCCTAGTGGCTAACAACTATTTACTATGGCCATAGTCAAACATTCTGAACAACGCGTCGGTGTATTCATCGATACGCAAAATTTGTATCATAGTGCGAAAAACATTTACCACGCGCGCGTAAATTTCGGCAACGTCCTCAAGGACGCAGTCGCCGGACGCCACCTCATCCGTGCGCGCGCCTACATGGTAACGACAGAAAGCGGTGAGGAGACCGCATTTCTCGAAGCGCTTACCAAAGTCGGTATCGAACCGAAGACCAAGGAGCTTCAGATATTCTACGGCGGTGCGAAGAAGGCAGACTGGGACGTCGGTATGGCCGTCGATGCCATCACGGCATCGCCTAAGCTCGACGCGGTCATCCTCATTACAGGAGACGGCGACTTCATACCGCTCGTCGAATACTTAAAGATGCACGCCGGCTGCCAGGTCGAGGTCGTCTCGTTCGGCCGCTCCACATCGGGCAAGCTCCGCGAGGCAACCGATCACTTCCTCGACCTCGACGAGGACCCGAAACGCTATCTTTTGAATTATCGTTCGACCGCTTCGACAAACCCCGGTCGGCCGAGCTTGCGCCGGGCCGCTCCCGGTCGCGGCACAAATTCCCGGCAAACAGGGAGGGACATTCAAGTTTCGGCACCGAATGATTCAATAGCGCCGAACGATACCGAGGAAGCATCCGATACCGGACGAATCACGGGAGTGGAGTAACCGAAAAGCGCCGCGTACTGCGGCGCTTTTTCGCTATAGAGCGGCCTTCTGAAGTTCGCGGCGAGACGACCAGTACGCAAGTCCGACGAATACCAGCCCCACAAGACCGGTAAGCGGCTCCGGTACGTGCACGAAAATTCCGAAAATCATTGCGAGCGCGAGACCGAATATTGCCCAGTGTGCACCGTGTTCAAGGTATCGCAGTGTATCGAGAGTCTTCGCACGCACGAGCGCAACCGTAAAGGTACGCACAAAAAGCGCCCCGATACCGAGACCCGTTATGATGATTGGCAGGGCAGATGTAATAGCGAATGCTCCGATGACTCCGTCGAGTGAAAAAGCGGAATCGAGGACGTTGAGATATACGAAGAGTGCGGCACCACCCACAGCGGCGCCTGCCCCTGTTTCTATTTCGAACGATTGCGCTATTCCCTCGATTGCAATGAAGAGAATTACGCCGACAAGTCCCGCAATGAGCAGCGTCGCCGCTTGCGCGGGCACGAAGAAGGCACAGACAAGAAGAACCGAGAGTACGAGCGCTATCTCTATGGCCTCAATCCCACCCCAACGCGAGAGGTGCCGCTCGATGACTCCAATCCAATGCACGGTCTTTCGGTGATTGAAAAAGTACTTGAGCGATACGAGAAGGAGAAAGGCGCTGCCGAATGCAGAGATCGCGACCCGCGCATCTGCAAGCCGCTCCCCATACGCAGCAGGGTCATAGAAAGCGAGCATGGTCACTGCGTACGGTGAGAGCCAGGCAGCGGCCGCAACGATAAAGATGGGGAAGACGAAACGCGTACCGAATACGGCAATCAATATACCCCATGTAAGGAAGCGATTCTGCCACTCAGGTGTCATTCGCTGCAGTACCCGCGCATTTACAACCGCATTGTCGAAAGAGAGAGTGGTTTCGAGTATAGCGAGAAGTACTGCGAGAAAAAGTGCTGAAAACCCGCCCCAGATAAACACACCTATAAAGGCGACTAGCGACACTGCCGTGGGAAAGAAAAATGCGCGCATAGGGATGCCGCTATCCTACCACATTGTTATTAATAAAGATTCATACTATAGTCAGAGTATTAGCAGATAGTAGTGACGTGCGGATAGGCATTGCGAGTGAGTGACTCGCGCTGAAATCCGAGCGTCACCCAAAGCACAATGGAAAAGAAAGTATATTCTCTCGATATCGGGGGGAAGACGATGACAGCAGAGTTTAACGATTGGGCAGACCAGGCGAATGGTTCGGTACTCGTGCGCTACGGCAACAGCACCGTCTTGGCGACTGCCGTTATGGGCAAGGAGTCAGACAAAGATTATTTCCCGCTCTCCGTTGAATACGAGGAGAAGTTTTATGCTGCGGGAGCGATACTCGGCTCACGATTTATGCGTCGCGAAGGTCGCCCCTCAGATGAAGCCATCCTCTCGGGCCGCATCGTCGACCGCACCATCCGTCCGCTCTTCCCCAAAGGAATGAAACGCGAGGTGCAGGTCATCATTTCCGTCCTCTCTATAGAGGAGTACGACACCGACATCTTGGCGGTCAATGCGGCATCGCTCGCACTCGCAACATCCGATATCCCGTTCAACGGGCCTGTCTCTTCGCTGCGTGTCGGTCTTGAAGAGTCCGTCGACTCCGCTCAGAATAAAGGAAATCCTGTATTTATCGTGAATCCTACATACAAACAGCGTGACGAAGAGTTCGAACCGAAGGCCCTCTTGGACCTCACGGTCTGCGGAAAAGACGGCCTCATCAACATGATAGAAGTCGGTGCACGCGAAGTAGATGAATCGATCCTTGAAAAATCTCTCGCGCTCGCAAGTGAAGAAATCGAGAAAATTCAAGCATGGCAGAAATCCATCATCGCCGAACGAGGCAAAACGAAATGGGAATTCAAGGCACTGGAGACAACGCCTGAGCTCGTCGCGGCGTTTGCGGAGTTCGTCGAGCCAAAATTACAGGCGTCCGGAGGCAAACTCCCGAAGCAGGAGCTTGGTCCAATGAAATCCGAATGGATGAAGGCGGCTACAGAGAAACTTCCCGAGATGCCGAAAGGTCAACTCGATGCGTACTACGAAGAGCGTCTCGACGCATTCGTGCACGACCTTGCCATCAACGAAGACAAACGCGTCGACGGCCGAACACTCGACCAAATCCGTCCGCTCTTCGCACAGGCAGGTGGTGTTTCTCCCGTTATTCACGGCACCGGTATTTTCTACCGCGGCGAGACACACGTACTTGCAGCGCTCACGCTCGGCGGCCCCGGCGACGCACAGCTTCTCGATACGATTGAAAATCGGGACACGAAGAAGACGTTCATGCTCCACTACAATTTCCCGCCCTTCTCGGTGGGAGAGACAGGTCGCGTCGGAGGATTCAACCGTCGTATGACAGGACACGGCGCGCTCGCCGAGAAAGCATTGCGCGTCATGATGCCTTCGAAAGAAATCTTCCCCTACACCGTACGCATCGTTTCTGAATGTCTCGCTTCCAACGGCTCGACATCAATGGCTACTGTCTGCGCGGGCACTATCGCACTCATGGATGCGGGCGTCCCTATCACACGTCCGGTCGCCGGCATCGCGATGGGAATGATGAGTGATGCAAAGAAGGGAGCGTACAAAGTTCTCACCGACATCCAAGGTCCTGAAGACCACCACGGAGATATGGACTTCAAGGTTGCCGGTACGTCAGAGGGAGTAACCGCTGTCCAGATGGACGTGAAGGTGGAAGGAGTCCCGCTCAAGGTGCTCGCCGAAGCTTTTGCTCAGGCCAAGAAAGCGCGTTTGCAGATTCTCGACGTCATCACGAAAGAAATCGCAGCTCCGCGCGCAGACATCAGCGAACGCGCTCCGAAGATTCTCACCATTGTCGTCAAAAAGGATCAGATAGGACTCGTCATCGGTCCGGGCGGCAAGATGATAAACGGTATTCGTGAGCGCACCCTCGTTGACGACATCACCATCGAAGAAGACGGCACGATATTCATCACCGGCAAGACCGGCGCGGCAGAAGCGGCACTCAAGGAGATTGCCGACCTCACACGCGAATACATGGTGGGTGACAGATTCGAGGGACCTGTTGTGCGGCTCATGGACTTCGGCGCGTTCATAAAAATCAGCCCTACTCAAGACGGCCTCGTGCACGTCTCTGAAGTTGCACCTTTCCGCATCGGGAAGATTTCCGACGCAGTACAGATTGGAGAGATTGTTCCGGTCGTATTGAAAGAAATTGACGAGAAAGGACGCTATAATCTCTCTATCAAAGCAGCTGATCCGGAGTGGGCCGCACGCAAGGGGCTCACACCTGACACAAGCGGCGGAGATAACCATGGCGGACGAAGCGAAAGACCAAGACGCAATTTCTAAGACCGGCACTACGCCGAACGTTGCCCCTACACCGCAACCCCAGACTACAGAACCGGAGGTGCACATCCTCGAGGAGCACGTGACGCGTGCAGCACAAAAACCGGCGGTTCAAAGTACCGGAAATCCCGTACCGGCGGCGCAAGCTGTGTCCGATCCTATCGGTGTGCCGGAGACAAAGCCTGCCGCACCGAAAGCGCCTACGGTAAGCCCGTCGCCGACGCCGACTACTCCGGTACCACCCCCGGCAATCGCTGCACCAAGTCCCACCCCTCGACCTGTGACACAACCTGATACCGTAGCGGAAGATGTCGGACTCGTCCGGCAAACTCGGAATGTACCAACTCCTATAGCTCCTCCCATACCCCCGTCCTCTCCCGTACAAGAACGGCCTACAGTGCCCCCCTCGGCGCAAAAGATTGTGGCGTCAAGCCAAGGCGAACACGCGCTGGGGAACGACATAGCAAAAATACTTGCGGAAGTTAAGCTGCCCGAACGCCGCAGTGCGGGCACTTCAGCCGACAAACTTGTCCCATCCGGAGCAAAAAAATTCGACACAGGTATTGTTGGTTCTGCGTTAAACGAGGGAACACCCTCTGCCGCAACCGCCTCGCAATCGCCGCAAGCAAGTACGGTAAATACTCCGACCGAGGTTACACCAGCCACGCAAAATCCCGGAGGGATGAAGGTGATGGAGAAGAACCCGAGTAGCGTCGTGGCCGTTCACACACTCAAAGACGATTTGCAGGCAGTGGTACACGATCAAAAGATATCAGTTGTACGGGCTGTTTCTCTCGAAGAGGACCGCCGCGCTCATAAAGGATTACAGGCGGGCGAGACCTTAGGAACCCAACAGCGCTCGAGCCGAACATTTGGAATACTCTTCGCCTCACTGACCCTCATCGGCCTCGGCTCCGGCGCGCTTTTCGGTGTCCTTTTCATTATGAATCAACAAAAAGCGCCCGCACAAATAGATACGGGTACCTCGATACTCTTCGCCGAGCAGAGTGTTCTGCTCTCTCTCGATGCTCAATCACCCCAAAACATAAAAAGGGCACTTAGCTTGGGACGAACTTCATCACAGGGTGCGCTCGGGTCCATCACCCGGGTCATTCCCGTGACCGCAGAGGCGGGCCCCGACGAGGCACCACAAAATCGCCCGGCAACATTCAGGGAGTTTATGGCGGCACTAGGAGCACATCCGCCCGATGACCTCTTGCGCGCTCTGGGGGATGACTTCTTTCTTGGTATACACGCTGCGGACAAAAGTGCTCCCCTCATTGTCATTCCCGTCGCCTCCCATTCGCGCGCGTTCGCAGCGATGCTGAGTTGGGAAGAAGCGCTGAACTCCGACTTCGTACCCCTCTTCACCGCCGTTCCTACCCTTACATTCGACGGAAACGGCGTCCCGTCCAAACGTACCTACGAAGATTTGATTATGCGCAATTATGATGTCCGCGCGCTCAAAGACGATGCAGGGGAAGTCCAAATATACTATTCGTTCCCGACACAAAACATCCTCATCATCGCGGAAAGCCCCTATTCATTCCCCGAAATATTGAGTCGTCTGCAGGCGGGCCGTCAACTCTAGCGCTAGCCCCGGGCATTTTGCTCTACCCCGTGAGATAGGAACATTTTCCCATATATGCCATTTTGAGACTTTTTATCTCACGGGGTATACTCAGAGACATGAAACACATAACCGAAGAGCATCTGGAGGAATTACGAGGAGCATTAAACGCCGAGCGCGATGCACTTGAAGAAGAGTTGGCGACCTACGGTCGTGTACAGAGTGATTCGGGGGATTGGCACGGAGCAAGCCAAGCCGGCGGACAAGAGGCCGACCCGAACGATGCCGCTGACCAAATCGAGGAATTAGTAACCAACGTACCTTTGGTGGAAGAGCTCGAAAAGCGCCATAAAGATATCGCCTCTGCGCTCGAAAAGATGGAAGACGGCACCTACGGCATCTGTGAAGTGGGGGAAGAAGAAATTCCGCTTGATAGACTCGAGGCAAATCCCGCCGCGATTACCTGCGTTGCACACGCCTAGTCGGATTCACATAAAAGCGACGCAGCCGCGCCTATAGGCGCGGCTGCTTGTTACAATTGCGCCGATGGGTAAAAAACAAAAAATCGCTTCGGGATTCGCGCGCGTCTTCGGCGCACAGCCGATGCTGCCCAAAGGTACGGTCGTCTCGGTGGAGTGCGATATCGCAAAAGGTCTCCACGCGTTCACCATCGTTGGCTTGCCTGACAAATCCGTGGAGGAGGCAAAAGACCGCCTCGCTTCAGCGATAAAAAATAGTGACCTCGAATCGCCAAAGAAGACCAACAAGAAGATTGTTATCTCACTCGCGCCCGCCGCACTCAAGAAAGAGGGCGCGGCGTTCGATCTGCCGCTTGCGCTCTCGTATCTGCTCGCATCCGAACAAGTGATTTTCGATCCGAGTGGGAAATTATTTGCCGGTGAACTTTCGCTCGACGGCACACTCTCTCCGATTCTCGGCTGCCTCGCCATCGCAGTCGCTGCGCGCGACGCCGGATTCACAGACATATACGTGCCGGAAGAAAACGCGGACGAAGCGTCGCTCATCTCCGAATTGCGCATCCACCCCGTCGCCTCCTTATCGGACGCACTCGAACAGCTGACGAAACCCGACGCAAAGAAAAATCCTGTACGTCGCACGCCCCGCACGCACGTGCATGATGACGAGGCGCTCGACGAAATCCGCGGTCAGACAAGCGCAAAGCGGGGACTCATCATCGCGGCGGCTGGCGGACACAACATCGCCCTGTACGGACCGCCCGGCACCGGGAAGACTTTGCTTGCCCGCGCGACGGTTTCTATTCTCCCCGACCTCTCGGAAGAGGAGATGATAGAGGTAACGACCATTCATTCGCTCTCGGGCACACTAAACGGTGCCGCGATATTCCGCCCACCCTTCCGCTCGCCGCACCACACCTCCTCGTATGCCGCTCTCATCGGTGGGGGCTCCGCAGGTATACGCCCCGGGGAAGCCACGCTCGCGCATCGCGGCGTACTTTTCGCGGACGAATTCCCCGAATTTCATCGGGACGTTATTAATGCCCTGCGCGAGCCGCTCGAAGACCGCGTGATATCCATCGCGCGCGCCAGAGGCTCGGCGGTATTTCCCGCCAATTTCATGCTCATCGCAGCCCTCAATCCGTGCCCGTGCGGATTTTGGGGAAGTCCACGTTGCAGATGCATGCCGCACCTCGTAGAAAAATACCGGAGGAAGATTTCCGGCCCTGTCGCCGACCGTATCGATATGTGGGTTTCTGTCGGAGAAATGCCGCCCGAGACGCTCTCCACACAGACAAAAAGAGGTAGGGGTGAGACCAAGCGCGCACGCGAAGAAGTCGGCGCGGCGCGCGCGCGACAGCGCGCGCGGTTCAAGGGAGTGCCCGATACTTCCACGAACGCCGACATGGGTCCGAAAGAAATTGAATCCCTTGCCGGGCTCTCGGCAAAAGCCGAAGAAACGCTGCAGGGTGCGGCACGTTCGATGAAACTATCGCCGCGCGGCTATCACCGCACCATCAAACTCGCGAGAACAATAGCCGACCTCGCCGCATCGGAGAATATCGAACCGTCTCATATGCTCGAGGCCTTACAATACCGGGCGAGGGAACTATAGGAGACGAGCGTTGTCTTGTTATTCGCCGTTTATGAAAATAGTTTCACTCACACGTATCATGACGTAAAAACGAGGCCCGGGAGCAGCCTCGGCACGTATGCCATAGCTTCTCCCGGGCATTCTTACGTCTGAAGCAGTCCGAGCACGCGCAACTTTGCCTCGAGCTTCTGCGAGTCGTAGCCACCCATGATGACCTCGTGGGCTCCGGCAGTTCGCAAGGAACCCGCGCGTTCGAAATCAGAGTTCTTCAATATGGCGATGATTTTTTTGTCGCCGCTATCGAAGCCGCGAGCCGATCTGATTGCCTCCACCGCTCCGAAGGGCGGCAGCTCCGCGTCGATAACCAGCAGGTCGGGTTTCATTCGCCCGAGTACTGCGAGCATCGCATTTCCGTCGGCGACACCTTCGGACTCGAAGAAAAGTGCGGTGAGCCCGTACAAGATAGCTCCGCGTGGGATTTGCAATCCGTGCGCAACCAAAGCTTTTTGCATTGTTCGTCTCCTCAGCATTTGCACCATCTGGTTCTAGAACCAGTCCGTGCCGGACACCACTATAGTCGAGACGGGCACTTCTTCAAATTGCTTGGCAGAACCGTGCGCCTGAGGTAGATTCGTGCGAGGATTGTTCGAACATATCGCATGCCCGAGCGTATCGGGCCCTAGAAGAGGAGGCACGGATGGTGATGTTTCTCTTGCTGCCCTTCGCACATTTCGCGAAGCTACGGCGTCCCATACTTATCGCCTGCGTTCTCCTCTATTTCTGGTGGGAGACATTTCTGCGACAGCTGGCGAAATATGTCATTGTGGGCGGTATCGCAACCCTGTTGTACTGGACCATCTACGGCGCATTGCTGGTGCTTACGACGGTCTGGTACATCTATGCTTCGTGTGCCGCAGTCGTTATCGTATTTCTGCTCAAATTCGTAGTACAGAAAAAGTGGGTGTTCGAGAATGCTGGCAGAGCTCATGCTCTCGTCCTTGCTCAAGCCATTCTCCTCGCAGGCAAGTACACCATCTTCTCTGGAATGAATACCGCTCTACTCTACTCGTTCGTGGAGTTCGGAGGTCTTGGCAAAATGAGCGGCGCAATCGTCGCGACCCTCTGTCTCGGACTCTTCAGTTTTTTCGCATCTCGATGGGTCTTCAAGACTTGAAATCCCCGGCACGGGCGGCCGGGGATTTCTCTTTTACCCTAGGTCATACGAATCCCAATACTTAGTTTCAAACCTACGTATTGGGATGTCGATTAAATTTGATTGCGATGGTCAGATCGTCTCCTTGCTGTCCGAAAAATACACTTTCGCTTTTGGAATACCAAGTGATTTGAGGCGCTTGAGGGTAAAATCTTGCATTGGTTTTTCGCCTTTGAATTTCACCACCTTGTTTTTATCTATCACCGCCCACGCGCCGACATCACGCAAGACATCGGTCTTGCTGAAGACGATATGTGTAACGCCGTTCATGCGGATGGCGCGTTCGAGCGTCTGCATATTCATCCAGTTGGTCTGGCGGCGGCGACCGGTCGTTGAGCCGAATTCCTCGCCGACATTTCCTATTCGGTCGAAGAGCTCCCCGTCGGGCTGGAATTTCTTGCTGCCGACGTAGGTCTCATATATCTTCGCGACTCCCCAAACATCACGGACGGCATTCGACGGAAGACCGTTCAAAAGTGCGCCGGCGGTCGTACAGTGGCTCGAAGTAACAAATGGATAATCGCCCCAATCAATGTCGAGTCCGAATCCCTGCGCACCTTCGGCGAGAATGTAGACATCCTTTTTACTTCCGTACCACTCTTTGTATAGGTCGACGAGGTACGGTTTGAGTTCAGAAACCTTTTCCGCACGCACACCCGTGCGTCCGTACTTGTCGCGATAGGCGGGGCCGTTGCCCCGGCCTGTCGTACCGATTGCGGCACCCTGCTGCTTATCCTCATTCTTGTGTGCGTCCGTGATGACGTGCGTGTTCTCCGCGATAAATATCTTTCCTTTGGTCTTCACGCCCCCCTCCTCGAGCATCTGTATCTCGCGGAAGAATTGCTCGGGGTCGAGGACACATCCGGAGCCGATGATGGATTTCACGCCGAAGAAAACGCCCGCTGGTATGTGGTGGGTGACAAACTTCTTCCCTTTATGAAAAATCGTGTGGCCGGCGTTACATCCGCCGTTGTAGCGGAGCACGTGGGTATAGGAGTTCTTGTGGCTCAAATAGTGGGCAACTTTGCCTTTTCCGCAATCTCCATACTGGAGATCAACTATGACATCCATCGTTAACACAGCTGCCGCAGAATAACAGCTCGGAAGAGAAAAGGCAATCCCCCTGTTACTTGAAGTGGCGGAACAAGATTAACAAGTCGTGGATAATCTTACACATACATTAGAAGGGGTTGCGGATGCCGTTGCGGATCTCGAAGTGGACGTGCGCACCGGTCGATTTACCGGTCGAGCCGACGTATCCGATGACCTGCCCTTGCTCCACGTGCTGCCCGGGGGATACGGCAACGGCGGATTGGTGTGCGTAGAGCGTTTGAGTCCCGTTTGTATGCTTGATGACGACATACCCGCCGTAGCCTGCGTTCCATCCCATGTCTTTGGCGATAAGCACGTCACCCTCAGCGGCGGCGAGTATCGGGGTCCCGGTAGGCGCGGCGAGGTCGACTCCGTTGTATCCGTGGACGCCCTGCGTCCTCACACCACCCGCGAGCGGACGCATGTAGTATCCGATTTGCGTTTCATTTCCCCTAGACGAATTGAGTGTCGCTGCCAAAATGCCCGTCGCCCGCTTCACGGGCGGCGCTGTCACGGCGGTAATCTCACCGTCCGGGATGAGAATCTGCGCACCCACCGCAAGTAGGGAATCATCGATACCGTTGAACGTCGCGATTTCTGTCGCATCCGCGCCGAAGCGCTTAGCAACAGAAGAAATAGTGTCTCCCTTCTTAACTGTGTATTTCACCCCTGTGACAGGCAAAATGGTAAGTGTTTGCCCTACCTGCAAAGCACTCCCCCGCGGCAAATCATTGGCCCAGAGGATGGTGTTGGAAGAAACGCCGAAGAGTTTCGCAATACCGCTCAACGTATCACCCTCGCGCACGATGTAGACGCTGATCATCGAGTTCTTCGGCTTATCTATATCCGCAAGAGTGCCGGAAGGCCCTTCCGACGGCATAAGCGCCGAGTCATCGACGATGATGATGTCTCCACCTCCTTTGCCGGCCGTAGGGTTCACATTCATTGCCGGCTTCGGAAGAACCATTGTTTGAAGGTTGCCGCCCCCGAAAGACACCTCGGTCTGCTTTTCCGAAGGATGGAAGACGGCAGAGACGAAATCTCCCAAAACACTTGCCCGCGCGGTCGCGGGCATGAGCACTCCGGAAATGAGCACGAGAGATATGAGAGTCGCCGCTCGTTTAGTCGCGGCAACGCCAAAGCGAGCCGATGGAGCGGTTTTAGACGAGCTATATTTCATCACTCGCGGGTGTGCCAATCCCGGGAGTGAATCCTTAGTTTTTCTTACTTGTATAAGCCGTTTTCGATGGTTCTCCGTCTTTCCCTCTTGAATCGACAGCAAACCGATTTCAGCGACTTTCCATCAGCTTTCATAGGGAAAAGGGAACTCCTTTTTGCTCCCCTCTGATATAGCTAGACGATAAGCCGTATTTAGCGATGGCACGATGGATTTGTCTGGAATTTGGCTCTAAATCTCACTTTTTTGAGATCCGGCCTCGGGATAGGTACGGCGGTGCCACCGATTGGTTCACTCTACCTTCATGCTCATCGCGGCGTCAACCGTGCTAATATTGTACCAGGGGATAGCTTTTTGTCAATAGTTCGAGCAGCTTGTGATATAGTTTGCAAGTGAAATATCTCGAAGGCCTCAATACGGCTCAAAAGGAGGCTGTTTTGCACGTTGACGGCCCACTTTTGATTGTCGCGGGGGCCGGAGCAGGCAAAACTAAGACTATTGTGCACCGCATCGCACATCTAATAGAAGAGAATATACCCGCCTCGTCAATACTTGCCGTCACTTTCACCAACAAGGCCGCCGGCGAGATGCGCGACCGGGTCCGGAGCCTCCTCGAAGGCAAGCGGGGCGGGCTGCCTCTCGTTGCCACATTCCACTCACTGGGGGTCAGGCTCCTGCGGGAGTTCCACGAAGCAGCGGGAATACCGCGAGGTTTTAGTATTTGGGATCGCGACGACAGTTTGCGTGCTGTGAAAGCCGAGCTCAAACGTCTCGACACTGATGAATGGACGCCGCGACAGATACTCGGTGCCATATCGCGCGAGAAGGGCGGGGGAAAGACGCTCGCCGAGTACCGCGAACGTGCCTCAAGCCGACGGGAGCAAGCCGTCGCGCAATTATGGGAGCGGTACGAGCAGGCACTAAAAGAGGAGGACGGGCTCGACTTCGACGACTTGCTCGTACGGACCCTCTCGCTCGTACGCGAATCCCCTCAGATACTTTCTCTTTTGCAGAACCGCTGGCGCTATATCATCGTCGATGAATATCAGGACACGAGCAGCGTGCAATACGAACTTATGAAGCTTTTGAGTGGTGAACGCGCCAATATGTGCGTCGTCGGTGACCTGGACCAATGTCTTGTTGCTGGCACAGAGATTACGATGGCGGATGGCAGCAAAAAGCCGATTGAATTCGTGCGCAAAGGCGACAGTATACTCTCTAATTACGGGGGCGGACGCATGCGAGCCGCCAGAGTCACGCGTTCACGTTCACGTTTCTTCTCGGACGACCTTGTCGCACTCACATTCAAATCCGGAAAAAGACTCGTGAGTACGCCTAAACACATGCACTTCGCCGGATATAAACTGGGGATTGTTCCGCAGACGTATTTTACCTACCTCATGCACAAACGACAGGTTGGATGGCGTATGGGAGTCTCGCAAGTGTACACAAAAGGTCAGCGAGCGCCGATGGTTGGATTCCAGCAACGCTGCAATCATGAACACGCAGACAAAGTCTGGATTATCGGCACGCACACATCGGTGAACGAGGCGCGCATTCTTGAATACACACTCTCACTAGAATACAGAATACCGACCCTCCCGTTCGTGGCGCGAAAAGGGATCAGCAAAAACGGGTATGTACACGACCAACAGTCGATCTTCAGCATATTCAAATATTTCGATACCGAGACATCGGCGCGCGCGTTACTCAAGGCACGTGACCTCTCCTACGAATACCCGCACCATCGCGCGCAAGCAACGACCGGCGGACGACGCAATATAATCATAACGCTGTGCGGAAGCGAAAGGAAGTCAACGGCGATGCACCGCATAAGTCTCGCCGCGAGTGATCCAATGGACAAACAAGCGCTTGAATCGATCGGACTCAGGGTACGTCCCGCAAAACGCGGATCACAAAACTGGCGATTTGAAACTGCGTACAAGGACTATGGTGTGTTGCGCGAGATCGTGAGAAAAATACAGGCAGTCCTACCACATGCGGAAGTCGTTGAAACGGCGCGTCTCGGCGGCAACAAAAAGCGCCCAAAAGACGGAAACTCTCTCCCGTATCTTCCAGCCGCTTCAATCATGCCCGGAATGGCGATGTTTGATGGGAAAAGCAATCACGCTATCGTTGAAAAAGTTGAGCGTATACCGACAAAAAATATCCGTGTGTATGATCTCGATATCGAAGGCACGCATAACTTCATCGCGAACGACATCATCACTCACAACTGCATCTACACGTGGCGGCAGGCGGAGATAGAGAACCTGCTCTCCTTTGAACGCGTGTTCCCGAATGTGAAGGTCGTCCGACTCGAACAAAATTACCGCTCCACACGGACAATCATCGCCGCGGCAAATGCAGTGATAGAAAAGAACACAAATCGCATCCCAAAAACACTTTTCAGCGAGAACGAGACCGGTGACCCTATCACGATGCACGGCGCCTTAGACGAACGGTACGAAGCATGGTTTGTAGCCGAACAGGCGGCGGCACTCATCGACAAAGGCGTGCCCGCGCACGAGATAGCCGTCCTCTATAGAGAGAACTCCCAGTCGCGTGTACTTGAAGAAGCGCTTTTGCATGCGGGACTGCCATATCGCGTCCTGGGTACACGCTTCTTCGAACGCAAAGAGGTGAAGGATGTCCTTTCGTATCTTCGCGCCGCCGTCAATCCGAAAGGGAAGGGCGATCTCATGCGCATTGTCGGCGTACCTCCGCGCGGCATCGGCAAGGTAACGCTTGAGAAGATGTTTGCGGGGCAACCACTCGGCGCAGCCGGCTCAAAAGTCGCCGCGTTCCGGGAAACACTCGAGAAAATCCGCCACGCGGTGAATACGTTGCCCACGTCGGAGGCGGTGCGCTTTTGTATCGAAGCAAGCGGCATACAAAAGATGTACGGAGGCAAGACGGAGGAGGACGCTGAGCACCTCGGCAACGTGCGTGAACTTGCGAACCTCGCGGCAAAGTACGAAAGTGACGAACCCCCCGCGGGTATTGAACGGCTTTTGGAGGAAGCGGCGCTCCAGAGCGAGCAAGACGAACTCACTATCAATCAAGGCAAGAGCGGAATATCGCTCATGACGGTCCACGCGGCGAAAGGTTTGGAATTTGATGCGGTCTTCGTTGTCGGCTTGGAACAAGGACTGTTTCCTTCTATACGCAACGACGACTCACGTGACCCCGAGGAAGAGCGCCGCCTCTTCTATGTCGCGCTGACGCGGGCACGCAAGCATCTATTCCTCAGCTATGCCTACGAACGCACCAAATACGGCACCCGTGAGAGTGCACTGCCCTCAGAATTTCTTTCTGATATTGATGTGCGGTTACTCGCCGATGCGGAAAGCACCCCCGCGAAGAAGAGGCGTGGTCTTCTCGATGATTTCTATGAAATCCGTTAGAAAAGGAGCCAGACTTGGACAACACTTCCTCACGGGGACATGGGCGGCTCACGCGCTGGCCGAGTCGGTACACGTATCTCCCGGCGAAACAATCCTTGAAATCGGGCCGGGTAAAGGTGCGCTCACCCGTGAACTTCTTACGACAGGCGGGCACGTGCTTGCCATAGAAAAAGATGAGGGGCTTGCGAACGGTCTCCTGGAAACTTTTGTGGGAGAAATAGCGTCGGGCGCGCTGCGCGTCGTCGCGGCCGACATTCGCGACTTTGCACCGAGAGAGTACGGTCTCGTGGCAGGGGAATACGTTCTCGCGGCAAATATTCCGTACTACATTACCGGAGAGATCATCAGACAATTTCTGGAAACGGCATCCGCGCCGCGTGCAATGGCGCTCCTGATACAAAAAGAGGTCGCGGACCGCATCATCGCGCGGAACGGCAAGGAGTCGATTCTCTCGCTCTCGGTCAAGGCATACGGAAACCCTTCTATAATCGCAAAAGTATCGCGAGGGAATTTCTCGCCGCCTCCTTCGGTGGATTCCGCAATACTGCTCGTAGAGGATATTTCCAAGAAATTCTTCGATGGATTTGAAGAGAAAATGTTTTTTAAAGTCGTAAAAGCGGGATTCGCCTCGAAGCGGAAATTCCTCGCGAATAATCTCGCGGTTGTTTTTGAAAAAGATTCGGTTCTGCATGCACTCGAAACGTGCGGCCTTTCAACAAAGGTGCGCGCGGAAGATGTGCCGCTTTTGAAGTGGGGAGCGCTTACACACAAATTGTCCTAGTCGCCGCACGCCCCACCCGTTGGATGCCGTATACTATCCGTATGCGGATTGCGTCTTTTATTTCCGGACTGCTCCTCCTTGCCTCACCTGCGTTTGCCTTCGCCTTTCCTTTCGGCGGACAAGCCGGTATCGTTATCCCTTGTTACAATCAGGCCATTTACGCGAACTTAGGTCCTCCGCGCGGTGGTCCGTACGTATGGACGCCATCGACAAAGACATACCAATTCGGCCCTCCAACTCATGCGGGGCAATGGCTCCTCGGCCTTGCGAGCGCACCCTACTACTGCATCGTTTCAAACCAGCCCGTCATCGTCTGGCCGGGCACATACATTACGATGATGGGCTCGAGTCAGTAATATGGAATGGGCCCGCACACATCCGTATACCGCCGCACTGTGCGCAGCGGGAATTCTCGTTCTCATGGGAGTATTCATCGTGGCGAGCCGGGCTGCACAACCGGCAGGGACACGCGCGACCACATGGGGAGGAGAGGCCGCACCCCTTTTGAATCCGACCTCGAACAATAATCCTCAAGCCACACCGGGCGGCATGCCAACCACACAGCCGGTACAAGACGGTCCGCCGTATACCTATATTGCGCCGAGCTTCTCGACCTCTCCGTCTTCTGAAGAAGAGAGTTCGTATGACTTTGCCGCTTTCATAACGAAACTCACGAAGGAATCCTCCTCGAAAGGGCAACCCGAGGCGCCCGCCGACGATTCCCTCCTCAGCGCCTATGCATACATTCCTCGTGGACTCATGAGCACTACTTCCATCTCACGCCCACAGAGGACAGCGCTCCAACAAGAGCTCTATGACTACGGCAATGATATCGGTTCGACGATTGAATCGCATGAACAGCAACACTCAAATACGATTCAAATACTAAAAGGGCAAGTCGAAGACCGCACAAACCCTGAAAAGGCGGCTGCCGTCGTGCGAATAGGACGCGACCTACAGGAGCTAGGGGAGAGTCTGGCCGCTATGGAGACGGTACCGTCAACCATCTCTTCCACGCACGATGCCCTCGCACGAAGCTACATCGAAATCGGAAAAAATCTTGCGCTCATACCAAGCGCCGAGCGCGATAGCGACTTTATTGCAGCTATTCAGACCTACAACTCATCCGCAGACACGTTTACAAGAAACTACATCCAGCTTGTGTCACTCTTCGGGGCGCACGGCGTAACGTTCGCCGCAAGTGATTCGGGAAAAGTCTTCTCTTTTAGTCCGACCGGGTTTTAGAGAGCCTCTGCAAATACCCAAATCCACTAAACCCCTTCAGACGTGAGCGCCTCGCTCTCTTCCGTGCGTTATACTAATCGTGTGGAAATAGAACGCGCGTACAAAAGCGGGCGTGTTTGTCCTACTTTCGTAGGCAGGCATTCTACCGTCTCTCTCACACAGCATGGTTTCTCTCATATCTTTATTACTGCAGCCGTATCTCTCGTCGTTCTCGTCGGCGTAGTGGGCTGGCAAATCAACAGTTTCGTGCGCGACCGCAGCGACGCGACATCGTACATTGCCACGTCCGATTCGCTCGACTCTGACGCCGCGAACACAGACCCTTTAGCTGACAGCTCTCTCTTTGGTATAGATCCTGGCACCACACCAATTGGCTCTGCAGTGCTGGACAGTGTCGTAGAAAAATACTTATCTCTGCAGTCACAAGGTCTTTACACACCCGAGGTAGGAGAGAAAGCTGCAGAAAAGATGGCGGAGGGCCTCACTGCTCCCACAGAGCATCGAACCTACGCTGCCGCAGATATCCAGACGAGCGCCGATACATCCTACGCACGCATGATTACGTATCGAACCGACTTGCAACTCTCCCTCATGCCTCTCCTTAAAAATACCGAGCCTGAATATGAGGTTTTCGCATACTACGTAAGCACACGAGATAAAAAACACCTCGAGAAACTCAAGGCTGCCGCACAAAATTACCGTGCCGCAGCACAGGCGACCGCACACGTCGTCCCGCCGAAGGACGCGCTCTCTCAGCATGTTGGCATTCTGAACGCGCTCGAAGCATTCGCTGCAGCGCTCGATGCATTGGCCGTAAACGCAGAGGACCCATTCGCTTCCGTGGTCGTTCTCCGCGGATACAACCAAGCTGAGACCGGTGTCCTCACCTCGTTCGCATCTCTTGCTAAGTACTACCGAGAGAAACAATCATGAGTATGAAACGCTCCCTCTTTGCCATTCTACTGTTCAGTGCGCTCGGTATAGTACCGCTTGTTACTCTCGCTCAGACTGACATGACAGCACCGACCTCTCCCACGAATCTGCGCGCATCAGCCGTCTCCTCCTCTGCGATTCTTCTAACTTGGAACGCTTCTACGGATGCGAGCGGGGTACAGGGCTACAAAATATACCGAGCGACTGCTCCAAGTACGACCACCGTACAGGTCGCGACATCGACCACCCTCTCATTCCAAAATTCAGGTCTCGCCCCTGCGACAAATTACATCTATAGTGTCGCTGCGTACGATACGGCTGGCAATACATCCGCGAAGTCTACGCCCGCATCGACCGCAACGCAGGCGAGTACAGGAACTTCGGGGGGAACGGGCTCGACTGGAACGGGGAGCACTGGGGGGACGGGGACAACCGGCACAGGGAGCACGGGTACTGGGAGCACGGGTACTGGGAGTACGGGTACTGGGAGCACGGGCGGCACAGGAACGGGGAGCGGAACGCCCCCCGCCAGTCTTGACCTTCAGCGACAAGGAATTTTCGATTGTAATCAAAACGGGGCATACGCAATGAGTGTCGGGGCACTCGGTGCGACGGGCGGCGTGTATGTACCGGTTGCGGACTCGACGGTTGAGCTAAATACCGGCACGCTTGTCTACAAAGAGTGCGTCTTGAGAGAGGTCGTAAACCGAGAGCGCGAAGCCGCGACTGCTGGTCTCGGAAGAACGGCGATAAGCGCAATCCAAACTGGTCGCAACGGCTCACCCCAGTATGTGGTAGACCAAGACATGGAGATCCTGCTTGGAGCGAATGACCCTGCCTTTCTTGCTTTCCTGCGAGATGATGCGCTATGGCAAAATGTGCACCCCGCCATTCGAAATCCCCTCAAGCGCGCTGCGGTACGAGCGTACGAAGCCAAGACTGGTGCTCCCGGAGCAATGATTGCTTGTCCCTACAAGGGCGACCTTGAAGCGTTCCGAACCGGCAAAACCAGATTTTCAATAGCGACTTTCCTTGAGGCTACCGCTCCTCAGTGCGACCCGGTAATCGCAGCTGCTCTCCTCGAGGAGATTAGCAACGCGCGCATCGCGAAGTGCACCCAGTATATACGCGACCAATGGGACTGGGGAGGCGGGTACTACGCAAAGACAGACGATCCAAACAACCCTTGCTCGGCGAAAATCCTGACCCCCGCCTCAACCATCCAGCAATCGTTCCAGACTATTATCGACAGCCCCGTGCGCCAGCTTGAAAGCGCCAACGACATCGGACAAATGATAAACGCCCTGTATGCAGGCTTGACGACGCAGATAATCTCGGACAACAAGGGTCTCGCTGGGCTCACCCAATCCATCGCTGGTCAGCCGCGGTACATAGACAGAGTGGTGCAGGAGGCAGCTCAAGGACTCCGCAATGCCGCGACCAACGTTGCCATACAAAATCTCCAGGTCGCACAGCGCATAGAGGCTCTGTACTTACAGACGGTAAATGCGATGGGGGCGGCACTCACGACGGCAATACAACAGTTGCGCAGCGCGGAGAAACAGTGTTGGGACCTCATCGTCTACCAGAATGACGGAAAGCCCGAGCGGCATGTGTGTGCGGGTCCGCTTGCCGCCGACAAGACATGTACTTCATATGTGGGAGGGTGTACGACTGACACTCAAACAGGTACGCAAACATGTCCCGCCGGCGCTGTTCTCCAGGTCTCCACCTCCACCGCATTTTCACAATCGGTTATCACACGAAGTATTCAACCGCTCGCAACCACAACCTTGGCGCGTATCGAATCGTCGCAAAACGCGCTTAATCTGATTGGTAGATTGATCGAGGGCGTCACGGGCTCTTCACTCGACGCCCAGCGCCTTGCAATCGTGCAGCTCAATTCGCTCGTCGCTCAAAAATTGCTCCACATCCAGCCCGACCTCGACGGACCAAATGGCGTCATCAAACAATTGGATAATATACAGACAGCAATACTGGGTAGCGAGGGGCTGGTCGTGACGACAATCAAGGCGTGGGCTGACTCAACAAATATCCCCCCAGGATGGTGCAACGTGAACAATCCGGCGGTCCTCGAGGCATGGAAAAAATGTTGGAATAAAAATAATCCAGACCGCTCCGCCTGCCCTACACCATGAGTATGTCAACTCGAAATAACCACGTGCATATCCTAGTGTCTATCATCTTAGTAGGCATGCTGTTACCAGTCTTCGTTGAGGCAATGACAGCGGATGCGTATCTAAGCCTTGTCGCCACGCAGAGACAACAAAATAAGCAGCGCCCCCTGAACACGGCAGAAACAAACGCAACCGTGACCGCATGGAATTCACTCTCAGAAAATCAACGACTCTATGTAGAAAATCGAATAGCGGCAATACAAGCAAACATTGCCCGATACGGCGGCAATCTTCCCATCGGAGCTGCCATAGGAGTGATTGGTAACGGATACGATCAGTTGCCACCTAACGAACAGGGAATACTTACTAAAGATGCGAAGGAAGAGGCTGCAAACCCGCAAAAGAGATCGTCCGCATCATGGTGCTCTGGCATTGTGGACTGTCTAATGCTGATACCAAGTGCGATAGGAAAGGCTATTTTTACACTCCTTGGCGGATTTCTACTTGAACTAAGTAGGGTGATTCTCGGGATCGCGGGGCTTTTGTTCAATCTATTGATCGAGAAGACCATCATACAATTTGGCACCTTCTACGGGGATATGAAACCCGCGGTCGAGCAAGCCTGGACAGCGTTTCGCGATATCGCGAATATTCTCATTATTGGAATCTTTACGTTTATCGCAATCTCCATCATTCTCGGACTCAAAGAGTACGGTCAAAAGAAAATGATTGCGAACGTCCTCATCATCGCAGTGATGATAAATTTCAGTCTGCTGTTTGCAAAAATGATAATCGATGCGTCGAATTACACTGCCGCGCAGATATACACCGCCGCCGCTCTTGGGGGGACAGGAGGGACAACGGGCGGAACAGCAGGTGCTGCCTCGACACAAACGACCTACGGAATAGCCGACCAGTACATGAACCTGCTTGGAGTCGGATCGGTGGGTGGGTCCTTTAATGTTCTGTGGGATGTGCCCGGCGCTTGGGCCACCCTTAGTCACAGCATTTTTATGACGATGATTCTGCTGGGCGCCGCCTTGGTACTTTTTTATGGATGTTTTCTTCTCGCATCACGCATGATTATGCTCATATTCCTTATGGTAACCGCATCAATCGCATTCGCGAGTTATCTTATTCCTAAGTGGGCAGGAAGCTCTTACGGATGGAGCGCCTGGTGGAGCTCACTCCTCTGGTGCGCGGCGCTCGCACCGATACTCATGTTCTTTCTCTGGATGACACTCAACGTCTCGTACGCCCTCAAGGGGACTTCGAGCCCAAATTTAAGCGCCGCACTTTCGAACCCCTCGGTTTCGACCATCGGCTTTCTCCTCAATTACCTTCTTATCCTCGGTCTTCTCTTCGGCACATTCAAGATCTCGAGCATGGCGGCAAACAAGATCGGCGGATTTAGCTTCGCGCAAATGGCAACCGCGCTTCCGCTCACCATGGGTTCTCGATTCCTTGTAGGAGGCCTGGGGCGATTAGCTGTAGGAGCTCCTGCGTATTTTAAAGGGAAAAGTTTGACCAAGGAGGCTCGTGGTTTACGCAATGAGGCAGCGCAGGCTGAATTAGCAGCAAAGAGACACGAAAGTTTCGGGAATCTTGGATTGGCGGATCAGGCGCGAGCAGAGGCGAAGAGAAAGCGAGACGAGGCTGCCGGAAAGATACAGCGAGCCGGTCTTATGGGTACACTTGCCAGTAGTAAGTTTAACGTGATGGATACTGCGGGAGCTAAAGCCGTTATGGGCGCTGTTGGAGTAAAAGGTTTCGCAGCAGGGGCATCATCTAAAATGATGTTCGAAAAAGGTATCGCAGACCGAGTTGAAACACGGGCTAAGGCGGCAGAAAAAATGGCGGCAAAGATGGCCCCCTCGACAGAGCAAAACGACGATGCTGAGAACGAAGCGCGGCGTGTTGTTCGCGAACAGAGGCAGGTGGCACTGGCCCAGCTTGAAGCAACGAGAGATGCTACAAAGACAACTGAGCAGCTCGAACAGAAATTGACTACAGCAAATCAAGACGCTAAGACAGTTGAGGATACGGCTTCGAAGGAAAAGGCGCGTATCCAAACCGACCCAACGATAGGACAGCAACGGCGACAGGGGCTAATGAAGGCGGAAGACGATAAGATCGAGAGAGCTGCCGCGACCGTACAGGCGGTACAAAACAGGATTAACTTCTTAGATAAGCCCGCAAAAGATCATGACGCGGAAACGGAGCGGCTCGCGAAAAAGGCAGGCGATGACATCGTTGGGGCTATGCGGGACAGCGCCATTGACATTGCCGAACGAATTGGAGAAAAACAAGGAGATATTTTTACGCGCGCATTTGGAACCCTCAATAGAGAAAATAAAGCTGTTGCCGACGAGACAAAAGATATGTACAAGAAAAAAGTAAAAACTGCGAGGTTCCGAGATGCAATAAAGTTGACTCAAGATGAGGATGGAGGGGGTGCCGCACCAGCGGCCGCCGCGCCGACAACCCCCCATCCGTAGAATATATGGATGCAACAACCTCTCAAGATAAACTGAATGAAAAACTCCAGAAGCGCTTTAAAGAGTTGCCGAAGGTCATACAGGATGCTGTTACCTCAGCTGAGGTTGAAAAACAACTCCGCACATTAGCGGACACAAACAAACTGCATATCGACCAGTGGCAACTTCTTGAGAATGAAGTCATGCTTACGCTTTTTGGCTTCCAACCGGCAGAAGAGCTCGCCCATCATCTAAAAACTGACCTTGATATCTCTACGGAGAAAGCCGAGCAACTTGCAGTTGAGATTTCTCGAATTGTTTTTGAACCTATCCGCGAAGAACTTGAACGCGAACTTGAGCATCCGGATGCAAAAGCCGCTGCGGTAAGCGACGTAGAGGGAGCACGCACACAAGCGCTCACTGCTGAAGCCGCCTCAATTGCCCCTGTCGTACCCGCAGTATTGCCGGCGACGCCACCCGCAGATGCACCCACAACAAAAATAGAACGTGCTCCGGTATCCGAATCGTACAAAGCGGGGGAGACGAGTGCGGCGCGCAAATCGGTTCACGATGATCCGTATCGTGAGATACCCGCGTGAATAACGCAGAGTTCGCTCCTCTGCACTGATATACTACAGTCATGCAGTTCCAGGTTCCTCAATTCATCGAGGTCGAGGATAAAATATTCGGTCCGCTGACCTTCAAACAATTCATCTACGTAGGTGGCGGTCTCGGCGCGTCGTACATTCTCTGGCGCTTACTGCCTATCTACCTTGCAGGACCTCTGATTGCGGTCGTCGGCGGCACCGCCGCAGGGTTAGCTTTTTTTCAGATCAACGGCAGGCCATTTATTATCGGTCTCGAGAACGGGTTCTACTTTCTTATACGCAGTAAGCTCTACCTATGGAATAACGCGCGCAAGAAGGGTATTCCTGCCCCGGTCGCACGCGCGCTCGCAGAGAGCAGGGGTGATGTCTACGTACCCAAGCTTTCCGAAAGTAAGCTGCACGAGCTCTCCTGGAATCTCGATATCAAGGAACGCATCTCTGCGGGAGTCGCAAATGACGAAGAGCGGCACACAGTCCGGACGGCAGAAAATATCGTAACCCCCATCCGTACGCCACAACAGGCGATGTCATCGCTTTCTTCCCGTTAATACCGTATGCCTACTCAAGAAGACAAAGGGCCACGCGCGAGCGCAAAATCGACACAGGACTTCCTGCCGGTTTCTGAGGTGCGCGATGGCGTCATCGTACTCAAAGACGGCGGCTTGCGGGCGATACTCCTCGCATCCTCCCTCAACTTCGCCCTCAAGTCCGAAGACGAGCAGACTGCATTCATTATGCAGTTCCAAAATTTCCTCAACTCGCTCGATTTTTCCGTGCAGATATTTGTGCAGTCGCGCATGCTCGATATCCGGCCCTATGTTGCCACCCTCGAAGTCGCCTACAAAGAACAGCTCGACGACCTTATGCGAATCCAAATCCGCGAATACATCCAATTCGTAAAAAGCTTCACCGAAGCCGCAAACATCATGACCAAAAACTTCTTCCTCGCGGTTCCGTATTCACCTTCGGTTAACATCAAAAGGGGCGGCGTGCGCTCCATGCTTCCGTTCGGGAAAAAAGATGCGAACACGGAAGAAGCGAACCGCACATTCGAAGAGCAGGTTTCCCAGCTCGAACAGCGCGTTTCAATTGTGCAACAAGGCCTCATCCGCACGGGAGTACGCACGGTGCAGCTCGGCACTGAAGAGGTGATAGAGCTTCTCTACAAGATGTTTAATCCCGGCGAGGAGGGCAAACCAATGCCACTGCAAAAATAATATGGCGCTTCTGGACTTATTCAAGAAAACCAAGCCCGAAGACGGGCCGAACATCCTCCCCGTCCTACCCGAGGAAATATACAAATCAGGCATTCTGGATTTGCAGGACGTCATCGCGCCGCATGCGCTGCGTATCAATTCCCGCGAGCTCGACTTGGGCGAGAAAATCGCGCGCACATTCTTCGTCATTTCATATCCACGTTTTTTGACGACGGGCTGGTTCGCACCTATCATCAACATGGACAAGGTCATCGATATTTCCATCTTCATACACCCGATGGATACGAATGAGATGCTCCGCAAATTCCAAAAGAAGGTCGCCGAGGTGCAGAGTCAGATATCCACACGTGAGTCAAAGGGGATGGTGCGCGACCCGATGCTCGATACCGCGTATTCAGACCTCGAACAACTGCGCGATTCTCTCCAGCAAGCACAAGAACGCATCTTCGAAGTAGGTCTCTATCTCACCATCTACGGTAGTACGCGCGAAGAGATAGACAAAGTCGAGACAGAAGTACGCTCCATTCTCGAATCGCGTCTCGTCTACATCCGACCTGCGCTTTTCCAGCAAGAGCAAGGATTCCGAAGTGTGCTCCCGCTCGCGACTGACGAGATAAACGTCCATACCAAACTCAATTCCGCTCCGCTGTCTTCCATATTCCCGTTCATTTCCTTCGACCTCACCTCAGACCGCGGCATTCTCTACGGCATCAACCGTCACAACTCGTCACTCATCCTTTTCGACCGGTTCAGCCTCGAAAACTACAACTCCGTGACCTTCGCGAAATCCGGCGCGGGAAAATCCTACACGACCAAGCTGGAAATACTCCGGAGTCTCATGTTCGACACGGAAGTTATCGTAATTGACCCTGAGCGCGAATACGAGTACCTCGCCGAGACGGTCGGCGGACGCTACTTCAACATCTCACTCTCGTCTGAGCACCACATCAATCCCTTCGACCTGGCCATTCCGAGAGAAGACGAGAACCCCGGCGATATTCTGCGCAACAACATCATCACGCTCGTCGGGCTCTTCCGCATCATGTTGGGCGGTCTTACACCAGAGGAAGATGCGGTCATTGACCGTGCTATCACAGAGACATACGCCCTGAAAGACATTTCTGCAGATGCAAATTTCGCCCTCGTCGAACCGCCTCTTCTCAGTGACTTCGAGCTCGTGCTCTCTGGCATGGAAGGGAGCGAGTCTTTGGTCGCGCGATTATCGAAATACACAAAAGGCACGTGGTCGGGATTCATGAACCGCCCGACAAATGTCGACATGAACAAAAAACTCATCGTATTCTCCGTACGCGACATGGAAGACGATTTGAAGCCGGTCGCCATGTACATCATCACGCACCACATTTGGAATGCCGTGCGCAAAGAACTCCGCAAGCGGCTGCTTATCATCGACGAGGCGTGGTGGATGATGCGCTCAGAAGACACGGCGTCGTTCCTTTTCTCTATCGCAAAGCGCGGACGCAAATACTTCCTCGGCATCTCGACGATTACCCAAGACGTTTCCGACTTCTTAAACTCGCCCTACGGCATCCCCATGATTACTAACTCCTCGATCCAGATGCTCCTGCGTCAATCGCCCACATCAGTCGACCTTGTGCAACAGACGTTTAAACTCTCCGACGAGGAAAAGTACCTGCTCCTCGAATCCGATGTGGGGGAGGGAATTTTCTTCGCGGGTCTCAAACACGTCGCTATCAAAGTCATCGCCTCATATACCGAAGACCAGATAATTACTTCCGATCCTTCGCAGATTCTCGCTATCAAGAAAGCAAAACAAGACCTCGCCGCGGCGAATGAGGGAGGGCCCGGTACCGCCGAGGTCGCGGCCGGCGCAGCACAGCAGGCTGAACGCGCGCAATCAGCATCAGTTAATTTCAACCCGTCCGAGGCTCCCGCGACGACACCCCAACAATGAACGTAAGCATCCCAAAGAGGCTGTCTCTCGCGATATACTGAGAGTGTTATGGCGGCTCGCACTCAATTACTGTTCGTCGCCCTCGTCATATGCGCATTCTCTGCGTTTACCTCTCCGGCACATGCGCAATTCAGTCTGACGGGCATGGGGAGCGCGCTCTCTATTTCATTTTCTCCCGCAACTCCGTCTCCCGGCGACACCGTGACTGTGTCCGTACAAAGCTCTCTCGTTGACATCCAAGACAGTGACATCCTCTGGCAGGCCAACGGGAAGAACGTCGCGCAAGGGAAGGGCGTCGACTCTGCGAGGGTTATAGCCGGCGCACTCGGCGCCGAAACACGGATTGTAGTCACCGTCGTCACGTCAGACGGCACAAGCGCTTCGACTGAAGCAACCATAAACCCGACCGAGCTCGACCTCCTTGTCGACTCTGATTCGTATACACCGCCCTTTTATCGCGGATGGCCGCGTCCGTCAGCGGGTACCAACCTTCGTCTCCAGGCGTTTCCACGTTTTAAACGGGGGAACGTGACAGTGTCCGCGTCCGAGCTTATATATACATGGCGGCGCAACGGAGAAGTCCTCGGAAGTATTTCAGGGCGCGGGAAGACATCGGCGGTCGTCCCCGTCGAACACATCTTCGGCACCGACACAATCTCGGTCGAGGCCCGTAGCGCAGACAGCAAAATGTCACACGTTTCGTCTATCTCTGTCTCCGCGACCGAACCTACGCTCGCACTCTATGAAGAGCATCCGCTGTACGGAGTTCTGTATCACCGGGCATTCTCCACGTCGGCATTCATCTCGGGAGTGGAGGCGACATTCGCGGCTGTACCTTTTTTTGCGCAAGCACGGAGCGTATATGACCCCGCCCTTCGTTTCGATTGGCGCGTCAACTCCGCGGAAATTCCGGCAAATCTCAAGAATCCAAGCGCCCTCACCATCAACGCGGAGAATTCAAGCGGAGTAGCATTCATCGAACTCCAGGTCACACACGCAACAAACTTTTATCTCGATGCAAAAAATACCTGGAATATGAGTTTTTCATCCGGTGCCGATTCCGGAGCATTCGGACAGTTCAATCCGTTCAATAACGCAACTCAGTAAACCTATGAAAATGAAAACTGTCGTCGAATATGTGCTGGCCGTGGTTGTTGTCCTCATACTCGGAAGCCTTGCCGGGTGGTACTTCTTCCTCCGCACTCAAACCGACACCACCATCGCCGAGAGTGTCGCCCGCGGGTTCGGTCTTGGCGCGCCGGAAGGGAATACAAACGGTAGCGTCTCGAGCGCATCACAGGAGGCGGCGACCGACGCGTCGCCCGCACAATCGGCACAGCGTCCCGCCCAGCTTTGGAGTGTGGAACCAAAACCGACATCGGGACACACGTTCATCGGGAGCGGAAAAAATCTCCGGCTGCGCTACGTAGAGCGCGCGAGCGGGTACGTACTGGAAGCCGACCCCGAGACAGGACAAATTCTCCGCCTCACCAATACGCTCATGCCGAAAATTTATGAGGCTTTGCTCAGTGAGAACGGACACGTGCTTGAACGCTCACTCGATACGGCCGGGAACATAACAACGTTCGTCGGAACTATAGCGACAAGCACAAGCTCCGCATCTTCATCGGCCAAAACCCTTACCGGGACGTACCTTGCAAAGAATATTTCAAGCGTAAGCATGCACCCGGTCTCAGGGGCACTCTTTTATGTTGTGGGCGGTCAGGGCGGTAGCGCCGTTGTAAGTGCCGAGTGGAACGGCGAGAAACAGAAAACGCTTCTTGAATCAGCAATCATAAGCTGGAAACCCGTCACCTTGGCAGACGGTCGCACCATACTTGTGCAGGCCGCCGCCGATGGAGTACCCGGTTATAGCTATGAAGTGAGACAAGGCGGGGTCCTGAACGCCATACTCGGGCCTGTCCCCGGTCTCGTGGTACGCGCGCGACCTTCGTCTTCAGCAGGCACCCCAAATGCCCTTTTGTGGAGTCAGTCAATCGGCGGAACTCTCAGCGTATTCGCCCGTGTCGACCAAAACTCGACAGCGGTGCAAATACCCGTGAGGACTGTCGCAGATAAATGCGTATGGAAATCCGGAGAAGGGTTCGTCGCGTATTGCGGCGTGCCTCAGGGTTCGACCGGTCAAAACTTCCTGGACAATTGGTACCGGGGTGCGACGCACTCATCCGATGCACTGTGGCGCATTGATGCGAGCGCAGGCACTGCAGAGATACTCTACACTCCTCCCTCTAACACACCGGTTGATATTGAAAATATACTGATAGACAAAGCGGGGCAGTACATTTCTTTTACTAACGCCGCGGATAAGTCGCTCTGGCTCTTCCGGCTCACTAAATAAATATGGCCGCACTCATTCAGTACCGTGTATACGCGCTGTGCGCCCTCAGCGCTCTCGCAATCACCTGTATCCTTACCCCGTACATCACACACGCGGCGGATTTCGTCCCGCTCGCGCAGACCCCGGGAGGCTCGAAGCTTGGACAGCTCTACAGCTCCGGTGATTTCTCTAACTTTATAAACGGGCTGTTCAAATTTGCTATCGCTCTCGGTGCTATCGGTGCGGTGCTTCGCCTCGCGTACGCAGGCTATCTCTACATGGGGCAGTCAGATATGTGGAGCCAAAAAGGAGCAGCCAAAGAAATCATCAAAGACGTGACCCTCGGACTCCTCCTGCTCTTGAGCATTTACCTCATTCTCTTCCAAATCAATCCCGATATTTTGACACTCAAAGCGTTGCGCAATATCAAAGAGATACGGCAGACAGGCCCCGCGGCGCCATCGACATCATCAGGCGGCGGCATGCCCGCAGGACTAGAGCCATCCGGCTTACCTAGCAATCCTCTCGACTCGACGTTCCTCGGAGCGCCTTGAGTTAATCGGTGGAATACTTAATGACGACGCGGCGGCTTCTTCCTTCTCCCTGTGACTCTGTTTTTACATTCGGGGCGTCCTGCAGTGTCGTGTGCACAATGAGTCGCTCGTAGGCACTCATAGGGGAGAGTTCCACATCGTATTGAAATGACCGCGCCCGTTCCGCCATCATTAAAGCTTTCGTCTGCAGGTCTTTTATCTGTTTCGTACGGTACTCATTGACGTCGACAAGAAACATCGGCGTACGCTCGGCAATCGCTCCCTCAACCGGGGTCGGCAGGCGATTCTCGTAAATTTTCTTCACCAGAAAATCAATGGCATGAAGGGTGTCCCCATGCGCGCCGATAAGGGTGTGTGTGTCGTCGGTGCGGATTGAAAATATTTCCTGGCCCGCTACGGAGCTCTGTTCGATACTCGAGTAGGGGATACTCGCTGCGGTGAGCAATTCTTTGAGGATAGCGGAGACGGATTCCATGGAGGGCACTATACCCCATGACATACAGACACTCAACCCGCCCCCTCTGTTTTACAGTCCTTTCCCGAACCGTCTACCCGCCGCGTACTCCTGAAGTATCATTAAAATGTTGCCGGTTACCCAATAGAGAGGTGCCGCCGCGGGGATGGTGTAGGCGATAACGCCGATAATGGCGGGGAGCATATAGCGCGCCTGCAAATCAAAACTCTTGGCCATGTCGCCGGAAAGAGAGGCCTCAACGGGAGTCGCATCAAGCACTTTCTGACGCGAACCCATCGAGAGGCGCGTGTAGATAAATTGTGTGAGAGCCGCAAGGACGGCGAGAACTATGCTCCGCTGCGACATATCAAGCACACCGAGAAATTCCATGTTGACCGATGCCGGTACCTGTACGAACGAGTACAGGAGCGACGCGTCGACCTTCGGGAATCCTCCCGCGTAAAAGACCCAGTAGAGTCCGATAAGGACGGGGAATTGTATGAGGACAAGTCCGATACTCGCAAAGGGATGCACTCCGCGCTCCTTGTAGAGCGCAAATATCGCCCTGCCCTGCTCTTCGCGGTTATCTTTGTGTTTCGCCTTCAACAATTCCACCTCCGGGGCGATTTCCTTCATAGCCATTTGCGCTTTGATTGCGCGGCTTGAAAGCGGATAAATAATGATACGTACCACAATCGTGAGTGCGATAATGGCGAGACCTATATCGTGCGAAGGAATGATTCCCACGAAGAACGCCACCCCATTGTAGAGCGGGTCGTAAATACCCGCGTGAAAGAGATTCGATATCATGATTGGAGTATTCTATCCCGCGCATCAATAGTTCTCAACAGCTTCTGAATATCGCTCGTCACCTCAGCCCGGGACGCTTCACGCGCTTCTCGTTTGGCGTAGAAGATAAAAGCCGCTGACTGTGTCCTTCCCGCAAGGAGTGGACGGAGGCTTTCTCGGCAATGACGTTCAATTCGATTGCGATCAACCGAGCGTGGAGATACTTTTTTTGAAACCACACACGCTGCCCGCGGCCCACCCAAAGAGGGAAGCGGCGTCACCGTTACAGAGAAAAAATCCCCGTGAATGCGCCGGGCAGGGCGGGGGAGGCGGATAAATTCGGCACGTGAGAGCCGGTATTTTTTTGGCATGATGAGGCGGGACAGCCTACACCGTAAGCTTCGCGCGGCCTTTACGGCGGCGGCGGACCAAGACGTTCTTGCCCGATGTGCTCGCTGAGCGCGCGCGGAAACCGTGCGTGCGGACACGCTTACGCTTCTTTGGCTGCCAATTTCGTTTTGTCGACATGCCGCCCACTATACCCGTATTCCTAATTAATTCAACCTTTGCGACCTCACAGGATAAAAATCACCCCCCGATCAATCTACAATCAAAACAAGCGCTTGTGTGGCGTTGCCGAACCTCGCGCAGCGGATAAAAGGACCGCCAACACATACAGCAGTGGTGATACACGGCACGATCGAGACAAACTTCAGGTTCGGCAACGCCACACAAGCGCGCAAATCCACTCTCCCCACACTATCCACACCTTATAAACAGTGGCATGACCGAACTTGAAACTTCCCCAGAGAAGCGTCCCGCGTATAATGTAGAACTTGGTTGCGCATGACTACTACTTCTATGAGTAATCGCGAATTGTGGCAGAACGCGCTCGTGCAAATAGAGCTCGGGACGTCTGAGGCTTCCTTCCGCACATGGTTTCGCAACACCGACATCGCAAGCCGCGACGGAAACACCGTCCACGTGGCTGTTCCTTCCAAAATAGTCAAAGAATGGCTCATGGAGAAGCATCACAAGCTCATCATGAAAGCTCTCCGCGGCCTGGATAACACCGTCCGGACCGTCGAATATGCGGTTCATCGCTCTGCGGCGGCACCGGCGGAGCGTAAAGCCCCGCGGCCTCAGGTACAAGAGAACGCCTCGCTCGATCTCGGCAGTCTCTACATAGATAAACGCGATAATTTGAACCCCCGATATACGTTTGAGACTTTTGTCGTCGGCCCTTTCAACGAACTCGCGCACGCGGCCGCAAAAGCAATCCTCGAGAGACCCGGCCTGGCTTACAATCCGCTTTTTATCTACGGTTCTACCGGACACGGTAAGACACACCTCATACAAGCGGTGGGGAATTACTTTAAAAAAGGACACTCGAACAAAAAAGTCCTCTACGTCACCTCGGAGCGCTTCTCGGTGGACTACATCAACGCCGTCCGCGCCGGACACGCGAACAATTTCAAGGATCAGTACCGCCAATACGACGTACTTATCATGGACGACGTGCAATTCATCGCGAATACCGAGAAAACGCAGGAAGAATTGTTCCATCTCTTCAATGCGATGCGCGACAACAACAAACAAATCGTATTCTCGAGCGACAAACACCCCGCATTGCTCCCCGGACTTGAAGACAGGCTCAGGGGCCGCTTCGGCGCAGGCATGATAGCCGAGATACCCGAGCCCGATATGGAATCGCGCATCGCCATCATTCGCGCAAAAATCGAACAGCATGGGTTTTCTATTCCGGAAGATATTATCCAATACATCGCAGAAAATCTGCGTGGAAATATCCGCGAGCTTGAGGGGGTCCTCAACATGATTGTGTGTAAATCACAACTCAAGGGTAAGGCGGTGACACAAGCTGATGTCCGCGCGCTCATTAAACACAATGTGAAGCCCAATAGGGGAGTATCTGTCGATGAGGTGGTACGCCGTATTGCATCGTATTACGACGTACCCGAGAAAAGTATCTACGAAAAGACACGTAAAAAGGAAGTGGTGAAGCCGCGACAAATAATCATGTATATGCTGCGCGAAGAATTCAGCGTTTCATACCCATCCATAGGAGAAAAGCTTGGGGGGCGCGACCACACGACGGTGATTCACTCATGTGAAAAGATAAAAGAGGAAATTAAATCAAATCCTTCACTCGAACAGGAGCTTGATCACATCCGCACACTCATACACGCGTAATCACCCTGTTAATAACTCCACGAACAACCACTGCTCAGAACTCGTACAACCTATCACTTATCCACTCCGAAAAAATATGAAATTACTTACTCACAACTTATCCGAACTTCCGGTGAAAGTTCTCAACAGTGAACTTCACCGAAAATACATAATCAATTCCTCGATTAGAATGATTTCTCCCCAGTATCCACAGTACTAATAGTAGTAATAGTATTTATATATAATTATCTAGGTATGAAACTAACAACAATAAAAGAAAAGATTTTGAATGCGGTTCAGCTCGCAGAAAAAATCACCGGAAAGAAAGAATCTCTTCCCGTGTTGTCGTGTGTCCTCCTTGAGGTTGTGTCCGGTAAAGGGGAGTTGATTGTACGGGCGACGAATTTGGAAGCGGGAGTTGAAGTGTCTGTTCCATGTGAGGTTGAGGATGCGGGTGTTGTCGCTGTTTCAGCTTCTGTTTTATCACAAACAATACGTTCTATATCGGGTGAGAAAATATCACTCAAAACAGAGGATGGAAATTTAGTTGTTGAATCGAGGGGGACGCGGACTCTTATAAAGGCTATACCACATGAAGAATTTCCGGCGCTGGGGGGTGAAAATGATGTGAAGGGGGTAAGTGTCTCCCGTGAAGAGCTTATGCGTGGGGTCCAATCGGTCGCGTATGCAGCCTCACCATCGATGATACGACCGGAATTGGGGAGTGTGTACGTACTTCTCAAACCGGGAGCAATTATATGTGTAGCCACAGATTCTTTCCGGCTTGCTGAAAAAACAATTCCAGGAGTCTCGAGTAAGAGTGAGACAGAGCTCCTTGTCCCACTCAAGCATGCGCTTGAACTCGTGCATGTACTTGAGAGAATTGATGCGAATGAGGTGAGTCTTTCAGCGGACGACTCTCAAATGTCGATATCCGCCAATGGGGTCCGGTATGTTTCGCGGGTGGTAGACGGCACCTTCCCGAACTATAAAGAAATACTACCGAAAGTATTCGAAACCGAGGCGACTGTTCTTAAGAATGATTTCTCTGAAATGCTCCGTAAGGCCCGTGTATTTTCAGGTAACGACCAACATGTCGGCCTTCATATATATCCAAAACGTAAAATATTCAGTGCAACGGCGCGCAGCTCTGAGGTGGGGGAGATGTCGGATTCAATCGATGCGGCCATTTCCGGTAACGACCTCGACATTAATTTCCATATCGGTTATCTCGCCGACTGTCTCTCCCTCATCGAATCAGACTCGATTATTCTTGGTTTTGCAGGAGCGGGAAAGCCACTCGTTATCCGCGGCGTCTCCGACTCCTCGTTTACCTACCTCGTGATGCCTCTCAACAGATAATCTTAGATAATTTATTGCACCATAAAGGTGATGGCGCGTTCCTCGCGCGTCCCGTCTATGTGTAATGCGACTGCTCGGAGGCTCACAAAGCCCGCAGCGCCCGGCTGGTAGGAGATAAGGTACGGAGACTGGCCTGAGGTGCCTACGAGCGCGCCATTGGCAAAATAAGAGACATTGAGGATGGTCTGTGGTTGCGGTGACTCGGCTCCGAATGTTACAGTCGCACCGAAAGGAATTGTGGCACCCGCACGCGGAGAAGCGATACGGAATCCTTCAGTGGAAGAGGGGGGCTTGTTTGGATCAATTTGACCCGGGGTTGTGCTCGCGGGTTGACCTCCCGACCAGAGCGACACAGGATAGTCCCAATAGGAAAACTGAGGGTCGCTCGCTGGATTCGCAGGGCGTCCACCTCGGGGGTTGTCCTTGTTGACCCAGTAGAGAATATCGTGGACACCCTGGGAGGAATCGCTGTTCCAGTTACCTTTGAGGACTTCCGGCATCGTCGCAACATCCGAATCCGGACCTGGGGCAGGGAATGTGTCCGACGGTGAGGAATACTTCGAGAGCGCGTGCACCATAAAATCATGCCAGAGAGGAGCAATGATGAATGAGGCCGGGTTGTTCACCATCGACGAGCCGTTGTTGTTACCTGTCCAGGCGCCGACGCTGATGCTTGGCGTGTACCCGATAATCCATGCATCATCGAAGTTATCCGTGGTTCCTGTTTTTGCCGCGACCTGATAGCCGGGGAAAAAGAGCGGTGAATTGAGACCGAATTCAGGGGAGCGCGCGACGTTGTCCGAAAGGATGTCGTTGATGAGCCGTGCGATACGGGGCTCAAGAACGCGCGAGCTTTCTTGTTGGTACGTTTCGAGAATGTTGCCCTCGGTATCTTCGACTCGGAGTATTCCTGTCGGAGGATTTTTGATACCATCATTCGCGAAAACGCCATATGCACCCGTCATGTCGAGGAGTTTGACCTCTCCGCCTCCGAGCACGAGCGGCAATCCGTAGTGGTCGGGTGAAAGGTTGAGCGTTGTGATGCCGAGGTTGTGCGCAGTATCAATCGAATTCCGGATGCCTGCGAGGTAGAGGAGTTTGATGGCGGGAATGTTTTCCGAACGCGCGAGCGCGGCGCGTAATTTCATCGGCCCCTCGAAGCCTCCGTCGAAGTTGCCCGGCGCGTAACACGGATAGGTGCTGTTCGTCACGTCGCTCGGCGCACACGCGGTCGAAAACTGTGTCGCGAGGTCGAAAATAACCGTGTCGGGCGTGTATCCTTTTTCGAATGCGGTTGCGTAGACGAACGGCTTGAATGAAGATCCCGGCTGACGGTTGGCGACGGCTATATTTACTTTGCCGTCGATTGTCTCGTCGAAGTATCCCTTGGAGCCGACCATGGCAAGTATCTGCCCGGTCTTCGGGTCGGTAGCGACGATGCCCTGATTCGACGCATTCAAATTCTTCAAGAGGCCCGGTGCAAATTTTGCAACACTCTCCTCGGCCTTTTGCTGCAAGTCATAGTCGAGAGTTGTCACCACGTGGAGACCGACCTGGTTCACCACATCCGCACCGTACTTTTGCTCGAGGTATTCTTGAATATAAAAGACAAAGTGCGGTGCCTTGATGCCCGCGTTCTTCGGGTCCTTGAATTCGACGCTCTCACCTTGCGCTTGATCGTGTTCCTCTTGCGTGATGAGGTTATTCTCGAGCATTTTCGCGAGGACGAGATTTTTGCGCGCATCAAGCGCATCTTTGTGGTTACCGTACGGAGAGAAATACGTCGGCTTTTGTGGGAGTGCGGCTATGTAGGCCGCTTGTGCCAAGTCGACGTCCTTTGCAGGGATGCCGAAGAAGTATTGGCTCGCTTCTTCGACGCCGTAAATCGTGCCGCCGTACGGGGTTTCATTGAGGTAGGTGTTGAGAATCTGGTCTTTGGTGTATACGCGAGTGAGTCGAAGGGCGAGGATTATTTCTTTTACTTTGCGTGTGACGGTTTTGTCTTGCGTGAGGAGAGCGTTTTTTACAACCTGCTGCGTGATGGTCGAGCCGCCCTGTCCGCTCAAGAGATTGCCGCGCGTCAGGTTTGTCCACATGGCGCTCACGAGTCTTAGGGGGCGGAAGCCGGCGTTTTCATAGAAGGTCGCGTCCTCAATCGCTATCGCCGCTTTCTGAATGTACGGAGAAATCTCTTCGAGCGGAACAGACGTGCGTCGCATGGTGCCGTGCACATCGTAGAGAACAATATTTCCCGTCCGGTCGAATATTTTAGTCGATTGCGCGACTTGTCGATTCTCAAAATCGTTGATTGCGGGTATTGGCATGATGGTTGCCCACACTATGCCGCCCCCTACAATGAGAAGTGTCGCTATGGTAACAAGGAGGAGTCCCACCTCAATCCATCGCGGCATGCTACGCCAAATATATTTGATGCGGCGAAAAAACCCTCGTTTTGCGACCATATATCTCGTCTATTGTATTCTTTTTCGATGTTTTTAGCTATGTGATGCGCACCCGGGAGAGGTGCGTGACCGCGATAGCAATGGCATCGTACTCGTCGTCATGTGCTATTTCTTTTTCTATCTTTATAAGCACATGAAGCATCCGCGCGACGGCTTTCTTGTCCGCGCTGCCGTTTCCCGCCGCGGCGCTCTTTACTTCGCCTGGTGTGTATTCGAAAACCTTGACGCCCGCACTTTGCGCCGTGTTGATGAGCGCACCGCGTACCTCGGCGACGCGCATCGCGGTCTTTTGATTATTAGAAAAATATAATTTTTCGAGCGCCACACAATCAGGGTCGTGTTCTGTAATGAGTAGGGCGCACTCCTGCGCCACTTGTGAGAGGCGTTCCGCGAATTCTGTCTTTGCCGAAGTTTCGATGCAAGCCGAATAAATTAAAACTTCTTTTCCGCCGTTATTTTTCTCCACGACGGCGACACCACATCGCCCGTAGCCAGGGTCAATCGCGAGCACTTTCATGGGTTGAGTATAGCCCAAAGAAAAACCACCTGCGTTGCGGATGCTTTTCGCTAGTGGCATGATTCCGGTAGGCCTGTACACGGTCTCAGATGTAACCCTAAACGCGCTGCGGCGCAGGGAGGATACGATGCCCAACATCGCTCGTCATCGCCAAATTCTGGCCACGCTCGAGCCGTTCGTCGCTGAACAAACACGCCTCCATGAGAGCCGGCAGAAACTTTGGTTTCCATCGGAACTCTTGGCGGATGCCCCCCAGACATTCAGGTTGGACCCGAAAGTCGGGGCGCTTCTTGTCCTCAACACGCTCACCGAGGAGGGCTTGCCAAGCTTTCATCGATTGCTGGCGACCAATCTCGGCGAGAGTCCTGCGTTGGTCAGCTGGACTGATCTGTGGACGGCAGAAGAAGATCGACACGGCGCAGTGCTGCATGACTATCTTCTTCGTGTGAGCAACGTCAACATGGTCGAAGTGGAGCGTATGCAATACAGCTACCTCCGCCAGGGATTCCGTCCGCACTGGCAGTCGGACCCGTACCTGCTCTTCGCCTACACCGCCCTTCAGGAGTGGGCGACGCAGATCGCCCACCAAAACATCTCGAGCGAGCTCCTCCGCGGTGGAGAGCCTGTCCTCGAGGGAATCGTCAGCAAGATCGCGAAGGAGGAGGCGAAGCATCTTGCCTTCTACCGCTCCATCTTGGCCAAGCTTTTGGAACATGACCCTGATGATGTTCTCGCGGCACTAGCCGAAGTCATGATGAGGTTCCACATGCCGGGGAGTAACATTCCAGGCTTCCTTGAGCTCACGACGTTGTCCAATGATACGAAGATGTTCACTCCGTATGATTACGCGAAGATCGTGAGAGGTACAGGTATATTTCTCGGGCTCATCGAGATTCAGGGGCTCGGCGATGAAGGGAAACGGGCACGGGACGCCATTCTCGCACTCCCGGATCGCCTCGAGAAGATTGCGGCGCGGAAGGTGCGATTCGAGATGCCTCGGTTCCCGTTCCTGATCACATAAGGCGACCACTTCGGGCGCGGCGGGAGATTCTCCGTCGCGCCCGCCTTCTTTTAAAAGGTGCTACGATATTGAAATGAAATCCAAGGCAGTACGCAGCGCACTTTTCCTGCGCAACGTGGTCTTCGGCGTGGAAGATGGGCTGGTATCGACTGTCGGACTTCTCTCGGGAATCGCGATTGCGGGCGTCCCGCGCGAAACAATATTTCTGACAGGCGTCATTCTCATTTTTGTCGAAGCTTTTTCAATGGCGGTGGGAAGCTTCCTCTCGGAAGCGTCGGTGGAGGAAATGGATGGGGGAGAAGATGATACGCGGGGTTCGGTCATGGCCGGGGTCATCATGTTTGCCTCGTATTTCGTCGCAGGCATCATTCCTCTTTCCCCGTACCTCGTTTTCAATGTCGAGCAGGCGTTCGCGGTTTCCGTCGCAGGTTCCGTGTTCGCACTTTTCATTCTCGGTTACTGGAGTGGAAGGAAAACGAAAACAGCGAGGCAAAAAGCCGTGCGCATGGCACTCGTCGGCGGCCTCGCGATTCTCGTCGGCGTCTTCGCGGGAAGTCTGCTCACCTGATGTTGCTATAAAAAAAGACAACCCTCCTGCGTGTGCGGTGTGGGTTGTCAGTCTTTTGTGCCCGGCGTTGACGTGCCGCACGGCGAGCTCCGGATCCGGACGGGTCTGCGTCCAGGCCCGCACCCGGAAGAGATTCCTCAGGTCGCGGGCATTCTTGCAGATGAGACCCATCGCAAGCTTGCCGCTCTGTGCGGAATCCGCGTGCGGCAATCGCGGGGAAGCGGCGGGCGCGGGTGTCGCGAACGCTACTAAGCCCATGATGGCTACGACGCAGGGCTGAATAATTTTCATCACGCCTCACTTTCCGGTCAGGTGCTTAATTGCAAGACCGGCAGCCGCCACCATAGCATGGGCGGTTTTTGTACGAAAATACAAGCCTATTCCGCGTTCGTGTAGACTTCCTGCACGTCGTCGTACGCGTCTATCTTCTCCAGAATTTGCATGAGTTTCTCATCGTCTTCCGCTGAAAGCGGAACGGTGGTTTTCGGCGTGTATCCCTCAGCAGTTTTTTCAAACGCCCACAAAGCGCTTCCTTGGGAGGCGAGCACGAGACCGTTTTCAGAAAGGAGGTGTTTTATTTCTTGCGCCGTTCTGTTCCTGCTATCGGTGAGCGCCTCTATCACGATTGCGCATCCCCCCGGTCCGTACGTTTCATAGGTTATCGCTTCAAGCGCGGCCGCATCCTTCGCAGTCCCTTTTGCTATCGCACGCTCGATACTATCCTTCGGCATATTTTCTTTCTTCGCTGTTTCGATGATTGCGCGAAGCCCTGGCAAGGTTACATCACCCTTCGCCTGCTTACTCTCCACTGCAATACGCTTGGCGAGCTTGCCCCACACTTTGCTTTTGTTGGAATCAGCAGCACCTTTTTGACGTTTTATTTGTGACCATTTGTTGTGACCTCCCATCGCGGTAGTATAGTAAAACAATGGCAGAAAATACAGGAGAGAGGATTTTGAGCTCTGCAGACGTATCTCGAAGGAGATTTCTGTCCGCAGCTGCTGTATTTGCGGCGAGTTTGCCAACCGCAGCCGTTGCACAGGGACAAAGCCAGGAGTATGTCAGCTCGTCTGAACTGGTCGCGGTGTTTCCGCCGGTCAAGGCAAACGGAGTTGATGCCAACTTTCAGTTTGTCGGGGCAGCGCATGCCCCGCGGACTTTTCTTAATCCAAAACTACGCCAATCGCTTGAGGAGCAAATCAAAAGTGCAACATTTGTGACACTCGAGATATTTACGCCGTCCATACAGGCAATGGTTTGGGAGTTAATACGGATTGGCGACGCAGAAATACCCACGAGCCTGTTGAAACAGGAAGGATTCTTCTTCGCTGGTTGCGCATATCTTGCTTGGAAACATAAGAAAGACATCGTGGTCACCAATCCGCAGGGCGCCGGAGATGGCATTGGAGAGACGCTCATTGAAATTGAACACCTTTTGGCGGATCGCAGAATCTCTCTCGTTCAGACCGCGGCGATCGCGGGCGTTGCTCCCCTGTTAGGCGCCGCGGGTGTTGGTTCGACCCGGCGCTGGGTGCTAAAAGCGCCGATCGCCGCAGCCGCGGCAGTTGCAACGACTGTGTTTGGTGGCGCAACATTGGACAAGATTGAAACAGACCAGATATACACAAAACTTGTTAAGCTTCTAGAAAAATACAAAAGCAACAATCCTCATTTTACCGAAGAGGATGTGAAAGATTTTGGGCACGCGCTTCCGCATATTATTAGGTGGAGAGACAGGCAAACAAGTCGTGGGCTTTTGAAGGCCATGAAGATATATGACACAAAGGGAACCGTTGCAGGAATCTTCGGCACGTACCACGCAGGCATGAGGAGCGACGTGAGAGATGGCCACTGGGTTGATACTGACACATATCCGTATCATCGTCTTCTGGGTACCTCCACCATCCGGAAGTTCACATGGTCGCAAGCGGGATATAAGGCAGAGGAGCCAGTACCGTTCTGAACGCGTCGTGCCAGTTATTCACACCTCTATCCACTCGAAATCCACCGTTTTTGAGGTTTGTCGCGTTGCCCACGGTTTTTTCTATACGGTATTATTTTCTTTATCGATGCGCTTTACCGTGCGTCGGTCGCTTCCGAAAGAGATTATAGAAATGTAGTCACACCCGAAAGCAATTCCCAGGATATATCGGGGCGAAAGCCTTTGAAACAGTGCGGGAACAGGTGGCTAGAGCAATGAGGTGATGTGTTGGGTGAGATGAGATTACATCAAGTCGAATCAGGCAGGTCATTCATCCGAAATAGTCGTAAAACAAAAGGCTCCCGAAAGGGAGCTTTGTGCTTACCGTGCGTATGCAACATAGTGTACAGTACAAAAAAAGTTTTTTTGCATTATCCCCACCCCCGTCGAAGTCTACAGAATCCCAATGCATACTTCATGTATGAGTGAGGGCGTTGGGCCGGATAAGAAAATCTCGAGACGGGATATTTTACTTGGAACGGCGGCGGTCGGAGCGGCCTCCGCGCTCGCAGCCTGTGGTCCTAGCGAACAAAACCCGGCAGAAAAGAAACCAGAAGTGGCTCCCAATAGAGAAATCATAAAGGAAAAGTTGAGCGACAGACAAGAACGACGTGTGCAGAATATCATCGACGACGCGATTGATAAGTATGACACCATGGGGAAGGTTTTGTTCGAGGTGCAAAATGGCGCGCTCCCAAAAAATTATCGGCAATTTGTCATACTCAAAACCTATGGCACCCGATACACGGAACAAGGAATGGATTTCGGTGAAACTATCATAGCGAGACGTGACGAGCTTCTTAAAAGTGATTCATTCAAGCGAGATTTCCTGCGAGCACTTTTGGCGCGAGGTTATTTTAAACCACTTACGCGGCGTCAGGAAGACAATTTGTACAAGCATGATGAGGCTTATTCGAATTTTCGTTATCAAATGTGGATGGAAATGTCTGGTGCGCGGATTGGAGATGCGCCGGGGGGACTTAAACCCGAGCAATTGAATTCGCAAGAGTTCGAAGCAAGTGCCTCTCGTCTGGGACTTTCCGCAAGATATTACAACTCATCTCGCAACGGAGTTTCTTTTAAATGGTATTACAGTTGGCGCAGCTAGAGTAATGCGGATTGCGCGGTTGGCACATCCGCGCCCATGTGCTCGTAGCCTTTCTTTGTGACCGTTCTTCCGCGCGGGGTTCTTTCAATAAGACCGGTTTGCATGAGGTACGGTTCGTTTACTTCTTCTATCGTCGCCTCTTCTTCTGAGAGCGCCGCGGCGATGGTCTTCAGACCGACGGGACCGCCATTAAATTTCTCGATGAGAAGTGTCAAGATGTCGCGGTCGGTTTGGTTGAGCCCGCCCTCGTCTATTTCCAGAAGTGCGAGCGCTTTTTTCACCGTCTTCAAATTCAAAGGTTCTTCGTTCACCGATGCAAAATCGCGCGCGCGCTTCAGTAAGTAGTTGGCGGTGCGCGGGGTGGAGCGGCTACGCTTCGAGACTTCTTTGAGCGAATCAAGATCGATATCGATAGTTAAAATCTTTGCTGACCGACGCAAGATTTCCGCAATCTCATCATCGGTATAGTACTGCAGTCGGAATGTGCCACCAGAAAATCGTGAGCGAAGTGGTGCCGAGAGCATCGAGATGCGCGTGGTGGCGGCGATAAGCGTAAATGGCGGAAGTTCGAGCTGCACGGTGCGCGCCGAGGGACCTTTACCGATGACGATGTCCAAAACACCTGCTTCCATGGCGGGGTACATGACTTCCTCGATGGTGCGGTTGAGTCGATGAATTTCGTCGATGAAAAGCACGTCGCCGGGCGAGAGATTGGTGAGGATTGCGGCGAGGTCGCCGACGCGCTCAATTGCGGGCCCGGAAGTTGATCGGAGGTTGGCTCCGATTTCCTTCGCCATGAGGTGCGCGAGGGTGGTCTTGCCCAATCCCGGCGGACCATAGAGGAGCACGTGCTCGGGCTGATGGTTGCGGCCTTTGGCGGCCTGCAAAAGGATACGGAGATTCTCTTTGATAGCCTCCTGCCCCACGTATTCCGCCCATGAATCAGGACGAAGCGCTTGATCGAGGGAGCGCGGACTTTTTTCTATGATTTGTTGGTCTTTGTTTGTCATAAGTTGGCTTATTTGGGTCCTTTTGGACCGAAAGAAGGCGCCTCGGCCCGTTAGAGGCGGAGCTCTCTAACGAACTTGACTTTTGGTTTATATATGCTACACTGTTGATTAGTATTCATATTTTCCTGACGGGGTTTCAATTCTCTCAACGATGGTGACTTTATCGAGGACGTAGCAGTCCTACCGCGTGCGGTAGGTAACTTCCGCCATCCTTAGATCCGCGTTGCACCTTTCTCCCGAAAGTGTCGCTGAGAGAATCGAGCCCCTCGTCAACTACTTGAACGATAGCACCCCCTTGCCACCGCGCAATCTGCCTGCGCAGGCGGGCGGGGTTTTGTGGTGTAAAAAGTTTGTTAGTTACCAATCGACTCGAGCATGACCTCGTCGTGGAGGTCTACGACACGCGAGAGTTCATCGAGCGAGGTTACGCCCTGCAATACTTTCACGACGCCGTCTTGCGACATGCGACGAATCTTTTGGTGTGAGGCGGCTTTCCAGATGTCGCGCTCCGAAGATGTGTGACGCACGCACTCTTCTATTTCGTGGTCCATGAGGATGACTTCCACAACCGCGATGCGGCCTTTGTATCCGAGCCCTCCGCATTTCTCGCAGCCCTTGGGGAGCCACATAGTGTCGCGATTCGCAGGGAGTTCGTCTCCGTGGGGGATGTTGCGCAAGAGTGGTTCCATCGTCTTCTTATCTTCAGGCCCGATTGGTGTCGGCACGCGGCAATGCGGACAGAGGCGGCGCACAAGGCGTTGTGCCATCGCGACCGTCAGCGCTGCACCCAGAATATCCGCGTTCACACCCATGTCGATGAGGCGGGGGAACGTACCTGCGGCGTCGTTGGTGTGCAGTGTGGAGAACACCAAGTGTCCGGTGAGGGACGCGTTCACTGCTGTCGAGGCGACTTCAGCATCGCGGATTTCTCCGACCATGATTATGTCCGGGTCTTGGCGGAGTGTCGAGCGCAGGCCGAGTGCGAATGAATAGTCTTTTGAGACCTGCGTTTGCACGAGTCCGGGCAAGTGATATTCAATCGGGTCTTCAATCGTGACGACCTTAATTCCGGGATTCGCCACCTGACGCAAGAATGCGTAGAGCGTCGTCGTCTTTCCGGAGCCTGTCGGACCGGTGTTGAGTATCATGCCGTTCGGTTTTGCAATTTCACGGGCGAAAATATCCATCAGGTATTTGTCGAAGCCGAGCGCTTCCATCGGGAGTGCAATCGTCGACGGGTCCAAAATACGCATAACGATCGTCTCTGCATACGCGCCCGGCAAGACCGAGGCGCGGATTTCAATTTCTTTCTTGTTGACCTGAATAGAGAAGCGACCGTCTTGCGCGGCGTTTTTTATGTTGAGCTTGAGACCCGAGAGCAGTTTGAGGCGGCTCGAGATGAGCGCGTACGTTGCTGCGTCGAATGTCGTCACCTCAATGAGCACTCCGTCGAGTCGGTAGCGCATGCGGACAGACTCTTCTTCAGGTTCAAGGTGGACGTCGGAAGCGCCGAGCGATAAGGCGCCCGCCATGATGATTTCGAGGACGCGTGAGATTCTGTGTGTGTCTTTGGAACCCGCGTGTGATTGAATTTCAATCTTCACATCCTCGAGCTTCTTCAGCTTCTCGAGCATTTGTTGGATGGTTTCGTTGGAGAGCGTGAGAATTCCCGCCTCGGTCTCTGTAGCAAACGATATATCGTGATAGCGGTCCCATGCGTGGTCGAGCGACGCTTTGGAAACGATGAAGCGACGCACGGTGTACCCAAGCTTCTCTATGTTTTGGATGACCTGAATCCCATCGGGTCGCTCGGGGGCACGCATGGCGAGGAAGAGATTCTTGTTGACCTTGTGGAACGCCGCCACCTCCGCGGCCCGCGCGACCTTCTCTTCGACGATACGCAGAGCGTCGGTATCGATGGATTTTGAGGTGAGGTCTACGTACTCAATACCGTATTTAGTCGAAAGCATTTCGGCGAGCTGCTCCTCTTCTTGCGCGCGAAGTTCAAGGAGTCGTTCCTCCTGTTTTTTCTCGTTGAACTGTGTAGCCATAGCAATATTGTACTATGGCGATATGGAACTACCGACCCGTTCCCTCGCAGAGCTCAACGAGGCCGCAAACCGCTTAATCGCGGAGCTATCGCCGCACCCGAAGACTGCCACCCTCATCACTCTCTCAGGAGAGCTGGGCGCGGGGAAGACCACTTTTGTACAAGCAATGGCGAGGACTCTCGGAGTCGAAGAAACGGTCACAAGCCCGACATTTGTTCTTGAAAAAATATACAAATTGGAAGGGCGCCAGTTTTCACACCTCGTTCATATTGACGCGTATAGATTGAAAGGAGCCCACGAACTCGAAGCACTCGGATGGAAGGAGCTCCTCGCCGATTCAGGGAATCTCATTGTGCTCGAATGGCCGGAGCGGGTAGCAGAGGTAATTCCCCACGACGCCACCCGCATCACATTCGACATTGTGGACGACGGGCGTATCATCACTGTTGATGGTCAAGAAAAAAACGGAAAAAACATCGTCTAAAAAACCTTTGCGGCTTGTTTTGCTTGATTCGCACGCCATTTTGCATCGCGCGTATCACGCGATACCGGATTTTTCTACGTCGAAGGGCGAGCCGACGGGCGCGCTCTACGGGCTCACGACCATGCTCTTGAAGACGATCGACGAATTGAGTCCCGATTATATTGTCGCTGCGCGCGATCTCCCCGGAGGGACCTTTCGCCATACATTATTTGAAGAGTACAAAGGCACACGCGCGGAGGCGGACCCTGCGCTCATCGAACAACTCAAAAAAGCGCCGGAGATTTTCGAGGCGTTCGGCATTCCCGTCTATTCTGCACCCGGATTCGAAGCAGACGACGTGATCGGGACGATCGTACATACGCTCAAGAAAAATAAAGATATCAATATTGTAATCGCGACCGGGGACCTCGATACGCTACAGCTTGTCGACGGAAAAAAGGTGCAAGTGTTCACCCTGCGGCAGGGGATTACGGACACGATTATCTACGACGAAGACCGCGTGCGCGAGCGGTACGGATTTGGTCCCGAGCTTGTGCCTGATTACAAAGGGTTGCGCGGCGACCCGTCGGACAACATCAAGGGTATCAAGGGTATTGGAGAAAAAACCGCCGAAGCTTTAATTACAAATTTCGGATCCATCGAGAATATATACACGATTTTGAAAGAAGATTCTGCCGCGTTTGAAAAAGCGGGAATCAAGAAGCGAATCGTCGAATTGCTTATCGCGGGAGAAAAAGATGCGCGATTTTCAAAACAGCTTGCGACCATCAATCCCGAAGCGCCGATAGATTTTAAATTGCCAGAAAAAACGTTGGATATACTCGAGCACATCGCTGCAATTGAGGCGATGTGCGACACGTATGAATTTCGCTCCGTCAAAGAGCGGTTGCGTTCCCGGTTGAAAAATCTATCTGCAACAGGTGTGGTCGCTGAGCCAGACGAGGCGGCGGAAGATGTCGATTCGATTGCTTTGAAAGAAGTTGCGACCATGCTCTGGCTCCTGCATTCCGACATGACGAATCCGACCCTGCAACAGATACTGGATTACGCGCAGACAAAGAAATTTGCCGAGGCGCACACAATGATTGAAAAAGAATTGCGTGAGACGGGGCGATTGTGGGAGGTGTATGAAAACATAGAGAAGCCGCTTATTCCCGTAGTTCTACGCATGAATGCGGCGGGAGTCTATGTCGACAAGTCGCGTCTCAAAGCGCTGGCCGACGAATACAACAAAGAGCTGGGGATTCTTGCGGGAAAGATATATGCGCACGCCGGCCACGAATTCAATATTAATTCTCCGAAACAGCTGGGGGTGATCCTCTACGACGAGCTCAAAATAAATCCCGTGAAGCAAAAGAAAACCGCGGGCGGAGCCCGGACGACGCGCGAAGAAGAGCTCATAAAATTAGCCCCGCTGCACCCCATCATCGACGACATTCTCGGCTACCGGGAACTGCAAAAACTTCTCTCAACGTATATCGAGAAAATGCCGGCGCTCATCGGAAGTGACAACCGCCTTCATGCAGAATTCTTGCAGACGGGTACGACCACGGGCCGCATGGGGTGCCAGAATCCGAATCTCCAAAACATTCCGATAAAATCAGAATACGGGCGCCGCATACGCACCGCATTTGCGGCACCGGAAGGGCGAGTGCTCGTCGCGCTCGATTATTCGCAGATAGAGCTTCGCATCGCTGCGGGGCTCTCGGGAGATGAGAAATTAGTGCGGATATTTCAGGACGGCGGCGACGTGCACGCGGCTGTCGCGGCGCAGGTTTTCAATGTGCCGCCCGAATTGGTGGACCATGAGATGCGCCGCCGCGCCAAAGTGATTAATTTCGGCATTCTCTACGGCATGGGGGTCAACGCACTGCGCGCGAATCTCGGTGCTTCAGTTACACACGAAGAGGCCGCGGCGTTCCTCTCGGAATATTTCAAGAATTTCTCCGGTCTCGCGCGGTATATCGAGCACACAAAAGCTGAAGCGTCCCGGAACGGATACACCGAAACACTTTTCGGACGTCGTCGTTATTTCGCCGGATTTAAATCTTCTATTCCAGGTCTGCGCGCGCAGGCAGAGCGTATGGCTGTGAACGCGCCAATGCAAGGGACCCAATCCGACATCATTAAGCTTGCGATGGTGGAAGCGGACGCGCTCATCGAAAAAAACGGTTGGCGCGACAGCGCGAAGCTCGTGCTCCAGGTCCATGACGAACTCGTGTATGAGCTCGATGCAAAAATTGCCGGAGAGGCGACGCAGATGCTGCGGGGTGTTATGGAATCTGTTATCGATATCAAAGAGCTGAGCGGTGTCCCCATTTTGGTGGAAGCCGCGGTGGGAGAAGATTGGGGTACTCTCAAGAAAGTGTTGCGTGCATAAATATGTTGTATTTCTACACAGGAACAGACAGAAAAAAAACCCGGTCGGCGCTCGATGCGGCGGTCAAAAAAGCGGCAAAAAAAGATTCACACATCGTACGTATTACAGATACGAATGTGCCGGCGGATCTCGTTGCAGCACTCGGGGGCGGGGGAATGTTCAACGAATCCCGCGTGGTCGTGCTCAATGGGGTTCTTTCGAACGAAGAGATGAGGTCGGAATTGTTGGAATCCTTGAAGCGCATCCGAGATTCGGAAGAAATTTTCTTTATTCTCGAGGAGAAGCCGGATGCTGCGACACGCAAACAAATCGAGAAGTACGCTGAGACGTCAGAGCGGTACGACAGTCCCGCCGCCAAAAAGGGTGCAGATATTTTTGCGATAGCCAATGCGCTTCGGCGTGCCGACAAGAAAGCGCTCTGGGTAAATTACCAGCAGCAGCTTGCGGAAGATGCGGCGCCGGAAGCAATACATGGAGTTCTTTTTTGGGCTGCAAAAGATATGGCGCTCAAAGCGCGCACCGATGCGGAAAGAATGCGCGCACAACGGCTTCTGATAGAGCTTGCCGAGCTTCCGCATGAATCCCGTCGGCGGGGTTTTGAGCTCGAGTACGCGCTTGAATTGTTCGTTCTTCAGTAGGTTATACTGTTTTGCATGCAGGCGTTTATAGCTGCCTTCCTTGTACTCCTTTTTCCGTTTACATCGTTTGCAGCCCTCACAACGGGCCCCTTCGATTCCGTGTCGGTCCGCATCTTGGGCAACCTCGGCGTACCTCCCACTGATGCCATAAGCGCGAATTCTTCATTCCTCACCTCAATCGAGGCTCCAAAAGCGGTCGGGCTCAATGTCGTCGGCGCGACGGGTGGACTCACCCATCCCGCTTGTATCGCCGAGACTATCCGCCGCGCCAATATGAAACCTCCTCAGCCTCCTCCCGCGGGGGATTTTCCTTGCATCGTGCCTGCGGCGTCAGGTATCGTCGACGGTGTATGTTTTGTGAATGTATGCAAAGGAATTGCGTCGACGGGGCTCGATGGAATTATGGCGGCCCTTAAAAGTATTGGTTCTCTGGGCGGAATAGTGAGCGGGATATTGTCGAAGCTCCTACAGGGAGGCTCAAGTGCGCCGGACAGTCCGCCCCCGAGTGTCAGTGACTCCATCACAACCATCGTCACGCCGCCCGCGTCTCAGAGCATCTCGACCAATCTCGCACAACCCCTCGACACCGCCCTTTTGTTCAGGGAGTCAGCCGTCATTGTGAGCGACCTGCTCTTTTCCCTGAATCCTCCGGTAGTGCAGGGTGCTGGCAGTGCGAGGTAAGCGGTGTGATAGTATTTACATATGAATGTGCGTGATCAATTAGTTTTGAATCAGATGGTTCGGATGTGCATACTAGTGTTCAGCATTCTTTTTTTCTTGATGCCACATGCGGTTAGTGCCGAGGGGGGGAATCTCGATGCGGTCGCGAATGCGATGTGCAAGGCGGAAGTAACACGCCGCGCTGCGCGGAAACCGCCCATACCTCCTCCTCCAGCCCCACCGTTTGCGTGTGAAGGACCTCATACAACGGGAACGTGCATGGGGGCAATCTGTAAGGGAACGGCTTTCAAGCCAGATGGTGGTCAGCCGGGAGGTGCGGCTGGTCTCGACCAAGTGATGAAAGCGCTCGGCGACCTCTTCGGCAAGCTCATGCAGGGCAAGCCGCCGGGCGGCTCTCCGCCGCCATCAACACCGCCTACGACGGGAACGGGTGGTACAGGTTGTCAGGGGACGATTTTCCAAACCTCCGATATTTCACAAATTTCAAACCCGTGTGCGCGGTACACGCCACCAGTATCCACAGAGATTCCGACGGACCCGGGTTCATGTTCGACACTCAATGAGCTCCTCGGATTGTGTACGAATAATCCGGGCAACTGCCCGGCTGTCCCCGTGGTAGATTGCGCACCCGGGAACCGTCCGGTTTCGGGAGGCAAAGACGCCAACGGATGTGTCCTTAGGGATACCTGTGTACCGGATACCGCTGCCACGACCACCGCTTCGACGACACCGAATACGGGAACACCTATTGTGTTCTCAACTACGACAGGGGTCTTCGTCGTTCCGCCAGGAGGCTTGCGGGGGGATATCAACACACAGGTGACGGGGGCGACCGTCATTGGGGGTGCACGCGATACGCAGAGCAATGTCGAGGTCGCAGGTTTTTATGGTTCGGAAACGTTTAACGGGGGGTCGCAAGGTCTCGTTGGTTCGTGGTGCAAATCCCGTCCGTGGGCGACCAACTTCCTTTCGAAGATAATCACGCCGACGTTCTTCGACAATCTTTGCACGTCGCGCGGCTTCCAAGTGGGCACTCCACCCCCAGCACCCGCAGTAGTCCTCCAGCAAACTCCTAAGCCAAAACTAAAACCGGTTGTTGCAACTACAACAGCCGCCACAAGTACCACTTCCGGGGTCAAACCCAAGGTAGATATTTGGGCGGTTCCTGCGTCGGTCCCTCTCGGAGGCCGCACATCGGTCTTCTGGAATACCCAAGGCGTCACGAACTGCACAGAGACATCTCCGAACGGCGGCTTCAGCCAAAATTCACTCTCCGGCGGCGCGGCAACACAGCCTATTACCGCTGCGACAACATTTTCCATTTCATGCTTGGCCCCAGACGGTTCGCCGGTGACGAATTCCGTCACGGTGAATTTGAAAATATAAGCTGTGAACGCATTCGAGGAAGCGCAGGAGCAGCTCAAGCGCTCGCTCGCAATTTTCCCGGTAGGGAATCAACTCCGCACACGACTCACGCGCGCAGAGCGTGAAGTGACCGTTTCCATTCCGCTCACGATGGACAACGGCTCGACCAAGGTGTTCGAAGGGTATCGTGTTCAGTACTCGAATCTGCGGGGTCCGTACAAAGGAGGTATCCGTTTTCATCCCGATGCGGATATCAATGAGGTTACAGCCTTGGCGTTCTGGATGACATTTAAATGTGCCGTCACGAACATTCCGATGGGCGGTGGGAAAGGCGGAATCACCGTCAATCCGCGGGAACTTTCAAAAGGAGAGGTTGAACGCTTGTCCCGGGGGTGGGTGAGGGCATTGGCTCCGGTGCTTGGTCCTGAGCGTGATGTTCCGGCTCCCGACGTAAACACAACGCCGGAAATTATGACCTGGATGGCAGACGAGTATCAAAAGCTGACGGGAGACACACGCAACGCGACATTCACCGGAAAGCCAATAGCGCAGGGCGGCTCTGAGGGCCGGGGGGTTGCGACGGGGATGGGCGGATTTTATGTATTCGAAGCGCTGCGCGATGTGCTGAAGTTGCCGAAAACCGTCTCTGTCGTTATACAAGGAATGGGAAATGTCGGAGGGAATGCTGCAAAGATTTTTCACGAGCATGGGCACACAATCCTCGCGATGTCCGATTCGAAAGGCGGCATATATTCCGCGGGCGGACTTGAGCCGGAGGCAGTAGAGAAATACAAAAAAGAAAACGGGAGCCTTGAAGGGTTTCCAGGCGCGGAGCACATAAGCAACGAGAAACTTCTGGAACTCTCATGTGATGTGCTCGTCCCTGCCGCACTCGAGAATCAGATAACGCAAAAGAATGCCCAGAGCATCAAGGCAAAAGTAGTGCTCGAATTGGCAAACGGTCCGACGTCTACGAAGGCGGATGATATTTTGTTTAGGAAGGGGATTGCGGTGGTTCCGGATATTCTCGCGAATGCCGGAGGGGTTGTCGTCTCGACGTACGAGTGGGAGCAAAACCTGAAGAACGAACATTGGAGCGAGAAGGATGTGCTCAACAAACTCCGCGAATTGCTCAACCGAGAATCGAAGAATGTGTGGGAACTTAGTGTGAAGTTGAGTACTGACCTTCGTCGCGCGGCTTTCGCTCTCGCACTCGAGCGGCTTGAGGAATCTCTTGACGCGAAAATAGCGAAGTGATTCTTGTAAGGCCGGACAATGACAGCGCCATTATCGGAGGAAGGCTGTTTTAGTAGCGGTGTACGCCGTTGCTGCCGAGAGGTTTGTAAGACTCTGTTGCGCGCCTCAAAATCTCCCGTTTCTCAAGGTGCTGTTTCCATACGCTATTTGGTCGGTCGCCGTTTATCCTTACGCCGCGAGAGAAATTTATTTCCTTCTGGAATTTCAGCAAATTTTCTTTATGAGCAATCACAACCTCATTGGGTAGTTGAATACGGGATTCAATGCCGAAGTCACCGAGCAGCCGTTGGACGATCTTAAGAATAGGAACCTTTTTCTGGTACCCGCGAATTCTGCGATGATTTCTATCCGGCCTATAATCAATGCAACCCTCGTCGTCAAAAAAGGAAATGAGGAATTCACGTTTTAGATGCCGCGGCTTTCTGGTTATTTCTTGAAGCAACTGGATTGATTTTTCTTTCATGTACTCTCCGAGCGAAACATTGAAATAGCTTATTCGCGCTACGCCTGTGAATTTATTTACATATCTTTTTGGCTCTAAAGGATATATCCCTTTCATGCAATTTTCCACGCGATCGAGCAGCGCCATGTTTCGGTTGTTGTAGACGCAACCATTTCGTCTTATTTCTCCGTCGAAGACCAAATGTGAGACAAGGCATACCAACCCCTTATCCCATTCAGTAAATCTTTTGAAAAGTCTGGCACTTATACCCCTTCTCTTGCGAGCAAGCTCACGAGCAAGCGTCATGCGGGATTCGCGGACCAGTCGGAGTTTCTTGGCACTAAGACGGAGATTTTGTATATGAAAGTGGACTGACGTTTTCGGTCTTCCCGTGATGCGAACAATCTCGGGAAGCGTGTAGTCTTTTTTTCGCAACTCAATACACTGCCGCTTGAACGTATTCATGTCCGCCCACCTGGATTTGAACCAGGGACCACTCCCTTAAAAGGGGATTGCTCTACCAGCTGAGCTATGGGCGGCTGACTTAATCCTATAATAGACGGCGGTTCTAATCCACCGCATTATCCCCGTTGCAGGAATGCGACTATACCATTCCGAGTTTTGCTTAGCGAGTTTACAACGGCAAATCGAAGGCGAAGACCCCGGCCCCGGTGAAAACAAGCGAGAGGCAGATAGCGAAGAGGAGGGCACTTGTAGACTGCGAGAGAGGGAAAAGTTCATTGAAGCGAGGCTTCCATACAAAGGATTTGAGTGCGACGAGGGCTCCGAAGAGTGCGGCGAGCTGCGTGTATATTCCCGCTAAGAGAGCCGTCGCAATGGTGAGTTCAACGATCGCAGCGAAGACAGGTATCCATGCACCGTGTCCGATGAAAAAGAAATCAACACGCGACAGTTCTTCGCGCTTGTTTATGTGTACCCATGCAAGGAGGAGGAAGGCGATGCCCGCTGCGACGCGCAGAATCGTGGCCGAAAAAGGCGCAAGGAATAGGAGCTGAGGAAATAGGGAAAGCATGGGCAAAGTATAGCATCAGGGTGTACTGTGTGCCCATGCAAGAAATCGCCGTACTTCTGCACAATATACGGAGCACGCATAATGTCGGTTCTATATTCCGGACCGCGGATGCAGCTGGGGTCGCTCGGGTGTATCTCAGCGGATACACGCCGAGTCCGACCGACCGGTTTGGCCGAGCGCAGAAAGATATCGCAAAAACAGCACTTGGGGCAGAAGACTACATTCCGTGGGAACATCACACGTCACCGGCGCGGCTGCTATCGAAACTGAAGAAAGAGGGGTGGGTAATTGTCGGCGTCGAGCAGGATGCGCGTGCGCTCGATTACCGGAGATTCAAGACGCAACCGAAAACACTATTTATATTGGGCAACGAGGTTGCGGGCATCTCAAAGGAGTTACGGAAGAAGTGTGATGCGCTCGTGGAAATCCCTATGCACGGCAAAAAAGAATCGCTCAACGTTTCCGTCGCGGCGGGAATAATTTTGTTCTCAGTACGTTAGCACGTCCACTGTCCGCCCTTGTTCATCCAGGAGGTGTATCACGTCGTGAGAATTTGCCCACAGCTCTGTGCTCAGCCCGAGGTACGTGCGAAAAGCGGGAAGGTTAAACGACGTGCGGTTGCGGTAGGTGTTGGTGCAGCCGTTGTAGGACGTCGTGTTGGAAATGTAGGAGCGGCATGCCGACGAGAGGTCGCCGGGGAGTGTGGTGGGGAAGTGGCATTGGTTGAGTGTATTGAGGTAATCAAAACAGGAGCTACCATAGATGCGGAGATTTTCCGCCGTCATAGCGAGCGATTCGGGAGGAGCGGGACACTCGCTCGAGAGTTCCGGGGTAAACTTTTGGAGTTCGTTGAGGTAACCGCTGCAGATATTCTCACGGAAGGAGGCGCCGACCGGCGATACTGCCGTCGTAACGAAAACCGAAGCGCCCGGCTCCAGATAGATCGGTTGTACTGAATTCACGGCACCGAGTACGAAGAGCGGCGCAGCGAGCGGAATCCCCACACGGACACCCGAGACTGCGCTCTGCAAGACCCAATTCGTGAGCGCGATAGGTGCGGCATTGCTGTCGGAAGCGGTGAGCTGGATAAATTCTTTTGAGACGCCGCTCTCGGTAGCGGTATTTTCCGAGATGAATACTTTTCCGGAGTACGGCGAAGAGTTGCGGGGACGTTGTGTCGATTCGCTCTGTGTACCGGAATATTGGTCGCTGTCGCCGGAGGCCATATTGCGTGCGTCCGCTTCTCCCGCGTAATCACTGATATCAGGTCCGCGTGTGAGTTCTCCCGGTTGCCATGGGAGATTAATGAACGAGCCTGAAGTGCTTGTCCCAAAAATGAGTTCGAGAGGATTCGCAAGTGAGCGCGCGGTCCGCGCCGCGGCAGCCCAACCGCCGGTCACAAACCAGAAGACGATGAGCGCGATGATGAAGACAATGGCAGAAACGATAAGGACGCGTTTAATCATAATTATTGTATATGTAGTATATAGTGTCCCGCGTTCATTTCTTGTTCGAGCCCAAGATACGCAATGCTTCACGCAGCCGCTCGTTGGAGCGTTCGATTTCTTGGGGCACTTTGCGCAGGGCGTCACGCGCCTCTCCCTGCGAGTACCCGAGCGCACGCATTGCCTCAAGCGCCTCTTCGTCTCCCTTAAGGGTCGCGCTGCTTCCGTCTATTGAAGTGCCAACCTTATCGCGCAATTCGAGTACGATTTTTTCCGCGGTCTTTTTGCCGATGCCCGAGACCTTGGTGAGATATGAGGCGTTGCCGGTGGATACCGCGCTCCGCAATGTCTCGACTGACGCGATGTCGAGGATGGAGAGCGCAGATTTCGGTCCGATTCCTGAGACAGTCAATAGAAGTTCAAAGAGCCGCAACTCTTCTTCGCTCGAGAAGCCGTATAAATCGAGAATGCTCTCGCGCACGGCGAGATGCGTCCACACACTCGTTTCGTTATCTTGTTTGAGTGTGAGTAGGAGTTCGCGCGTCACAAATACTTTGTATCCGACGCCCCCCGCGGAGACGATGGCGTACCCCGCGCGGACGGCCGACACCGTACCTTTTAAATGTCCGATCATGTCTCAATGATACTGCTTCTTCGTTAAATCGCGAGCAACAAACGTTTGTCACAAGATGTTGCTATAGCAGCATCTTGTGACTATACGCGAATGCCGAAATGCTGTTTGAGAGGGGTATCATTTTCTAGTTTCTCGACGATTGCGTAGAGTATGTCTTTGCCGATGTGCATTTCTGCTTTGAGAAGCGCAATCAATTCTTCGCAATCATGCGGATACACCCATACACTGTCCTGGAGGTGCAGAAAACCCGCCTCGCGCATAGTTCGACGCAAACGCTCTCGAACCGACTTTCTCTTCTCTGGGATATCAAACATGACCATCCGCCACCGTTTATCCCACCGCTTCTTCGGGTGGAGCATAATTCTTTGCAGCTGCAGATTGAGTGCGCTCTGGCCCGCTGGGGTGATCTCGACAAACGCACGTGTGCCCTTTTTGGAAAACGATATGTACCCCTTTTGTTTGAGACGTGAAAGTGCAGAGTGTGTTTGAGAAGAAAAACGAGCTTTGACCCCGGGGACCTTGCCCAGGAGTTGAAGGGTGTTTGGCGCGACGACACTGATGGCGAGCACACCACTGAGCGCAACCGTAGCCAAAACGGCATTTTGAACGTATCCCCACCGGCGAATTCGTAGCGCTTCTGTCTCCAAGACTCCCATGGCGTTTAGTATCCCACGTCGCACCAGTGACACAAGATGTTGCTATAGCAGCATCTTGTGTGTAGGAGGATAGGGGGCTGGAGTCGTTGGCGGCGGAAGAGCCACGAGGGAAGGTGGCGAAATAGTCCGTATAGAATGCAAAACCATCTGCGGTCATACAATCGCTGCATAACCTCAGATACATATTGCACTCCTTCATGGCGAAGGAACATGCGAATCACAAGCATTAATCGGGGTGTCAAAGGTTCTCGGACAACACAGGAATACGCGATACGGTTCGCGTATATGATCAGCGAAGAGGCCAAGCGGAGAG
>CALRFU010000005.1 GCA_943356775.1 Candidatus Nomurabacteria bacterium
GTGTACCGCGCTTTGGCGCGGTGGCGGCGTTCAGCGTTCCAGCGCAATCGGGGCGTAATTCGCTGGCTCGCATTACAGCGCACGCGGCGCGTGCGCATCCTCATTGCGATTCATAGTGGGTTCGCGCAAAGGTTAGAATATCCTCACAAGTATCGGAACAAGGTCGTTTTCGCAGTGGTTTTCTTTGGCCGAGAGCAAAGAAAACCACTGATTCTGCGGCACGCCGCGCGCTTCGCGCGCGTGGAGGGTGAGGTTCGAGCCGAAGATTTTTTGGAGGGAGGATTTTTTCATTAATTAGTTTTTTCCAAATCTTTGGAGGATAAACTTTTTTCTGTGTTTATACAATTTGCTCCGCATCTACTTCCAAGGTACACAGTGCTTTTTTTCTCGTAAGGTGCATAGACTCTACTGCATTCACTACACCCGAATAAAATACGATACGGTGTGGGCAAACTTTCTGTGTAGTGTTTGCTTATTTTTTTTATTTAGTTGCGTTTGAACTAGCTAAAGACTTAAAGCAAATACATTCAATCAAAGTATAAGACAAATTAAACTTAAAAGCATCAGATAAATCTGGTGTTTTTTTGTAAACAAAAATCCTCCACAGTTTCTCAGACTGGGAGGATGGATGATGGATTTCAGAACAAATAGAACTACTTGATGTTCAAGATCGCGGGATTGAGTACCCCACCGCTAGCATTCGCCTTTTCACCCTCGTTGTCGATTTGAGTGATTTGAGTGTCCCGGTTGTGCCACCTACGAAGAGCGTCGCCGTGAATCCACGTCTGAGTGAGGGTATAAACCGCAAGCACGTACGCAAACCCACTGTTACCCTCTGAGTCAGCTTCCCGTTCGGTTGAACGAGCGATATCCTCGAGCTTGCGCCCTTTGGACATCTGCGCTTCCATCAGATTTGCCCACCGTTCGGCGAAACGGACAACCCTCGCTCCGTAAGAACTTTGATTCTTCGCAACAAATTCGTTCCACTTGGATTCATCTGAATATTGCATGGCTAACTCCATCTTTAGCAACCAAGCTTGAACGGGTGCCCAAGTTATTGGTTAAGTACCTTGATAGCATGTTTAATTTATTTGTCAAGGGCGCATTTGAACAATAAATTTTGCGCTATTCCACGGTTAAAAATATTTAACCCCACCCCAAAAGGGGTCCATAGGGTATACCCCCACTTCTTAAAGACTAGTGAGAGCATGGTGTGGGAAAATTAATATGTATTTCAAAGTGTAGTTGCTCAATACTTCTATACTATTTTCAATCTCTGCTTTGTATAAATAAAGTTCGGAAAGCCAGACTGTTTGGTCACAAGTATCGGAACGAGGTCGTTTTCGGAGTGGTTTTCTTTGGCCGAGAGCAAAGAAAGCCAATACCAAAATGCAAGGAATGGGCTGCAAAGGCGAGGGGCGGCCTTTTTAATCAATCAACTTTTTATAAAAAAGGAACCCCCAAGCAAAAGCCGGGGGTTCAAGTCTAGGGGTTGCTTACTTCACGATGGTCAACAAGTCGGCGGTGATGGACGCATAGGCCTCGACGACCTGGCTACCGCCTTCGTTGTGCCGACGACCGGCAAACTTGGCAATGCTTGCGTTCGCTGAGACGGTGCGTAGGTGGGCATTGGCTGCCTCCCACATCTTGAACGGCCCCAGTTCGTCGTCGAGTTGGTCGAGCGAGAGACTGACGGTCGTGCCCGCCCGTTGCTCGTCGAGGTTGCTGTAGTGGTTGCGCCAGTCGTGCTCGGTTTTGACGACGAGCGCGTAGGCTTCTTGCACTTGCGGTCGATAGAATGTCGCGAACGCCACTTGCGCGGACTCGAGATACTCGATCGTTTGCTTGCGTTCATCCGCATTGAGCCCACGGATGTAGCTGACGGCGAGCTGTTTCCTTGCCTCGTAGAAGGCGCGGAGATGAGCGGGGTCAGCCAGATGGTCGCGAGCTTTCTGCATCATGGTCGCGCGGAACCGCGCCACCAGCGGCGCGGCGAAGACAGGAATGCCCTGCTTGCCGTACCAATGGCTCACGTCGCTGCCGTTGCCGGCGTACAGGACGTCGAAGCAAGCGGAGTTCATGTTCTTCTGCTTGTCGTAGCCGTCGTGCTTGTCGCCGAAGACCGGACCGCAGAGGTACTTGTCGAGGAAGGCCTTGCGGGCCCCGTACAAGCCACCGTGCCGGTCATTGACGAATTGACGTGTGACATCGGCCGAAATGAGCAGGTCGAAAGGCGTCCGCTCGATGTTGGAGATTGCGCCGTTGAGACGCGATTCCAGCATCTCGCCCGCCGCCCAGGTAATGAGCGTCGTGCGATTGTAGTAAGCGGTGCCGACGGCCACGATGGACGCGAGAGCGATACCAAGAGTCAGTTTACGCATTGGATTCCTCCTGTGAGTGCGTGGAGCTGTGAAGTATGTAATCGTCACAGCACAGAAATGCTTAGTGGTTAAACAACTCTGTGCTATGACGATTGTGTTAAAGAACTTCTCGATGAGACTGCAACCGAAGTTGTAGTCTCAATAGAGGGGAGCATATAAACCGTGCTCCCAATGATGAGCCGTCCACAGGTGTGGACGGCTCATGTAGTCACGGAAGATTTTTCAGGTGCGCCCGAGCGCGTCTGTGCTCCTCGACTAGATATGGCTTCGAACTCGCGGTTATTTCACGGCAGTATGCCGTCTTGTCGCCGTCCGAAACACACACCACGTCAAGTACGAAATCATGGAGCCGTGCCCCCATGCAGATACGATGGCCCGTATCGACTTCATCGGGCTGCAGCACTCTTCGCGCTCCAACTATCGCCTGCTTTGAGCCTTGTTTGTAAATGCACTCCTCAATGCCAGATTGAGCGAGCGCGACCCAAGTCGACGCAAGTACAAGAACTACGGAAAGACCAATTTTAAGCATTGTCGCTCTTTTTTTTCGCGAGTGGATATCATGACACAATATCTCTATGTGCGCAAGTCACACGGCGCGAACACGCATCTGTCGCATCGTGGTATTTATGGCGTGTGGCGGATGAGCAAAAGTGACCCTCTACCTTTTGCCTGTTCCCGGTGAAGGGCGCACTTCCCCTTTTTCTACGGCCTTCAAGTACATCTCTGCGGCAGCAAGTAAGTGCTCTTCCCATTCGTTCAGACAATCGTTCAACGACACCATGCCTCCTTCTGCCTGCAATGCCTTTTGTGCATCTTGGAGTTTCGACTGCACTGCATTATTCAACAGGAAGGCGCCAAGATTCCCCCTTGCCGCATCAGCTTCTGTCCCTTGTATTTTAGAAGTGAGGAGTTGACCGATAGTAGTCGTCACTTCAGAAATTTTCGCAGAAGCATGCTCGAGTTCAAATAATTGGTCTGACAATTCTTTTAACGCGTTATTCAACGCATCGAGATGTCCTGCTACCCTTCGACGTTCAACATATTCTTGTAGCTGCACCACAGCTCCTTCTTGGCGTGATGGAGTCACCGACGAATCAATACTCTGGAATGCGTTGAGGAGATGCGACGCACTGTCGTTGACGAGCAACTTGAGTTTTTGCAGTCGCGTAGTGGCGCTTCCCCCAACTATCGTTTTTTCATTCAGAATATCCCGGCACTCCCGAATTGTGTTTGCCATTACAAGTTCCTTTCTGACTTCCGGAGTACTTGCAGCAAGCGTGTTACCAAGAACGGTCCGGAGCGCTATCTCTACTTTATCAATTGCGGTGAAAATGCGCTCTCGGTTTTCCACGAGAACGTTGAATGGTTCAATAAAGGGGACTCCTTCCTTTTCTGCTGCTGCCAACAAATGACGTTTACGACGATCATCAAGACGAATAGTAGTATGACCTCCATTTCCGATTATTGGACCGGCGTCTACGCCCATAGAAATATCTTACACTATTCTGTGAGCTGGTATAGACCCCTCGCGGACAATCAAAGGATGAGCGCCTGAGAGGTCAACGACTGTCGAAGCGGCGCGCTCCGGCAATTCGCCCGCATCAATCACGAGCTCAATTCCCTCTGCAGCAGCACCAAGTTGCGCAAGAATTTTGTCGACCGAACGCTCCGGTTTCTCCCCGCTTTTATTCGCACTCGTCGCCGTGATCGGTTTTCCAAATGCGCGAATCATCTCAATACAGAATTCATTGTCTGGGATGCGAAAACCGAATGTCGCAATATCTTTCATGATTCCAGAATCCATCCCCGCTTTTTTCTTCAAAATAAATGTCACCTGTCCTTGCGGAAGCTTTGCCGCCAACCGTCGTGCGTCATCTGTAATTTCCGCATATCTCTCCACCATCGCAAGATCGGAAACAATTGCATGAATCGGCTTTCCCTCATCACGCCCCTTAATTGCGTATATCTTCGCTACTGCCTCGTCCAATAGTGCATCCGCGCCAAGCCCGTAGAGCGTATCGGTCGGATAGAGAATAACGCCACCTGCACGAAGAACCTCCGCCGCGCGAATTGCGTATTGCTTATTATCCCCTGCTTCAAGTTTTATCGTCTCCAAGTGCGCGATGAGGGAATTGAACCCCCGGCCTACCCCACGTCAAGGGGTCGCTCTACCACTGAGCTAATCGCGCAAACGCTTTCCAATATACCTTTAGATGGAGGCTTTTTCAATCTACTGCCCGCTGCCCGTTTTGGCTGTTATAATTTACCCATGCCCGTACTTAATACCCGCCTCATGCAACCGGTCGCGGCGCTTTTGTATTCAGCGCTCGGAGCTGTCCTGCTCACGGTCTTTATACTCATCATCGGATTACTTTTTGCTTTCGGCGCACAAGATGCGTGTAGCGGTGAGGGCTGCGGACTCCTCACTTCCGGGACACTTGTGCCTGTCATCGTCACTATAGGTCTGATTATCTCCCTGTACCCGATTCTCTACTGGTATCTCTTCTCATACGAACTCACGCAGCGCACCATAACGGTCAATTCAGGAATACTGTTCCGCCAGTACGAGACGATTGATTTCGGAAGGATACAGACGATAGAAAACGTGCGCGGACCTCTCCTTATGCTCTTCGGTCTTACGATAGTGAAAGTCTGGACGGCGTCAGCCAGCCAAATATCTTTTAACGTCGGCGCTCACTCCACTCAAGCCCGTCCGCGTCCCGACACCGTGCTCATTCTCTCAAAGTACGACGCGGCGGAGCTCAAGGATTTTATGATGCATGCAAAGACGGGCGCGCCCGGTCTCTGATTAGAGTTTTCCGCCGCAATTTTCCAGAAACGTATCGAATGCAGCCATCAGATCTTTGAGTGCAGCAGGCTGTTCTCCCAATTGGAAGTCGTCTATCGTCCGGATAGGAAGTATTTTAGAAGAGGTACTTGTGAGAAATGCGGCATCGTATCCGCCCAGGTCAGCGAGGCGAATATCTTTTTGGGCGATGTCAAAGCCGTTTTGTGCCGCCACCTTCAATACCGCTTTGCGCGTAACGCCGAGTAGGATGTCTTCTTCTTTTGGCGAGAAAAGCGTCTTACCTTTCATACAGAAAAAGTTCGTCCGCGTTCCCTCGATGAGCCTGCCTTCCCGATCGACGAGAAGCGCATCGTACGCACCAGCCTTTTTTGCCTTTCGATAGGCGAGATAGCTTTGGAGCATGTTGAGGGTTTTTGCATGAGGAAAAGCGCGTTCGTATAGATACGTAATGGTATGAACGCCGTCGCGGTACAATTTTTTGTCTGGAAAAAGGGGATTCAAGCAGAGAATATTTAGCTGCGCATCTTCCGGCGTGCGCCCGCCGATAAGAAGTATCTTCACATTACAAGTCTCCACTTCGTTCTTTCCGAGGAGGTCTGTGATAGCGGCTGACACCCCTTCCGGAGTGAATGTGTGAGCAAGACCGATAATGCCGGCCGATTCCACCAAGCGTTCGATGTGGTCGTCGATGAAATATGTGACGCCCTTGCTTACCCGGATGCTCTCATAGACGCCGAATCCATACGCATATTCGATACTCGCCAGCGGTACCTGCGCCTCTCCTACCGGAAGTATTTCTCCATTACGTGAAAAGTATTTGAAGTCCATATTATTGGTCTTGAAGGAATCCTCCGGCCTGATGTGCCCAGAGCTGAGAGTATATCCCGCTTCCCGCCACGAGTTCACCGTGCGTCCCCTCTTCGGTAATCTTGCCGGCATCAAGCACGATAATGCGGTCCATTTCGCGCAAGGTCGAAAGCCGGTGCGCTATCGCAATGACCGTCTTCCCTTTCATCAATTCACGAAGAGCCTTCTGAATCTCAACCTCACTCTCGCTGTCGAGTGCCGATGTTGCCTCGTCGAGCAGAAGTATCGGCGCATTCTTGAGGATGGCACGGGCAATTGCGATGCGCTGGCGCTCTCCTCCCGAGAGCTTGATGCCGCGTTCGCCGACCATCGCGGCGTAGCCCTCTGAAAGCCGCATGATGAAATCGTGTGCTTGCGCAAGTTTGGCAGCTTCGATGACTTCTTCTTCCGTCGCCGTGGGGTTCCCGTATGCGATATTCTCGCGAATGGTGCGGTGAAAGAGCAGCGGCTCTTGCGGGACAACGGAGATAGCGTTGCGGAGGCTCTCTTGGGTCACGGCAGCAATATCGGTGCCGTCGATAGTGATGGTACCTGAATCAAGGTTGTGGTGGCGCAACACAAGTCTCACCAGAGTCGATTTACCGGCACCAGAGCGCCCGACGACGCCGACCCGCTGCCCCGCGGGAATTACGAGCGTCAGATTTTTGAAGACGCTGTTCTCGGCGTAGGAAAAATTGATGTCGTTGAACGAGAGAGCGCCCCCGGCCACGGCAAGTTCGACCGCATTTAGCTCATCGGGAATCTCGTGCGGGGAGATGATTTCTTCGAGGCTTTCGCTGATTTCTCCCCACGTCTCGGCAAACTTATTGAAATTCGAGCCCAGTGATTGCAGGAGCCCTTCGATTCGGAAAATAATCGTGATGACGAGAATGATATCGCCGAGCGACAAGATACCGGCGCGTGCGAGCGCGAGTGTCGTGACTACCATAGCACCTCCGAAAAGCACGAGAAGTACACTATTGAGAACACGCGTCCACTCCCCGAAGTACCAGCTTTTCAAATGCGCCCTCCGCCTGTCGTCAGTCGCCCCTTTCAAACGCTCGATTTCAAATTCCCGGCGTGCATATTCCTGCATCGCACTTACATTTGTAAGCAGGTCGACGGTGCCGCCATTGAGGACGGTCTCCAAATCGTGTGCACGCGCCGCAAGAGGAACTCTCCGGAATCCGAGATATACGTTGATTGTCACAATGATGACAACCCAGACGAAAAATATCCATGCGACAAGGGGACTGACGAGAAACACAATGATGAAGCTCGCGATGGCGTTCACCCCCATCTCGAGAAATTCCCACAAAAAGCCGTCCACGACCTCGCGCATGCCGGTAGCGGCGTGCCGTATCTTGTTCATGATAGAGCCGGCAAAACGGTCCGAAAAATACGCCCGGCTGTGAAGCGTCACGTATGAAGTGAGCGCGTATCGCGCGGTCGCCGAAGAACCTGTGGACCAGTGAGCCCCGGCAAACCCCGAGATGCGCCAGAAGAATTTCGCGATAGCGAGTACGAGGATACATGCTGCGGAAGCCCAAAAAATATCGTCGTATGAACCCCCCGCTTTAAAAGCTACTGCGGCGTCCGCCAGCAATTTGAATATGTAGGAGACGCTCGCGGAGAACGCATTGCCCAAAGACGCGAAGAGTATGGCGACTACTGCCGCTTGCCAATGCGGTTTCGAGGCAAAAAGAAAAAAACGAAGGGGATTCTTCGTCATCGGCAGGTCATCGCGCCACATAGATGCCATAGAGTTGTACCATGGTATAACGTCGAATATGAAAGTACTAGGAATCGAGACATCATGCGACGAAACAGCCGTCTGCCTTATTGAAGCAGAAGGTGATTTCGGGCCGTCATTCAAATGGCAAACGCTCGGCAACGCCCTCATTTCCCAAGCGGCGATGCATGCGGAATTCGGCGGCGTATTTCCCAATCTCGCCAAACGTGAGCATGCCAAGAATCTCGTCCCGCTTCTCGAACAAGTGCTTGGAAAAGATGTTCGACTTACGAAGTCGAACATTAATGTAGGGAGCCTAGAACAAACACTTACCCGGGAGCCTGAGCTTCTAGCTCAGATCGTTCCCTTCCTGGAGCAACACGGGAAGCCGGATATCGATGCGATAGCTGTCACCTACGGACCGGGGCTCGAGCCTGCGCTCTGGGTCGGCATTAATTTCGCAAAAGCACTTTCGCTCGTATGGAATGTGCCCATTGTCGCAGTCAACCATATGGAAGGACACATCGTGCTCTCGATGATGAAAGGAAGAAATTTGGAAGAATTCGAATTCCCCGCGCTCGCGCTCCTCATTTCCGGCGGACATACTGAGCTCGTCCTTTCAAAACAATTCCAATCGTACGAGATTATCGGAGAGACGCGCGATGATGCTGCAGGAGAAGCATTTGATAAAGTCGCGCGGCTCCTTGGACTCGGATATCCCGGCGGCCCGGAGATTTCCCGGCTTGCAGCGGAAGCACGCACCGAAAATCTCGTCCCCGACTTCAAACTCCCCCGCCCGATGTTGAATGAAGATACGTTTGATTTTTCTTTCTCGGGATTGAAGACGGCGGTGCGCAAACTTGTTGACGGCAAAGAGCTGTCGGGCGAAGAAAAGAAAAAGATGGCAAGGGAATTCGAAGATGCCGTAGCGGATGTCTTGGTAGAAAAAACAATGCGTGCCGTAGAAACATGTGGCGCACAAACAGTCGTCGTGGGAGGTGGCGTGTCGGCCAACACCTACATTCGCAAACGGTTAGAGGAAGCACTCAAAGAATACGGGGACCCCGCCCGTCTGCTAGTCCCGCCTCCGGCGTTGGCGACCGACAATGCGCTCATGATAGGACTTGCAGGCTACTTCCGTGCGCTCCATAAAGAATATGCCGACCCCACATCGCTGGGCGCGATTGGTAAGCTGAAACTGGTCTAAACGAGGGCCTTTTGTGCTACGATACCGCAATGGAGCCATCAAAAGCGCCTAAGGCTTTCCTAAAGCCCTACAACCCCAACGAGCAGGAGCCTCGAATGCTCGAGGCGTGGGAGAAAAGTGGCTATGCCAATCCCGACAAAATGATTGAGGACGGCCTTACGGCACCCGACGCCCCCTCCTATTCAATAGTATTGCCCCCGCCGAATGTGACGGGCACCCTCCACATGGGGCACGCCGCGATGCTCGCCATCGAAGATATCCTCATCCGCTATCACCGCATGCGTGGATACAAGACCCTCTGGGTGCCAGGGACGGATTCCGCGGCTATTGCGACGCAATCGAAAGTGGAGACCGATATTTACAAAGCGGAGAAAAAAACCCGCCACGACCTCGGTCGCGAGGAGCTGATGAAGCGTATTGACGCATTCGTCGAAGAAAGCAAAGCGACCATCATTAATCAGACGAAAAAAATGGGCAGCTCGCTCGATTGGAGCCGCTATGCATACACGATGGACGAGAAGCGATATAGAGCCGTCATGGAAGCGTTCGTGCGCATGCACGACGCGGGGCTCATCTACCGCGGCAATCGCATCGTCAATTGGGACCCCAAGCTGCAGACGACCGTGTCGGACGACGAAATTGAGTATGTGGAGCAGAAAGATGCCTTCTACCATTTCAAATATGGGCCGTTTGATATTGGCACCGTGCGACCGGAGACAAAGTTTGGAGACAAGTACGTTGTGATGCACCCGGACGATGCACGGTACAAAGAATACACGCACGGCCAGCAGATTGACCTCGAATGGATAAATGGCCCGATTACCGCGACCATCATTAAGGACGAAGCGGCCGACATGGAGTTCGGTTCGGGAGTCATGACCATCACTCCCGCACACAGCGGTATCGACTTCGAAATAGCGCAGCGCCACAAACTCGACGTCGAGCGCGTGATTGATGACCGCGGAATCCTGCTCGACATAGCGGGCGAATTCAAAGGACAGCACATCAAGAAGGCGCGCCCGCTTATCGTGGAAAAATTGCGCGCGAAGGGCCTCATTTCAAAAGTGGACGAAAACTACGTACACAACGTGTCGACCAACAGTCGCGGCGGCGGCATAATCGAGCCGCAAATCAAGCTTCAGTGGTTTATAGATGTAAACAAGGCGGTGCAATTCCCTGATGGAAAGACCCAGACTCTCAAAGAGCGGATGCGCGAAGCGATCTCATCGGGTAACACAAAAATAATGCCGGAGCGATTTGAAAAAATTTACTATCACTGGATAGAAAATCTTCGCGACTGGTGTATTTCACGTCAGATATGGTTCGGCCATCGCATTCCCGCGTGGTTTAAGGATGGTGAGGTGCGTGTGAGCGTTACGTCTCCAGGCGAAGGGTGGGAACAAGATCCCGACACTCTCGACACGTGGTTCTCATCGGGACTCTGGACCTTCTCGACGCTCGGCTGGCCCGAGGATACCGATGACCTAAAAACCTACCACCCGACCTCAGTGCTGGAGACGGGATACGACATCCTCTTCTTCTGGGTAGCACGTATGGTGCTCATGGCGGGCTTCTTGCGCGGCGAAGTCCCCTTCAAGAACGTCTACTTGCACGGTCTCGTACGCGACGGACAGGGGCGCAAGATGAGCAAGTCGCTCGGCAACATCATCGACCCCTTAACGATGATAGAAAAATACGGCGCCGACGCGACGCGCCTCTCACTCATCATAGGAGCATCGCCGGGCAACGACCTCAAGCTCTCGGAAGACCGCGTACGCGGGTACAAACACTTTGCCAACAAGCTTTGGAACATCACGCGGTTCGTTCTTGAAAATCCGCACGGTGGGGAAGTCAAACTCAACGCAGGAGACCAGAAGCTCGTCGACGAGGTGGTAGAAATCGCGAAGCAAGTGTCTGCCCACATCGACGCCTTCCGTCTCGACCTCGCGGCCGACCAAATCTACCACTTCGTCTGGGACCGTTTTGCAGCCGAGATACTCGAAGAATCCAAACCAATCTTTAGGGCGGGTGGCGACCCTTCGAATTCCTCAGGGCAAGCTGCTGCGGCCTCGCGCGCACACGCCTTATCTTCGATTCTGACGTCCTCCCTCAAACTCCTTCACCCGTTCATGCCATTCGTCACCGAAGCCATCTGGCAGCAACTCCCCAAAAAAGAGAGCGACCTCCTCATGGTCGCCAAATGGCCAGTATAATAGCGGGATGAGCGAACTCGAACCCGTGCTCGCGGCTTTTGCAGGAGGAGTACTACCCGCCCTCGCTTGGCTGTGGTTCTGGCGCCGCGAAGATAGCGTACACCCCGAACCACGGAGACTAATCGCACTCGCCTTCTTGGCGGGTATGGTCGCGGTAGCGGTGGTTATCCCGATGGAAAAATTTGCTGCCTCATACCTCAAGACGCAGGAGTTATGGCTCCTCTCTGCAGCCGCCACGACCACGCTGACCTTCATCATCTGGTCGGGTATGGAGGAGCTGATCAAGTTTGTAATGGCAAAGCTGACGGTCTTGCGCCGCCGCGAAGACGATGAGCCGATAGACCCGGTCATTTACATGGTGACCGTGGCGCTCGGTTTTGCGGCTGCAGAAAACACCCTCTTCCTTCTCTCACCTCTTTCCGGCGACTCACTGCTCCAGACGGTCTTGACCGGCAATCTCCGCTTCGTCGGCGCGACACTCTTGCACGTACTCTCATCGGCCGTCATCGGTGCGGCCATCGGCATCTCTTTCTATAAGCCCCGCCGGACGAAACACCTCTTTGTTCTTGTGGGAGTTATCCTCGCTATTGTTTTGCACAGTACCTTCAACTTCCTTATACTGAACACACCCGAAGAGCACCTCTTGCGCACGTTCGGGTTTGTCTGGATAGGGGTTATTGCACTTCTAGCCGTGCTAGAATATATAAAACGCATACATCCCGTAATAAAAAAATCAGTATGGCGCTCCTAAAAAAACCAGGTTTTTTCTCCCGACTCACCGGAAAGTCCAACGATGAGTACGACGATTTTTTCGAAGGCCCTTCCGCGCACCCTGCCGTATTTGAAGGCGAGGGCGAAGAGCGACATGCTCATATCAATACGCGCGAAGAAGCCTGGTCGGGAGAAGAGCCGAAGGGAGAGCTTGCGGTAGACATCTACCAGACGCCCGACGCCATTGTAGTCAAAGCGCTCGTCGCTGGCGTACAGCCCACCTCTATAGATATTTCCCTCACCCGCGAGATGCTGACCATTTCGGGCATGCGCGAGGATGAACGCGAAGTCGAAGAAGACAACTATTTCCAACGCGAACTCTACTGGGGCTCATTCTCCCGCACCATCCTTCTCCCCGAAGAAGTCGATGTGGATATGGCGGAAGCGTCCGAAAAGCACGGCATTCTCATGATTCGCCTCCCCAAGATAAATAAGAAGAGACAGACCAAGCTCAAAGTCCGGAGTCGTTAGCACTTTCGTCCACTAGCCCGAGACGGTAGATGTCGAAGGAGTTCTCGCCTTCAAACATATCCGACGGATTCGGGAGATAGAGACGTTTGCGACCAATCTCGGTGGTCGCGTCATTGATGAGCCGGTGGAAGACTTCGAATTCATCCGTGACGTCGGCAAAGTCGATAATGTAGCGCCGCATTTGTGATGAGCCGTCAGCGTTCTTCTTTTTCTTGCATTCCTGCACGATGAATCGCCGCACTTCCTTCCCGTACTTTTTTTTGACCGTGTAGTAATTAAATATCGCCTGCATAACGAAAAGCGTCTTCTGCCCCCGCCCCTTGCTGAAGGTATCGACGAATTTGTGGTCGACAATGTCGAGCGCCCCCTTCTGAATACGGGACTCGACTACCAAGTCGGAAACGGCTTTGATGGGAAGTGCGAGCCCCTTCACTTCTGCCGTCGCCACCACCTCGACGCCCACGACCTTGTGCTTCGGTGCCCGCGCTAGGTAGAAGGATACGGCCTGCAGATAGTCTCGCTCCATATGCATACGCTTTTCTTTTTGTGCGCGGCGCGATTTCGCTTTGCCGAAGTTAACCTCAAAATCCGCAACATTCCTCAGATACTCGAGCCCGAGCGCTACCGCCCCCTCCTTACCTATCCCGCCATAGAAATGTTGGAGAGCGGTGTGTGCGGCACGACCGATGACAGCCGAGGGATTGGAAGGCGTATCGCGAATATTCTCGACATAGCGCTTGTACCAGGCAAGCGGATTGCGCAGAAATGCCATGAGCGAGGAATGGCTCCAATGTTTGATGGGAAATGCCTTCTTGCCCCTTTTTGCACTTGCCCCCTTCATGCCGCGAGTATATCATCGTACCCATCGCGCACACTGAGGATGCGTATCCCCCTTTCAAAATTGACAAAATATGGCTTAGGAATAGGATGTCTGCTGCCGTTGTTCTTGTATTGTGTCGCGGCAAAGTGTAAAACTGGGAACAACTTTCGGTAAGGGGAATCTGAGAATGACGACTGCATCTCTCGCAGACTATCAACTTATTCAAACACTTCGGGGCGTTGGGGTTCTGAAAGACCTCGAAGGACCTCGGATCCCAGCAGAGCGTGGGACAATCGTGATTCCGTGCGCCGACGGCGACCGGATCACCGATCTTCTCACAAAGCATTGGGGCGTGTGCGACGGCCACCCATGCCATCACACACTCTCCCTGAATGGCGGCCCACTTTTGATTCCCGAATCTTCTCCAATCGCTAAGCTCGGAGAAGGACAGATCATCAAGGAGCATGCATACGGCGGCCACCGACTGAAAGCGGTGACGACGGTGATGCTCTATGGCCACTGGCCATGCGGCGCCGCCATTACCAACGGCCTTTCGCTCTACGACACACTCGTCTGTTGCGTCTCGGCTAAGGACGAAATGCGTACGTTTCTCCAGTCACGCGGAATCGAGCCTACGGTTATTCTGTGCTTCCACGTTGACTATGCTGACGGCCGGAAGAAGTCCTATTACTTCGATCGGCGGGCGTGGAATGCGTGGCAGGCCAGCAAGGCCTCGATACAAGCCGCCGAGTAGATCGGTACGCGATTGACAACGAACCGCCGGCGCTGATGCGTCCGGCGGTTCGATTTTTTATGACTTCTTGAGGAGATGGAACGTGCGCGTATTCATATCCACCGTACCCACCAATATTTTGAGCTTTTTCATTATCGCAGGCACCTTTTCCCGCAAGACACGCTCGGCCTCCCGTTCGAGGTAGAGCGCTTTCTCGTTGGCGACACCGTGGTCGGCCCCAACCGAACGGAACGGGGCAAGGACGAGCAAGAGTGCCCCTTCTTTTTCAGGGATTCTTTTGGCCTTCATATTTGCTAAAACAATGGTGCCTGCGACCGCGACGGCATTTTCCCACTGAGGGTCGTACGGCCCAATCATGAGCGCCCTGTTTGGCAGATGGAGCCAGTCGAAGCCGCGGCCGACCGCAATAATCTGCTCTTTGTGTTCCATCTCGACGACAGGGCGATGCGCGGCGCGGATATCACGTACATACTTTTGGTTGCCCGCGACGAGCGGGAGTAGATCTTCGAGCACGTTGTCGGGTATATCGGGATACATGTGACGGAGCTCGCTGTGAATACTTTCGAGTGGCGCATCGGCGTGATTCGCAATATCAAACGTGCGTTTCCCTTTTCCATGAAAGACGAGGCCGCCTTCGTCGGTCTCCATGCCAATGACGAGCGGAAAGACGGTTGTGTGATTGGCGCCGAATGCCGATTCAAATTGATCGCGCAAACGTACCGCTCCCGCACGCGCGGCATCGGTATCGTATTTATGGCCCGCACATCCGCGGTGTACATCCCCTTTCGAGAAGTGGTAGGTCGAGAGCACGTAGGTGGGACGACCCTTGGAGACCGCATGCTCAATATCATCGAGCATGAGGCGACCGAAGAACGGCCAACCGAGGTCGAACTTGCCGCCGATGTTGCGGTACGGCTTGATGATGCCCGGCGGCGTGTGGGTCATGACCGAGAGGTTGAGGCGGCCGTCCATGCACTTGAGGGCGATAATCTCGCTCGGGTGCTGGGCGCGGTAGAGGCGGCGAGCAAGCTGCGAGCCGGGCGAGCGGAAATCGGCGCTCTGGAGCTTATTGCGCTCAAGTATGAACTTGACCAAATCCTTTTGTTTTTCTGCCATATAAGGGGGTAATGTACTACCAAAGCGCCGAAAAAGGAAGTCTGCGCAGTGTGTATAGGAATACTATTCATCTAATCTTAAATGGGGTATACTCGCGGATATGGCAAAACGAGCGAGTCAGGATATAAAGAATAAGAAATCGCGTTCTCGAAAGACCTCGAAGCGTCTTGCGGCCAAGCGGGCAATGCTCGCTGCGCGCCCGACGAAGCGCAAGAAACACCGATAATATCGAAACCAACCTCCCCTCATCGGGAAGGTTTTGGTATCAGGGCAAACGACCCATTTTCTTGGACAAATCCCGGAGGGAGGTATAGCATTGGAGCTAGGTCCCGCTCTTGAGGACCAAGGAGGAAACGCCGATGAGGAAGCTCTTCTATCTGCTCTCCGAGCGAGGAGAGCCAACGTTGTTGGCACTGATCGCCTTCGCGGTTTTGATGCTCGCAACAAAGTTCGCCCATTAGTCAGGGGAACGCAATGGGAGAAATTATCGATCTTGAAAAAGTTCGAGAGGCTATAGCCAAGCGCCTTGAGGAGAGGCTCTGGATAACGCTGCTTCTTGCGGAGATCAGCTTGCGTGAATTCCGCATAGATACGGCCACGGGCCAGCCGGTCGCGCTCAAAGAGTGAGCGCGACCGAATACTATACGTTGAGGTCGCTTCGTTTGTAGCGCATTGTCCACGTCTTTCCTCCTCTGCTTACTGAAGACTCGAAGCCGAATGGAACAAGTGCGGTTTCTAGGCCTTTTTCCGCAGGTTCAGTCCATCGTTTCTCGCGAAGCTTGCCAAAGATGATTTCATGGAACATTCCGTTTGTATCACGGTATAGCTCTTCAAGTTCATTGTCGCTCATTTTACGAGCGAAATTGAAGGTAAACGTTATGTGTGCTTGGTCTTCAGTAATATCGGAACTGACAACTTCGACACGTTCTGATGTGTTCGGGACTTTAGGGGCTGATTCGAGCATTTTGGCATTCTAACACCCGTGGCCCTGAAACATTTTGGGCATATGAAGAGGGCGTATTTCTAGACAAATGTTAACGAAGGAGTAGCATTGCGGTCTGGTCTTTCATGGAGGTTCACATGCTTCCAGCAATCAGAAGTTCGCTTCCAATCCCGCAAAAAGTAGTCGTACTCATGGTCGGTCCAAAATACGACCGGCCGCCCGTGAAAGATGCCGTCGTCGGCATCGGTGGTGACCCAATGTTGATTCTCTCGGTCCGGGGATACGTCGACTTCCCTGATCTCGCGATTGCCTTGATGGCACGGCCGGATGTCGCACTCATCAGCATTTCGAACGAGACTGGCAGATTGCGCGTAGACCTTTCCCGCGAGTGTGTCGACCTAGTAAAGTTCGTCATGGATCACCCCCAGAGGCCGTGGATCTACTTCGGGGATCCGAAGCTCAACTTTCTCTCGACAATATTCGTGCGAAAGGGGCTGAGGGTCTTCAACGGCGACGGGGAGCGCGCAACGATCATCGACTTGGCCCGTATTGCCGGTCAACGGCTCCAACTCGCTTGAGATATCGCGGCCGGACTTCCCTCTCGGAAGCCCGGCCGCTCCATTTCCACTACTCTGAGATTATTGAAAATTATTCGTTCAAGTGGGGAGGGGATTCATCGGGGGAGATTTGGCCGCTTTTTAGCTTTATCTCATAGGCTTCCTGCATACTGACAATTCTGCCTCTCGTTGTGAGCCAGCCTCTCGCCTCCTCCTTCTTGAAATCGTAAGGCACTCCGGGATTCCGCGCGATGATTTTGTCGTAGCAGTCCTGATGACTCTCACCAAGTATGTTTTCCCGGTCGTACCGGATAACAGCACCCCGTATTTTCTCTGGACCCTTTTTCCGCTCAAGCCATCTGCCAAACAATCCCATCCGAGAATCGTATCACGCCTCTCCTGGGCCCGAGTAGTAGCTCCGCGGCTGCTTGGCGCGGCCATGGAAACGAAAAGGTTTTCCCCACATACCAAACTTACGCTATAGCGTAAGTTTGGTGTGTCTAGGTGAGATGAAGGGTAGGCGTTAGTACGAACGAAGTTGTTTGGCGCGGTCGTGGAAACGGATGCGCTCCAGTGCTTTTGCTTCAATCTGACGAATTCTTTCGCGGGTGACGCCGAATTCGCGACCCACCTCTTCGAGGGTAAAGCAAATCCCCTCTTCCGTAAGTCCGTTGCGCATTTCCAATATCTTCCGCTCTTTGGGTGAAAGCTCCTCCAGAATTGCTCCCATTTGTTCATTGAGAATGCGGCGCGAAGCGTCCATATCAGGGCTGGCGATGGTATCGTCTGCGATAAAGCTGCCAAGTGTCGAGCGCTCATCATCGTCCTCACCTACCGGAGACTCGAGTGAGACGGTGTCCTGATTGATTTTTTGAATAGTGTAGATTTTGTCTATTTCGATACCCATTTCTGCGGCGATTTCTTCGGGGAGCGGGTCGCGGCCGAGGTGCTGGTTCAATTCACGTACTTTTTGCTTGTATTTAGCGATGGTTTCCACCATGTGCACCGGGATGCGGATGGTGCGGGATTGGTCTGCCAAAGCACGGGTGATGGCCTGACGAATCCACCAGGTAGCATAGGTCGAGAATTTGTAGCCTTTTGTGTAATCGAACTTATCTACGGCTTTAAACAAGCCCAAATTCCCCTCCTGAATCAAGTCGAGGAGCGTGAGGTCTGGTGAGCGATTGACGTATTTCTTCGCGATAGAGACGACGAGGCGAAGGTTGGAGCGGGCGAGGATGTTGCGTGCTTCGTTGTCTTCTTGGAGGATGCGCTTCGCCAGGTCCTTTTCTTGCTGACCGTTGAGAAGCGGGTACTGACCAATTTCGCGCAAATACATCTGCACGGAGTCGTAGCCCGCATCCGAGCGGCGGTTCTGTAATTTCTTGCTCGCCAAGACGGAATCAGCGGAGCTATCTTCGAGCATGCCGCCCCCCTCCAAGATGTCGATGCCCGCGACGGAGAAACGGTCATAGATTTCTTCGAGCAAAGAGACGTTGTCTTCAATCGTCGGGAATTCGCGGAGAATTTCGTCGTAGGTGATGTATCCGCGCTCTTTACCCATCAGGATAAGCGCCTCAACTTTATTTTGCCGCTTATCGCCCGCGCCTTTCTTGGTGGATGCGGAAGCGGAAGCCGCTTTCTTATTCCTGGCTTTAGAAGCCTTTGCGCTCCTTTTGACCGCGCGCTCTTTCTTGGTGCTCGCGACCTTCTTTGTGCGGGAAACGGGCTTCTTGCGCGCAGGCTGTTTTGCACGTTTTACCGCTTTTTGTTTTTTTTGCTTTTTATTTGCCATACTTCAAAAAATGAGTCACGAGGAACCTCCCTCTAGAGAAGGTCGGTCATATGCATAGAGTCTTACCATTTGCCGTGCCTTTTTCTTTCAAAATAAGCCACGGGAAGACCAAGCGAAGCAGTCTACACTTTCTCGTGCAATTGTCCAATGCGAGTTGTCAACAGGTTACACACACCCATGAGGCGTGTTATTTCCTCTTCGTCACCGGCGTTTTCAGCCTTCTTTAGAGCCATTGTAGCGTCATCTAGCTCGGCAGCGAGAAGCTCCTTGAGGATAACTGAGAGCAATACCTTGGTCTCTCTCTCGGGGGTAGGACTCTTGCCGTGGAGGTTTTCGGCCGAAAAACGAAGTGCCTCCCGCTCCCTCTCGGGGAGGGTGGAGAGGGCTGCAAACGCCTCAGGACCTACCGCGGCCTCTAAGTCGCGGGCATATCCGGCAACATCTATCGAAGGTTTGCCGAGCGATTGCTGCCAGAGGAGGATAGCAAATGCCTGACGCGCGCGGTCAAAGGCGCGAGCGGCACGCGGTGATATTTTTACTTCAGATTTCACCGGAGGGGCGGACGAGGTCGACTCCCCTTCGCGCGGAGCTTCGGGATGGCGGGGTAATTTCTCAAGCGCCTCGCTCACCGCCACTTCAGACACTGTAAGCCGGCGTGCAATCTCGTGTACGTATTGTTCGCGCGCAATTGGGCTCCGCACATCGGACAGAAACGGGAGGACTATCGTTTCTACCGCGCGCCGGAATTTATCCTTCTGCGGCATGTGCTCTTCAAGGACATCAAGAAGGAATGTGATAATGTCTTTTGAATCCCGTATCGCTTTTTTCCATTCATCGGCACCTTCTTTCTGGATGAGATCCGCCGGATCGAGCCCCGCCGGCAGCCGTGTCACTTTTACGTTGAGACCTCCCTGCAAAGCCGTCCGCGCTGCGCGCCCCGCGGCCTTTATACCCGCTTCATCAGCATCAAGCGCAAGTACGATGTTGTCTGTCATGCGCTTGATGAGCGCGGAATGTTCCGGCGTGAATGCGGTACCCGATACCGCAAGAGTATTTGCCCACCCCGCCTGATGCGATGCGAGCAGGTCCATCTGGCCCTCCACGAGGACCGCGCAATTAAGCTTACGGACGGCCATCTTTGCCTTGTCGAAGCCGTAGAGGATGCGGGATTTATGAAAGAGGGGCGTTTCCGGACTGTTGAGGTACTTAGGCGCATCGGGCGAGGCATTCTCACCAAATATACGGCCTGAGAATCCGACGACTCGCCCTGCGGTATCGGCGATGGGAAAGACTATCCGGTTACGGAATTTATCGGTCAGACTCCCCCGCTCGTTCTTTTTGGCCAGCCCCGCATCCAGTATTTCCTTGTCGGTAAATTTCTTGGCGCGGAGATGCTCCGATGCTTCGCTCCACGTATCTCCCGCGAGCCCGAGCCGGAATGCCTGTATCGTCGCGTCGGTCAGCCCGCGCTCTTTGAGATATTTCTTTGCAGCATCGTTCAACTTTGACGTATAAAAAATAGTCGCCGCTTCCAGAAGCTCGAAGAGTCGCTCGCGCTCATCCTTCTTTTCCTTACCTCCACGCTCATAGACCAGCTCAACCCCGGCCCGTTCGGCAAGAATTTTCAGAGCGCCTTTGAAATCGAGACCTTCGATAGTTTCGATAAAAGAAAAGATGTCTCCGCCGACATTGCAGCCGAAACAATGATACGTGCCCCTATCCGGCGACACATGGAAAGAAGGTGTGCGCTCGGCGTGGAACGGGCAGCGCGCGCGAAGCGAAGCTCCCGCGCGCTCGAGCTTCACGTATTGAGATACGACATCGACTATTGAAAGCCGATCTTTTATTTGTTGAACGGTGTCGGACATAAGGACATTATGCCCTTTTCAATGCCCTAAGGACAGACGGCGATAATATCGAAACGAGCAAAACTTCCTACTCCTCACCTTCTTGCCTCTTTCGAATCTCGCCGGGATATGTATCGCTTTCCATAGATACGCGACCTTCAATATTAGGATGGCGTGCCGTAAGTAAATCCATAGATTCTTTAGGAGACATATTCAATGCGAGTAAATCAGGCATCAGCTTCCGCACACCCTGCCATTCTGCCGTTACTTAATGTGCTATCTCATCAATCATATCCTCAACCTCACCCGGATGAGCATATATCTCGGTTCCCGGTATTCTGACTCTTGGATATCCTTTATTAAATTTTCCGTCCATATTTTTTCAACCCACTTGATATGACGCTAAGAGTACCCCCCTTTTTTTGCAATCGATGCATGTGGAAAAGGTGTCAGTCACATACCCGCATCTCCGCCAACTCCCGACTTTTCACCCTTATTGTTTAGCTCGTCCGGTCGGACATATTAAACAATACTCGTTCAATCAAGGGGAAGACCGAATTCCTTGCGCAGCGGCACATCATACTCAATCGCATCCGCAATGATGTAGAGTAAATCCTTGCCGATGCGCAGCTCTGCTTTGAGAAGCGCGACTGCCTCCTCACAATCATACGGATATGCCCATACGCTGTCTTGCAAGCGGACGAAACCAAAGCCAGATACAATGCCGCGCGCTTGTGCACGAAGGTAACTCCGCTTTTCTGGGATATCAAAGATGACCAGCCGCCATTTATGATCCCACCGGAGTGGTCGGGGCAATGGCCCGCGAACAGTGAGCGATCGCAAGTGAGTTTTACCCTTCTCTGTTATTCGTAACGAAACACGACCTCGCTCACGGACGAACGCGACAAGTTTCTTTTTCTGCAAACGATAGGCAGCCTCGCGAATGCGCTGTCTTGGATCACGTTTGATGAGCCAGTCGGGATCGACGTATTTCAGTAGCTGCAATGTATTTGGCGCAGCCATTGCGACAAGGCCTACGCCAGCAACGGCGAGCGTCCCAAGAATTGCGCGCTCTATTTGCCCGCGCTTGGTCCGTTTCTTAGATGTCTGCTCCATTGTACCCATATTGTTTATCTTATCCGGTCGGATAAATTAAACAATAAAGGTTTTACACAGGATTACATTGGAAACGACGGGGAACGAGGCGCCGACGTTACTGAGACATTACCTCTCCACCGACTCTTTCCGACTCTGGCTTTCTGGAATTTCAGCAGGTGCGGCGGCAGCGAATTCTGCCTCCATTTGCGCTATCATTTTGTGTTTCTTGCTTCCCTTGAATCCGGTACCGGCAGGGATAAGGCGACCGATGATGACGTTCTCTTTGAGACCGATGAGGCGGTCCACGGCGCCCGAGACAGCGGCTTCAGCGAGCTTTCGCGGCGTGTTTTGGAATGAGATTGCCGAGAGGAAGGATGCACGTGTGAGCGAGACTTCGGTGATACCGAGCAAGAGCTGCCTGCCCTTCGCTGGTTCGCCGCCGACTTCTTTTTGCACTTTGTTGATGCGTTCGAATTCGAAATCAGCGACTATCTCTCCTGCTGAGACTCCTGTGTCGCCTGAGGTTGTGACAGAGACACGAGAGAACATCTGCTTGACGATGACTTCCAAGTGCTTGCGGCCCGTGGATACACCCTGGAGCTCGTAGATGCGCGTAATTTCGTTGATGATGTATTGCTGTGCACGTTCCTTGCCTGCGAGCATGAAGAGCTCGTCGAGGTCGGCGGAACCGTCGGTGAGGAATTCTCCCTTGGTGACGGTGGCGCCCTGCTTCACGAGAATCGTGCGAAGTGGGTGGATGCGGTATTCGGTCTCTTTCTTTTGTGCCTTCGCGGTCTTCGCGGTCGAAGCAACATCAGGGACAATCGTGATGACAGTCTCCTGTCCGTCTTTGATGATATCCGCCACGATACCTGTAACACGCGAGATGGTAGCGGGGAGTTTCGGCTCGCGGGTTTCGAATACTTCTTCAACGCGTGGAAGACCCATGGTGATGTCTCCGCCTGCAGTCGCGACGCCTCCGGTGTGGAAGGTACGCATAGTGAGCTGAGTTCCCGGCTCGCCGATAGCCTGGGCGGCGATGACGCCGATTGCTTCTCCGACATCAACGATTTCGCCGGTTGTGAGGTCCATACCGTAGCACTTCTGACAGACGCCGCGTGCCACCTTACAGGTCATTGGAGAGCGTACAGTGACTTCTGTTGCGTTGCTGTCTTCAACGGCCTTGGCATCATCGCGATTCAAGAGATGATTACGCTTGAAGCCTCCTCCATCTTCTGCGAGCACACGACCATTTACACGGTCTCCGAATGAGCCGCCGATATTTTCTTTGCCCGGGCGTGGGATGAGAACACCTTCCTTGGTACCGCAGTCTTCTTCCAAGACGACGACGTCGTGAGCGACATCGAAGAGACGGCGCGTGAGGTACCCTGCGCGTGCCGTGTTGAGCGCGGTGTCGGCAAGACCTTTACGGGCGCCGTGTGTCGAGATGAAGTATTCAATCGGAGTAAGACCTTCTTTGAGTGAAGATGTAATAGGGAATTCGATGATTTCTCCGCGTGGGTTTGTGATGAGACCTTTCATACCCACCATCTGGTGGAGCTGTACGACGGAACCACGGGCGCCGGATGTAATCATGTCGTGCACAGGGCCTGTGTTGTCGAGCGCCTCGACGACGTGCTTGCGCAATTCGCCTGATACCCGGCCCCAGATTTCAATGGTCATGCGACGGCGTTCGTCTTCAGTAAGAAGCCCCTGGTTGTAGTTATCGAGCTCTTTCGCAGCCTGTTCGCGGCCCGCCTTAACCATTTCTTCCTTCACTTCAGGAATAACGACATCGGAAATTGCCCATGTGATACCTGCATATGTCGCGTAGCGGAAACCGAATTTCTTGATTGCGTCGAGAATCTTTGGGATACCGTCGAGCTGGTAGTGCGTAACGAGGTTCTGCACGAGAGCACTCATGCGCTTGTTGGTGATTTCTTCGTTGAGGAAAGGGAAGTCGCTCGGCAAGACGGAATTGAAGAGAAGACGGCCGACGGTTGTTTCGAACACTTTACCTTCGTACTGGGCGTACTTCTTGTTTTCAGTCGGAAGCACTCTGATTTTTGCGCGCAAATCTACCGCGTTGAAATCGTGTGCGGTTATAGCGGCATTGGTGGAAGGGAATGCACTTCCCTCTCCTTTCAGTCCATCGACGGACTTGGTCATCCAGTAACAACCCAAGACGATATCGAGAAGCTTGGATGCGACGACGACGTCGCCCGAACCCGGCTTCAGGATGTTTTTGTTGGCGGACATCATCATCTTCGCTTCCATTTGAGCGGCTTCGGAGAGCGGTACGTGTACAGCCATCGCGTCGCCGTCGAAGTCGGCGTTGTACGCAGGACAGACGAGCGGATGCACTTGGATAGCATTGCCTTCGATGAGTACCGGGCGGAACGCCTGGATAGACTGGCGGTGAAGTGTCGGTGCGCGGTTCAAGAGTACGTACTTGTCTTTGATTGCCTCTTCGAGAATTGGCCAGACCTCCGGTGCCTCGTCTTCAATGAGACGGCCGGCTCCGCGGATGTTGTAAGCGAGTTCACGTGCGAGGAGTCCTTGGATGACGAACGGACGGAAGAGCTCGAGCACCATGTGCTTCGGAAGACCACACTCGTCGAGTGCGAGGTCCGGTCCGACGACGATGACAGAGCGGCCCGAGTAATCGACACGCTTACCGAGGAGGTTTTGGCGGAGGTAACCGTGTTTACCCTTCAAGTAATCAGCGAGGGATTTGAGTGCGCGGCGGCGGCCACCGAGGATACCGAGCACACCTGCACCACGGCGCATGGAGTTGTCGAGGAGCGCGTCGACGGCTTCCTGGAGAATGCGCTTTTCGTTGCGGAGAATGACTTCCGGAGCGTGGATGGCGAGCAACCGCTTCAAGCGGTTGTTACGGTTGATGACGCGGCGGTAGAGGTCGTTCAAGTCGGAAGATGCATGACGACCCCCTTCGAGTGCGACCATCGGGCGGAGTGCCGGCGGTACTACAGGGAGACGCGTCATAAACATCCACTCAGGGCGCACACCTGCACGCTGCAAGCTCTCGGCGAGGCCGAGGCGCTTACGGAGTTTGTCGCGGTCTGCGGCACCGGAGTTTTCGTACTCCTCCTTCACCTTCTTGATGAAGACCTCGATGTCGATATTTTTCAAAATGGTGTACAGCGCCTCGGCTCCGATGGATGCACGGAACATAGCGCCGTACTTAACGGCGAAGAGATGGTACGCGGCCTCATCGAGGACGACACCCATCCGGACGGATTCTATTTCTTTCTTGGCTTTCGTCGCGCGTTCTTTGAGATCGGTCTTTACCTCGGCGGTTGCGGCGGCTTTGTTCTTGGTCGCGAATTCAAGTTCCAATTCCTTGAGCAATCGCTCGCGCTCTTTTTCATCGACATGCGTGACGATGTAGCCTGCGAAGTAGACGACTTTTTCTACCTCTGCAGCCGAGAGGCCGAGCATGAGTGCGATGCGAGAAGGAATTCCGCGAAGGAACCAGATGTGCGAAACGGGTGTCGCGAGGTCGATGTGACCCATGCGCTCACGGCGGACGATAGCGCGAGTGATTTCGACGCCACATTTTTCACACACGATGCCGCGAAAACGGATACCCCGGTATTTTCCGCAGTAACATTCGTAGTCTTTCTCAGGTCCGAATACGCGCTCGTCGAAGAGTCCGTTCTTCTCGGGGCGCTGGGTGCGGTAGTTGATGGTCTCAGGCTTTGTTATCTCGCCGAAACTCCACTCCAACATGCGGTCAGGAGAGGCGAGTCGCATTGCGACCGCTTCGAAGTCCTGTGGGATGACGTCTTTCTTTTTTATTGCCATACAGATGTGTGATTAGAAGTTTTGCGAGCCGCCTTTAAATTCAATGTCGATACCGAGCCCACGCAAATGTCTGACCAGGACATTAAACGTAGCCGGTGTATTCGATTCTTGAATGCGTTTGCCGGAAACGATGGCATCGAACGCGGCCGAGCGACCGAGGATGTCGTCGGATTTGATGGTGAGAATTTCGCGCAGAGAGTATGCGGCGCCGTAACCCAAGAATGCCCAGACTTCCATTTCGCCCACGCGCTGACCGCCGTTCTGAGCTTTACCGCCGAGAGGCTGCTGCGTCGTGAGTGAGTACGGTCCGATTGAGCGCATGTGAATTTTGTCTTCCACCATGTGGTGAAGCTTGAGGATGTACATGACGCCGACCGATACAGGCTGAGCGAATGCTTCTCCTGTCCGCCCGTCGAAAAGGATGCGCTTTCCTGTCTCTGAGACGCCCGCTTTCGCAAGTTCGCCGCGAATTTCTTCTTCAGTCGCGCCTGCAAACGAAGGGACGATGGCCTGATAGCCGAGCATGTCTGCGGCAAGCCCCAGGTGAAGCTCAAGAATTTGTCCGAGGTTCATACGCGAAGGCACGCCGAGCGGTGTGAGGATGATGTCGACAGGATTGCCGTCCTTATCGAATGGCATGTCTTCTTCCGGCAAGATGCGGGAGATGACGCCTTTGTTGCCGTGACGGCCGGCGAGCTTGTCTCCGACCGAGATGGTGCGGAGCTGTGCCACTTCGATGTGTACGCGCTTGATGACGCCCGACTCGAGTTGGTCGCCGGTCTCGCGTGAGAATATTTTGACGCCGATGACACGACCGCGCTTACCTCCTTCCATGCGGAGCGAAGTGTCTTTCACGTCCTTCGCCTTCTCACCGAAGATTGCGTGCAAGAGGCGCTCTTCCGGCGTGAGCTGCGTCTCGCCTTTCGGAGTGACTTTACCGACGAGGATGTCGCCCGAGCGCACTTCTGCGCCGATGCGGATGACTCCGTCTTCGTCGAGGTTGCGGAGTTTGAATTCTGAAACGTTGGGGATGTCGTGAGTCGTCACCTCAGCACCGAGCTTCGTATCGCGGACGACACAGATGAACTCTTCCATGTGTATAGAGGTGAAGCGGGCTTCCTTGGCGAGCTTCTCGGAAATGACGATGGCGTCTTCGAAGTTGGCGCCAAACCACGGCAAGAACGCCACACGGACGTTTTGTCCGATAGCGAGCTGACCGCCGACGGAGGTGGAAGTATCAGCGAGGACGGTCCCCTTCTTCACCGAATCACCGACCGAGATAAGCGGGCGCTGGTGGAAAGTGGTGAATCCGTTGGTACGGGAGAAATTGACGAGCGGGTGCTCCTTGGTCTTGCCGTCGGTGTTTTTGACCTTAATCATCTGGGCATCGGCATAGATGACCTCTCCTGCCTCTTCGGCAATAATGAGACGTCCGGAGTCACGCGCTGCGGCAGCTTCGACACCCGTCGCAACGACCGGAGCCTCAGGTACCACGAGTGGTACTGCCTGCTTTTGCATGTTCGAACCCATCAGCGCACGGTTGGCGTCGTCGTTTTCAACGAACGGAATGAGCGAGGTTGCAACGGAGAACGGTTGGTTGGTCGCGACTTCCATGAAGTCCACGTTTTCGCGCTTCACCAATGTCGGATTCCCTTCACGACGCACTTCTACGACTTTCGGAGAGATGTGTCCTAATTCGTCGCGTGGGATTCCTGCGTGCGCGATAGCATACTGCTCTTCTTCGAGTGCATTCAAGTAAACGATTTCTTTGGTGACGAGACCTTTCTCGACTTTTGCGTACGGCGTCTCGATGATGCCGAATTCATTTGGCCGTGCGTAGAGTGACATGTGGAGCACGAGACCGATATTCTTACCTTCAGGGGTGTGAATCGGGCAGACGCGGCCGTAGTGCGAGGAGTGCACGTCGCGCACTTCAAGACCTGCGCGCTCCGAGGTGAGTCCGCCGCGACCGAGTGTGGAGAGTGTGCGGAGGTGTTCGATTTCGTCGAGCGTATTGTATTGCTGCATGAGCTGCGAAAGCTGGTCGGTCGTGAAGAATTCACGGATGGCAGCCTGGAACGGGCGCGGGTTGACGAACGAGACGGGGTTTGTGGTCTCGGCATCCACCATCGCCATACGGTCCTGGATGTTGCGCTTCATGCGGGAAAGACCGACACGCATACGGCCTTCGAGGAGCTCTCCGGCGAAACGTACGCGGCGGAAGCCCAAGTGGTCGATGTCGTCTGCCTGTGCCGCAGGATTTGCGTTTGATTCAGCGATGTGGGTGATGATGCGAATTACATCGGCGAGGGTCAGTGTGACATTGGCGAGGTCTTTTTCTGCGATTCCAAGGCCGAAGCGACGATTGAAATGGAAACGGCCAACACGCGAGAAGTCGTAGCGCTCGGGCGACAAAATGGATGCGACGTGGTCGCGGGCGGACTCAGGCGTCGCGATATCGCCGTCGCGAAGGCGGCGGTATATCTCTACAAAAGCCTCTTCAGGCGTCTTGGCATGGTCGTGTTCGAGGGTTTTGACCATCGCATCGCGGGCAAGCGGCGATTTCTCGAATTGAGCAAGCACCTCTTTCTCGCTGGAGAGTCCCAAGACGCGCAAGAGCGACGTCACGGGGAACTTTCGTTTGCGATCAATCTTTACGTAAATACCGCCGTCTGCATCAGACTCTATTTCTATCCAAACGCCGCGCGCCGGAATAATCTTAGCGGCAAAATAGCTCTTACCTTTGTAAGGAATGGATTCAAAGAAAACGCCGTACGACCGGGCGAGCTGCGGCACGACGATGCGCTCAACCCCGTTGATGACAAAGGTACCGTGCGGAGTCATCCACGGGAAATCCGCGAGGAAGATTTCCTGCTCTTTCTCGTCGCCGGTCGTTTTGTTCTTGAGACGGACGACCATCGAGAGCGGGGCCTCGTAGGTCTTCATTGCACGCTTCGCGTACTGTTCGTCCCAGCGCAAATCGCCGAAAGAAAACTTCACGAGTTTCAATTCGAACTTTTTGCCGGAGTGGTCGGAAATCGGGGAGAATTCCTTGAACACACGTTCAGCACCTCCGTCGACGAAGTCCTGAAAAGATTTTATCTGCGCTTCAACGAGGCTTGGGAATTTTACGAGTGGCTCGATGAACTTGCCGAAGTACTTCTGCGGTCGCACTGATTTCTGTTTCGCCATAATAACAAGGTTTCCGTACGATGCTTCGCATCGCAGGTAAGAATCATTATTAAATTTTTAGTAAAATGAGACTTTCGTCTCATGCTGTCTGCGTCGCTCGGAAATGAAAACGAGTTTTCATTTCACTCACTATCCTCGACAGACAAAAGGCTTTCCCCGAACCAAAACCTTTTACTAAAAGCGCAGCCAGAACTCAATCGGCTCGTAGCAAATGTCGGCAGAGTATAAGCGAGACCCCGCCCAGTGTCAAGCGCAAATTTTGGCTAATAACCTTTCTCATCAACCGTCACCCCGCTGCGAATTCCAATTTGAGCATTTGATTTGGTCGATTCCTTATCTAGTTCATCAAGAAGGCTCCTGAACTCTGTCATCCACGCGGGGTCTAAGTATCCTTGTAGATTTCGTGTTAGATTCTTCAATCGATACTCTCCGCCCCCCTTCGGTCCGTGACCGACATAGCTCCTGTACAATATGCCTGCTTCGTCTGCTGTCCGATGTTCGGACTGGAACGCAAGTATCTCGTATATTAATTGGACAAGATTTGCAGCAAATTCCGTTCGATAGTCTTCCTTGAGACCTCGAGGCAGACTCATTGATTGAGCCAGTTGTAGAGATTGCCCAAGCCATCTGTCCGCTTTTTCTCCAAAATTAAAAGGGAATTCCTTGTTTATCGCCGCTGCGGCTTTCGTAAATCTTTCAAAACCTTTCGGAGTAACGTCACCGTGATACGTTTTTACGTGACTCTGATAGGCGTCATACATAACCTTACTTGCCCCCGGAGCGCTTGTGCCCGTGTCGACCTTCAACAATTTGAACTTGTTCCAATTCTTTTCTTTGACAGCCCTGAGCGCTTCCATAACCAACTCTTGTGTCTGCTTTATTGCTTCGGGGTCTCTGTTTTGTTCTTTCCCCAAAGAATCAAGTACCGAGCTTTTCGCCGAAAGACCTCCGAGCGTCTGGTCTACTACAGATCTAAACTCGGCAACTTTATCAGCCGGAACTTCACCCTTATATGCCAAACGCATATTATCCCACGCTGTAAGAACAGCTGCCTCCGTGGCAAGATCATCTCCCTGTTTTGCAGATTGCTCAGCCACTGTTAATTGCTCTTTTGCATCATCTGCAAATTTCTCATCCCTCTTTTCATCTCCCTGCACTGAATTACCTTGAGGTTTTATCGCATTAGGCATGCTCACATTTTACACCAAAAAGCACCACGAGCATTGACCAAAATCGACTCTCTTCGGAGGTTAAACCTTCGGAGATTCGTGGTACGCTAGACGGATGGCAACACGGGCACCATGCGTGACAGACGAGTGGTATCACTGCTACAACAGGGGTGTCGACAAGCGCAAGGTTTTCGAGTCGAAGGCGGACTATGAACGCTTCACCGCCCTCTTATATGTTTCAAACGGGGATAAGACCGAGGCTATTTCCGACAGGTACCGCAGAGATTTGCAGTCGATTCTCGCAGGTGACCCCGCGGAGCGGGGCAGACCCCTCGTAGACATCGCTGCTTTTTCCTTGATGCCTACCCATGTCCACTTGGTGTTACAACAACTGCAAGACGGCGGGATTGCCCGATTCATGCAGAAAGTATTTACCGGCTACACGATGCATTTCAATGCGAGGCGGGAGCGAACCGGCGCCTTGTTCGCGGGTACATACAAAGCGAAACACATCGACGACGATAGATATCTCAAGAAGGTGATTCCGTACGTTATTTTGAATCCTGCGGAGCTATTTGAACCGAAATGGAAACAAGGAAAATGCGATGTTCGAAAGGTGCGCGCGCAATTGTTGGAATATCCCTACTCCAGTGTGAAAGAGTTCTTCAGTAAAGACGCAACGGCCCAGAAAATCACTGGCGCAGGTATACGAGAATACTTCGACCGAATGCCGAATCTGACGGAAATGCTTAGAGACGCGCAGGACTACTACCGTGAGTATTCTCCGGAGGTTTAACCTCCGGAGTTTTACGTGATTTCTTCCATTCCTCGATTTTGGCGTGATGGCCGGAGAGGAGAATCTTGGGGACCCGGTGTTTTTTACCTTTCCACTCAAGAACCTCCGGTCGGGTGTAGACGTCGGGGCTCGATACACGGGATGCTTCAAGGGATTCTGCCTTACCCAAGACCCCCGGTACAAAGCGGGAAATAGCGTCTATAAGAGTGGCTGCCGGAAGCTCCCCGCCCGTGAGCACATACGGTCCGACAGAGACTTTCTTTGCCTTCAGTATTTTTTGTACGCGCGCATCTACTCCTTCGTAGTGTCCGCAAATAAAAAGTATGTCTTTCTTTTTGGAAAGCTCCTTGGCCATCACCTCATCGAATACCACGCCATCAGTGGCGAAGAATATCTTTTCAACTCCTTTTTTATTCCCTATCGCCTTCTGCGCCGCGCGCAACATCCCATCCGGCTCTAAAACCATACCGGGTCCGCCACCGTATGGTCGTCTGTCGACACGTCCATGTCTGTCTCGAGTGAACTTTTTCGGGTCGTAATATGAAATTTTTATTTTTTTTGCGGCAATCGCACGGCCAATGATAGAAGCGTTGAGATACGGCTCAATAGATTCGGGAAACAAAGTAACGACGTGAAAATGTAGCATGCGTATTTCTCAACCTCAGAGAGGCAGCCTGTCTTTTTGGAGACCCCGCAGGGCTTGGCCCGAGGACAGTGCATTTTTCAGCAGAAAAATGTTGTTCTCCAAAAAGACAGGTTGCTGAACGACCCCCTTACTCACCTTTCAAATCTTTGATGACGTCGTCGACGGTGGTGTCGCGCACGTATGGTTCCGACGAGGGTGCACTTGATGGGCGCTCGCCGCTTCTATCTGGTGCCATGCCTTGTCCACGCTGACTTCCCTCTGGCTCTTCTATCTTGAGATTGACACGAGCATCGTTCTTCATGCCGACAACGCGCAATACCGTGCGAATAGCCTTTGCTGTTGCACCTGAGCGACCGATGACTTTACCCATGTCGTCCTGGTGGACAGAGAGTGTGAGAAGCACGCCCATTTCATCAACGACGCGTGTTATTTTCACCGCCTCTGGGTGGTCTGCAAGCGCCTTCACGACGTACTCCAAAAATTGCTGATCTTGTTCCATATCCGTTTGTCTATCTTGGTAATGAATTCAGTATACCAAACCTACGCAGCGGGAGTCTCTTCTTTCGTCTCTTCTACTACGGCTACTTCTTCGACAGGAGCGGCTGCTTCTGCAGGTGCTTCAGCTGCGGGCGCAGCCTCGGCAGCGACTTCTTCCTTCTTTGCCTCGCCAGAGTCTTCGACGGCGGGTGCCGGTTCCTTAAACTTAGGGAGGACGTTGATTTTCTTGGCGTCAATGATTTTAAGCGACACGAGCATATTGTGGACGGTCGCGCTCGGCTGTGCACCGACTGATATCCAGTACTTGATGCGCTCTACATCGAGCACCCGTTGCTTGCTCTTGGGGTCGTAGGTACCGACTTTCTCCACGTATTTTCCGGCCTTTGGGCTGGATGCGTGTTCCAAAACAACTATGCGGTAAGAAGGCGTATTGATGCGCCCGGTGCGTTGCATTCGTATCTTCAACATATGTCGCGACACTCTACCTCTTTCGTCCTTATTTTGCAACACGCTCAGCTTCCTCGAGCTTCACGGAGAGCAACTTTGATACTCCATCTTGTCCCATCGTGACGCCATACAATTCCCCTGCTGCGGCCATGGTCGCTCTGTTGTGGGTGATGACTATGAGCTGCGACTTGTTACCGAGCTCCCGTATCATGTCGGCGTAGCGGCGCGAATTAGCCTCATCAAGCGCCGCGTCGGTCTCGTCGAGAATAAGAAACGGCGGGGGATTCACTTGGCTCATCGAAAAGATAAGTGCGATTGAGGTAAGTGCCCGTTCGCCGCCCGAGAGCACATCAAGGCCGCGGATTTTCTTGCGCGGAAGCGCGACATCAATAGAAAGCCCCGCATAAAGCCCCTCTTCCTCCGAGACGAAATCTTCCTCGTCCTCACTTTCAGCGTCGAGATTCTCACGCGCTGTTTTCCGGCGAGGCTCCTCCACTTCGAGCTTTGCGTGCCCGCCGCCGAAGAGCTTCGCGAAGAAATTCTGCAACGCGACGTTGATGTGCTTGATGCCCTCGGTGAATCGCGCGTCAATCGTCTTTTCCAATTCTGTGATGATGTCCTGAAGTTTCTGCGCCGAGCTCTCGAGGTCAACGAGCTCACGCGCGAGAAATTCTTCGCGCTCTTTGGTTTGATTGAATTCTTTGACTACCGCATCCCCTCCTCCTATCCCCGACTCTTCTATCTTAATCTTGAGCCGCTCAATCTCGCGCCGACGCTTCTCCTGTGCGTGTCGATCCTCTTCGAGCAGCGCGCCCGCGGGTATATCCGCCTTTTCCCACCCATGCACGGCAGCACCGATAAGCGCGATTCCTTCCCGCACTTCTTCTTCGAAGCGTTGGCGAAGTCCTGCGATATTCGCGCGTGCCGACCGGACACCGCCGAGCTTGCTTTGCGCCACGCGCACGCTCGATTCCAATTCCATTAAATCGCGCTCGGCAGTAAATCCCGCCTCTCGCGCTTCGGCTATTCTTTGGCGAAGCGTTTCCAATTCCCCCGCAAGAGCCGCCTCCTGTGTGCGCACGCGCTCGAGCGATTTGGCGAGTGCTTCCACTTGCTGCCGGACTTCTTCGTTGGTCTCAGGTGCTGCACCTGAAAGACCCTCGACGAAGGCTTTGATGCGCTCGCGTATCTGGCCGAGGCGATTCTTGATGATTGAAATATCGTTTTCGCGCTCGGCTTCGGCAATAGTCTCGGAAAGCGCGCGGGCAAATTGTCGCACATGCGGTACAGGAACGATTTGTTCGACGGTAACGGTATTTGCTTCCAAGGCACCTTCGGCGCGACCGAGCTCGCGGGTAATCTGCTCGCTTTCACGACGCGCCTCGGAGAGCTTGCCCTCCCGGTCACCAATCTTCGTTTTCAAATCTGCAGTCGCGCCTTGCCCCGCCGAAGCCCGTACCGCTCGTGCATGCGATACCGATTCCGCAAGCTTCTTCAACTCAGCATCATGCGTCTTCTCGTCATCGCGAAGGCGGGCGTCCTCCTGGGTAATCCATGCGTTCTCGCGTGCGAGATACTCGTTCAATCTTACCGCGAGCTCGTCTTTCATTTCGCGCGCCTTCTCTATCTTCTCGACTTGGACCCGCAAGAAATTGAGATGCGGCGCAAGCTCCCGGCGGAGTGATTTGGTCTTATCGATATTCATACCCGTCTCTTCGAGCTTGCGTTCGGATTCGACTTTTTTATGTTGGTAGAGCTTAAGACCAAGCGCATCCTCCACCATCTCCCGGCGCTCACGAGGCGACGCATTCAAAATACGATCTGCTTCACCCTGTGAGATTATCTGGTAGCCGGAGCCGCCGATATTCGCTCCGGCGAGAAGGCGAATCACATCTTTGAGCCGCACGACTGTGCCGTTCAAAAGGTATTCATTTTGTCCGTCGCGGTACACAACGCGCTCGACGGTGACATCTTTGAAATCGAGGTCGAGGAGACGTTTGGAATTATCAAAAACAACTTTCACGCCCGCGCGATTCATACGTGGAAGTGCCGGCGAGCCGCCCCAGATGAGGTCCTCGCCGCGCTTTCCGCGCATCGATTTCATTGACTGCTCGCCAAGCACAAATCGAAAACCGTCTGCTACATTACTTTTTCCTGATCCATTCGGGCCCACAATAGAAGAAATGCGCGTCCCAAATTCAAGCGTCGTCTTTTTTCCAAACGACTTAAACCCCGCAAGCTCGATCGACTTGAGATACATGGCCGTCATTGTAACAAGAAAAACCCTTACCGGCAGATTTTACTTCCCTCTCACTCCACTCTTCAGTTCCACCGGCTTCAAGCGTGCAAGAGAAATAGCGGGGACAACTGCCCCGATATCCTGCCGCAAGATGCCGACGCGCCGAATTCTATCTTGAGTGATGGGCTCGGGCGCTTCCGGACGGAAGCGGAGCATGGAGTAGTCTTCGGTACGATAGTGCTGCGACATCGTCGCTTCCTAACGTTGTGTGAGCGGCCTTCCGACCGCAGAGCAGGGGTCTCCTACTTTTTTGTTACGTATTATCTATGTTCTATTTGTCAATAGCCCAGGCGAGGTGATTTGTCCTCAAATAGAGCCAAGTAACCATTGCTTAAAGGCCAAGGCATATCATAATAGATAAATGAAATTAGACCGCGAAGAAGTCCCTCGTGCAGCAGGTAAAGGAGGTACTCGCGGCGAACTCCCAAAGCCGATCCCTGAAATGATAAAGCCGCATAGTGAAGCCGCTCAGCGTGTCCTTGATTTGCGAAACGCCATCCATAAGATCGGATCTAAGGAGCCTCCCGTAAGCCCTCAAATCATCAAGGGCTTGTTCCCGTACTACATGGGAGAAAAGAAAATCGCCGACACAATTGAGGGTGATCGAATAACCCGCGAAATCGCGATCAATCTAAGCGAGATTCAAAATTTTCATAGTGAATGGCGTCAATCATGGATGCTGGATCCAAACAACAAAGAAGCTCTGGAGAGGATGACGGCGAATCCATCGCAGAGTCGAGGGATGATTCCACTCGGGGTTTCTTTTTCCCCAGAAAGCTCCCGCCGACCTGACGATCTTCCAGAAATACCCAGGTCCCTACGCCTAATGCTTCATGAAGATGAAAATGTATCGCATCACGTACGTAGAACATTCGTACTGGCTCTCAGTGGAATGAGTTTCAAGAATACTCCTGAGGGAAAACTGTGTCAGGTTTTTGCAAAACTCTTTAAAGAGCGAAATAGGGCGCAAATCGATGCCCACGACATCCATATGCGTGGCCAATTTGATAATGCAGCACTTGCGCTTCTTTCGTATAAGATAATTTATCCCGTGATTCGAGAACAAGAAAATCGCGATGGTTCAACCACTGAGAAAGTCGGATTCGGGATGAATTTGCGTCTTCTTGAACGCCACGCTGAAGTCTTTCTTGCACGTGAACGGTATGAGCGTCTCGAGAAAAGGATTTCAAAAGAAACAGACTCTTCCGTTCGTGCGCAATTGGAAAGCGAGCTTCTCGCACTCTCCGAAAAAAAGCAAGATGCCGACACGTTCATTGCTAATCTAAAAAAGGGCTTTGGCATTAAAGACCCTGGAACAATCTTTGAGACTTTTGGCGATCGCCTCTATGTGCGAAGCTCAGACTTACCTGTGTTCGACTCTCCCCAACCAGGTGATACAGCGAAAGGTAGAGCAATTTCGTCTCGAAGTCTTGACGCAGCGCTTGAAATGCTTACGAAACGCGAAATACCCGATGAGAAGAAATTTGTTTCTCAAGATTTAAATACGCGATCAGCCGAATTTTCACACCGATTACATTTTGCCACAATTACCTTGGGTGAACTGACTGAGTCAGTCTCTCAATTTAAGGAAGGTATCGTAGACGAGGACACCCGATCAGTTGCTCGCAACCTACTAAAACAAATTATCGATATCTCAGACGACGTTCGTCGCATCCACGATGCATCAAACCGAACTCTTTCCGTTGAGGGTAAAAGTCCCGAAAGTATGGGGACACGAAAAGAGAAATTTGAACCGCTATTAAAACTCGCCGGGAGCTTAAGTAGATCATACGAGACAATTCTTGAAGACCTTAAATCGCTCCTGTTTGCAAAATCACAAAATAATCAAGAAAGCACGGCGGGTACAAACGAAGGCACCACCGAACTTCAAGCCCAATTAAATGATGCAATAACAGAAATTGCACAAAATCGCGAACTTATGCTGCTTGTCTGCGAATATTTAACTTCGGGCACGCCACCACGTGAGATAATCGAATTCATTAACGAGTATTTAGCACAATCTTCCGCGAGCGAACCGAGATCATAGTATGGCAAACGGCGATAGAATTGCAGGAAGAAATATTGTACTCGAAGCAATGAAAGCCCGCCTTGCTGAAAAAGCAGCACGCAAACAAGGCGTTCCTACCCCAGAAGCAGCGGACAAACCTGCTTCACCTCAAGCCCCTGAATCGTCAATTCCCACTACACCGCGAGAGTCTGGTCGCACAGTTGCAACCCTTGAAAATGCAATGCGCGACACCGCCGACAAAGCACGTTTCGGTAAAGAGCTTGTCGAGGCTTGCGCAAGCTTGAAAGAGAAGATTGACACCCAAGTCGTCACACTGATGAATATGATGAACAAGGCGCTCGACATTGGTACTGATGGGCGCGCATACACTCACGATACTGCGAATGATTCTATCGTCGCCAACATTACTAACCCTGATCTCATTAGTAGTTTCCGTGCAACTGAAGAAGTCACACGAGAACTAGAAGCCGTCGTCCGTGAAATGCCTGTCGAGATTGAAAAACTCTTTCATGTACTCGATGAATCCCATGGAAAATTCATATCGATAATTACCGGTGAGAAACACGAGGTGCAGAAACGCAGCTTTGATCCCCTACCTTCAATTGATACTCTTCCGGAACGCACTTTGCCTACTCGAACACCAAAATCTATAGAGGCTTCGCTACAAACAGCTCTCGGAGAAAGTGCCAACAGGGCTGTGTTCCTGCAAGCACTTGTCGAAGCTTCGAAAAGACTCAAGGAGAAGATTGATGTGCGTGTGGTTACCCTTCTATCCATGATGAACAAGGCGCTCACTCAAGGCGTCGATGATATTGCGTATACATTCGACCCTGGAAATAATCGCATGATGGCTGTCCCACAAGTAGACCTCGTCATAGGGTTCACTACTACCGAAAATGTCGCTCGCGAACTTGAGGGGGCTGTAATTGACATGCCGCGCGAGATTCAATTATTGATAGAGGAACTCCTGAAAGCAGACGAAGAATTTAAAGAACTCATTGCGCAAGGATTAGCAGCAGGATCAAATTGATACAATATATGCCAGAATCATTTCTCAGTAAAAATATGCCAGAATCATTTCTCAGTAAAAAGAGGGCGGGACGTGGAGGAGGGCCGACGCTCGGTTCGTACTCGGGCTCTAAGGTAACCGTCGAGCACCAATTACCGACTCCGACTGGTATAGAGTCCAAAGTCAGCGAAGAAGTACGCATGGCGATCGAGAAAATCAAGGCAAACGCCGTCAATGAAATGGTCACGCAAATGAAAAGCGTCGGCCTCGATATTGACGATGCTAGCGTTCGGGCGGCAGTCAATCAATATGAAAAAGATCCTAGTGTGAGGGATGGTGCAATCAATGCGATTCGAGACATGATGAAGGGCCTTAAAGGAAAGGGTCCGGATGAGATTGCAGAAACTCTCGCAAACGATGCACAAGCCGTTTTCACTGCAGCAAAAAATAATACGGAAATTCCACTCAATAACGTTCTTATTCCCCTTCTCATATCACAGGGGGAGCTAGAACAAACCGAGCTCGATGAAGCTGCTCGAATGAAACTCAGGGGCGTAAAGTTGAGCACGCGACGACTTAAGACGGGCCCTGTTTCTGCTGCTAAAGGCGTAGTCGGGCGACTCGCAGTCCCCTCAGCGGTACTGCTACACACAACCCTTGCAGTCGTCGACACAGCTGTCATTGAGAAAGCAGCTTCAGGCGTACTCTCGGACTGGGCCGTAGAAGGTGCCACTAAAGAGGCTCTCGCATGGGGCTTCTCGGGCGCCGGCAACGTTCTTCTCGTCAAACAAAAACTCAGTGTACGAGGTGAATGGATTCGCGGAACGGCGGATTTTTTCTGGAGCGACACAAACAAAGGCCGAGTATATGGTGCACTCGCGGCATCATTTCTTGCACTTGCGACACCGGCAATTCTCGGCCAGGTGAAGCGCGGTACAGTTGATACAGCTGTTTCGGGGGAAGTTGGCCCGAAAATGGGAGCTCGTTACAAGCCAGAAATTGACAGCATTCAAGAGACAATCAGACTCGCACAAGGGCTCTTTGGGTCTATACAACCATCAATCGACGATAAAATGCGAACAGCTTTCAAAGATGGAGGAATCGGATGGGGCCGCAGGACGTGGAGCATTAATCGTGTTTTATACGGCAAGAACGCAGAAAGCGACCGCAACTACGAGGCATTCAGGGCGGATCCAAATGCATCTGCGACATTTCGAGGAAAACCCATGGCAGAGTTTGCAAGAGGAGTTGTACCGCCTGCAGAATCGCAGCGCCAGTCCGCAACTGCATCGGCCGATCTTACACAGGCACGAAAAGAATTGGAAACGCTGAGAAAAACGCCCTCGACCAAGAACGAGACAGGCCAAGCAAAACAAAAAGCCGCTATTAAAGCTGCTGAACTTAAAGTACGAAATGCTCAGGGCGCTACCAATGCGCCACGTGGCGCAATTCCGGAGGCCAAGTCCACGCCCGGAGCGGGTGCCGGCCCTGATCCCGACGCTGTCCAAAAAGCTATGCTATCGCTTAATCAACGCTACGGCCTCAATCCAACTGATGGAGCAGAACAGTATCTGAAGAAACTTACCGATGAAATTGAAAAAATAAATCCAGAGCAGGTATTCAAAATACTTGATTCACTTCTCAAAGAGAGTGAAATACTTTCAAAATCAGGCATCATCGGAAATATTTTTGGCGTGCTTGCACCCGTGCCAACAATCATGGGGACTATCGGTTCGAACGTTTGGCGTGGAGAAGGAGCGAGTTCATTCACGAAAAATGTCCCTTGGGAGGATATGTTCCATAGCTCATCAGGGGTGCGCGCAATGTTCAAAACTGAAGAAAAATATCTTGCACGTCGCAATGAGATGGTAAAAAGTCTAAAGATGATCATGGTTAGTACGCAATTCGAGAAATACCTCACTGATGTAGCCAAGGAAACGGGAGTCGACACAAAGATGGTGATCCCATCAACAACGTTCACAATCGCAGATGACGCCACTGGTATAGATCGCACGCCCTACAAAGTAATGGTTGATAAGACCGTTTTAGATTATGCCTTACCTCTCATGCCGCCTAACGACAGTCCGGAATGGGGGTACATCGACACAAGTTTCAAAAATTCAGGAATCACATGGATCGATGTAAAGACTGATGCTGGGAAATATCAGGCAATGGGTCTGCTCGTCGGATTCGTACTCTTAATTCTTGCTGGAAGTGTCTGGTATACGATCGGCATGAAAAAACTGAGTAAACGATGGGGCATTGACAATGCTTTGCGCGATGATGAGAAGCGAGGGTTGTTTGCAGTTGAATCGAAAATTGTGAATGACATGGTCAAGCTCGTGCGCGATCGTGAAAAGACGCTCATGGGAGCAATTGCAAAAAGCGGAAGTAGTTCCCAATTACCGCAACGTGACGAACTAGCACTTGGCGCGGTCTTGCAACGACGCCTGCGCGAAGAAGTCCTTTCGAAGATGCAACAGCCGCTCGATAAAACACCTGAAGGTATCGCGTTTATCAATCGCGAAAACTCCCTCGGTAGTCGTGCACTGCGTATGGAATATGCTGCAAAACTCAACGAATACATCGAGGGCTACAAAAATGACCGCAGCGGGGCCGTTGTCACAATTCTCGATGATATCGATGCGGGTAGATATGAGGAGATCAGGGCGCTTCAGGCATTCGTACAACAGAGTCAGCCCATCGCAACAACAGAACTCGCCGCGAAGAACATTGCCGCGTGGTGGGAACGCATTGATGTCAAGTTCGTTAATGAAGAAGTTGAAGCTCGTAAAGCTGACATACAAAACCTCTATGCTGAGCGCGAGGCCGTTGTAAATCTTCGCGCGCCGATGCAAATTCTTCTCACCGACAGCGTGGCACCAGGCAGCATCACGCCCGCTGATATTTTGTATACATCGCGACTGACGGAACTTGATAGTCTTATCGCCACTCAACACGAGGCGATTAAGCAAATCACGAACGGCGCTGTCGATGGTCCTATACAACGCGATACTAAGGTAGTCTTTTCGAATGAACAGATAGAGGAGCTTCGCGACGACCTTCAAAACGAAGAACTCAACAACACCCTCGACGGTAGTGATATTACATCGGTCGCTAAAGAATATAGCGCACTCGCTCAAAGCCTCGGAAAACGCGTCCGCTCTCTTGAGAACTTCGTCACAGCAGCATTCGGCGACGAAACTGCGGGTGGTCGAATCTCATTTGAATACGCATATCGTCCCGACGTTTTCGGACCCACTATTGTTATCAATCTACAGCGAGCAGACGGAGAGACTCTTACCGTACCGCTGCAACAAACGGTACCGAATCGACTCCTTGCCACAGATGAATCGATAATCCAAGCTATGGCCCAGTGGCTACGGCCTGATAGTAAAGAGATGAGACTAATGCGATTGTACGCTGTCCATGATTCGTATAAAGCAGCTGCTGATGCCGTCAAAAAAGAAATACTTGGTGACGCCTCGAGCGGTCTCGTTGATGTAGTTAGTTTCGATGATGAGAAATTTGCGGGCGTGCAAGAGTTACTCGAACGTAGCGATGTCATACGCATCCAAAGGCAATTACTGGAACAGATCAAGGCTTCTGGTGAACCACTTAATCAAGTACAACAGCGGGTTTTCGAGGAGCCAGATAAAGTGGCTCTCGGAGGTATGTGGAAAAAAGATATCCGAACGGTTTTAAAAGCGGCTACCGATCTCAACCCGGACTCAACAGTGCAATACGACGTCGGTACTGAGGAGGTCGTTATCAAGAATACATTGGGAGAACGCAGGGTGAACGTGCGTAACGTGCCAAGTACCTAAAAGCAAAAGTCCCCTTGTATTTTCGTATGGGGACTTGGCTTAGTTAAAAGATCCTCTTGGCTATGAAATGCAGGAATGCTCCCAGCATACAGGCTGAGAGCGCGATCGTGATGACAACGGCCAATTTCCGTATATGTGGCACACCTGCGTACTCGAGCGTAAATGTAACCACCCAAACTATCAGCACAACCACGAACATGACTGAAAGCGCTTTTCGATTTGTCATGAGACATCTCCTTGCATTTCCATGAAGAGTTAGCCCGCTGCCGAGTACATTACCATGAACATGCGCTTGGGCAACTTTGGGATGCTCTACCACCCCTTCGCAATGAGCGCCTTTTGAGCGGCGTCTTGTTCTGCTTCTTGTTTGGAGTGACCCTCGCCGAGGGCGATCTTTCGCGAGCGATGTAGGCGACGACAAACACCTCGTGATCGGGTTTGAAGCGGGGATCGGGATAGCTCGAGCTATTCGTACAATTCACTATGTGTGCCAATACGGATAAATATACAAGCATCACCGTCGGTGAAATATAGTGCGCGGTAATCTCCCGTGATGTTGATACTTCTGCAACCGCCATACTCTCCACTGAGTGAGTGATTCTTCAGCAGCGGATTAAGTGGGTTCGTTTCGAACAACAGCTTACGCTCGACGAACTTGCTACGTATACTCAAGTCGAGTTTTTTTATATTCTTCAGAAACGATGGGCGCAGGACGATTTTCATGCCCAATTAGAGCGACAAGAGATATTCGTCCATCTCTTTCGCGTTTTTAAAAGCGATCATGTTTTTGCCCGACTTTATATCCCGCATAGCTTCCTTGATCGCCTTCCGTGTTTCGGCATTTGGGATTTCCGGCCGTTCAAACACAACGCGCTGATCAGTAACAAAATCCTTCAAGTATCGATTGATTATCGTCCCGAGTGGAAGACCAAGGTCACGTGCCACCTCTTGGGCCTTCTTTTTAAGTTTGGCGTCCGTTTTGACCGAAAGCATGGTCTTCATATATCCAAAGTATATACAAAGGATATTACGCGTCAAGCGTGCATAGTATCACCACCCCTTGGCGATGAGGGCCTTTTGCGCTGCGTCCTGCTCCGCCTCTTGTTTGGACCGGCCTTCGCCTATCGCCAGCTTCTCGGTCCCTATAAACGCGCCGATGAGAAATACTTTGTCGTGGTCAGGTCCGGTCTGACTCATCACCTGATAGGTGGGCGTGATGCCGTTTTTTTCCTGGGCCACTTCCTGCAACTTGCTTTTGGCGTCCTGCCAGAGCCTGTTGGCAACGACGTCGTCGGTCTTATGAAAAAGCTGGTCTGCAATGAATTTTTTCGCCGTCTCATACCCTGAATCGAGATACAAAGCACCGATGAGTGCCTCAAACGCATTCGCAAGGATTATCAATCGCGCACGGCCCACGTCTTTCGATTCCCCCTTCGAGAGCATGAGGTATTCATTTATCCCAAGCTTCGTCCCCGCATCCGCGATACTCTGCGTATTCACGAGAGCCGCACGAAATGCGGTTAATTCTCCTTCCGGCTTCTCGGGATATTTTGCGTACAAAAATTCGGTGACGACGAGTTCCAAGACAGCATCTCCGAGAAATTCGAGGCGCTCGTTGTGCTCACGGCCGGCAGCCCGGTTCTCGTTGAGATACGAACGATGCGTAAAAGCCGTCTCGAGCAGACGCTTATCGTTGAATGAGTATCCGAGCTTAGTCTCGAAGGCCGCGAGTTCCGCCATAGCTACTTTTTCTTACGCGGACGGGAAGGAGCCGCAGGCGTGTCGGGCTTTTCTTTTTGCGCGAGCACGTTGATGGCGGGGACAATTATTTTCAAAGTATCGTCGTACAGGTTCAAATCACCGACGGCGGAGAGTGGAAACCATTGCGCATCGTCGAGACCTCCGCTGCTTCCGAGTCTGATTTCTGAGAAAGGAGATTCGGCGAGGAAGTAGCTCACGCGCTTGCGCTTCTTGCCGCCTTCGACTTTTGAGTCATTGGCCACATATTCGTTGACGCCGAGTTCTTGGACAATTTTAATATCAAGCCCCATCTCTTCTTTTATTTCGCGAATCGCACCAGTCTGCACGTCTTCACCTTCTTCTATCTTGCCTTTTGAGAGCGTCCAGTGACCGAAGATATCGTGGACAAATGCGAGATACGTCTCCCCTTCTGAACGTGCAAAAACGACAGCACCCGCCAAATGCTCTGTCGGCATTTTTACCGGCTTTTGTCCGACGTCTTTGCGGACGCCGCCCTCATTTTTGCCTGGCTCGCCAAGCTCGACGTACACAGCACCCAAGACGCCGTTTACGAATCGCCCCGAGGATTCACTGCCGAAAGATTTCGCAAGCTCTATTGCTTCATTGATAGCGACTTTTGCTGGCACTTGTGTGCGGTCCGAAAAGAGAAGCTCGGTGAGCCCGAGGCGCAGGACGTTGCGGTCGATTGCCGCGATGCGGTCTATCGGCCACTCCGGTGCGGCACGCACAATGACTTCGTCTATTTCTTTTTGTTTGGCGACCGCAGTAGAAAGGAGTTCTTTCATGAACGGCATGTCAGAGTCGCGTGCGCCGAATTCTTTACCGTAATCGAGAAGCCGGGAGACTGCTTCGTCGCTTGTCATCTTGCCCTCCGAAGAGTCGCGCTCAAAGAGCACTTGGAGAACGACTGAACGAGCAAGGTGTCTATTTGCCATAATACAAGAGCTGCTTCACAAAGAAGTATACCCCATGAGATACCGACTTCAATTGCGCAAGGTGTTGATTAATAGATTGTGAGGATCGGCGTCGGATACAAAAATAAAAAACATCTCACGGGGCGAGCACAAAAAGGCGGGCTTAGACGGCCTGCGTGGTCTCTTTTTCTTTCGTCTCTTCGGATTGTCCGCTCGCGCGCAATTCGGTCTGCTTGCGCTTCTGGCGACGCGCGGTGCGCTTAGCGGCCGCGACAATATCGATAACTACTTTACCGTTGTACTTGCCGCACTCCGGACATGCGCGGTGAGACATGCGGGAAGCGCCACACTCGCATTTTGTGAGGCGTTGACCGGAAATAGCGTGATTGCTGCGCCGTTTTGCGGTCTGGGAACGATTCTTACGCATTCGTACTACCATATGTGGGAGGATTATACAGACTTTGAGCCAACGTGCAATCTCGAACAGAATGTTGCGCGGTGTATCTCAGAGAGTCCGCAGCGGGCTATGACCGACAGGTGGGAGGCGGTGCCGTACCCTTTATGGACATGGAAATCGTATGCTGGGTACTTCGGCGAGAGCCGCTTCATCATTCTGTCCCGTGTGACCTTGGCCATAACGGATGCGAGTGAAATAGCGGGCTCGGTGTCGTCTCCACGGATAATTGTCTCCTGATAGATGTACTCTTCCGGCGCCTTGAGGCTGCCGTCCAGCAGCACGCGACAGTCCGCGGGCGCAACTTCGAAGCGGGAAAGTGCTTCGGCGAGTGCGCGCTTGATGGCAGGCACGATTCCGTACGTATCAATATATGCGGCTGAGGACGTTGATACCGAGAAGCGGAGTGCGGACGTTTTTTCGAGCTCCCGCGTACGCTCAAATATTTCTTCGCGCACTTTTTCTGAAAGTTTCTTGGAGTCCCGGACGCCTTCTACGAGGCTCCAATCAAAATCTACCGGTACCAAGACCGCGCCGACAGAAACAGGCCCCGCGAGTGGTCCGCGCCCCGCTTCGTCAATACCTATGAGGTAATTCATTTGTAAATCATAGCAAGAGAAGAGGCCACACGTGGGTGGCCTCTTCGGTAGCGACGTTTCAGACGTCAGTCAGATTGTGGATTGTCCTCCGGAGCGGATGGCCGTGTCGGCCCCGGGTATGGTCCCATTCGTGCAACCTCTTCACGTTCGCAGGCGGCCGCCGTTCTGGCCGATGCCTCATCCGCTAAAATGCCTTCTTCAAACTTTTTGCCCTTTGTCCGCCGCGACATTCGAAGTACTCCATCGGATTCCGGCTCCGACTTTGTTGTTTGCGCATTATGCGCTTGGTAGCCAGACCGCACTGTAATTTGCAAAGAGCGTGTGGTCAATGTGGAAAACTCTCGATGATATACTCGACGTATGTCACGCGCCGACTTCGTCCATCTCCATACCCACTCCCACTATTCTCTCCTTGAAGCACTCCCCAAAATCCCCGACCTCGTCGCCGCGGCGGCCAAAGACGGACAGACAGCACTCGCTTTGACCGACAACGGCAACCTCTACGGCGCGATAGATTTCTACAAAGAGTGCAAAGAAAATGCGCTCAAACCGATTATCGGCGTCGACTTCTACGTCGCGCCGCGTACGAGAGCGCAAAAAGAACATCGGATTGATGAACACACCTCTCGGCTCGTCTTGCTCGCCAAAGACGAGACAGGCTACCGCAACCTCATGCAGTTGGTCTCTAAGGCACATCTTGAAGGATTTTATTACCGCCCGCGCATCGACCATGAGCTCATTGAGGCGCACCGGGAGGGCCTGGTCGCTATACTTCCCTCTTTTGGCGGCGAACACGCGAAGCATCTTCGTGAAGGTAATTCCGGGAAAGCGCGGGAAACGCTCGATTGGCACAAACGGGTATACGGCGGCGACCTCTTCCTCGAAATTACCCGCCATCCGGAGATAGATGGGCACGAAAAAGAAATGCAGGCACTCATCGCGCTCGGACGTGAAGCGGAAGTCCCCCTCGTCGCCGCACAAGATACCTACTATCTGAAAAAGGAGGATGCGCTTGCGCGCGAACTCGTGCGAAAAATCCGCAGTGCGAGCGTTCTTAATCGCGACTTCGAGAACGGCGCGCCTGATTTCTCTTTTACCCCCTATGCTCGGATGCAAGAACTTTTCAAAGATATCCCGGAAGCGTTGGGGAATACCGGACGCATAGCCGACAGATGCAATCTTGAACTGAAGCTCGGTACCTGGGTATTTCCCGCTTTTCCTATACCCCAAGGAAGCACCGCCAACGCCGAGCTCCGCGCGCTGGCCGAAAAAGGTTTCCAGACCCGTGGAATCGCCGAGTCCAAAGAGAACAAAGAACGCGTCGAGTATGAACTCTCTATCATCGGGAGCAAGGGGTATTCGCCCTATTTTCTCGTCGTCGCCGACCTCCTGCGTCACGCCCGCGAAAAGGGTATTCTCACCAACACAAGAGGAAGTGCCGCGGGCTCTCTCGTCTCATACCTCTCCGGAATCACCACGGTGAACCCTATCGAATATCAATTGCCGTTCGAGCGCTTCCTGAATCCCGAGCGCCCCAGCCCGCCTGATATCGACATGGACCTCGCCGACAATCGGCGCGATGAACTCATCGCATATGTGCGTGGAAAATACGGCGAGGACAAGGTCGCGCAAATCGGAACTTTCGGCACCATGATGGCGCGCGCGGCGGTGCGCGACGTCTCCCGCGCACTCGGACATCCGTACAGTCTCGGCGACACGATTGCGAAGCTCATTCCTTTCGGCAAACAAGGATTCCCCGTAACGATTCAAAGCGCATTGAAAGAAACACCGGAGTTGGACGAACTGTATAAAAACAACGCGGATGCGCGCGAGGTCCTCGACCTCGCACAAAAGGTTGAAGGCAATGCACGGCACGTCGGCGTCCACGCCGCCGGAGTGGTCATCGCTCCGACCGCCGTTACGGATTACTCCCCCATCCAAATTGACCCAAAAGGAAATCACATCATTACGCAGTACGATATGTATGCGATTGAAGAGGCGGGCTTACTCAAATTCGACTTTCTTGGTCTCACCAACCTCTCGGTCCTCGCAGATGCCGTCGCGCGCGTGCAAGACCGACTCAATGTGGCGGTCGACCTCGACACACTCCCACTCGATGATGCAAAAACATTCGAACTCCTTTCTCGTGGCGAGACGCTCGGAGTCTTCCAACTCGCAGGTGGTGGCATGACGGCTTACCTCGTAGACCTGAAGCCCACGACGATTCACGATATCAACGCGATGGTTGCGCTCTACCGCCCGGGTCCGATGGCTTTTATTCCTGCGTACATCGAACGCAAGAAAAATCCAAAACTCGTGGAGTACCTCGACCCGCGCATGGAGGCAATTCTCAAAAATTCATACGGGGTTATCACCTACCAGGACGACGTCTTGGCACTCGCGATAAATATAGCCGGATACTCCTGGCTCGAAGCCGACAAATTCCGTAAAGCGATGGGAAAAAAGATTCCGAAGGAAATGGCCGCGCAAAAGGCAATCTTTATAAAAGGCTGCGTTGCGGGAGGAATGAAGAAAGACGCCGTGCAAAAACTGTGGGAACAGATAGAAACATTCGCCGCATACGGATTCAACAAAGCGCACGCAGCGAGCTACGGCAACCTTGCCTATAAGACCGCATATATGAAAGCCAATTTCCCCGTCGATTACATGTCTGCGGTACTCACCGCCGACGCGGGCGATGTGGAGAAAATCTCTGAAGTCGTTGCCGAATGTAAGCGCATGGGCATCGAAGTTCTTCCTCCTTCCATCAACGAGAGCAAAGGCAACTTCACCGTTATTAATGAAAAATCTATCCGCTTCGGACTGTATTCAATAAAAAACTTTGGTGTGGGTGTGGGCGACTCCATCATTGCCGCACGAGAATCAGCCGGACCATTCGTCGATATTGCAGATTTTCTTTCGCGCATCCCCGATAAGAATTTGAATAAGAAATCCCTCGAATCCTTGATTCAGTGCGGTGCACTCGACCAGCTCGGCGAGCGCGGCTCTCTCATGCACAATTCCGAGCTTCTACTCGGATTCCATCGTGAGAAAACAAAAGGTCCAATCGACCAAGGTTCGCTCTTTTCCTCGACTGCGCTCGGAACAAGTGGCACCCCCACACTACGCCTTCCTCCGGCGCCGGAGGCGACACTCGATGAACGCTTGATATGGGAAAAAGAATTGCTCGGCCTGTATATCTCCGGACACCCGCTCGACAAACACAAGAGCAAATTCAACGACGAAAAAAAGAGTATCAAGTACGCCAAAGAACATCACAGGGGTGTCGAGACCGTCATCGCGGGATTCGTGGAAAGCTCCCGTATCAACATGACGAAAAACGGAGAAAAGATGGCATTTATCAAACTCGCGGACTTTTCAGATTCAATTGAGATAGTCGTCTTCCCGCGTACATTCAAAGAAAGCGAGAGCATCCTTGCACCCGGCCTATGTGTCGCGGTCAAAGGAAGAGTTTCGGAGCGAAACGGCGAAATCAGCTTCGTCGTTGAGCGCGCAAAAGCCCTGTGAGTATCCGTTGACACCGAAGCTGCAGAACGCTAGGATGGACGCATCAGAGATTGCTCCGGCTACGAACCGGAGGCCTGCTAAAAACGGGAGCGAAAGCCTAATCTGAAGAGAAAAAGTGCCCTTCGGGGAAACTAGGTGGGACCGCGGTTCAAGTGAAATCGCCCTAGTGAGTGTACGAACCTTTCGTACGTTCACTCGGGCGCTTTTTATTATCCAATTAATTGATTGACGGCCGCGTAACAATTGACGCCACGCGGCATGATTTCGCAAAATCACATGGCTAACGAACCTCAGGCAGACGCGAACGAGCGCGACCATAAGAAGCTGGGTAAGGAACTCGACCTCTTTACCTTCTCCGACTCCGTCGGCAAAGGACTTCCCCTCTGGACGCCGAAAGGTTCTGCAATCCGCCGCGAGCTCGAGCGTTTCATCGTTGATGAAGAGATCCGGCGCGGCTACCAGCACGTCTACACACCGGACATCGCAAAGCTCGATCTCTACCGCAAATCCGGACACTATCCGCACTACAAGGATTCGATGTATGCACCGATTGTTATCGACGAGGAGGAATTCATGCTCCGCCCGATGACCTGCCCGCACCACTTCGAGCTCTACCTCGACAAGCCGCACAGCTACCGCGAATTGCCGATGCGCATCGCGGAGCTCGCCAAACTCTACCGCTACGAGCAATCAGGAGAATTGATGGGTCTGCAGCGCGTGCGCTCGTTCTGCCTCGCCGACGCACACATCATCTGTGCTTCCGAAGAACAGGCCGCCGACGAAGTATCCAAGGCGCTTGACCTCATCGTCTACGTCGCGAGCGTCTTCGGCCTCATACAAGGTGAGAACTATCACTTCCGCCTCTCGCTCGGAGACCGCACCAACACCGAGAAGTACTACAAAAACGATGCAGCATGGGAGAAAGGTGAAAAACTTTTGCGCGAACTCCTGGAAAAGCGCGGCGAGAAATTCGAAGAAGCAAAAGACGAAGCGGCTTTCTATGGCCCGAAGATAGACATCCAGATGAAAAATGTGAATGGCAAAGAAGATACGGCCTTTACCGTGCAATACGACTTCTGCATGCCGGAACGTTTTAATCTCACCTATACGGGAGCAGACGGAGCCCAGCACCGGGCATTTGTCGTCCACCGCTCATCCATCGGGGCAATCGAGCGCATCGTTGCCTTCCTCATCGAACACTACGCGGGCAACTTCCCCCTCTGGCTCTCTCCTGTGCAAGCAAAAATCCTTCCAGTGTCCGAGAAGCACGCTGCATACGCACAAGAAATCCTCGAGCAATTCCGTGCGGCCGATATCCGCGTCGAGCTCAGCGCCGATGATTCACTCGGCAAGCGCATCCGTGGTGCAAAGATGGAAAAGGTCCCCTACGTGCTCGTCGTCGGAGATGCCGAGGTAGAAGCGAAGACGGCTACGCTCGAAGGCCGCGCCGGAAAGATAGGCGCACTCCCTGTTGCTGACATCATCGCGAGACTGAAAGAAGAAATCCGAACTCACCAATAATCTCCCCGAATTACTCAATACATAATAAGCATGCGACCGCATGCTTATTATGTATGTGCGAAAACAGAACTTATTGATGTCTCGGAGAGAAATAACAAAAACTCCCCCGTTCGGGGGAGTTTTTGTTTTCACCTTGGAGCGTCGGGCGGCGGGCTAGTTGCGGTTGATGACGATGCGGGGAGCATCACCTTCTTTTGAGATCTCAACCGTCATCGAGTCCGTTGTCTGCTTTGCCGTCGGTGCGACCGGAAGGTTTTCCATCACATCGACAGGGCTTGGCGTCATCGTCTCGACAGGAGCTTCGACAACATCGAGCTTCGACTCTTCCGGGATGCGCACGGTCTCGTACGCGTCGGATTGGTGAGAGCTTTTTGCTGAGTTTGCGAAGGCGAGAACCTGGGTCTTACCTGCCGCGCTGAAGAGTGTACCCGGCACGTAGTAGACCGCGAGGTAGGCACCGGCGACTGCGAAGGAGATGATCGAGAGCCAGTAGAGCGCGTTGCCCAAGAGCCCCGCGTCGAATCCGGTGTAAGGAATCTGAGAGAGCGAGATGTACGAACCCTGAACCGTCACGTACGCGTTGCAGGTATTCGTGCCGCCGTATCCGGAGACCGTGAGTGTATAGGTCTTGGATACGTTCGGACGAACTGCGAGCGAACCGTTGACCGCGACCGCACCGATGCCATCAGAGAGCCATGCGCTTGTCGCACCGCTGGAAGACCATGAGAGGTACGCAGCTTGACCGTTGGCAATCGAACCTTGGGTCGCCGTGATGACACAGTAGGCGTTGGTGGTCGGGTAGATTGGGTACGTAGGATACGTTGGGTAAATTGGGTAAATTGGGTAGACCGGCTGTTGTGGGTAGACGTACTGTACTGGGTACGTGACCGGAGTCTGAGCGACGGGGATGACCGATACCGTGTTCACATTCGTGTTGACGTTGTTGTTCGTGTTCACGATGTTAATCGGTGTCGAGCTTTGCTGTTGCTGCTGTTGCTGGACCGGGCGCTGAGGCTGAGAAGCCGGGTACGAAGGAGCGTACGAGGTGCTCGGAGCGCGACCGAACGAAGGCATTGAGAATCCCCCGCCGGAGCTAGAGCCGCCGGTAGAACCGTATCCTGTCGAGCCGTAGCCTGAATAATAACCAGTTGCGTATTTGTTGTAGGAGTATCCGACGCCATATTGTTTGATTACGTCAGTACCATACACATCGGTACCGAACGTGGTACCGCCCCAGGAGTCAGTGCCGAGGGTCGTTCCGCCCCATGCGTCGCTGCCGAGTGTGGTACCGCCCCAGGAGTCAGTGCCGAGGGTCGTTCCGCCCCAGCCGTCGTTGTAGGTGGTACCGCCCCATGCGTCGCTACCGTAAGTAGTGTCACCCCAACCGTCGCTGTAGGTAGTATCACCCCATCCGTCGTTGTAAGTAGTGTCACCCCAACCGTCGCTGTAGGTGGTATCACCCCATCCGTCGTTGTAAGTAGTGTCACCCCAACCGTCGCTGTAGGTGGTGTCCCCCCAGGAGTCGCTACCCCACGTAGTGTCGCCCCAGCCGTCGTCGGAATCGGCGTGTACGGCGCTCGGGGCAATAAACCCAGAAGCGATAGTGATTGCGCAGAGAAGCGCGATGACCACAAAGAACTTGCTTGATTTGCTGTTTGCGAACGTCATACGATTATTTTTTATCTTTTAGTAACGATGAATACTATTAATAACTTTTTCTAGGCACTCGGCTCAGCCGAGCGTTGCGACCCGATGAAAGCATGAATCGCTTGATTAGTCAAGTACTCATGCTCCATGAATCTGATTTTAGAGTGTGGGCGCCGCGAAACTGTCGCAGCGCCCAATACTCGTCTTCGTTGAATCTACTACTTCTTTCCCGTGGCCGCGTCGATGCAGCCGCGGGCGATTTTCTCAGCGTGCGCCCAGTCCTTGTCAGCCTGGATGCGCGCCTTCCACTGGACGCCGTGCCTGTTGTAGGCGGCGTCGTGTACCACCCGGAAATCTTCGGTGGGACGCAGATGGAACTGCTTCCCATCAATGATGCGAAAGGCGCCCTTCTGGACGCACGCCGCAATCTTCGGTCCGATGATGTCGGCAGCGAAAGTCGGGGCGGCAGTGGCGATGACGGCAACGGTGGCGAGAGCGGGGAGGATGCGGATCATGAAAGTCTCCTGTTGAAGCTCCGTAATGAATGCGGGACGGAGCACCCGAAAAACGTCCAAATAAGGCGCTTTTCGGATGCTCCGACCCTACCCCTGCATCACCTTGCGAATAGTCTATGAAGACGAGTTGTGAAAGAGCTTCAACGAATCCAGCAGACATTATATACGATGAATCTGCACTTGTCAAGTACCCTCATATGCCCAAGACATGGTCCTGATTTCGTCCCTAAATGGTACTATTCCGCAATGGAAGGAGGTATGGATAGACGTGATTTTCTCAAGCTGACAGGCGGTGTACTCGCCGGAGCCTTGGGTAGCACACTTCGCTCTCGAGCATTTTTTCCATGACACACCAACCCCTGAAGCGGCGCAAGAGAAGCTCCAGCGCTCCTCCACGATGACCATTCCCGATGCGGCAGAGCTGCTGAAACTGCGAGAGCGGAGTGTATACCCGGAAGGCGGGCGAAATGTAAGCGCTATCGATACACTGGCGCTTCAGATACCCGAAGGCAAGTACGGTTTGTATATGGATGGCGACAGCCAGAGACTCTATCTGCTTGGGAATCGCGGCGGAGCCGTGGAATTCGTTGCTTCCTTTCTCACTTCGACGTCAGCACAAGAATGGAGCAACAAGCCGCAGTCGGGTGGTACTCCGCTTGGAATGCATCGCATGGTTGCCTATCAGAAAGGCAAGCTCGGGCAGGTTCTTTCGAAAACAGACGAGGCAACAAACAAATTCCCCCGGGTACCGATAAAGTCAGGCGGTAAAAATACGCAAGAACCTTTTGTCCGCTCTCTCAATCAGGCCGTTGACCCTGCGGCCATCATTACGGATGCATTCGCATTGTGGGGGCCGTCTACTCCCCTGAGCAGAGGTGTCTTCATTCATGGAACGAATCGCGAAGACACGCTCGGCGCACGATACAGCGGCGGATGTGTGAGGATGACCAGCGTGGATGCGCATGTACTTGCGGGCACCGATGAACGGGGCGTCCCGTATATCGAGGTAGGCGCGTTGGACAAAAAAGGTAAAACCGCGCGAGGCGGTTCACCGGTGATGATTCATGTCTATCCAAGTGAAAAGTCCCGCAAAGCTCCTTCACTAAAACCTGCATGGGAAGCCAACCCGTCGCGTAACGATACAGTGAGACCGGACGGACTAACGCCAGGGCTTAAAGATGTTACGAAATAACAGTGAGTCTGAATATAAAAAGTTCAACCCCGGCTGCGCAGATGCGCAGCCGGGGTTGTGGTTGTAGTCGAGAAGTGAACATGGATCCCACAGAGCGAGGTGTCACTACCTGGTGACGTCTCGCCATTCAGGACCCAGAGGCAGCGGAGGATTGATGTCCGTCGTCCAGCCGGAGCCATACGAACCGAGCATGGTAGAGCCCGGGCCGGTATTCACCGGCAACCTGTCGCCGAACAACAGGAGCAGCAACGTAATCATGCCAACAATGGCGAAGGCGATAAGCACCGCCGTGCCCAAGCCAACCGGAGCCGCAATCGGTACCGCAATCGGTGCGGGACCGAGAGCCGGCGGAACAATCGGAGCAACAGGCGCAACAGCCGGAGGCGGCGCAATCGAGCGCTGCGTCTGGATGTATTGCCATGCAGCCTTGTGCTTGTGCCCCTGCAAGAAGCCGACGTCAATCCACGAGAAGATGACGAGACCGAACAGCACCCAGTACGAATTCGGCACAGCGGCCAAACTCGTAATCGGCGTGAAGCCTTGCACGATTCCCGCGATGCCAAGCACAACCCACACCCCGACGAGATTGAAGGAGAACCAAGCAATCCAGGACGGAACGTAGTCGATCCAATACAGAGCCGGCGCCCTGCCGGCATCGCCCTGACCCAAGAGGCCGGAGAAGATATTGAACAGGACGTAGCCGATGTAGATGGCCGACGCATACATTACGAAGGCGGTGAGGGCTAGTCCGATCGGATTGGCCCGCAAAGCCTCAATGTAGTTGACAGGAGCGATCGCGGCAGCAGCGAGAGCTGCGGCGGCAGCGATGATGGTGACGATAGTCTTTAGCATGACACTTCCTCTAGATTCAGGTTCGGTCTGCGTTGCAGACACTGGTTGCGTATGATTTGCGGGATTAGCTACGGTGGCTTGAGCGCCGCCGAAGAAACCTCGCAAAGATTGCTAGAAGCACCAAGGTAATCTTGGTGACGAAGGCTATCGTTCCGACCAAGAGCGCGACGCCCCCACCGTTCGAGACCATGAACGCTTCGAGATGATCGCCGAAGACCGGCACCAACCCCATAAGCCACGCAAGCGGTTCCCCGACCCACTGTTGATTGAATTTCAACGTGGCCGTGAACTTTTTCGGGTACATCCCGAAAAGAATTGCTACCGCCGACAGTCCGATGAGGATGCTGGTCGAAGACAGCAGGCCCCACAGGAGCCCTCTTTTGACCAAGCCCATGTAAGACCTCTCTACCAAATTGTGAAGACCAAGCTGCCAAGCGGAATGCCGACAGCAGCTATTATTATATCATTTTGATTGTTATTGTCAATAGTACCAAAGAAAACAGCGCGCAGGTCCCGGAGGATTGCTGCGCGCCGTATTTCGACGTTTGCCGCTGATACTGAATCAGCAAGCGTAAGTGCCGATGACTCTTTTCGGACCAACTCCGCCGGGTTGAACCCACCGGACACATGTGCGGCTCTCCAGGTAGATGAAGGGCTCCACGACGACGACACTCTGACGACCGCCGCTGCGCCAATGACCGGCGTTGCCATGGCCATACTGGTTGCGGTCAACGTAGGTATCGGGGCGACTTCCCCACCGGGGTTCGCCGGGGCGGAAAATCGCATCCCGCCCGCATTCGCCACCCTGGTGGATGCCGCACCCAGCCAAAGCCGGAACGGGGGCAAGCGAGAAGGCAGTTGCGATTGCGAGACCGGCGAGTGAAAGAACGAACTGGCGCATTGGTTTTCTCCCTGTGCGCTGCCGCAAACTCCCCATCGGAGTTTGAACGGCATATTTGAATGATACATCAAAAATAGATAAAAGTCAAGTCCCCCATTGTCTTTATTGTTAGCCATATAAAACGAAAACGGCGGGTGTGGAACCCGCCGTTCATGATTCACGTCCCGAGCCATTCAGGACTGCTGCTGGACGATAGGCTTCTGGGCAGCGTTGTTGATGGCAAACGCCCCGGACAGTACCGCATCGAGGAGCGCCGCGAGCCACGGCAGAACGAACCACCACTCGAGACTGCCACTCGCGACAAGCCGTCCATGCCATTCTGTGAGCGCTACGGCCATGACGAGGCTGACGAAGTCGTCCCACTGCAGGTGCCCCACCGAGGTCTTACGGTCGACTACGGTATAGGTCTCTGCAGCGAGCCAAACCAGAATGAATCCGGTTGAGATCGCGAGCGCGAGCCACAGTCCGTTGTTGTCCGGCATCGCAACCGGAACCTGCAACACCGGAATAAGCGCACCCACTCCCATCATGGCGAGCGGGAACACCGGACGGACGATGCCGATAACCCGGAATGTCTTTCGACATCCCTTCTTAAAGCCTTCGAAACTAGCCATTGTTTGATCCCTTTTGAGAACAACCCGTATGAGCACCACGCTCTGGGGCGTCTGACATGAGTACCACGTACTCAGAAAAATTCAAACCTTTTCCGAAAGCCTGTTATTTTGCGAATGTGACCGCGTGGGCTATCTCTATCACGTGTGCGACTTCAACAGGACGGGCTATGGAGACGGGACGAGCGATTGAGACCGGCCGTGCGATGTCTACCGCGTGACCAACCTCCACTGCCCTACCGACGCTCACGAGTGCAAAAAGCTTGCCCGGTCCGTAGAGATCGACGGCGCGGGCGATATCGACAACGTGCGCGATGTCTACCGCGTGTGCAACTTCAACGGGATGCGCGACATGTACCGGATAGCCGATACCAATAGGATAGCCGATTGAGACGGGACGGGCGACGCTCACGCCATACCCCACATTCACTCCTCGTGCGACCGTGACGCCGTAGCCGACACCGATGGGATACCCGACAGTTGCAGGACGCGCGACTAATGCGGGACGCGCCACCGAGGCCGGGTATGCCACTGGCTCATACACATACACTGCAGCATAGGTGTAGGGACCGAAGCTTGCTCCGAACATAACCAAAAAGGTAACGAGTGTTTTTTTCATAGTTTATTATGAGCGCGGCACGATGCCGACGAAGTCGGCTTCGACGATAAAGCGTGCACTTTTGCCTGTAAGGACATCGCAGGTCGTGAGGGTAAGCTTGGTGCCCTGGGTCGGTGAGATGTCGATGGTGGCGTCCTGCACATCCGCTTTGCGGACAGATGTAACCGAGTAGAGATATTCAACACCGCCGCCTAGGACGGAGATAGAATCGCCCGGCTTCAATTTTGAGATATTATTGAACGCCTTAAACATTTGATTGCGGACAACAGCGTAGTTGGACGAGTGCGCGAAGATAAGCATGTTGCCAGGGTTCCCAAGCTTCGCCGAGTCGACGTAGCGTGCGGGACCTTTGAGAATAGCGGCATCAAGAACCGCGAGGTCACGCGTATCAGGGTTTTGGACGACGACATCGAGACCGATAGCGGCGCTCCGGATGCGCTCGGGGAGAACTCCTTGTGGTAGTGCGGGAGATTCAGCCAACTGCGGCAAGTCCGAAAGCCTGACCTGTCCGGTGAGCGATTTATCCTGAGCAAAGTCGAAGGAAGTTGAACCATCGATGTAGCTGGGGACAAAACCGACCGAATCAGCGGCGCTTACGGTACAGAAGAAAACCAGCACAACCGCGGCAAAAAAGACGCGTTTAGGCGGTTTTTGAGAGCTTTTAGGTGTATTCATATAGCTCGTAGGAATCTGAATAATACACTATAAATTGCTCTCTGTCAAGACACCTCCTTCTCCCCAAGAAGGGATTGACAAGGGTGCATATATATGGAAATATATTGAAACTATGGCAGACGCCTTAAATACGGATCCCAAGCATTCGGCATACGTACACACTCACGGCGAGCCGAAGGCGAGCCTCGTCTCCAACGCGCTCGCAATCGTGGGCTTCATCATCGTTATCGTTATCGTGCTCTGGGGACTCTTCCATATCGCAACTCTCGGCATGCCGTGGTTCTCTTCCCTTTTCGGAGGAGGATCGCAGACCATTACCGTCGAGGCACCTGAAAACGTAACCTCGGGCACCGCATTCGCAATAACGTGGAAGTACAGCACCTCCGAGCAAGGCACGTACGCATTTTTGTATCAGTGCAAAGACGTGCTCCACTTTCAGACCGCGGGCGCGGGCGGCACACTGGATACCGTCCCGTGTGGCGCGGCCTTCACCGTCGCGACGGCCAACAATAGTCTCATGGTAACTCCGCAGCTCTCGGGCACCACCTCGACGAGCGTCCCCCTCACCATTGTCTTTATCCCGAGCGCGACCACATCTCCGCAAGTACAAGGAAACGCCACGGTCACCGTGAATCCTATCGCCGCCGCAACTCCGGCGGTCGTGCGGCCTGCAACAACGACCCCCTCGGTGGTAACACCCGTGATTCCGATAGCACCAGTTGCGACAGGTCCGACCGACCTCTCGGTACAGATACTCTCCGTCGTTCCGGATGGTTCAGGGGGAGCCATCGCGACATTCGATATCGGCAACGAAGGACTGAGCTCGACGAGTGTCTACTCCTTCACAGCACAATTGCCGACAGCGACGGGATATCTCTATCAATCACCTTCCCAAAGCTCACTTGCTCCGGGTGACCACATCGTCAACACGCTCCGCTTCTCGCAAGCGGTATCAGGCATCTTCAGCGTCGTCGTTGACCCTACGAATTCAAAAAACGAATTGAGCGCCGCCAACAACTACGCCTCTCAGCAAATCTCGATGCCATACGTGCAGCAGACCTACCAAACCTATCCGCAGCAATATTCACCGTACCCGTACGTGTACTAATCTGTGGTGAATTGCAAAACGAAACTAGCCGCCACAGTATGCGGCTCTTTACTTTTGTTTCTTTTGTATTTTGTATAAATCCTTTCCCACATTTCTTACCTATACTATCTTTACGCTATAGCGTAGATATAGTATAGATGCCTTAAGTGGACTTTTTGAAACCAAATTCTCTCCTGAGCCTTGCGTCCCCCTCAAGTTCATCAACTATCATGTAGATTACGTCTTTCCCGATTTTGAAGTCAGCCTTTAAAAGAGTTATCAGATCTTCACAGTCGTATGGGTACACCCACACGCTGTCCTGAAGTCTTACGAACCCGATATGCATAAGTGTGCGGCGGATTTTGTCTCGAACTGCCTTTCGGTATTCAGGCACATCGAAGATGAGGACTCGCCACCTACCATCCCAGCGAGAAGGCTTTTTTATTGAGTATTGCGACTCGAGGATTGCTAAAACCGATGAACCTTTATTGGTCAATTGGAGTTTTCCATCTTTTTTCGAAAGGAGTCCTTTTTCCAATAGTAGTCGTCGTGCCCGCCCAATGGTGCTTCTACTCTGAAGCGCATTCGGTAGGAGCCCCATTTTTTGAAGTGCTTGGGGTACGTTTGGAGCCATCACAGTAATACCGACAAGTGCTGATGTTTTTGCAAGAGTTAGAATTGCATATTTAAAATCCCGCCTTCGCTTCCTTTTTCTTCCAGATTCTTCGATGACACCCATATACTATATCTACGCTATAGCGTAATTATAGTATACCTTTCTTCAGGATTGATTGCCCCAGGAATTCCACACCTGGACTAAATGTCCAGGGTCGCTTCTTTCGCGTGTGACTGGATGAATGACTTGCGTGCAGGGACATCGGTACCCATGAGCATATCGAAGACCATGTCGGCCTCTTGAGCGTCTCCTATGTTCACCTGTAAGAGAATGCGGCGGGTAGGGTCCATAGTGGTCTCCCATAATTCATCTGAGTTCATTTCTCCCAGACCTTTGTAGCGCTGGACGGATACTTTCGGAGATTTCTTCGCCTTTGTCTCCTCTTCGACTTCTTCGGTCTCCGGCTCTCCCTCCGGCTCTGCTTCCTCGAGCGGCATATCCTTGCCGACGAGCTTGATGCGTTCCTCATCGGAATATGCGTAATGCACTTCTTTGCCTTTGCGCACCTTGAAGAGCGGCGGCTGTGCGATGTAGAGGAATCCCCCGTCTATGACCGGGCGGAAGTGGCGGTACATGAGCGTGAGCAAAAGCGTGCGGATGTGTGCGCCGTCCACGTCGGCATCGGTCGCGATAATGATTTTGTGGTAGCGCAATTTCGTCACGTCGAAGATATCGCCTATTGCGGTACCGAGCGCCACTACCAGGTTGCGAATTTGTTCTGAAGCGAGCATTTTGTCGATGCGTGCGCGTTCGATGTTGAGTATTTTGCCGCGCAAAGGAAGGATTGCCTGGATGCGGCGGTCGCGGCCCATTTTTGCAGTACCACCCGCCGAATCTCCTTCCACAATGAAGAGCTCTGATTCTGAAGCGTCTTTTGTCTGACAGTCGGCGAGCTTCCCCGGAAGCGTCATGCCGTCGAGCGCCCCCTTACGCATGATGCTGTCTTTGGCGGCTTTTGCGGCCTTACGCGCCTTCATCGCGAGCGTAATCTTGCCGAATATGGCACGTGCCTCTTCAGGGTGTTCTTCAAGGAACATGCTGAACGCCTCACCGAAGACGGTCTCGGTAGCGCCACGCGCCTCGACGCTTCCCAACTTACCCTTGGTCTGACCTTCGAATTGAATCTCGCGCAATTTTACCGACACCACAGCCGTGAGGCCTTCGAGTGCATCATCGCCCGTAAAGCTGTCGCTCTCTTTGCCGCCGCCGTTCTTGGCATTGAGCGTGCGTGTGAGCGCGGTCTTGAATCCTGTGATGTGCGTGCCGCCTTCGGCGTTGTAAATGTTGTTTGCAAACGCGGATATGCGTGAAGTGATGTCGTCGACATACTGCAGTGCGATTTCAACTTGTACGCCGTCCTGCTCTTTCTCTACGTAAAAGACGGTCTTGTGTACTGCTTCAAGGTGATGATTTTGGAACGAAACGAGACTCCGCAAACCGCCCTCGAAGTAGAAGGTGACCGACGGGGCATCAATCCCGAGTTCGCGCAGATAATACACATCTTCGTCTTTGACCTTTTCGGCGTTCCGCAAGTCAAGTATTGAAATACGCAGACCCTTTACTAGGTAGGCCTGTTGGCGCATGTGCGCCACAATCGTGTCCCAGTTCAGGACGCGGTCGGGAAATATCGTTGCGTCCGGTTCGAAAGTGATAATCGTACCGTGCATTTTGGATGTTCCGATTTTCTTGATTTTGCTTACGGGCTTACCGATTTTGTACTCCTGTACGTACTGTCCGCCGTCACGATGCACTTCCGCGCGCATGTATGTCGAGAGTGCGTTCACGACCGCGGCACCGACTCCGTGCAAACCTCCGGACACTTTGTAGCCTTCGCCGCCAAACTTTCCTCCGGCGTGCAGTATGGTGAGTACGGTTTCAAGAGTTGAGACCTTTGTCTTGGGGTGCACTTCGACGGGGATACCACGACCGTTGTCGGCGACGCGCACGCGATTGTCGGGCAAGAGCGCTATCTCAATGTCATTGGCGAAGTCGCCCATGGCCTCGTCGCGCGAGTTATCGAAGATTTCCCAGACAAGATGGTGGAGGCCCGCGGTACCGGTGGTGCCGATGTACATGCCCGGCCTCCGGCGTACCGCCTCCAAACCTTCGAGGACGGTAATGTCAGAGGCTCCGTAGGAGCCTTGTTTTGTCGCCTTTTCAGGGGCTGCTTTTGCCTTCTTTTCAGCCATATGTAGTCCTTTGAGTATACCCGAAAATCACCGCATTGGGAAGCGGAATTTGGGGAAAAATGCGGCTCTATATCAACGTATTTCGAAACCTTTGCCCTTGAGAAACAGAGAGACCTTTTCCATCACTTTATTTGCTTCCTCATCAGTAAGTGTTTTCTCAAATGACTGAAATACGAGCCGGAATGCGAGTGATACTTTCTCACCTTTTTCAAATCGGTCGAAGAGTTCGCTGCGTACCAGAAGCTCTTTATCCTGAGCAGAGTCGAAGGACCCCGCTTCCTTCCGGATAACTTGCAAGAGATCTTCGGCATCTGTCCCCACCGGTGTCCACAGGGCAATATCACGTACGATGAACGGATAGCGCGAGAACGGCTGGTAACGTTCGGTACCCGAGATTGGTAAATCCTCATATGCAGGAGACTCGATTGATTCAAGCGGGACTTCTTTCACTCCGCCCTTATCGGCAGTGCCGAGCATAATTTCCTCCTTTCCTCCGCGCCACACGGTGCCGATTTCAAACACATTAACTTCCTTGAGGCCGAGCAGATCCTTGTTGCGGGAATTTTTCTCCAGGGCATCTTTGAGGCCGTCGGTAAGATTCGCACGAAGGTATGGACGTACACCGTCAACTTTGTTTGCGACAAGACGCTCCCCTTTCTCAGCAAAAACACTCGTGAAGACTTCGGAATATCCCTTCGAAGTTAGATCCGCTCGTACTTGCTCGCTCGCATAAAAATTGCCATTAATTTGGGGCTTTTGAGGAAACGTGACGAGCTCAGTCGCGGGTATCTTGTCGTACCCCACGATACGCGCCACTTCTTCGACGATATCCTCAGGAATGACGAGGTCGAGTCGTTCGAACGATGGGGCGACGGTAAAAACTTCGCCCTCCTGCATGCGTGAGAGGTCAAGACGTTTGAACACGTCGGCAATATCAGCGGCACCAAGTTTTGTTCCGAGAGTGTCATTAATCTGTTGGAGCGAAACGACCACATGCCTCTGAGTCGACTGACGGGCGCGGGTAATCCCGTACTCAACAATCTCTCCGCCTGCGACGGAGCGAACGAGTTCTGTGACCGCATAGATACCATATACAGAGAGCTCGTCGGGCATTTCGTTCTCGAACCGTTTTGCCGCTTCGGTGCGCTGATTGAATCGTTGTGCCGCTTTGCGTGTCTGGGTTGGCTCGAATTTGCTGGCGGAAAGAAGTATTTCGGTCGTATCCCCTGCTAGCTCTGCACGCATTCCGCCTTTCACTCCGCCGATATCTACCGCTTCACCCGAGGCATTCATGATGACGGCTTCTTCACCCGTAAGCTCGACTGACGCGCCGCCGAGAAGTGCCAATTGTTCGCCTTTTTTGGAGCATCGTATCCCATACCGAACCACGCCCCCCTCTTTGAACGTTTCCGCTGCAAACGCATGTGTCGGCATTCCAATGTCGAACATGACGTAGTTCGTCGCATCGACGACGTTGTTGATGGAACGTTGCCCCACAGATTCGAGACGCGCTTTGAGCCATTCTGGGCTTGGTCCGATTTTGACACCTGTCATATAGGCAGCCGCCCCCACAGGAGCTCGGCCTACATCTTCTACAATCACACTCAATTTCGAACCTAGGGGGGTATTGGGAAGCTGCGTGCGCAAAGGATCATGCTTCATCGGTATGTCTAAAATAGCAGACAGCTCTTTTGCGATACCGCGATGCGAGAGACAATCGTGCCCGCGATTCGGCGTGACTTTTACATCAAGAACTTCTCCTTCTATGCTTTCTATCTCGAACGCGTGGAATGTAAGCGTGTCCCCGAGCACCGCCGCATCCGGTAGCGGTGCAACAAAATATGTCTGGAGCCATTCGCGTGAGATTTTCATATCAGAATTGATTGATGAATCTCAAATCCGCCGAGTGCATGAGACGAATGTCGTCGATACTCCAGCGTAGAATCGCAAGTCGATCCAATCCCATGCCGAAGGCAAAACCGCGATATTTCGAAGGGTCCACTCCCGCGTTTTTCAATACATTCGGATGAACCATTCCCGCTCCCATCATTTCTACCCAGCGACCTTGCAACTTCTCTGGCACATTTTTGCCTGTAAGCCGCATATCCACTTCAAGCCCCGGTTCGACGAACGGGAAAAAGCTCGGACGGTATCTGGTTTCGACCTCGATACCATCGAACAATTTTTGTAGGAAATGATTGATGCTCCATTTCATGTGCCCGAGTGTTGTATCGTCTGATACGACCAACCCTTCGATTTGGAAAAACTCGGCCTCATGCGTCATGTCTGTTGCCTCGTTGCGAAAAACTTTACCCGGCACGATGACGCGATATGGCGGAAGAATTCCCTTCTTCATTTGCGCCTCCATGTAGCGGACTTGCACAGGAGAGGTATGCGTGCGAAGCACCATTCCTGGTTCATCCTTGATAAAAAAGGTGTCCTGCATGTCTCTAGCGGGATGGTCCTTCGGCACATTCAGCGCGTCGAAGTTGTACCATTCGGTCTCAAGAAGTGGACCTTCGGCGAAGGTGAATCCCATATCGAAAAAGATCCGGTTGGCCTCGCGAATAAGGGATGAGATTGGATGAATGCTCCCAGGCTTCATAGCCGCTCAGTATACTAGAGTCCTGTTATCTCGTAGAGTGCGGTGCCGTCCTTCACGATGAGGTGCCCGCCGACGATACGGAAATCCGCTCCGCGCACGGGATAGAGCTGTATCGAGAGCGGCTCGGGACGGATATCTATCTCTTCGAGAAAAACTCCTCCCTCTTTAGTCGTATACACGACACCGCCGCCGAAAAATTCCGCACTAATTGTATTCTGCTTCCCGCTCTCAATGAGGATTTCAGTACTACAGGTAGACGGTCCACGACAAAAGCGGCTCGGAGGAAGAACGCCTGCGTCTGTCCAGAGCACTGAGACATTTCCCTTCTGGATCGCGATGACCTCGTTCGTCGGCTTGTGAAGCGGCTCGGTCGGTGTCGAAGTTGCGCTCGACGGCAGGAATGCCTTTTTATAGGACTCATAGGTGAGGTGCGGGGTCGCCTTCGTCGATGTTGCAATCGTCGAGGAAGCTACCTTGGCGACATCCACTAGCCGTACAGAGGTAATCTCAAGTGGTACGAGAAACGCTTGCGCGTCTGTGACAAGCTCTGGTTCAACGACGAGCGTACGGTGCCACGGATGTTCTCCCTCGCGCGTCACAAGTACCTGATACTGGCCCGGCGCCAGATTGTCTACATAAAAATTGTGTCGAAGGAAACCGGATGTCCCGATTTCTGCGCCATTGAGGGAGAGGAGCGCATCGCTTTTTGAAATGGAGATAATGATGCTCCCCGTACGCACAAACCCTACTCCACTCTTAAATCGGTAACCATTGGCGTAGAACATCACGACGGGAAGACACAGAACGAACACCGTAACGAGCCCGTAGAGATAGAGACGGCGACGGCGTTTAGACAATGGTTGCATGCGGAACAGTATACTCCCAAGACGGCGGGTACTAAAAAGTGGTCCTACTGACTTTTCGGCGCACTCAACTTACGCGATTTTGGAGTCACCCAAAAGCCCAAGTAGCGACCGAACATCAAGCGCATTTGCGCATCGAGACCCGGTATCGCACTGAAGATGACCATGGTCATAGGGACCAGTATCCACTGGAGGAAGTGCATGAGGCTGTGGAACCGGGTCTTTTCATTTGGGCGCTCGGGCACCAGCCGCATAGCTATGGCCGCGGACACAAGAAGTCCGAAAAGGGATGCGGTGAGAAACCCCTTTGCGACAAGCGGCAGATTATATGAGAGAACGGTCGCATTGAACGCGCGGCCGCCCACGATAAGCGGCAACCAGCCCACAGCGAAGAGCACGAGCGGGTTCGTCGTCAGTGACCAGAAGCCTTCAATCTGCACAAACGCCGCGCGTACCTTTTTGCCGAATGGTATCCGGGGGTTCTTGATAAATGCAAAAAGAATGTAAGGGATATTTTCGGCTCCGTACGTCCACCGGCGGTGTTGGAGGTAAATATTTTTCGCGGTACCCCAGAAATTCGATGCGACGTTGGCATCCATAGAAACAGGGTACGCCATCGGTACAACGTCGTAGTCGCCATCGTAGCGGACGAAGAGATTCCAAAAGATACGGGAGTCCTCGGATACAACATTTTTCTGCCAATACCCGACTTCCCGCAAAGGCTTGAACGGTATCGCGTGAGAAGAGAAGGTCGCAAGGCGCTCGGGACGCTCCTGTTGAATCATCTGCCAGAAGGAGCTCGAATACGCAATAACGCGCGAGAGCATGGGTGCATCCCAGATGTTGTTGTTGTAAAGCGGTATGGGCTGGAACGAGGTGCGCCCCGGCCGCTCCGACGTCAAGAAATGCCACGTGAGGCACCCGAAGTATTGCGGATAGACGACCGTGTCGATATCGAACGCGGAAACGATGGTTCTTTCGTACGGAATATTGTGTGCATCGAGTATCCGTGTGCGGGCTTCTTCAGCGGCGTATGAAATGTTGGAGCCTTTGCCGGGTATTTCTCCGGGGAGGTTGGCGGGATGTTCGGTCACAATAAAAGCTCCGAAGTGACTTCCGAAATCAGCCGCGATGCGGTCCGCGACGGCACGCTGCGCCTTCCCGGCCCGTTCTTCTGCGGCGATGACAACGGCAATGCGCTTGTGGTCGTATTTTGACGCAAGCAGACCTTTTACACTCTCTGCGACCACTTCGTATCCTTCTGTATAGAAAGGAAAGATGACGAGATGGGTGATGTCTTGGTGGGAAAGATTTTTGAGACGGTCATTCCAGTCGATGCTCAAATTATGTTGTACGCGCTTAAAGTTGTGCCGCAAATGCGCCGACAAGTAGACGGTTTTGAGAAGCCAATAAACAGAGAAGATAATCGTGAGGTACGCCGCCCACACAGGCTTCTTGAAAGACAGGATGATGAACAAGAGGAGCGTGGCAAGTGAGAGAATCCCCGGCAACATCTCGAAAAGCCTGTAGATGACGCGGTCGCGCCCCGTAAGGTCGCTTGCCCGTCCGACGTGTAAATACCAGTATGTGTCTTTTGGATCCATGGTTATAAGTGTGTATCGAGGGTTACACTTGAGCCGCTTCCCAGATTCGAACTGGGGACCTTCTCTTTACAAAAGAGTTGCTCTACCAACTGAGCTAAAGCGGCTTCGTGAGGAACAACGTGAGAATATCAGATATTCCCGCTTTTTACGAATGATACGAACTTACTGTTCCGTGGTGGAGTCACCGGAGTCATCCACACCCCCGCTCTTGTGCTCCGCTACCTTCTTTAGAAATTCCGAGCGCGTATCCCGCTTCTCAAAACGGTGCTTGTAAGACACGAGGTCCGCGACCTGATGCGCATACCTCTCGGCCTTACGCGCGAAAGCGGCAAATCCGAGGGCAAACTGGTGAATGCCGATGCGCGACAAACGGACTGCTCCGGGGGGAATCTTCGAGAGGTCCAAGCGCGCGGCATCAAGCAATTCTTTGATCTGAAGAGCGCGGACATCAGCCTTCTGTCGCAGCACGGGAAAGAAGACGCGCTCTCGGCGTATTTCCCAGCTCTTGAGAGCAAACAGGAGGATGATGGACAGGAGTGAAATAGAAAAGACGGCAATTGCAAGCGTCATACTATGCTATTTGACGGAAAGCCGTTCAAAACGCACAACGACTATTTTCTCACCAAACTTTTGCACCGCGGAATCAATGAGTCCCCCCACGGTAATGCTTGAGTCTTTTACAAACGGCTGCTCGAGAAGCACGCGGTCGCGCAAATAGCTGTCCACCTTCCCCTCAATGGCCTTTGCGCGTGCCGCTTCTGGAACCTTGGCGGCCTCTTCTGCGAATACCTCACGTGCCGCTTTCAAATCAGCGTCTTTGATGTCATCGCGCGAGGTGAATTGCGGACCCATCGCGGCAACATGCATTGCGATACCGTAGGCAAGTTTAGAAAATTCCTCGTTCTTTGAGACGAAGTCGGTCTCGCAGCCAAGCACCACCGCACCCACAACCGTTCCTCCCGCATGGATGTACGCCGCAGCGACACCTGCCCCGAGTGCTCTGTCTGACTTCTTCGCAGCGATGACTGAGCTTATTTTGCGTAGAATGACCTTTGCCTTCTCGATGTCGCCGCCGGCTTCTTCCAAGGCTTTCTTACACTGCATAATAGCGACACCTGTCTGGTCGCGAAGCTCTTTTATTTCTTCAGTAGTTACCATATGAAAAATTTCTCTCTCAGTATAACGTATAAACTCATCCGAGGGTTACTTCCCTTCCGCTGTCTTTGCGTTTGCCGGAGCGCTCTTCGCCGCAGCGGCTGCTGATTTGCCCTCGGCGTAGCCCTCTCCTATCGCGTTTGTGACGAGCGCAATCGAACGCACAGACGTGTCATTTCCCGGAACCGGGTACTGTGTGAGCGAGAAATCGCAATCAGAGCTGGAGAGTCCGATAACGGGAATCTTGAGCTGGTTGGCTTCCAATACCGCGGTTTTCTCGTGACGCGTATCGACGATGAAAAGGGCGGCGGGAAGGTCGGTCATTTTTACGAGACCGCCGAAACGCCCGAGGAGTTCGGTTATTTCGCGGTCAATCATAAGACGCTCGCGCTTTGTGTACTTCTCGAGTGCGCCGCTCGCCCGCTCGCTCATGAGCTGCTCGAGACGGTCGATTCGCTTTCGGATGTTCTTGAAATTGGTGAGCGTGCCCCCGATCCAGCGTCCCGCGACGTACGGAGCCCCTACGCGCTCCGCGACATCTTTCACAATGCCAGTAGCCTCGTGCTTACCGCCGATGAAAACAACCTGCTTACCGGCCGCCACAATGGACGTAACGAACGCGCAGGCCGCGTCGAGCCGTTTGGTCGTCTCCTCAAGGTCAAAAATATCAGTGCGGTCTTTTGTGCCGAAAAGAAACGGCGAAGCTGTCGGGTGCCGGCGCGCGCGGACGTAGCCGAAATGCGCACCTGCCTCAAAAAGCGTCTTAATATCAGATATTGTCATGTGCGGGAGATACTAACAAAACGGAGCCCCACAAGCAAGCTTGTGGGGCGGAGTCCCGTACCAAAATCAGGGAACGAGGAAAGTCTCCTCAAGATAAAGGGTGAGATTTTTGGTGTGGGATTAGGCTGCAACACTCTCTCCTTTTTCCGCCTTCTCAAGCGCCTGGAGAATCGGCTCGATACCCCCGGCCATAATCTTCGGTACGTTGGACCACGATTCCTTGATGCGGTGGTCGGTCACGCGGTCTTGAGGAAAATTGTAGGTACGTATCTTCTCGGAGCGGTCGCCGGTCCCGACTTGCGCCTTGCGATCCGCCGCTCGCTCGCGTGCCTCACGCTCATCCTGCTTCTGTTGAATACGGCTTATCAGCAATGTCATCGCCTTCTCCTTGTTCTGCGCCTGTGAGCGCTCGGATGTACATTTCACGTCGATGCCCGTCGGCAAGTGGACGATGCGGACGGCGGTCTCTACCTTGTTGACGTTTTGCCCGCCGGCGCCGCCCGAGCGCGACGTCTCTACCTCAAGGTCGGACGGATTTATTACAATCTTGGTGCGTTTGTATATCGGAAGAATCGCGACAGAAGCAGTCGACGTGTGGGTGCGTCCGGCCTTCTCTGTAGCCGGAACACGTTGCACGCGGTGTACGCCCGTTTCGTATTGTAGTGTGCGATAGACATCTCTCCCTTTTATTTCAAACTGCGCCTCCTTGTACCCGCCCAGGCTGCTGCGCGATTCGTCGAGAGCCTTTGAATTCCATCCCCTGGTCTCCGCATATTTCAAATACATTGCGGCGAGCTCTTCTGCAAAGAGTGCGGCTTCGTCACCGCCGACTCCGGCACGCACTTCGACGACTACCTCATTCGGCCATTCGCGCTCGTTGTCACCTCCGACGATAGACTCTATCTGACCCATCAGAACGCTTTTTTGGCTTTCAATATCACTAAGCTCTTTCTCCGCAAGCTCTTTCATTGCGGGGTCCACCTCAATCAACTCCTCCGCATCTTTTTCCGCTTGTGAAAGACGGTTCCATTCGGTAATAAGGAAAGAGACGCGATTATCGTCCGCGTATTCCTCAAGATTTATTTTCTTTTTTTCCGCCATAGCGTAAGTATAACGCCGAGCCCCGCTTATGCGGGGCTCGGTCGTAGAGTAACGTTATTTCTTTGTATTTTTTACCTTCGTGGAAGCTGCGCGTTTCTTGAATTTGTCGACGCGCCCTGCGGTGTCGATGGTCTTGGCAGTACCCGTGTAAAAAGGGTGTGATGCGCTTGAGATTTCAACCTGGAAGACAGGGTACTCTTTACCGTCGTCCCACTTGTCGGTCTTATGCGTATCTATCGTAGAACCAATCAAAAAACGCTTCCCCGAGGTCGAATCCTCGAAGATAACCTGTCGGTATGAGTCCGGATGAATGTCTTTTTTCATAGCGATGCAACAATACCTCAAACCGAGCCGAAATACAAGCTCCCTGTTTGTCCAAGAGCGAAGCGATTGGTTACAAACAGCAGTCCCCTTGGGGGGAGATTTTCCTCTATTACTACTTACCTTCGAGAATATCAATATCCGCTTGATACTCGTCGGCGTATCCCATGACGCCGTTGCCGTAGAACGCGTACGCCGGCCTCGAAGCGTTGCCCCACCCGGCAAAGTAGCGGAGTGCGGCAAGCCGCTCCGACGCGCGCGTTCTTCCGTCCGCGCCGTTGTCGGCCATGAGGAGTGCGGTCGCGAATATCGCGGTGCGCGCACTCCACGGATTGGGCGGATTTTGTCCGGTGGTATCCGCAAGCCTGTCCTTGTAAAGCATCCAGGTGGACGGAATAAATTGTGCGGGTCCCATAGCCCCTCCATAGCCGCTTGACTGTGGACACGATACGACTTGTGCGAACGGGTCGAGACCGAGCTCGGCGGTGACTGCCATAAAGGGATCGACATCACGCGAGCCTTTCATAACCTGATTAAAAGCCCGTCCAGTATTCTTTCCTTTGCCGTCGCCCTTGTTGGGAGAATTGGTGAGCAAACACAGTCCCACATTCTCACCCAGGTTTGTCTCCTGCCGGAGAACTCCCAGAATGAGAGCGGGGCGGACTCCCGTTTGCTCCGATGCCTCTTTGGCATATTGGTACGCGGTACCGAACGGAATGGCGCCAGCGTCCCGCAGGCCGAAGAGCGCCGCGCGGATTGCACCCGCCTGTTTTTTCTTTTCCGTTATCAGTTGCTGATAGGTCTTTTCCTGACCCTTCGTTGCGGAGAGAATAGATTGCTTTTTCTTCTCGTCTTCAAGCACCGCCTGCTTCGCCAAGACCTGCACCTGTCTCACCTTCTTCGCCTCGTCCTCTTTGTCTTCGAGTGCCGCCTTATGGCCCGAAAGATCCTGGCGCAAAGCCGCCATTTCGATGAAAGACTCCCCGAGCGCTTTTTGTATCGACTGGAAGTCGTCTATATCCTGAAAGAATTCTTCGAGGCTCTCGCCGAGCGCGAGTTGCGTGAGGGAAACGTCGTCGATTTCACGGGTACGCCGCAGGAGCTGCGCGAGTGATTCCTCGCTGCGGGCGACTTTTGCGTCGATTTGTACGATTGCCTTCAGCTTTTCGGTGATATTCCCCTTGATCTGGGAGAGCGCAAGATCACTCTGTTTTATATTGAGCTGCGCAATGCGTATCTTATTGTCGAGTATTTTAATATCGCGCTCGAGCGTAGTGCGCTCCGCCTGCAAAGTGCTCAAGGTGCCCTGATTGTTGGCAATATCTTTTTCTATCTGGTCAAGCTGCGCTTGAAGAGCGGCACGCTCTTCGACACTTGTCGCGGCTCCCACGCCGTGAGGCATGAGCATAAGCCCCGCGCATACGAGCACAACAAAAAAACTAATCCGCATGGGACCGGGACGCATAATCTGCAAGTATAGCAGACGGTCTATTCCTTCTTTTCCCCTTTTGTGGATGCGGCTTCATCTCCACCCGCTTCCGCTACTTTTTCGGTCGTAATGATGGTCTCAGGAGCCGGAGTTATTTCCTCAGACTCTTCCTTAAATTCAGTAACGGATGCAACTATTTCTTCGGCATCCGTGACAAGTGTCGCGCTCGGAGGAAGTACGATTTGATCGGCCGTAATGTGATCACCGACATTCACGAGCTTGGTGAGGTCGACAGGAAGGTGGTGAGGAAGCTCGGCAGCTGCAACTTCAATCTCAACCTCGTGGAGAGCTTTCACAATGATGTGTCCGGATTTTTCCGCCGGAGCAGTTCCCTCGAATTCGAGCGGTACGCTTATATTGATTTTCTTGCCTTTCTCGAGAACATAGAAATCCGCGTGCAAAAGTTGACCGTTTACCGGATGGAATTGCGTATCATGAATGAGTGTATCCTTATCCTCGCCGAGACCTTTCAAGGTGACGATGGTCGTCTCTCCCGCCTCGCGCCACACTGAAGCAAGCTTGCGTGCATCAATAGAAATAGCTGTTGCAGCTTCTTTTGGACCGTAAAAAACGGCCGGTACGGCGCCATTCTTGCGCAGCGTATCTGCGGATTCGTTTTCCACGCGAGCTTTGACTTCAAGCGTTAACATGGGCAGCAGTATACCTATTTTCCTTCACCACGCAACTAAAAGCACGCCGCCGCAGCTACGCCGAGGAACCTCGCGCAGCAAACATAAGAGATGCTGTTACATATAGTAGTGGTGATTCTATCCACTATTCATCGGAGGGAAAGTTCAACGGCGTAGCTGCGGCGGCGTGCTAAAATAAGGGGCCGCGTTTCAAAGGACGGTACGCGGCATAATTTCGCAAAATCACATGAAATACGATTTCGTCGCCATCGGCGACATTACGACAGACGCTTTTATAAAATTGAGGGACGCCGAAGAGCTCATGAATCACGGCACGCGCCAACTGTGCGTGCGCTTCGCGGACAAAGTCCCCTTCGAAGAAATGATTGAGATTCGCGCAGTGGGCAACGCGGCGAACGCCGCCGTTTCTGCTCAGCGCATCGGGCTTTCTTCGGCACTTATCGCGCGCGTGGGTGATGACGAGAACGGCGTACACTGCCGGGAAACGCTCAAAGGCAACGGCGTATCGGATGAATACGTGGAGACGCAAAAAGGGCTTGCTACCAATTATCATTACGTCCTCATGTTTGGTGCAGAGCGTACGATTCTGGTAAAACAAACGCCCTTTAAATACGCGCTGCCCGCTTTCTCGGAGCCACCCCGCTATATCTATCTCACTTCACTCGGTGAAAGCGCCAAGGAATTTCATCATGAGGTAGCGAGATATTGTGCCGAGCATCCAGAAACCAAACTCGCCTTCCAGCCCGGGACGTTCCAAATAAAGCTCGGCGCAGAAGAGCTCAAGGATGTATATGCGGTGACTGAGATATTCTTCTGCAACAAAGAAGAAGCGCAGACAATACTAAAGACCCAGGAAACCGATATCAAAAAGCTTATGGAGGGCTTGCGCGTGCTTGGGCCAAAGACAGTCGTCGTCACCGACGGACCAAACGGCTCGAACATCCTCGATGAAAGCGGAGCATGGCATGTCCCAATGTATCCAGACCCCGCACCACCAGTTTCGCGCACAGGCGCAGGAGATGCGACCGCATCCACCACCGTTTCGTTCATCCACTTGGGATTGCCGGCGGGCGAAGCGCTCTTGCGTGGCGTCATCAACGCCGCCTCCGTCGTGCAGGGAATCGGCGCACAGACCAAACTCCTCACCCGCGCGGAGATAGAAGAATGGTACGCCAAGCGCCCCGCGGATTTCCGAGCGACACAACTCTAGAAAAGTCACTTCCGCACAATCACTTTTTTCACTGCCTCTACGATGTGCGAGGAGCCCATGCCGTAGTGCTCTATCAATTCCTTGGGTTCGCCTGATTGTCCGAATTGGTCGTGCATGCCGATAAATTCAATCGGCAAAGGGCATTCTTGTGCGAGCAATTCGGCAATCGCTGAGCCAAAACCGCCCATTATCTGGTGTTCTTCAACGGTGACGACGGCACCCGCCGCACGCGCTTCACGAAGAATCGTTTCTGTATCGAGCGGTTTTATCGTGTGCACATTGGTGACCGAGACGGCGACGCCTTCTCCTTCGAGCTGCCGCGCAGCGACGAGCGACTGATAGAGAAGGTGCCCGGTCGCAAAAATAGCTACCTGTGGCGTAACTGACTTGCCCTGAGCATCGTCGAAGGGTTTCCACACGACATTTGCCTTCCCTATCTCAAAGGGCGTATCAGGCGTTGTCATAATCGGTGTCTTGTCGCGCCCCCACCGCATATAGACGGGCTTCCCGAGCTTCGCGGCAGCGACCGTCGCCTTACGTCCTTCTTCTGAATCGCATGCAGAAATCACAGTAAAGTGCGGAATGGAACGCATGAGTGCCATGTCTTCAAGTGCCTGATGTGTGGCGCCATCGGGGCCGACGGAAACGCCCGCGTGCATACCGCAAACGATGACGGGAACGTTGTTGATGCCGATCGTCGTGCGTATCTGCTCCCAATTCCTCCCAGGGTTGAATGCCGCATACGAGGTGATGAAAGGGATTTTCCCATAGAGTGCCATGCCCGCTGCGACCGTCGCCATGTTTTGCTCGGCGACGCCGCACTGGATGAAGCGCAGAGGAAATGCCTTTTGAAAATGATGCGCTTGAGTGGATTCAGCAAGGTCAGCTGTGAGCACGACGACGCGCTCGTCGGCCGTGCCCGCTTCGACCGCGCCCTTGCCAAAGCCCTCGCGTGTGGAGGCCATCGCGGGCTTGTCAAAAATATTCTCTGCGAGTTTTGCGTCTGGGTTCAACATATTATTTAGTACGCAGCTCTTCCAAAAACGCCTCGGCTTGTTTATCAGCAGGAATTTTATCAGTCGGGCCTTTGCCTGGCGGCGTACCATGCCAGCGATAATCGCCTTCTATTTCGCGAATACCTTTGCCGGGAATTGTGTGCGCAAGGATCATCGTCGGTTTTTCACGAATGGCCCTTGCCTCGTCGCACGCGGCGATGAATTGGGGGATGTTGTGCCCATCCACTTCGATGACATGCCAATTGAACGCCTCATATTTATCACGCAAAGGCTCGAGCGGCATGATGTCTTCGGTATTGCCATCTATCTGGATGTTGTTGCGGTCCATGATGACGGTGAGATTGCTCAATCGGTACTTGCCGGCGAACATTATTCCTTCCCAGGTATTTCCCTCTTCATGCTCCCCGTCAGACGTTGCACAGAAAACGCGAAAGTCTTTCCCATCCATGCGCGCGGCGTACGCGTAGCCAGACGCCTGCGATACTCCTGAGCCGAGCGGCCCTGAGGTGGTTTCCATACCAGGCAACATGTCGCGTTCGGGGTGCCCTTGGAGTCGACTTTTGAACTTTCGGAGGGTCAAACATTCTTCTACCGGGAAATAGCCCGCATGCGCCATCGCCGCATAACGGACGGGAACGATATGGCCGTTGGAAAGTATGAGTCTATCGCGCTCGGCCCAATCTGGATTTTTGGGATCGTGTTTTAAGATACGGAAGTAGAGCGCCGCAAAAATGTCCGCCATACCTAAAGGACCGGCCGTGTGTCCCGAACCCGCCGCGACGAGCATCTCGATGATGGTCACACGAATATCGTGCGCATGCTCTCCAAGCTCGCGTATTTGTTCGTCGGTCAACAGCTCCATTGCATCATTCTAACGCATTTTCAGCGATGGTTTTTAGATTTTCGTACGCAATTTTGGGATCTGCGGCTTTTGCGATGGAGGAACCGGCCGCGAACCGAGTAACTCCGGCGCGCGCCAGTTCAGCTATCGTCTTTTCCGACACTCCGATATCAACTTCGAGTTGCAGCGTGGGATATTTTTTCTTGGTTGCACGTATCCGCTCTATTACACGCGGGTCAAATTGCGCACCTTGCGCCCCTATCCGTGGCGACGACATAAAACAAAGAAAATCACAGAGCGGAATAAATGGATCGAGCGTCTCAAGCGGTGTGTCGAATAATACGGCGAATCCCGCTTCACGAGCACCTGCGGCTTTCCAAGAATTGAGCGTTTCTCGCGCGTCTTCCACGTCACGAAATGTCTCGACGTGTCCGAACACCGCACGCGCGCCCGCGCGCGCGAATGCACGACCTATCTCGCGCGGATCGTGTACCATTAAATGAACTTCGACTTCTAATCCGTTCGCTGTACTAAGGTCAACGGTGCCGAATTCCCCCTTTGCCGTATACGGCCAACATACGATTGGCGTAAGAATTCCGTCATCGGCGTCGATGTGAAAAAGGTTTGAGAATTTTCGAACGAAAGCGGCTCGTTCTGCCAGCTCCTCAATATCTGCAGGTACCGCAGTCGGGAATATCTCAATCATGCGCTACGCATTACGGACAAACGTATGTATTAGCGGCAAGTACAGATGTCGTAATCTCGGTCTTGCCGTCGCTGTCGACACAATACGAAGAGGTATTGGTGGTCTTGAGAGGGACTTCGATAGCATACGCATCGGCGGAATCATGACAGACGGCCGTCGTATCGTGTACCGATGCCGTGGAATCTGTGAAGCTGAGTATCGTTGCTCCGCCGGAATTCTTTGCTCCCGTAACCTGAAGAACTATATTTGCGTCCTCGCAGACTCCTTCATAACTATTCGGCACTGCATTGTCATACACGATTTCGGCCTGAGATTGCAAACTCTTAAGCTGCGACTTTATTGCCGCATCAGCTCCTTTGTTGCGAGCGTTGTTCAATGACGCGAGAATGACTGAAGAAAGAAGTCCGATGATTGCGATGACGACAAGCAACTCAATAAGAGTGAAACCTTTGCTGCTCCGCACCTTCATCTGTTTGTTCATATATTTATGGAATCGAAATGATATAGCCACGCAATGAAATTTTACTACCCCTTAAACGGCAGTACTACGGTACACAAAGAACGCTATGACGGCAATCATGATAGCGAGACCTATCATCACGGCCTCTGCTTGTTGCCGGTTAGAGACGAGTCCCCACGTGATAAGCATGCCCGTGAAATCTCGCCCCGCGTCCTGGCTTGGTGAGCGGGTAAATTCATCCCCATCGCTATCAAAACGTAAATCACCCATGGGGCAAGTATACGCCGCCCCTCACCGGCTGTACATGGAGCGGAGGGGGAACGAGTGGGGATACCCCCTAAGCGACGGCGTCTATTGCCCGGATGCGGCGGGCGTGCCGCTCTTCTCCGGAAAATTCCACTGAAAGCCATTCCTTTAAGGCTTCTTTTGCTTCCTCCGCTGTAAGAAATCGCGCGCCGAGACT
>CALRFU010000006.1 GCA_943356775.1 Candidatus Nomurabacteria bacterium
CTCCAAGCTCGCGCGCGAGAATTCTGGCTACCGACGTCTTCCCTGTCCCACGCCCGCCGGCAAAAAGATAGGCATGCGCGGGTTTGTTGTTTTTGATGGCTTTCGCGAGCACGTCTACGACGTGCCCCTGACCCCGCACATCCTTAAAACCCGCGGGCCGGTAAGCGCGATAGAGCGTCGCGTGTCGCACCTCTTTCTTCATTCCGAGAGTATACCATCGGTCAAAATAGCTTGCGCGCCGCCGATTGACGTTGTTTCCATGAGCCGGATGCGTAGTTCCTTGGCGCCCTCCCAGCCTGAGATATAAGCCTTGAAGTGCTTTTTCATCGTCGCGTAATTCGTTGTGGTGCCGAGGAGTTCTTCGAAGAGTGTGAGGTGTTCAAGAAGTGCTTTGATTTTTTCCTCGCGCGCCGGCGCCTCTGCACGCTCCGCAAAAAGCCACGGATTTCCGTAGATTGCGCGGCCGAGCATCGCTCCGTCGCATTTCGCCGCAATAACTTTCGCGCGCGCATCAGCTATATCTTTTATATCTCCGTTGCCGAGAATCAGCGTCTTCGATCCGAGAGAGTCGCGGAGCACGACCGCGCGCGCGACGGTATCCCACCGTGCGGGCACCTCGGACATCTCTTTACGTGTGCGGGCGTGGATGGTTACGGCCGCGAGGTCTTCCGCCAAAAGTTCCGGCAACCACTCATCAAGCTCGTCGGTGTTGTAACCGATGCGAGTTTTTACCGACACGGGCAAACCCGCTTTCTTTGCCGCACGGATGAGTTCGCGCGCGAGCGCGGGATTCTTGATGAGTGCCGCGCCGCAGCCCGTATCCACCACCTCTTTGACGGGACATCCCATGTTGATATCGATACCGTCGAATCCAAGCCCGGCGGCCATCCGCGCGGCCGCCTCCATGCGCTCAGGTGATGCGGTAAAAAGCTGTGCCACAATCGGTCGCTCGATGTCGGAGAAGATGAGTTTCTTCAAAAGCCGCGACTTTCCTTCTTCCGGAGCAAGTACCAATCCGTCGGAGGAGGTAAACTCGGTAAACATGACCGCGGGCTTCGCCGTCCGTGCGATAAGTGCGCGAAAAGCCGCGTCCGTCACATCCTCCATCGGCGCTTGGACAAAAAGCGGTTTGGGTAATTGCGACCAAAAGGATTTCATTCCGACAAGATATCACACTGCGTTATCTTTATGATGTTAGGATAACCCTCCAAGAGGACAGGAGCACGTATAGTATTATTACCTCATGAGAGAATTTCCGACGGCACGCGAGACGGCGGAAGATTACCGCAACATAGTCAGCCAATACGTTAAGAACTTCTTACCCGTGGGGCAACAAAATCAACAAATCGGCCGATTCCGAGAGCCTATGATTCAGGGATTCTGTGCCGAAAATAATATCGACCAGCTTACCGCCCGCGGACTAAGTCACCTCGTTAAAAAATTTGATCGCGTGAAGAAACCCGAGGACGCGGAACAGCTCCTGCTTTTTGCGCTGTGGCTTCGTGACCAAGTGCCGCAGGATTTTTATGGTCGAAAAGCAATGGTGTATCTCGCAAATCAAAATACACCCCTGCAAAACGTACTGGAAAACATGGAGGCAAATTATAAGTACTGGACGGAGACCTTTGGAACGCAAACTTTCGAAACATCACACGATACGGTGTCGCCACGCGAAGGAATTTGGAAGTCATGGCTTCCGCTTAAAGGTTATTACCTCTCGCTGAAAGGCGGTAGCGGTTCGGGAACTTTTGCGATGGATGTCGCGATTGGATACGACAATAAACACAGGGAGCACCCAGAACCTCTCCATGATACGGCAGGTGAAATATGGCGTGTCGGATTTGATATGGAAGTCTCAGCGGAACAAGAAAGAATATTTAGGATAATACGCACAGGCAGCGGACAGAAGAGTGAAAAAGGCTCTGCACGGGAATTGGAAAACAATTTGATTCGAAAAAACTTCTTGGATGGCTACAAAACCTCTCCACAACGCCTGCTTTTGTTTTTAGCACTTGAAATGGCATATACTCTAGGATTCGATACCGTGAGAGCCCTCTCTACCGAAGGCGCGATGAACATCTCCCTACTCGGACAATCCAAACACCCGCTAGATTACACAGCATCGATGACAGGATCTGGCTTCGAGTATAAGGAAGGAAATTGGCTTCAAATGAATAATATCCAAAAAGAGTACTACGATATACTCGCGGGATCCGGCTACGAGCATTCGCTTCGACCGCACGAGGTTGGCGGATTCACAATGATTGCCAACGCGTTCGACAGACTCCGCCACGCGGATGCGGGAGAACTTCCCATTAAACTTATACGTAGCGAACCAGAGGAGCTTAATAAAGCTTGGGGCGCATACGCCCGATTGCGCGCTCAAGAACGCGAGAGACAGGGTCAAGCCGGCTTACTCCCTCGGAATAGAAAAAAATGATGAATCGCTTACGGTGTACCTACCTCCGCCTGCCCCTTCAATTTGTAGTACACACGGTTCCCGAATCGTAAATCTATATATTCGAGTTCGCCGCGCTTTCCCTGCAAAACATCGGACGAAAGAACCAGCTGTAAATTCTTTATCAGCGTACCCGCGTCTGCGCCAAAAGAAGCTTTGAGCAGGAAACCTTCTTGAAGACGCACGAGAATATCCTGACCCTCGACCTCCGCACCGAGGGGCGTAAAGCCTGCCTGTCCCAAGAATTTGAGCAGTGAAAGAAGGCCAGGCAGGTGCGCCTGCACGAACCACTGGCCGACCGGACTGACTTGCAGTGAGCCTTTCGAATCCGTCGACGAAGCAATATCCCCTTTGAAGATATACGGAGTGCTCGGGGGGGACTGCGCGGTAGTACTGGCAGCATCCACGTCCACAGGAAGATATATAAATCCTCGTTCGTCCATGAAGTAACACGGGGCTTCATCCGTCGGACACCAACGGGCAAACGCCATCCGCTCTTCTATCATTACCTCAATCGTGGTCGAGAGAGTAGAAGGTCGGGAGATGGAGACGGATTTAACGAGTGGAAAAGATTTTATAATTGTATCTTCGAGACTTTCGCGCGGATACAGAAAAATATTCCGGCGCGAAAGAATACGGTACGCGCCATCGTCGAGCACTGTTTCAATAGAACTCGTGATAAGTTCCTCCTTAATATTTTCTGCGCCGGAAATTGAGACCGTCGAAATGTTGAACTGAGGGAGGTACGAAACCCAACTCACACCATAGAATAAGGCACCGCAGAACACCAACCCTCCGAGCGCCCACACGGCGCGGATGCGCCGGCGCCGGGCGCGCAGCGGCATGGGACGGCGAGGAGGCTCCGGAGTACGCGGAGAAAAGAGAGGCACTTGCCCTCTAGAGAGATGCCGGGCGGAAGACCCTCCTCGCAAGTCGATGACACCGCTACTTTTTTTGGATTGCATCTTTGCCCATGTAGCCCCGCAGAACGTCGGGGATTGTTATTGAGCCATCTGCTTGCTGATTGTTCTCGACAATCTGGCAGAGTATGCGGGGCATGGCAAGCGCAGTGTTGTTGAGTGAGTGTACATACCGGACCACGCCATCTTCTCCCCGATAGCGGATATTGAGCCGTCGCGTCTGGAAATCGTGGAAGTACGAAGAGGAATGCGTCTCACGGTACTTTTGTTCACTCGGCATCCACGCCTCGATATCATATTTTTTGACCTGCCCGAGACCTAAGTCGCCGCCGCAGTTGACCACCACGCGGTGCGGCAATTTCAATTCCTGCAGCAAGAGCTCGGAGTTCATGGTGAGCTCTTCGTGGAGCTTCACCGATTCCTCGTGACTCGCTTCACAAAGTACAACCTGTTCGTATTTGATGAATTCGTGTATGCGGAAGATTCCTTTCGTGTCTTTCCCGTGGCTCCCCGCCTCTCGGCGAAAACACGACGAGAATGAGAAGAATTTGATGGGCAAATCTTTTTTGTCGAGAATCTCATCCATGTAATAACCCATCGTCGCGACTTCTGCGGTGCCCGCAAGATATTCCCCATCCTGTGTCTTATAGAGGTCTTCTTCAGATTGCGGCAAATATCCCGTGCCGACAAAAGGTTCGCGACGAAGCAGCGACGGCACAATCATCGGCGTGAATCCTTCGCGTCCCATAAATCTATCCTGCACGAATCTCTCAAGTGCCCATACCAAACGGGCGCCATCATTCTTGAGAAAATATCCGCGAAAGCCCGCGACCTTGGCGCCGCGCTCGTAATCCGCCATGTCATTCGCAAGCAAGAGTTCGCTGTGTGTCTTGGGTTCAAAATCAAATACTGTTTTTACGCCCCAGCTGCGCACCTCCTGATTGTCCGCATCCGACACGCCTTCGGGCACCGACATGTCGGGGACATTGGGCACCATGACCATCATCGCCCGCCATTCTTTCATTACCTCCTGCATGGACTCTTCCGTGAGCCTGAGCGTCTCTTTCACGCTCTGCATGCGCGCGATAATGAGCTGCTTTTCAGTATCACTTTTTGCGGATGCTATCGCATCGGACGCTATATTTTGTTCGGCGCGCTTTTCGTCTACCCTGAGCTGAAGTTCCCGGCGCCTGTCGTCGGCGGCAAGGAGTTTGTCCACATCTATATCGATGTGTTTTTTCTTGGCACCGGCGGCGACAATGTCCTTATTTTCTCTGATAAACTTAATGTCCAACATCTTAGGATAATACCACCATGACGGACGAGCTCAAATTACTTTCCCCACAAGAATTCCCACCCCTTCTCAGGGAAATCCCGGGCCCGCCAAAGCAGCTGTATGTGCGCGGAGAAATGCCGAGCACGGAGTACAAATGGCTCGCGGTCGTCGGCTCGCGGGCAATGACGACGTACGGCAAAGCGGCATGCAAATATCTGATTGAGGGACTTCGCGGCTACCCTATCGTTATTGTAAGCGGACTCGCATACGGCGTGGACGCGGAGGCGCACAAAGCGGCGCTTGATACAGGTCTCACCACCGTCGCAGTGCCGGGCTCAGGATTGGATTGGGACGTGTTGTATCCGCGAGCGCATGTCGGTCTCGCCCGTGAAATACTGAAAGCGGGCGGATGCCTCCTCTCAGAATTCAAACCTGAACAAAAGGCGGCGGACTATACGTTCCCCCAGCGCAATCGAATCATGGCCGGACTCTCGCATGCGACACTCGTTATCGAGGCAAAAGAAAAATCCGGGAGCCTTATCACCGCAAAGCTTGTCGCCGAATACAACCGCGAGTTGCTCGTCGTCCCCGGTTCTATCTTCAGTCCGGAGAGTAAGGGCACGCACCAATTCTTGCGGCTCGGTGCGACCCCGATCACTTCTCCCGAGGATATCTTAATGGCGCTTGGAATAACAAAGCGCGAAGGGGCCCGCTCGCTCAACGAACTTCGCGACGACCTATCGCCCGACGAGCTGCGCGTCTTCGAAATAATTCATTCACCCGTTTCCCATGATGAGCTCATTTCAGAGCTGGGACTTCCTATTACTGAAGCAAATGTGCTGTTGAGTACGATGGAAATAAAGGGATTGATAGTAGAGGAATTGGGTGTGGTACGCGTACGATAAACCCTCTTCAACAAAACGTCGTCGCTTGACGTATGCTAGGCTTCTGAGGTATCAATGCGTTCCAACGTATGAAATTAGTTATTGTAGAATCCCCCGCCAAAGCAAAGACCATCGAAAAATACCTCGGTGCGGGTTTTACCGTACGCGCTTCCGTCGGTCACATCCGCGACCTCCCCAAGAGCAACAAAGACGCTGTAGACGTCGCGGGCGGATTCGTCCCCCGCTATCTCATCGTGAAGGAGAAGCAAAAGATAATAGATGAGCTCCACGAAATAGCCGAACGCTCCGACGAGGTCATCTTGGCGACCGACCCCGACCGCGAGGGCGAGGCCATCGCATGGCACCTGGCTGAGACCATCGGACTCAAGAAACCGAAGCGCATCGTATTCCACGAAATCACCGAGAAGGCCGTGCAGGAAGCACTTGCCAATCCCCGCATGATAGACGACGAGCTCGTGCGTGCGCAGGAGGCGCGGCGCGTCTTGGACCGCCTCTTCGGCTACGACCTCTCCGGCCTCATATGGAAGAAGGTACGCTACGGCCTCTCGGCCGGCCGCGTACAATCTCCTGCCCTCCGTATCATCATGGAACGCGAGCGCGAAATACGCGCATTCATAGCGGTACCATTCTGGGTCATCAGCGCCGATGTGAAGACAAAGAAAGGCGAACAATTTACCGTCATCTGCACCGTAGAACCAGGTGCAGAAAAAGAAGCGGAACGCATTCTGAAGGCCGCTCAAAGCGGTGATTGGAAGGTGAAGGGTGTCGAGGAATCCGAACAGGCGAGGACCCCGAAAGCTCCGTTTACCACTTCGACACTTCAGCAGGCGGCCTCCACTCGGCTCGGCCTCTCACCTTCCCGCACGATGAGTATTGCGCAAAAATTGTACGAAGCGGGATTTATCACCTACATGCGTACGGACTCCACCAATCTTGCCAAAGAAGCGCAGGATAATCTCGTGAAGGCGGCGACCGACGAATTTGGCGAGAAGTACGCCGAGGCGCGCGTCTACAAGACCAAGAGTAAGAGCGCGCAGGAAGCGCACGAGGCCGTACGCCCGACAGACCCCTCGAAGCACAGCCTCGGTCACAACGAAGAACAGAAGAAACTGTACGCGCTTATCCGCGCGCGCGCGATGGCTTCACAAATGACAGATGCGAAAATAATGCGCACAAAAATTCGCGCCAATATAGCGGGTGAATCCATACCTGATTTCGCGGCAAACGGCTCACGAGTCATGTTTGACGGCTGGCTCGCAGCCGACCCCGATGCACGCGGAGAGGATGTCGAACTCCCCAAGGCAGCTGAAGGCGATGCGCTTACACTCGTCGAAGCACGCTCAGAAGGTAAAGAAACTCAGCCGCCTGGCAGATACTCTGAAGCGGGCTTGGTGAAAGAACTTGAAAAACGCGGTATCGGCAGACCGTCAACATACGCCTCCACCATACGCACACTGGAGACACGCGGGTATGTCGAAAAGCAAGGCCGCACCCTTATTCCGACTGCCACCGGGGATGTCGTCTCCACATTCATTGAAGGTAATTTCGGTGAATACATCAGCGATACTTTTACCGCAGAAATGGAAAATGAGCTCGACGAAATAGCCGAGGGAAAGCGAAAATACGAAAAGACGCTCAAAGACTTTTACGGACCGTTTGCCAAAGCGATTAAAAGCAAGAATAAAATAGAGAAGATAACGAATATGGGCGACGCACCGAAAGAATTCCCCTGCCCGATTTGTGCCGGACCGATGGTGTACAAACTTTCAAAGAATGGTCGCTTCATGAGTTGCGCGAAATTCCCCGACTGCCTCGGTGCGCGCAAAGAAGACGGCGGCGAGATCGCACCGCCCAAAGATATCGGCGAAGCGTGCCCGGAATGCGGCAACCCTTCGACTCGTCGCTCAGGGCAGGCCGGTAAGCTTATGGAACGAGAGGGTCGTTTCGGCAGATTCATTGCCTGCTCGAATTTCCCGAAATGTAAATATGTCCGCAAGGACCCGACGGAAGAGGCTCGATCGAAAACAGGCGTCGCCTGCCCCACCTGCCAAAAAGGCGAGATGGTGGAGCGCAGAGGCCGATTCGGTATCTTCTTTTCGTGTTCCAACTATCCTGATTGTAAAAATGCTATCAAGGCAAAGCCGACCGGGCGTATGTGCGAAATGTGTAATTCACTCATGATGGAAGGCACCAAGACCATCCCGGAACGTTGCTCCAGCAAGAGTTGCCCCAATCATAATCCGCATAAACTTAAAAAGTAGACGGCGCCTTTCGGGCGCCGTCGGTGTCGTTACCGCTTCAGCGGCAAACGGGATGGGAGTGATTGTGTTGCCACCGCGGTGGTAGCAGCGGTCCGGCCGGAACCGGTATAGAGAGTTTACCTTTCGCGCGGCGGAGAGTATCATCAGATACATGAACGTTGTTACCGCCCGATCCGTAGCCGAAATCATCGCCGCGATGCCGAGCAAGGCCGAGGCGGATATCGCCCTCGTCACAAAGGCATACGAGCTTTCCAAAGACGCGCACAAAGACCAGAAACGCTACTCGGGAGATAATTATTTCATTCATCCGGCGGAAGTGGGATTCCTGCTTGCGGAAGCGGGCATGGATAGCCAGGCAATATCGGCAGGCCTCCTGCACGACACCATTGAGGATGCGGGGGTGAAGCCCAAGACCATCGAAGAACAATTCGGTCCCGAAGTCCTTTCGCTCGTCGAGGGCGTAACCAAATTGGGTACGCTCCGCTATCGCGGGGTGGAGAGGCATACGGAGTCGCTGCGCAAGCTTTTTGCAGCGACCGCCAAAGACATCCGTGTACTCATCATCAAATTGATGGACCGCCTCCACAACGCGCGCACACTTGAACACGTCCCAAAGATAGAGAAGCGCACACGTATCGCGCTTGAGACACTTGAGATTTATGCACCTATCGCCGACCGGCTCGGTATGAGCGTCGCGAAGCAAGAATTGGAAGATGCCGCCTTCCCGTATGCATATCCGAAAGAGTACGAGAAGACTCGCGCATTGCTCCGCGACCGCAAAAACGAAAACGAAGAGCGTCTCGAGAAGGTGGAAAAAGACCTCAAACGGGAACTCGGCGAGGCGGGAATCCGCACCTTCCGCACGGAAGACCGTATTAAAGGAGTCTATAGCCTCTACCTGAAACTCGAACGGCGCGGATGGGACATAGACAAAATTTACGACATTCTGGCGCTTCGTGTCATCTTCCCGAGCGTCGCCGATTGCTATTCAGCACTCGGTATCATCCATGCCCACTGGCGTCCCGTGCCGGGTAAGATAAAAGACTACATTGCGTTCCCGAAGCCCAACGGCTACCAAAGCATCCACACGACCGTCTATACCGGAGACGGAAGCGCTTTGGAGATGCAACTCCGCACGGAGTCGATGCATCGCGAAGCGCTCTACGGAATAGCTTCCCACCTCACATACAAAGAGGTGCAGGAAGGTCTCCCGGAGAATAAACGCGGCAGCCTGGAGTGGGTGCGGCAATTCTTCCCGCGCATGAAGAAAACGAATACGGCCGACTCGCCGGTCGGAACCGGAGGCACAACGAAAGAAACGGTTCCTTCGTGGCTGCAAGAATTGGCGCATGCTCATCATACAAACCAGGAATCAGAAGAATACCTGGATACTCTGAAGAGCGATTTCTTCAGTCACCGGGTGTTCGCCTTCACGCCGCAGGGAGATGTTATCGACCTGCCTATCTCTGCTACTCCGATAGATTTCGCATACGCGGTCCACTCCGATGTGGGTAATAGGATGTCGGGTGCGCGCGTGAACGGCAAAATGGTCTCTCTCGAGACTCCGCTTCGCAACGGCGACATGGTGGAGGTCATCACAAAACCGTCCGCCCGGCCTTCACGTAAATGGCATGACATCGCCAAGACGAACATGGCAAAAAAGCATATTCGAAATGCGCTCGCCGCCATGGAGGCAAAACGTACCGGCAAAAACTAGAGGCTGAAATTGTTTATCGAGTAGAGATCGTCTTCTTCTTTCTTTTCTTTCGCTGCCGCTTCCACTGAGGCCGGCTCACCTGACGCGGTGTCCGGTAAAGAAGCCGGCGCCTCTTCCCCGCTCTGCGGCATCACGGTGGCAGACGCCATCGCTTCACGTTCTTTTGAGAGCATCGAACGGATGTGTGCGAGGTCCTCCACGGAGAAAAAATCAATGAGCACTTTCCCTCCCTGATCTTTCTTTTCAATACGTACGCGAGTGCCCAATTGCTCCGTCAGCTCACGTTCCAAGAGAAGGAGTTCCGGAGTGAGGTCGGTCTTGCGGACACGCTCGACGGCGACGCGACGCGCCAATTGCTCTGAATCACGTACGGTCAGACGCTTGGTGATAATCTCTTTAAAGAGCACTTTTTGTTCCTCGGTCCTGTCCATAAGCATGAGGAGCGGGCGTGTGTGCCCTTCGGTAATTTCTCCCGCCCCGAGCGCATCGCGCATGTCTTGCGGAAGCATCAAAATGCGGAGTGTATTGGAAACGTATTCGCGGCTTTTCCCGACACGCTTCCCGACCTCGATGTGCTTGAGTCCGAATTCTTTGGTCAGCCGCTCAAAGGCAAGCGCCCGGTCGACGACGTTGAGATCCTCGCGCTGCAAGTTTTCTATGATGGCGAGCTCAAGCTTCATCCGGTCCGAATCCTCTCCGGTACGGATGACCGCAGGGACTTGGAGGAGTCCCGCGAGCCTGGCCGCACGTAATCGCCGCTCTCCCGCGATAAGTTCGTACTCGACATAAATCCCCTCTTCAGGCCGCTCAATCTCCTTGCGTGTAACCGTGAGCGGCTGCAAGACGCCGTACTGCCGGATTGATTCGGCCAATGAGAGAAGTGCGGCCTCGTCGAAAGTCTTGCGCGGTTGAAACGGATTCGGCTTTATCCGATCGACCTCTACCCAAAAGATAGAGTCGCCTTGATACTGGCTTTGCATCGGGAAATTATATCATCCTCTTTTTACATTGCTGGAGGTTCAGGCAGGGATACGGTACCATTCAAAATCATGCAGATAAAAAAGATTGTCCGAGGGCTGATGTCTGAGCGACTGCTTTCTGTATACCACTATCTATTGGCCCTCGCGGCAGCGATACGATACGGCTTTCCCTCCCGCCAGATAGTCGTCATCGGGGTCACGGGGACGAAGGGGAAGACTTCTACCGCCAACTACATGTGGTCATGTCTCACCGCTGGCGGCTTCGAGACCGGCATCATCACAACCGCAAATGTACGCATTGGGGAACGTGAAGTTGTAAACGCATTTCACATGACGATGCCGAGCCCTTTTATCATCCAGCGTCTCTTGCGCCAAATGGTCACTGCTTCGTGCTCGCACTGCATTATCGAGACAACATCCGAGGGTCTTAAGCAGCATCGAAATGTCGGTATTCAATACGATACCGGCGTCTTTACAAATCTTTTTCCTGAGCACTTACCTTCTCACGGAGGGAGCTTCGATACCTACAAACAAATGAAGGGGCGGATGTTTGCCGCACTCAGCGCACATCCTCACAAAATCCTCGACCGCAAACCGGTACAGAAGGTCATTATTGCGAATGCGGTAAGCGAACATGCTCCGTACTTCCTGGCCTTCCCCGCCGACCGCAAAATGACGTTCGCCGTTGAAAAGGAAGCCGACCTTACGGCGACGCACGTACAATCGAGTAGTTCAGGAGTTATATTCCATGTCGGCGATGCGACATTCCGGCTCAGCATACCGGGAGCATTCAACGTATCAAATGCGCTCCCCGCCATACTCATTTCCCGGCTGGCGGGTATTGATGATGCTTCAATCGCCCGCGGACTCTCTTCGCTCTCACTCATCCCCGGAAGAATGGAACGTATTGAAGAAGGGCAAACATTCACCGTATTTGTCGACTATGCGCACGAGGGAGAGAGCATGCGTAATGTCCTGGAGACTGCCGCGGCGATGCGCGCACCCGGCGGCAAAATTATCGTCTTGCTCGGAGCAGAAGGAGGCGGGAGAGATAAAGCCAAGCGCCCTATCATGGGCACGCTCGTGGGCAACATGGCGGATTACGTCGTCGTTTCCAACGTCGACCCATACGACGATGACCCGCAAGAAATACTTGAAGAAATCGCAGAGGCGGCGGAAAAAGCAGGCAAGGCACGTGACACAAATTTGTTCGTTATCGAGGATAGACGTGCGGGCATAGAAAAAGCCTTTTCGCTCGCACAAGCGGGAGATATCGTCCTCATCACCGGCAAAGGCGCAGAACAATCAATGGTAGTAGGGGGCAGAAGCTTTCCTTGGGACGACCGGGTGGTCGTGCGGGAAGAGCTCGGGAAATTGAGCTAGTTGATTTTGTGCCGGAGGAAGGACTCGGCCAAGAACACTTTTTGTCGCCGTCGCGCCAAAAAGTTTCTCGGCCCTGCTCGCCCATCCCCATCTACTGATGGGGCCCCAGCACTCGCTTTCTCATCCCTCCCCGGCAGAAATCAGTAAAAGACCAGAGACATGCTCTGGCCTCAACTAATTTTGTGCCGGAGGAGGGACTCGAACCCTCATCCCTTGCGAGACACGATTTTGAGTCGTGCGCGTATACCATTCCGCCACTCCGGCCTCGCCCTTCGAAGCTCAATAGAGCGAAGTAGGGCAACGCCTTATGATACTTCGTTCCGACCGAACATCCAATATCTGTTCCGTGCGATGAGCCAGTACCCAACATCAAGAGCCTGTTTTAATAGTGGTAATCCGCCAATCCGCGCGCACCATCTCCACCTCGGATACTCGGCCAGAATGCGCAGAAAAGCTTCTGAGCCCACGTACTTCCTTCCTGCTTCGTCAACGACGTGAATATGCTTCATGGCGGCATCGTAAGAAACACCGGCTGGCAGTGACTCTTTGGTAGCGTCCACGCCCTGAAAGGCACCGGCTCGTGACGAAGTACTCAATTTATCCATGACACCCGTGCACATTCGACAGGTACCATCATAATAGATATGGAGTTTACTTGGCGTTGTCGTATCCATGACACTATTGTACTCTGATTCGCTATGAAGCTTAAGGTGCTGGTGATTCTCGGTCCTACCTCTTCGGGCAAAAGCGCCTTGGCAGTCGAGCTGGCTAGCAAATTCAACGGTGAGGTCATCTCCGCAGACTCGAGACAGGTGTATCGAGGGCTTACCATCGGCACGGGGAAGATTACAAAGCGTGAAATGAAAGGCGTGCCGCATCACCTGCTCGATGTCGCGTCCCCAAAGAGGAAATTTAGTGCGGACGACTACATACGGCACGCACGGGCTGCGATACAAGATATCTCATCACGAGGCAAGCTCCCGATAGTGGCTGGCGGTACGGGCTTCTACATCGATGCGCTTGTTGGTCGCATTAGCCTTCCAAACGTTCCTCCAAATCCCGCGTTCCGCCGCATACATAATAACTCAACGACCGTCGAGTTATTATGTATGCTGGAAAAATCTGATCCAGAGCGTGCGAAAACAATTGAGCCCAATAATAAGAGGCGTCTTATTCGCGCACTTGAGATTGCTCTCGCTCTCGGCAAAAATCCTGCGCCAAAGAGTACTCTTGAATATGATGTGTTGTGGGTGGGTATTGATCCGCCCATGAAAGATCTGGAGAAAAAGATAACTCTCCGCTTATTGGCGCGAATTAAGCAGGGTATGGTCAGGGAGGCGAAGCGGCTGCACGCAGATGGGCTTTCGTACAAACGGATGGATGAGCTCGGACTCGAATACCGTTCCCTCACTCGCCTTCTCCAAGGACAAACAACTCGCCCGCAAATGATTGAAGAACTCAACCGCGCTATTCGTAAGTACGCGATACGACAAATACGCTACTGGAAGCGCAACAAGGAAATTCAATGGTTGGAGAAACCGAACGTACAGACTATCTCAAAGAAAATTCGTGCGTTGCTTGGAACGGAGAACTCTTAACAGGCGTGGAGCATCTTCTTGGTCGTAACGCCATCCAGAAAGGAAAGGAGCGCATCACATGTGGCGCGAACCGATGCGAGAACAACCTTCTCATCAGAAGCTGACACATGACCGTCCAACATTTCGTGCCATGACCTATCCGTGCGGGAATGCGTGGTGAAGAACTGAAGCGCTTTCTCGCTGGTGATGCCGTATAACTTTTTCAGTCCGTCTTCTTTGGTAGAAGCGACTTCTGCAATCTGGTGTTTGTAGGCGGTCAGAGCTGCGAGACCCTTATTGATATCGGTGCTGCTCGTGAGACTAAGGAGCGTGTCTACTGCTTTCTTGGTACCCGCATTGGCTTTCGATAGTTTCAAATTCTTCTCTGTAAGTCCTAATGATTCGGAAAAGGTGACAAGCTGCCCAAGATGATTATTGGTTCCCTCCTCCTCGCCTCGAAGATTTGTCAGCATTGTCTGACGCATCGCAGCATCCTTGGTGTGGCTGTGTATACCACTCATGAAGCGCGGGAATGCGCCCTCAAGGTGATAATACTGTTTCATGTATTCTCGCAAATCGCTTTTGGTAAGCTTTCCCATAAGCCAATACTTGTAGAACGGATGTTTGAGCATCGACTTCTCTGTCACGATGGCGTGAATTTTCTCAAAGAGTTTTTTATTTTTCATAAAATATCAAAGCTATCCAGTAATGCTCCAATTCTAGCATCCAAATAGACTTTCTCAACAAGTAAATAGACGCGTGTTCATTCGCACTTCGTTTCTGGCGGGCCCACTAGGAATCGCCTCTCGCTCTGCTGAGCTCGAAACCTTCGCCCCCTCTTCGGGGGCTGCGGCCCGCGGTTCGATTCCTGCGGTCTCCTCACTCACTCCGTTCGTTGCGGGCCCACTAGGAATCGAACCTAGGTCTGCTCTTTTGGAGAGAGATATTCTACCATTGAACTATGGACCCTTGTCTTCCCGGCTTTCCGGTCCGCTAAGTATAGAGCCGCAAATGAGAATTAGAAAGTCTCCGGCTCCAAACTCTTATTTCTTAGCCTCCTTGTGCTTGGTATGAGCTTTACACCATTTGCAGTACTTCTTGAGCTCAATTTTGCGCGTGACAAGCTTCCGGTTCTTGCGAGACCAGTAGTTGACGCGGTTACACTTCGAACACGCGAGTCTGAAAAGTTGATCCTGTGACATGGGCGACACTATACCACCACACCAACCTTCAAGCAAAGTTGTGTGGTGGTATACAGAAAGCCCAGCAATTACGCAACTATACGAACGCAGAGGTGTGCTGTATAAAAAGTTGGCAAATCTTATTCCAGGGTCCGAAACTCCCGCCATCGCCCACCAATGTCCTCATGAGGGTATCCACCACAAGCCACCCGGCAAGAATGATTACGAGACCGACGGCGACATTCATGAATATCTCTTTTGCCCGCGATATCTCACCACCCGCAACGCTCGTGAGATAGAGCCACCCTGCCCACGCGAAGAGCACCGCGGAGAGGAATACTGCGATGTAGATGCCAGTGTTGAGCACATTTTGCGCGACCGTCGCGAGGTCACAGACTGATTGGCATCCGCCGACATTATTACATGTCTCGGGCACAATCTGCCCGGGGAGCGCATTGGCGGCGAGCGCTATCGAGGGAGCAACAAAAAAGATAACTAGGAAGAGGGCAGCTATGCGAAGCGGTAGTCTGCGTACCATGGAATTAGTTTAGCATGGGAAAATCCCTTCTTGACGCAAAAAGCTCCCTTCGCGGGAGCTTTTTGTATTGAGTGCGCCGGGTTGGATTCGGCTCTCGCTCTGCTGAGCTCGAAACCTTCGCCCCCTCTTCGGGGGCTGCGGCCCGCGGTTCGAATCCCGATGCCCAATACAAAAAGCGCCTCGCTAGAGACGCTTTTTGTATTGAGTGCGCCGGGTTGGATTCGAACCAACGAAGACCGGAGTCAATTGGTTTACAGCCAATCCCCTTTGACCGCTTGGGTACCGACGCAGACGAATATTATGCACTAACAGGGCTCTTTGCGCGAGAGCGTGCCCCCCGGTTTCTCTCGGGTCCCTTGCGGACATCGAACGAGAAGTCTCCTTTTCCGTCGGTTCCCGCCTTCACATCAAAGTCTACCGACACCGAGCCACCCTCCAAGACACCTCGGGCAACCATCAGATTCGCGACTGGAGTGAGTATCTTTGTCTGAATGAGGCGCTTGAGCGGGCGAGCACCGTATTGCGGGCTGTAGCCTTCTTTTGCAAGATGTTCGATGGCCGCATCGGTGAAGGTGAGCGCGATATGCTTTTCCTCCAAACGCTTGGCCACGATATCCACCTGCATGCGTACGATGTCCATAATTGCACTTGTAGAAAGTATGTTGAAGAGGAGTATCTCATCGAGGCGGTTGAGGAATTCTGGTCGGAAGAATTCTTTGAGCGAGCCCATGACCTTATCCTTCACTTGGTCATACCGCTCGCCCTCGGTCTTTGAGAGGCCGCTCCCGAAACCCAAGCCTGACATTTTGTCGATGTGCTCGGAGCCGATGTTGGAGGTCATGACAATGACGCTGTTCTTGAAATTGACCACCCGACCTTTCGCATCCGTCAGCCGGCCGTTGTCGAGAACCTGGAGCAATACATTGAACACTTCCGGATGTGCTTTTTCTATTTCGTCGAAGAGGACCACTGAATACGGACGATGGCGCACGAGCTCCGTGAGGCCTCCGCCTTCGTCGTGACCGACGTATCCGGGCGGGCTGCCGATCATTTTTGAGACGGAGTGTTTCTCCATGTATTCCGACATATCGACACGGATGAGTGATTTGTCTGAGTTGAAGAGGAATTCTGCAAGAGAGCGTGTGAGCTCGGTCTTTCCGACTCCGGTCGGACCGAGGAAAAGGAACGAGCCGACAGGGCGGTTGGGATCTGAGATACCCGCGCGACTGCGCTTGATAGCATCGGAAACTTTCTGCACCGCCTCGTCCTGGCCGACGATGCGCTTTCTAAGCTCGATTTCCATGCGTGAGAGCTTCTCGGCTTCTTCTTCAAGCATTCGCGAGACAGGCACTCCCGTCCACCGGGAGACAACCGCGGCGATATCTTCTTCGGTAATTTCTTCTTTGAGAACCCGCCGAGTCTGCTGAAGCTTCTTCAGGCGCTTCTGCGCAGTTTCAATTTCTTTTTCAAGAAGCGGTATGGTGCCGTACCGGAGCTCTGCGGTCTTAGTGAAATCCGCGGCGGCCTCTGCCGCGTCTGCCACAATACGGGCCTGCTCGAGTTCGCCCTTGGCGCGCTTGATTTCTACGAGCGTATCTTTTTCATTCTTCCATTTCATTTCGAGCTCGCGGGTGGAATCGCGTAAGTCGGCAATTTCTTTCTCGATAGTCTTTGTGCGTATGCGAGCCTTGCCGTCTTCGGCTTCAGATTCCTTCTTCAGTGCCTCGCGTTCTATTTCGAGACGTCGCACCTTTCGATGAGCCTCCTCTAAAATAGGCGGCTTGTTCTCAAGCGAGAGCCTGAGCGCAGAAGATGCTTCGTCGATGAGGTCGATGGCTTTATCCGGCAAGAACCGCTCGGTGATGTAGCGTGCCGAGAGCTGTACGGCCGCTACCATCGCATCATCGGTGATGTGTACCCCGTGATAGAGCTCATAGCGCTCCTTGAGGCCGCGCAAAATGGCGACGGTATCATCGATTGAAGGTTCGTTGACATAGACAGGCTGGAAGCGGCGTGTGAGCGCCGCATCATGCTCGATATGCTTTTGGTACTCTTTGATAGTGGTTGCACCTATAACGCGGATATCGCCGCGGGCAAGGGCGGGCTTCAGCATGTTGGACGCATCCATAGAGCCTTCCGCGGCGCCGGCGCCTACGAGTGTGTGTATCTCGTCGATAAAAAGTATGATTTTCCCCTCGGAGCGCTCCACCTCCTTCATGACAGCCTTGAGTCGCTCTTCGAATTCACCGCGATATTTTGTACCCGCTATCAAAAGACCCAAATCGAGCTGGATGATTTCCTTCCCACGCAACGACTCGGGGACATCCGAAGCGGCGATACGCTGCGCCAGACCTTCGGCGACCGCAGTCTTGCCGACGCCGGCCTCTCCGATCAGTATCGGATTGTTTTTGGTACGACGCGAAAGAATCTGTATCACGCGCGTTATTTCGGTATCACGTCCGATGACGGGGTCGAGCTTGTTCTCGCGAGCACGCTCGGTGAGGGAACGCGCAAATTTCGCAAGCGCACGCGGCTTGGAAGGAGCATCGGTGTCGCGAATCTTCCCCTCCTTGATATCAGTGAGCACGCGTGCAAGAGCGGCACGGTCAATGCGGAAGCGTGCAAGGACATCAGAGGCGGGTCCGGGATGTTCTACGATGCCGAGCAAAAGATGCTCAGGTGAGACAAATTGATCATTGAAAGACGCCGCGATGCGGGGAGCCGCCTCGAAAACGCGTACGAGCTCCGGCGTGAGGTACAGCTGAAATGACGGCGAAACGGCAGTATTGCCCGAAGCACCCTCAATTAATTCCAGAATGGAATCCGAGAGGTGCGACACATCAATCTCCCCCTGTTCAAGCATGGGTACCACCATCGTCTCTTCCTGCATCAGAAGAGCGGCAAAAAGGTGCAGCGTGGAAACCTGATTATGCCCCCGCTCCACGGCGAGCTGGTGAGAACGATGAATCGCCTCTTTCGCTTTTATAGTGTAATTGTTGAATGGTGCCATAGGAAAAAATTCTAGCTTCTCGATTTAAGATTACAGCAAAATCGCAAAAAATTCAAATGAAACGAAGGTGTATTTTTTGTGCTCATTGAGCTTTCTTTTCCTCCTTCTTCATGAGAACGGCTGCCGAAACAAAACCTGACAGAGAGCTTGCCCGCGCAATCCCTGTACGAAGCCCGAGAAGACTGCCTTCGGTCGTAATGAGCGGCGAACCGGGCAGTATCGAATCGGAGGAAACATCGGTATCGATGACCTGAGGCGCTCCTTCATCCGGGGACGCGATGAGCATCGTGATTATCCCGGCCGCAATGCGGGCGGTCGATTTGCCCGCGAGCGCTATCACGGTCGCCCCTAAAGTAGGATGCGTTCCTGAAATAGTGATCGGGCTCCAGATAGGAGATTTGCCTTCGAGGGTCGAAGTGGCCGAGGCGAAGTAGGCGACCGCAGACGTCGCATCCTGAGACGTTAACGCGACACGGACACGGGAACCGCTCGCAAGTTCGGCAACCGCTTCATCGCCCGCTTTGAATATGTCCGCATCGCTCACGATGGTGCCCGAAGCATCCACAACGACTCCGAGCGCCAGGAATACGGGAGTGCTCGAGCTTGTCGTGAAAAGGCGTACAACGGAAGGATTCACCCGCAGGAGTGCCTGTGAAATAAGGTCGGATTCTTTGATGATAACTGTCTTTTCGGTTGCAATGGCGGTGGCTGCAGCAAGCCCTGCGGGCGTCACCTTTTCGACGGTGCGTTCAATGATGCGATTCACGGTCTGCGCAATCGCCGGAGGCGCCTGATCCATGAGGGAGACAGTGACAATGCCCGTTGCTATCGAAGTGACGAATGAAACGAGGAGTGTCAGGAGAACAATCTGAGATTTCGAGAGTTGCTCCATATTCATAAACGCATCGTATCACAGCATTATAGAAAGCAAATGAAATCAATCCGGGAGAACTTTCCCGAGAACAGAAATAACATGTTTGAGCTCTTTCTCCGTCGTATCGCGACCGAGAGAAAAGCGTAATGTGTTGCGGGCTCTCCATTCCTCCCCTCCCAAAGCCGCGACGACATGCGAATTCGCCTCCCCTTCCCGACACGCGCTCTTGGTCGAGAGCGCGAGACCTACGTGATCGAGCGCGAGCACAAGATATTCTCCCGTCCTCTCCCCCGGAACAGAGATATTGAGCATGTGTGGTAGCGCGTGCTTCAGGTCTCCGTTTACGATTACACCGGGTAAACGCGCGCATATCTCACGCGCGAAATTGTCGCGCAAAAGCCGCAATCGTTTCGACTCCGCCTCACGCTCCGCGGTAACCTCATCGAGCGCCGCGGCAAATCCGGCGGCAAGCGCTACGTCTTCTGTGCCGCTGCGCAATCCTCTTTCCTGCCCGCCGCCAAATATAGCCGGGTGAAGGGCGGCCCGGTTGCTGAGGTAGAGACATCCGATACCGCACGGTCCGTAGAGTTTTCCCGAACCCAATGCGAGCATATCGACTCCGAGAGAATGAACTTGTGGCGAACGATAGAGCGGGGCTTGTCCCGCGTCACTATGGAAAATGATTCGGTTTCCTTGCCCTGAGCTCGTCGAAGGGTGTGCCTTTTCATATGCGCGCAACACGCGTCCTATGGAAGAAAGCGGCTGTACCGTTCCTATCTCGTTGTTGCACCACCCGACTGACACGGCGACCGTTGTCGGCCTGAGAAGTTCGCGCACGCGCTCGGCACGTACAATCCCCTTTGCGTCCGGCTCCACATGAGAGACGGTGCCGCCCATGCGTTCGATTTCTGAAAAACATTCCAAGACGGAAGAATGCTCTATCGAGCTGACTATCCAATGCGTATCTTTGAGCGAGCGCTTGCTCAGCTCCAAACCGCGCGCCAGCCCCACAAGCGCGATGTTGTTTGCCTCCGTGAGCCCCGAAACGAAAATAATTTCACGCGCTTTGCATCCCAGAAGTCGTGCAAGTGACTCGCGCGCATGGGTAAGTACGCGTTTGGCCGCAACACCCTCAGCGTGTATCGCACCCGGATTGGCAAATACATCCGACGCATCACCCTGCGCGCGCGCCGCTTTCGGATGCACGGGCGTTGCGCTCGTATAATCGAGATAGATGCGTTTTGTGTTTCCGAACATACACACATTGTGTATGCTGGGCGGCCCTTTTACAAAACGTCGATTCAGTTGTATACTTCTTATCACGAATCTGTACCCGGAATCTATGAATCTCACATATGAAAAATCAACCCGCATTGACTGTCGAGCGACCACCTATTGTGGCAGTTTTGGGGCACGTTGATCACGGTAAATCCACCCTCCTCGATTTCATCCGCAAGTCCAATGTCGTCGCCAAAGAAGCCGGCGGCATCACTCAACACGTAGCCGCCTACGAAGTAGAGCGCGAGGTCGTGAACCCTTTGACTTTGCTCAGGGTAAAGAAACGCATTACCTTCATCGATACTCCCGGGCACGCAGCCTTCAGCGCTATTCGCGCACGCGGTGCCTCTGCAGCAGATATCGCCATCCTCGTCGTTGCCGCGGACGATGGCGTAAAGGCCCAGACACTTGAAGCCCTGCAGAGCATCCGGGATGCGGGTACACCATTTATCGTTGCCATCAACAAAATAGATAAGCCCAACGCCGACCAGGAGCGCACGATTCGCACGCTCCTCGACGAGAAAGTGTATCTGGAAAAATACGGTGGTGACGTGCCGTGGGCGGCGATATCGGCGAAAACCGGCGCCGGCGTTGAAGAACTCCTCGACCTCATCTTGCTCGTATCAGAAATAGAAACCTTCACGGGCGACTCCACTGCGGCAGCGCACGGATACGTTATCGAAGCGCATCGTGACCAAAAAAGAGGCTTGGCTGCGACGCTCATCATTACAAACGGCACGCTCCAATCCGGCATGGCGGTCATGGCGGGACGCGCCATCGCACCGGTGCGCATCATGGAGAGCACCGCGGGAAAATCCCTCAAGGAGGCAACATTTTCGACACCTGTGCAGCTCATCGGATTCGACACCCTGCCGCAGGTCGGGGAGGAATTCCACGCATACAAGAACAAACGCGAAGCCGAAGAAGCGCGGCCCGCACTCGCCCCCCGTGATTTTCCTCCTGCGCCACAAGCGCTCGCCGAAGGCGAGACGGGCCCCTTCTCTATGCCAGTCATCATTCGCGCCGACGCGTCGGGCTCACTCGAAGCAATCGCTCACGAGGTACCGAAGTTGGGTACGGAACACGCCCGCATCAACATCGTACAATCGGGCATCGGGACTGTCTCTGAAAATGACGTAAAGGCGGCTATTGCAAGCGAAATCCCCTCGGCCGTCATCGGATTCAATGTGGGTATCGATTCCCCCGCAGCGGCACTCGCCCTGCAACACGGCATCCGCATCGAAACATTTACCATCATCTACAAACTCACCGAACGCCTTGAGGAGCTCCTCGGAGAATCTGCGCCGAAGCGCAAAGTGGAGGCGATAACAGGAAAAGCAAAAGTCTTGAAACAATTCGGGAGCCGTAAGGACGAACGCGTCATCGGCGGAAAGGTCCTGGAAGGATTTCTTGAGCGCGGTTCTCATGTGCGCGTGATGCGCCGCACTCTCGAGGTTGGTATCGGAAAGATAAAAAATATTCAGAGCAACAAACAAGATGTGAATCGCATAGAAATGGACCGCGAGTTTGGTGCCCAAATCAATACGGAATTTGAAATTATGCAAGGTGACACACTCGAAGGATTTACCACGTCAATGGAATAAGTATGGAATCACGAAGACAAACACAGGTGTCACAAGTAATCGCCCAAATGGCGGGTGACTTTTTTGCGCGTGAATCAAATGTGAAAGCACTTATCACCGTGACTCACGCCGACATCTCCCCTACGTACAAAGAAGTCACGGTCTTCATTTCTGTCATGCCGGAGGCGATGGAGACGCAGGCGCTCAAATTCGCCAAGCGCGCCCGGACAGATTTCCGCGCATACATAAAAAAGCAGGGTCGCTTCCACCCTATTCCCGTAGTCGACTTCGCCATAGACTTAGGCGAGAAGAATAGACAGCGAATCGATGAATTAACGAGAAAAGATATCCACAACGAATGAGTGCAGGGCATTACGTTACCCCTTAGAATTATTCGATGGGAATTAAGTATGCGGTTAATTCATCATTCTTTGAAAAATGGTCTCACGAGAGTGCTTACATCTTGGGATTCTTATATGCCGACGGCAGTTTAGAAGATTCCCCTTATATACGAGGAAGATACCTCCGCGTTACGAGCACAGACAGAGACAGGATTGATCTTATTAGAAAATCATTGTCATCAGGTCACAGCGTTGTGAATAGGAAAATCGTTGGCAACCGAAAGCAAAGTTTCTTGCTGCGCATTGGGAGTCACTCGTTATACGAGAGTCTCATAAAACACGGATTAACTCCTCGAAAATCCCTGACCATGAAATTTCCGAATGTTCCCAAAAAGTATCTGGGAGCGTTTGTGTGTGGGTACTTTGACGGAGACGGCTGCGTATATATCGAAAAAAGAAAGAACGGCACCTTTGGACGTTTAATAACAATTTTCACTAGCGGGAGTCGAGCTTTCTTTGAAAAGATGTACTCTGTTTTACTTAAGAATGGACTGACCGAGAGCAAGAGTATTTATAGACATAGCAATAAAAGAAATTATCAACTTAGATATTCCACTACAAACAGCGTTCTTCTTTTCGGTTTGATGTATAAAGATACCTTACACAGAAGGTTACCTATGATGAGAAAATACGCTATATTTAAGCAGTACTTCGAGGTGCGGTCGACAGTTCTCACAAATAAAGGACGTCAAATCCTAAAAGAAGGCCCGATGGCGAAGTAGAAACGCGGGAGTCTGCAAAACTCTTATTGCGCGGGTGCAATTCCCGCTCGGGCCTCAAATCGTATATAGTAGTAGTGTCGCCCTCCTTCGCCAAAGCTATGGAGGACAAAGCCGGGGTGGCGGAATGGTTTACGCAGAAGACTTAAAATCTTTGACCCTAAACAGGTTTGTGGGTTCGAGTCCCACCCCCGGCACAAATGCTACAATTCGGACCTGAAGAAATATGGAACCCAACTCAGGTAAAAAATTAGAGATTGTTGTAGACGGCACACGCTGGCAGCGTCTGCCGCTCAAGACCCACGTCATCACAAAAGACGACAACATCGCCGATGTCGTAAAAAAATATGCGAGCCCGCATCTACAGAGCGGCGATATGCTTTTCATCAGTGAGCGCATCGTAGCTATCAGCCAAGGTCGCGCATACCCCATCAAGGAAATCCATCCTTCGTGGCTCGCGAAGCTCCTCGTGAAATTCGTACACAAATCCCCCTACGGCATCGGGCTCGGGAGCCCCTGGACGATGGAGCTCGCTATACGCGAAGTGGGTGCCTTGCGCATACTTATCGGCGCCGTAGCCGCAGTCGTCACAAAACCATTCGGATTGAAGGGCGTCTTCTATCACGTGGTCGGTAACAACATAAACGCAATCGATGGCCCCTGCGACTATACCCTTCCCCCCTACAATGACTACGCAAAATTGGGCCCGGCCAAGCCGATGAAGGTCGCCAAAGAACTCAGTGAGGCAATTGGATGTGAAGTGGTCATCATCGACGCCAACGACCTTGGTGCTGCGGTACTCGGCAAATCAAACACAGATATCACTGACGCCTTTTGCAAAGCGGTGTTCAAAGATAATCCTCTCGGCCAGTCGTCAGAGCAGACTCCCCTTTGCATCGTGAGAAAAGTCGCGTAACCAAGATATTTTGATACAATCCTGATACCGTTGTTTTTGAGGACGGACGACCGCCTATAGCTCAGCTGGTAGAGCAACTGCCTCTTAAGCAGTGGGTCCCTGGTTCGAATCCAGGTGGGCGGACAACGAAATAGTTTGATAGGATACTCAATGTTGGGCAGATGGCGAAATTGGCGAATCAGCTGATTCGTGGCTTGGCCATGAAAACGCGTCCTTTTCAAAGTGCTGGGGTGGCGAAATTGGTAGACGCGCCAGGCTTAGGACCTGGTCTCGCAAGAGGTGGAGGTTCGAGTCCTCTCCCCAGCACTTTGAACGGAACCTGGTCTCGCAAGAGGTGGAGGTTCGAGTCCTCTCCTGCCCACAAAACAAAATAACTGGCTCGTGCCAGTTATTTTGTTTTGCTGTGGACTCGAACAGGAAGGGGGTCGGGGAAACACTTGTTTCCCCGTGGAGGAAGGAATGGGAAAACCGTGGGTTTCCCAGAGGTTCGAGTCCTCTCCCCCTGACCCAAAAATTCAGTTTCCTTGAAAGAAATTATTGGGAAGCGTGATGCCGTCCGCCCGGGAAACATCTGGATTTGCGTAATCAAGACCGAAGGTATTGTCGAGGAGCTCCAGAATACCGAACACAGAAACCATGATGAGCATTCCCACGATGCCCCAGAGCATATGTTGTTTGCCCTCCTCGTTGTCTCCTCCCTCATTCAACTTCCAAAGGAATTCAACGAGACCATAGACGAAAAGTAGAAAGCCGAGAGCAAAGACAATAAGTATCGCAGGGTTGATGATGTACGTTTCGAAACGGTACATTATGTTCGATACAGAATCCATATTTCAGAGGCGAATCTACGTACGCCTTACGAATGAGCGCACCAGCTACTCCCTTATTGGTAGTAACCGCTGGTACCAGTGTTTATCTGAATGCCCTTTGGGATGACAGGGTCAGTCGAGGTGACCTTGAAGGTGCTCTGCAAGAGGCGGATGATGCCCCAGATGGATACCATCACGAAGATGGCGATGACTCCGTAGAACATAACTTGCAAACCTGCGGCTTTTTCTTCTGCCGAGTTCAGGAGGTATTTAATGAGACCCCAGAAAAAGACCACGATAGCGAGCGTGATGAAGAGCCCTATCATGGCATTCAAAAACGTATTAAAGAGTGCCAATGTGTCGAGGAGTGTAGCAGCGCTCGCCAACATTGGGAGAGCTGCTGTCGCAGTGGCGAGAACTGAGGAGCCTAGGAATTTACGCATATATATTTGAGGGGCTGGTTATTTATCTATTATTCTAAAGTACCGTAATGGTATAGGTATAGTCTTATCCGCACAATGCGCGTTTGGGGATAACAGCGTACGCGGCCCGCGCCTGCTGGCGCGTGCCTGAACAGCCTCATATCGGCAGTAGCCGACATTCGGCCCCTACGGGCGCCTTCTTCAGGCGTGTTCATCCTTCTTCTTCCCCCCCGAATGAGCCGCAAGGTACAGGATTATCCACACAACAATGATGCCTACGATGACGGATACTGTCCATGCCGCCTCCCGCGGGTGAAACTGGAAGAATTGTACGATGGCTAAAAGCACGACGAGCACAAAGAGAATCACGACCGACCACTCCATTATCTTGATGGCTTCGGTCCGGTACGTCGGCCACGTCCCGAGGCGACAGAGCCATAATATAAATCCGAGTCCGTACGTAAGGAGCGCTACGGTGAGCATTATCCCGACGAAAACGTTGAAAAGCCCTATCGCCTGAGTGAATGAAGTCCCGGCACCTGCGCTTGCACCTGCGCTTGTACTGACATCTCCCGCCTGCGCAAGCGCAGGAAATCCAAGTATGAACGGCGAAGCGAGCAGGCGTAAAAAAAATGGCGACATCCGCATATAATTTCTATTCGCCGGTAAATTGCGGAAATCCGGGATTGTCGGATGATGTCTGCACGACACCCGAGGTCGGACTATTGATGCTCCCGCCAAAAAGCGTACTTTGCAACAAGCGCAGAATACCCCAAATGGAGACCATGACGAAGAGTATGATGATGCCCCAGAAGAAGTACGCCCTCACTTTTTCTCCCCCATCGTCACTAAAATTCAATATGTTTGTCGAGATGCCGTAGAAGTAGACAACGATGCCCGCCACGATGAGTACTGCCGTCGTGGCATCAAAAATGTCCACGATGTCAATAGCAAGCTCTTGAAAGTTGCGCGCTGCTTCGGCGGATGCGACGACAGGTAACATCAGAGTAATCACGCCAGTCAATACCGTTAGCTTGTACATGGATGAATTCTATTATAAAAGTAGCGGAAAGGGGGTTGTTGGGTGTTAACAAGTGACCCGGCTTAGTGATTTGCCGGGCCACTGATGCATCGCGTCGTTGAACGAAGCGTCACGAAAGCGTGAACGAGAACGTGTCTCCATCGTCGGGGTTGATATCTCCGCCGACCTTTTCGTCATTTGCGTAGACAGTCTCGATCAAAGATCCCCAGGGTGGGGCACTTTCAATGTCGAACTGCGCCCAACCGTCGCTGTCCGTGTCACTCTTGTGGTAGCCCGCGAGAACCGAGGCGTAGTGGACACTGACTTCAACTCCGCTGATGCCATCTCCGTCGTCGTTCACTATTCGAATCGAGAAAGAACCTGAACCAGACATTGGTATCCCTTTTTCCAGAGTGATTGTACGGCAACATCATACTCTGCCCCGCACCCTAAGTCAATTTCCGACAAGTTGGGTCACTGTACCCCCAATAAGAGTTGCTATGACCCACGCACCAAGGATAAGCAGCGCACCTATAATGACGTAAAGAAAATTCTCTTTTGCTTTTGTAAGTTCGCTGGGATTCCCACGCGCTTTGATAAACATAAACCCAGAGACAACGAGGAAAAGTGTGATTATCGGGAGCGCGACCATAACGAGGACCTTTAGAGCTCCGGCAATAAACGCGGGGATAGTACTGAAATTTGAATTGAGCGGGTTACAGAGTCCCGCAGAGCAATCAGCGGCGTAGACCAGATACGGTACGGCAACCGACGCAGCAGCGCCCGAAGCCGCTGCTAGCCGGAGAAATACATCCTTGACGGTCTTGTGTGGGTTCATAGTCCTAAAATCTGTCCTAATTCCTGGTCTGCGCGCTGTACCGCATCGGCGACAAGCAGAGCCCCGCTCGTCGTGTTCTCAATCATAGCGCGGAAAAGTACGGCTGTCTTTTCGGGGTCGGGGTCAAGCCAGGAGTAGGCCGCGATAACTTGTTTATTGAAGAAATCTTCATTCCCCTGCGCCGGCTTATTCAAAATGTCGCGACGTGCACTCGGAATCCCCAGCGCAGACGAGAGAGTTCCTCCGATATCAGCCGAGACGAGCAGGAATGCGACCGTAGTCGCGCCACCGGGGTTCTTGCCCGCGCGCGAGGCCGCCAAGCCCCAGACATGCGCGGTGTTGATGGTATTCGACCCAGGACGAATCTGCGGCAAAGGTGCGAATCCGAAATTGAGATTGGGATTCGTACGCGTGATGAACGGAGCCTCGCTTGCATAGCCTATGTAGATGGCTACGTCCCCGGCGGCGAAAGCCTTCTGCGACTCGGGGAGCGAGCGGCTCCACGAGTAATGGTTCTTGGAAGGGTCTGCGAATTCGGTAAAGAAGCGCAGGGCCGAGGCGGCAGATTGTACCGAAGTGACTCCCGCGCGCGGCGCAAGTGCGGGAATAAGACGCCCCGCATTGTCATACGCCGTGATGTCTCCCCCGGCCTGGAGTATGAGGGTCGCCAGGATATCTTTTGCATTCGTCACATTCTTGTATTCACCGAGTGCAATCGCGGACTTCACGAGTGTTCCTGAATCGTTCTTCTTGGTTATTTTCTGCGCTATCTGATACAGCTCATCCCAATACTTCGGAGCTTGCGCATATCCCGCAGAGGCGAGCATGTCTTTGTTCCAGTAGAGAATGAGCGGATCAGCAAAAATCGGGACGGCAATCACCCCGTTCTGGGCCAGAAACGGATTAGCGGCTTCAATGAAAGTATTCTCGAATTGCGCTTTAGAAATCGCCGAGAATGGGATGGTAGAGACCTTACCCGCATTCTTGAGTGCGTAATCCTGCCGCAGCAGGAACAAATCAGGTCCGGTCCCGCTCGCAAGCGCATTTGTAAGATCCGCATCAAAAGTGGATGCGTCTCTTTGCTCGTACGTCACTTGGCTCAATTCTGGATGTGTCTCGGCCGCTTGCCGCATGACGACCGCAAAGGCGCCCTGATCGAGCGTACCCCATATCTTTATCGCACCGACCGTGTTGCTATCTCCACCACCAATGGCAAGAGAGAAAATGAGGACGCCCGCTATGGCAAGCCCGCCGAAAGTGACGAGCAACGAGAGTTGGAACATTGAGAGTTTCTTCATACGTTCTTTATTAGTGGAACAAGTTTACATATAAGCCCGTAGTGATGTGCCCCTGCCGAGAATTCCCGCTGGAGCTCAAACCCCGACCCGCGCGCAAGCGCAAGCGCGGCATCTTTTGTGACAACGTCACTCTTCACCGGCCCCATTCCGCCGAAGGACTCCGACCAATCTATGATAGCAAGTCTTCCCGTCGGCTTTAGTATTCTCCACGCCTCTTTGAGCACCGCGGCCTTATTCTCTATTTGAAACAAAAGATTCGAGATGAGCACGAAGTCGAGTGTCTTGTCCGCGAGCTTGGAAGAGCCCGGCCGCTCGAGATCGGTCCATATGACATCGACATTCTTGAATCCGCGTCGGTGCGCCTCATTCTTGACGCGACGAAGGAGGTCCCGTTGCACATCTATCGCATACACGCGTCCTGAATGTTCGAGCGCCTCCGCCATATGAAGTACGTAGATACCGCCGCCCGAACCGAAATCGGCAACGGACATGCCCGGCTCAACACCAAGCGCCGCAACATTGCGCCGCGGGTGCGCAAAATTCGCCGTATCCAAAGGAGTCTGCGGAGGCATTGCGTACAGTATATACTGCGCGCACGACGCAAGATGCGGCCTCTACGGACACTGTGGGGAAATATTTATTCTTCCCCTCCTGCAGCCGCCTCGAATACCACGAACGATGCGACGGAATCCCCTTCGCGCATTTTCATGACGCGCACGCCCTGCGTTGCGCGACTCAAGGTTGAGATTTCATCGAGCCCTGTGCGGATGGTCTGACTCTTTTTGGACATCGCGACCAATTCGCCGCCCTTGGCAAGCACAATCGCGGCACCGACGAGCTGCTTGGTCTTCGCGGTGATAGACATCGTCTTTATTCCCGAGCCGCCGCGTCCCTGTGTTTTGTATTCTGAAAGTTTTGTCTTTTTGCCGTATCCCGTCGAAGACAGTACGAGAAGTTCTGCGTCCTTAGAGCCTTTGGGTACGATGCCTGCGCCGACGATGCTGTCACCGCTGCCCAATTTCATTCCCCGTACACCGGCAGCTTGGCGACCCATTTCACGTACATCTTTTACCGCAAAGCGGATTGCCTGACCTTTGGAGGTCGCGAGAACGGCATCATCACTAGCAGATACGAATTGAGCGGATATGAGCGCATCGCCCTTGTCGAGGCCGATGGCGATAAGACCGCTGCGGCGCACTTCGTGGAATTGCGAGGCAGCAACACGCTTCACCGTGCCGCCCTTCGTCACCATGATAAGCGAAAGCTCTTCGACTGCCTTCTTCTCCTTCGGCATCGCGAGGATAGAGGTAATCTGCTCCTCCTGCTCGAGTGAGATGAAATTCATAATGGACTTGCCTTTGGTCGCGCGTCTGCCCTCGGGAAGGTCGTACATTTTCAATTGATAGACTTTGCCTCGGTCCGAGAAGAAGAGGAGGTCCGAATGTGCGCTTGCGGTGAGGAACTGCGTTACAAAGTCTTCTTCTTTTGTATCGAGGTCGACGACGCCGACGCCGCCGCGCTTTTGCTTGCGGTATTCGCCCGGGTTCGTGCGCTTGATGTAGCCGCCCTGCGTAAGTACCAGGACGGATTCCTCGTCGGCGATGAGGTCTTCAGGATTAAGAGTGGTCGCACCTCGCTTCACTATCTTCGTGCGGCGGTCGTCGCCGTATTTCTCAATCACCTCGCGAAGTTCTTTCTTGATGAGGTCCATGAGCTTTTTTGCGCTCTTCAAAAGCGCCGTGAGCTCTTCGATAAGCGCCTGCACTTCTTTCAGTTCATCCTCTATCTTCTTACGTTCGAGTCCCGCGAGCTTCTGGAGGCGCATTTCGAGAATGGCATTCGCCTGGAGTATGGAAAACTTAAACTTGCTCATCAAATTCGCCCGCGCATCCTCTACATCCTTACTCTTCTTGATGAGAGCGATTATTTCGTCGATGTGGTCGAGCGCCTTCTTTAGACCGAGGAGGATGTGCTCACGCTCCTGCGCTTTGCGCAAGTCGTACTGTGTACGACGCGTGACAACCTCTTTGCGGTGTGCGATGAAATATTCGAGAAGCGCCTTGAGAGAAAGCGTCTGCGGCACGCCGTCGACGAGCGCGACGACGTTGTAGTGGAAAGTCTCTTCGAGCTGCGTGTGTTTGTAGAGATAGTTGAGCACGGTCTGGGCATTCGCATTGTTCTTCAATTCGATGACGACACGGATGTCTTTGGTCGACTCGTCGCGAAGGTCGCGGATGCCTTCAAGCTTCTTCTCGTGCACGAGGTCGGCAATCTTCGTGAGGAGGTCGGATTTGTTGACGCGAAACGGGATGGAGGTGACGATAATCTGATAATCGCCTTTCTTGCCTTCCGTAATTTCCGCGTCACCACGTACGACGACGCCGCCGCGACCGGTGGTATATGCGTGTCTGATATCCGTCTGATTGAAGGCGATACAGCCCGTCGGGAAATCAGGTCCTTGGACGAATTTCAAAAGGTCGTCGGTCGTTGCTTCGGGGTTCTCTATAAGATGAATGGAGGCCTCCCCCACTTCGCGCAAATTGTGCGGCGGGATGTTGGTCGCCATACCGACGGCGATACCGAGCGTGCCGTTTAAAAGAAGATTGGGTGTCGCGGAAGGCAAGACGCTCGGCTCCTGCTTGGTGTTGTCATAATTGGGAGTGAAATTGACGGTCTCCTTTTCGATATCACGCATCATCTCGCCAGCGAGACGCGACATCTTGGCCTCTGTATAGCGGTAGGCGGCGGCGCCGTCACCATCAATAGAGCCGAAGTTACCCTGCCCGACGATGAGCGGGTATCGCATGGTGAAATCCTGCGCCATCTTCACCATCGCGTCGTACACAGATGTGTCGCCGTGCGGATGGTACTTACCGAGTACATCGCCGACCACCGTGGCCGATTTACGGGTCTTGGCCGATACCGTGAGACCCGCTTCCTGCATCGCGAAGAGGATGCGGCGGTGCACCGGCTTGAGACCGTCCCGCACATCGGGAAGCGCGCGCGCTGTGATGACGGACATCGCGTAGTCGAGATACGACTCGCGCATCTCGGTCGAGATAGAGCGGGAGACGACGTTGACGTGAGCCGGCTTCGGAACCTCAGAGTCTGGGGGGTTTTCTGCCTTTCCACGTGCCATGTTTTTTAATTATATCAAAATGTGACTTAAAATCCAGTGCCAATTGTACAAATTAACAGAAACGTTGTATACATTGCTGCAGTAAATAGTTGCGTGTAGCGTCTGTGTTTCCCCCCAGTCGGAGAAACCAACAATGAAAAAGTTGCAATGGTACCGTCTATCGCGTGACGCGCAGGATCTGTACCTGAAAATCCTGTGGGAAGACGCGTACACCCACCAGGCTATCGCCGACTTTCTCTATACGACCAAAGGGACTATTGTCGGACGCCAACAACGGCATCCAGATTTAGCGCCGACGGTTCGCGGGAAAGTCGACAATCTCGTTAATCCGGAACGGTTCCGGGACCTCCTCGAGCTTCACGAGCTCGAAAAGCGGTCGAGTTCCCGCCGCCGGCCGAGCAAGAGCTCGACACCGGCGTCGCGTGGGCAAAGCACAAAGGACAACTGAAGATGATCTAGGCGTTGCTGACTGAGACCCGCCGCGACGTTTCGCGGCGGGCTATTTTTTTCAATAATTCTAATTCTGTCCGCCGAATTGGTCGGCTCCGCCGCTACCCGTCTGTTGGACACTCGTCTGCTGCTGAAACTGCATTTCTTGAGAAGCAGCAGCGTCTCGGAGCTGCTGGAATTCTTCCGTCGAATTTGAATACTCCTGCTTCAACCGCTCCTGCGCTTCTTTGACGCTCGTGAAATTGAATTCATCCTGTGCGCCCTGACTCAAATTGAGCTGCAGCGAATTCTTTTGGATATTACGGAAGAAAAATATCGCCCATGCGGCGAGTAAAACGACGACGACAGAGATGGCGACACCGCTCGCAACGGCGACCTTGTCGTCCTTGGGGCCAGATTTCAGATTGTCGATTGTTTTCTGAACTACCATCAGAGTATTGTACCCCGTCAGTTGGGAGATCTACTAGGAGGAAAGAACTACAACCTCGTTTTCTTTGCCTGTGAGGTCACGTGGCTTGATGGTCAGCTTATCCACCGGCTTCGTCCCCTCTTCGCCCGCTTCTTTCAAAAATTGTTTGAGGGATTTTTCATCATAGAGAATAGGGATAATTATTTTCGCCTCGAGCTTCACCGCGAGCTTCTGCGCCTCGACGGGAGAAAGCGCGCCGTTGCCGCCTACGGGAACGATGAGCACATCCGGTGAATCCATCTCGAGCACGTTGCTTGGCAAATCGAGGTCTCCGAGCGCGCCGAGATAGAGGACAGACATACCGTCGAAGTGCGCGTAATAGATTGTATTGGTGCGTGGTTCGCTCCCCCACGTAGAACCTGAAGCAAATCCGGTGATGACCATGTCTTTCACCTCGTATTCTCCCGGCCCGGAAATAATAAAGGGCTGCTTGTCTCCGCGCGCAGCTTCTTCCGCGCCGTTCATGTCCGGATTATTGAGCGGAATAAACGCGACGTCGGCGCCGAAATTCGTCGGCTTGAAATTTTTGGACTGCTTGGAAACCGGCCCGAAGACGACCGTTGTGTCCCCCGCACTCGCTCGTATGCATGCGCCTTCGTGAAATGTAAGAATCATATGGCGGTATCATAGCATTTTTTCCTATCCCCTAAAGCGCGGAGGGTTTCCTTGACCATACTTTTCACGAACGTATGCTGGACAGTAGCCTTCCTGATCTTTTCCCGTCAGGGCGGCCAAATGACCGGCCTGAATGCCGGCATTTTAGTGCAAGGAAACAACGAGGAGTGTCTTCATGAAAATGGCCTTATCGCTGTTGCTCGGCAACGCGCGGCCGCAAGCCGGCACCTTCCAATACAAGGCCGATTCGCGGGCCCAGTAACAGAAGGCCTAATTGCTGACTCAAGAACTCGACACCCCGGGCGGTTCTCGCCCGGGGTACATTTTTTGACTTTTTAATTTTTGGCGGGTATACTCAAAAAAGTAGTTTACTAGTGCACGTACGGTTTATACTCCGCCTCCGACAGACACGGTAGAGCAAGAGAAGGAGCACCGATACGTCCATAAAAATGAACTCAGAAACTGAGGAGAAGAAGGTTGTTGGTAGTGAGGAAAACGAGGTGGAGGTAGTCCCTGAAAAGCAGGGGCCGATGGCGGAGCTCATGGCTTCTGCCGGTAGCCCGCCCGTCACAGACGACGTCGTCGAAGGCCCCGTGGTCGCCATCGGTCGCGCGCGCGTATTCATCGACCTCGCGCCATACGGCACAGGTATCATCTACGGACGCGAATACCTCTCGGCACGTGAGGCTTTGAAGAACGTAAACATCGGAGACACCGTCACGGCGAAGGTCGTCGGGATGGACAACGCCGAGGGTTACATCGAGCTCAGCTTGCGCGAAGCCCGTCAGGCGGTCATCTGGAACGAAGCCGAACAAGCGATGCAAAAGAAGACGGTCTTCGAACTTGCGGTCGTCGATGCCAACAAAGGCGGACTCATCATCAACTGGAACGGTCTCGCGGGATTCTTGCCTGCATCACAGCTCGGACCTGCGCACTACCCTCGCGTACCGGACGGCGACAAGGAAAAGATTTTCGTTGAACTCAAGAAAATGGTGGGGAGTAAAGTCGAGGTCATGGTCATCACCGCGAGCCCGAAGGAACAAAAGCTCATCTTTAGCGAGAAGGGCGCGGGTGTGACCGAACGCTCATCGCTCGTCGAGAAATACCACATGGGCGATACGCTCGACGGCGTGGTCACTGGTGCGACAGAATTCGGCGTCTTTGTGAAGATTGAAGAAGGCCTCGAAGGCCTCGTGCACATCTCAGAAATGGATTGGGCGCTCGTTGAGAATCCGAAGACACGCTTCAAGGTTGGAGACGCGGTGAAGGTGAAGGTCATTGAAATCAAAGAAGGCAAAGTCTCGCTCTCTATCAAGGCACTTCTCGACGACCCATGGAAGGCAGCCGGCGCGAAGTACAAGAAGGACCAGCGCGTGGAAGCTGTCGTCATCAAATACAACAAACACGGCGCACTCGCCTCTATCGAGGAAGGTGTAGCCGGATTGGTACACGTCTCTGAATTCGCAAGCGAAGACGACCTACGCGCGAAGCTCGAACTCGGCAAGGTATATCCGTTCACCATCACCTTCTTCGAGCCGAAGGACAGACGGATGACACTCAAGCCCGCAGCATAAGGTGCTAGGTTTCAGGTTCCAGGTTTCAGGAATAAAAAATCCCAGGTGAAAAATTAAGGCCTCCTCTGGCACCTGGAGCCTATTCCCTATAACCTAATTAAATCGGTTCATCCCGATTTGAGGTCCTTCTGACACGACTACTTCAAGTGCTTCTGCAACCTTTTTGAATACTTTTTTGAGTTCAACGAGTTCAGCCGGCTTGAATTTGGAGAGAATGAATTTGATGACCTCATCTTCCCCTTGCGGCTTCTTGAGTTTGCCTCCCGGAGTCTTAGGGGAAACACCAACGCGCACGCGCGTGAACTTCTTGGTCTTCACTGAATTCATAATCGACTCCACTCCTCGGTGCCCACCGCTTCCTCTATTAAATGAGAGCTTGAGTCCGCCAATGGGTAGGTCGAGGTCGTCATAGATGACCACCATACGCTCGGCAGCTTTCTGACTTTTGACAAATTTCATGACCGCCGCGCCCGATTTGTTCATAAATGTGTCGGGGGCGACGAGTACCACAGCCGTTTTCCCTATCATGCCGCTCGCGATATGCGCTTGTGACTTTTTATCTTCTTTCCAATCGCCAAATTTCATCGCAGATGCGAAATATTCAAGCGCCAAGCGACCGGTATTGTGCCGCGTGCCCTGATACTCCTCACCAGGATTGCCTAAGCCGACGATTACCCATGCCATGCACTCCATTCTATCAGAAAAAAGAAAAAGTTCGTCGAGAGAAACATTTTGCGTTATAAAAATTGACGCAACATTGTAAACACTTGGTGTCAACGCCTTCGCCGCAGTAGAATATCGTACATGACTGATCCCGTGATGCAAGAAAGTTCATCATCGGATACCCCAAAAGATAATCAGCGCAGTTTACTCGTCTACACGGTCGTAGCGCTCGGCCTCGCGCTCTTCATCCGCTTCTTCATCGCAGCTCCGTACGTCGTTTCGGGCGCTTCGATGGAACCGAATTTTCACGACTGGCAATATTTGATAGTTGACCGCATTTCATACGATGTCGGAGCCCCCGCCCGCGGAGATATCATCGTTTTTGACCTCCCACAAAACGAAAGCAAGGCTCTTATCAAGAGAATTGTCGGCTTGCCGGGAGAAACCGTCATGCTTTCGGGCGAAAAGGTGACAATACTCAACGAGAAAAATCCAGAGGGCTTCACACTCGAAGAGCCATACCTCGATTCCGCAAATCTCATTGCTGTGAATGACCTCACGATGAAGCTCGGCGCGGATGAGTTCTTCGTCCTGGGTGACAATCGTCGTGTCTCTGCCGACTCACGCGTCTGGGGCTCACTTCCACGCAAAGATATCGTCGGTCGCGTACTATTGCGTCTCTATCCGTTCGACCAACTCAGCATTCTCCCGTCCGAATCACGATATTTAGAAGAATAATATTCATCCGATGATACGAATTAAAGACACGCAGTACCCGAATACCGCCGCGTTCCTCGGCAATGCAATACGTATCGCCGAGTACTACGGATTCGCACCACTCGAAGGAATGCAGCGCAATCCGGCGAACACAGGCGCAGCAAGCAGCAAGCGCGGCGTCTTACCGCTTGCCAAAATCGAGTCCGCAATTGCGTTTGCACGTCGCGACGAGCGCACACTCCTCTCCTCGGCACGCAAATGCATGAGCTGTCTCCCGACACAGGTAAATCTCCCGTCTGCATCCGCCACAGGCCCGATAGCTCCGCCGCACAGCGGTACTTTGCTCGCATGGCGCACGCTGGCAAGTACGACAGGCATCCCCTCGGTCTCCTTTGAGCTCCATGTCGTCGGCTCGGCGAGCGCGATTGCCGAAGCGCTCCTCATCGTCGTCGCGAACGCAATAGCGCAAGAAGCCGGCATCAATGAGCGCGCACTCGCTATCAACAACATCGGCTCGTCGGATTCTTCGAATCGTTTCGTGCGCGATATCGGCTTGTACCTCCGCAAACACATCGATTCAATCTCTCCCACTCTCCGTCCGCGCGCGGCAACAGACCCGCTCGGAACTCTCGTGCAACTCATCGAACGCGGACATCCCGCGACACCGCGCGCGCCGCAAGCGACGGAATACCTCACGGAAGAAGAGCGCCGGAAATTCTGGGAGCTCCTCGAGTACCTCGAGATGTTCGGTTTACCGTACGAATTAAATGCGCACATCCTCGGCAGTCGCGATTGCTGGTCGCATTCCCTCTTCGAGATATCGACAATGGACACAGAGACGGGCGCACGCATGCCTATCGCATTCGGCGGACGCTATGACCCTCTGGCAAGCCGCTTCGCACGCACACCCTCATCCGCAACGATGGTATCTATCACCTGTGAGGTCCGCGGCAAGGCGACCGTAAAACGCGAGAAGCGCGTACCACAAAGTGAAGCACAACCCGCCATTTACTTCGCACACTTGGGCGGTGAAGCGCGTCGTCGCGTTCTCGGAGTACTCGAAAATCTCCGCCGTGCATCCATCCCCGTACATCAAGGCATCTGGTATGAGCGCGTCGCCGAGCAAATGGCAGCAGCTCGCACGCTCGCAGTACCGTACATCCTCATCATGGGACACAAAGAAGCGATGGAGGGTACCGTCCTCGTACGCGAAGTCGCCACAAATTCCCAAGAATCGATTTCCCTTCCCGAACTCCCCAATTACCTCAAACGCCGCCGCATCGGCGCCTGGAAACAGGAAGCCCACGCATAAACACTGGCTCAGGTCTTTGCTTTTCGGGAGGTCCGTGGTACACTCGCGATTCATGTCTATCAATGCAGAAGTATCCAAAAGCGGCAACGAAAGCACGCTTTCTACCATTCGCAAATTCTCCCGCCGCGTACAGGGTACGGGCTTGGTGAGAACTGTCCGCGGAGGCCGTTACTACGTCCGCACCGCATCCAAAATCGTTAAGAAAAAGCGAGCACTCAAGCTCATCAAGCGCCGCGCAGACTACAAGCAGCTCATCAAGGAAGGTAAGGTTATCGAGGCTGCCCCACGTCACGGACAAGGCGGCCGCCCATCCTTCAATCGCCCTGGGCAAACAGAGCAAGCATCTGCTCCTAAGCCTGCAGAGACGACTCCAGCTGCCGCTAAGTAATGTTGGATATACGAACGACGCTCCGTTCCGCCCCTTTTTTGAAAGGAGCGGGAGCTATTCCATATGAAAAAATCGCGAATGCGGTCTTGGGCACGAAGTACGAACTCTCTCTGGTCATCTGCGGCGATGCACTCGCGCGTAAGATGAATCATAAATATCGCAAGAAGAGTTACAAGCCGAATGTACTTTCCTTCCCCCTTTCAAAAAATGAAGGCGAGGTATTTCTCAATGTGCGCGCAGCGGCGCGCGAAGCGCGCCGCTACAAGGTATCGCTGCGCGACCGCCTTACCTTCTTATTTGTCCACGGGTGTTTTCATTTGAAGGGGCTCTTACATGGGCGTACAATGGAGGAACAAGAGCAGCGCATCTTGCGCGCCTTTCATATTTCATGCAACGGCCACTATACGCAGGAATAGACATCGGCACCTATCACGTCAAGGTTGTTATTGCGACACAGGGAGATAATTCTGAACTCCCTCTCACCATCATCGGCACCGGGACTGCGACATCCCGCGGACTTCGGCACGGTTACATCATTGATAAAAAGGAAGCGACGAAGAGTATCCGCGAGGCGCTCGGACGCGCGTTTGGCGCCGCCAAGGTAAAAGTGCGCGGTGCCCGCGTCGCGCTCGGCGGCATCGGCCTCGACGAAATACGCTCGACCGGCGATGTTGCGCTGACCGCCTCGGGCGGCATCGTAACGGAACGCGAAATAGAACGCGCGCTCCGCGAGAGCGAAAAGAAAGCTTCCTCAAAACTGACCAACCGGACAGTCATCCACGCCATACCGCTCGAATACCGGGTAGACGGAGCGAAGGTCTTCGGCAAACCCCATGGTCTCCAAGGTACACGGCTTACCGTCGATACGCTCCTCATCACGATGCTCTCACAGCACCAGGACGACCTTGTCGAAGCTGTCGAAGCCGCAGGAATCGAAGTCGAAGGCGTCATGGCATCACCTCTTGCCGCGAGCTTGGTGACACTCTCGAGAGCGCAGAAGACCGCGGGTGTCTTACTGGCAAACATCGGCTCGGAAACCCTTTCCCTTGTCGTCTTTGAAGATGACTCCCCCATCTCACTCAAAGTCTTCCCGACAGGTTCATCCGCAATAACAGAATCTATTGCGCTTTCATTCAAAATCCCTCTCTCGGAAGCCGAGAGCTTAAAACGCGGAGGAGTGACAGGCAGCGATATTCCGCAGAAAAAAATGGCCGTCCTCATCGGCGCGCAACTCAAAGAAATGTACACTCTGGTAAACGCACACCTCAAGACAATAAACCGTCATCGCTTACTCCCCGCAGGCATAGTCATTACCGGCGGCGGCTCAGGCCTCACCTCAGCTGCAGAGATAGCGCGTGCCGTCCTTCAATTGCCCTCACAAGTCTCTCAGGTCGGGCATCTGCCGCGCACCTCGGGGGTAGACGCCACGTGGGCGGTCGCCTACGGCCTGTGCCGCTGGGCCTATGCAGAGGACACCTCGGGGCAAAAACAGGCCTTCAGCCAGGTAATCCAGGACGGCTGGGAGTCGGTCAAACAAGCCTTTCGCTCATTGCTACCTTAAGACACTCTCACATGGCGTAGTCAAGCTTGCCCTTTTGCTGAAAGTGCTATTATGGCTTCACTATGACAAAACAAGTAAAACCTGACATTGAGTCGTTCGCACGGATTCGAGTTATCGGCGTCGGAGGTTCGGGAGGCAATGCGGTCAATCACATGATGGCCTCGCACGTAATGGGTGTTGATTTCATCGCTATCAACACTGATGCGCAGGACCTTCATAAGAACAAAGCAAAGCGTAAAATTCATATCGGCAAGACACTCACCCGCGGACTTGGTGCGGGCATGAATGCCGAACTCGGCAAACAAGCTGCGGAAGAAACACGCGAAGAAATTCAGGAGGCGATAAAAGGTTCCGACATGGTTTTCATCACGTGTGGAATGGGAGGAGGCACAGGCACCGGTGCTGCGCCGACTGTCGCGAAAATTGCGCGCGAACTCGGTGCACTCACGGTCGGCGTTGTCACGCGACCATTCGGATTCGAAGGACAGCAGCGCATGCGCCTCGCCGAAGCCGGTCTCGCAGAATTGCGCAAGGCAGTGGACGCACTCATCATCATCCCCAACGACAAGCTTCTCGCAATCGTCTCCCGCGAGACGGGCATCAAGAACGCCTTCGCAATGTGCGACGACATCCTCAAACAGGCTGTCGAGGGTATTTCTGACCTCATCACCCAGACCGGTATCATCAACGTCGACTTCGCTGACGTACGCGCCATCATGCACAACGCTGGTTCTGCTCTCATGGGCATCGGTACCGCTATCGGTGAGCACCGGGCTGAAATGGCGGCACGTGCGGCCATCAATTCACCTCTTCTTGAAGTCTCCATCCATGGAGCCAAGGGCGTCCTCTTCTCTATTGCAGGTGGCGAGGACCTCGGAATGCTCGAAGTACAGGATGCGGCCAATGTCATCACCGAGGCAATCGACCCAGACGCCAAAGTCATATTCGGTGCGGTCACAGACCCATCACTCAAGAAAGGTCAGGTGCGCGTGACCGTCATCGCGACGGGCTTCCCCGAGCCGGGAGCAGCGCGCAATACGCTTTTCGCCGGTTCCCAACGCCTTACGTCTACCTCAAAGAAAGACCAGGATGTCCCTCCGGTAAATCCGCGCGCACGTGAGGAAATGAAGAAAATAACGGAGACCCCGATTGAAAGACCGGAAATGCCCATGGCTACTCCTCACTCGATACGGGATGTCCAAAAAACAGAAATTCCCAAGGCTCCGATTAAGTCCGAGGATGGAGACGACGACAGCTGGGGTGGTTTGCCGTCCTTCTTGCGCAGAAAATAAGTTTGTAGGGAGTAGGGTGTAGTACAATACTCAGAGTGTTTTTTATTTTTGCCTCACTAACACCTATTCGCTATGAACTATGAGTTGGCTATTGTCGGTGGTGGACCGGCCGGTGCGGCAGCCGCCGTATATGCCGCGCGCAAACGCCTCAAGACGGTCATGATACTTGAAGAGTGGGGCGGTCAGAGCGGTGTTTCGTCTGATATTCAAAACTGGATAGGCACGCCCTCTATTTCCGGTGCCGACCTTGCCGACAGCCTCAAGAAACATGCTCTGCAATACGAGGGAGAATTTTTGACTATCCTCTCACCTGTCCGAGCGACAGGCCTCACGCCCAAAGCCACCTCGGTGGAAATCACACTTTCAAAAGGCCAACCGATTCAAGCCTCGACCGTACTCGTAACGACCGGAGCCAACCGCCGCAAACTTGAGGTGCCGGGCGCTACACAATACGACCAGAAAGGACTTACCTACTGTGCCTCATGCGACGGCCCTCTCTTTGCAGATAAAGACGCGGCCATCATCGGCGGCGGTAACGCCGCATTCGAGACCGCACTTCAGCTTCTCGCATACTGTAAGACCGTCACGCTTTTCAATCGTGGAGAAAGCTTCAGGGCCGACGAAATAAGCGTTGCGGCAGCCCTCGCGCATCCGAATATGCATATCATGAAAAACAGCGAAATCGTGTCAGTCGAGGGCGCGCAATTCGTCACAGGTCTGCGCTGGAAAGATGTAAAGACGAATGCGGAGACCCTTCTCCCTGTCGAGGGTATCTTCGTAGAAATAGGGCTCATTCCGAATACCGCCTGGACAGGTCTGGCTGTCGAAAAGAATACGGTCGGACAAATCAAAATCGACACACGCACACACCAGACTTCACATGCACGCATCTGGGCAGCGGGCGACTGTACCGACGGTCTCTACCACCAGAACAACATCGCCGCAGGCGACGCGGTCAAAGCGCTCGAAGATATCTACTTGTTCCTCCGCACGAAGGAACAGGGAATCTAGCGCGACGGGCGAAACGCCCGTCTTACTTAGTGCCTGAAATGCCGGATGTCGGTGAATACCATCGCTATGTCTGCGGCATTTGCCGCATCTATTGAATCCTGGTCTTTCATCGAGCCGCCCGGCTGAATGATGGCCGTCGCCCCGGCTTCCGCAGCGGCTTCTACTACATCGGGGAACGGCATAAAGGCATCAGAGGCCATGACAGCACCCGTGAGCGAGAGCTCCGACTCTGCGGCTTTTTGCGCGGCGAGCTTGGCGGAATAAATGCGGCTCATCTGCCCTGCGCCGATGCCGACAGTCGCTCCGTCTTTGGCATAGACTATCGCGTTGGATTTTACGTGCTTGCAGACGGTGAAAGCAAACATGAGGTCAGAAAGTTCGGCGGATGTCGGGGTGCGCTTGGTGACCATTTTCACTTCCCCATCAAAAACGAGACTGTCGACATTTTGGACAAGCACACCCCCCGCGATAGAACGAATCATGACTCTCTTGAGCGCAGGGTCTGGCATTGCTCCCGTGAGAAGCACGCGGACATTCGGCTTCGCGGATAGAATTGTGAGCGCCTCCTCTTCGGCATCCGGTGCGATGACCACTTCAAGAAATATCTGGACCAGCTCCGTGGCAAGTACTGCTGTCAATTTTGAATTAAGAGCGACAATCCCACCGAAAGCCGAGACTTTATCGCACGCGAGCGCACGAAGATATGCTTCGTGCACATTTTCCGCCACCGCGACGCCGCACGGATTCATGTGCTTCACGATAACGACTGCAGGCTCGTCAAACTCGGCGACACACTCAAATGCAGCATCCGCGTCCTGGAGATTGTTGTAGCTGAGCTCTTTGCCCTGGACCTTGCGGGCTGTCGCCACTCCCGGGCGCTTATCCTCCGGGTTGAGGTACAGAGCCCCGCCCTGGTGGGGATTCTCTCCGTAACGGAGAGACTCACTGCGTTTCAAATTAAGCTTCAGTTCCTCCGGAAAATCCGCGTCTTCGGCGTTCATCGCCATAGCTTATCATAGCGAGCGCAAAAGGTATTGCAGCTATCGACAGGTCGCGGAAAAGCACTTGGAAATTGGTGGGATTGAATACGACGATGCCAAGAAGCATCGCGGTCGCAGCGACAGACGGCCAGAATATCCTCCATCCCGAAAGAATCCAGAGCGCGATGACGACTTCAATCACTCCAAACGTGTAAAGAAGTACGTCGTCGGGTACATAGCCTTGCACAAACGGGGGAAAGTACCCTATCCACGCATACGGGTCGGAAAGGGCATTTATCGGCGGATACAAGAAGGCGAATGCCGTTCCTATCCTCAACGTTAGGTGCGCAACCTTTTCGACATTCATGCTAATCCACCACAACTACTTTGCCACCAAGGTTTGCGTTGGTATGGTCGTGGTAGTTCCAGGTACCCGTTTTGGTGAAGGTGAAGATGAAGTTCGCTCCTGGCATACATTGATCAAACGCTCCTCCTGCTGAGTCTGGACAATGCTGTTGACGGGTCGTGTTGCTGTAGATTGTATGCTGCGGATGCAGATCAGAGGCGACCCACATATTTCCCCCCGTGCTCGTAAAAGTGACTTTACCGCCTTTCGCAATGGTCACCGTAGAAGGCGAAAACGCATCGCCGTTGAATGTGACGGTCGCTGACAGGGGCGCAGTATTCACGTCCACCTCGACACCAACTTGCGTCCTTGTGTCCGCGGACGTCGCAGGGGTCGTGTTTGTCTCTTCACTCGTCGTTGTAGTGTCAACGACAGGCGCTTCTACCGGCTGACTTGTGAACCACCAGACACCGCCCACGATAACGACTACTGCGACGATTGCTCCTGTCCATGCATTTTGTGACATAGAAAGTATCCCTGTTATTTTTTAAGTACTGTCTCTTCTCTCATAATACAACGAACTTCTACTGATTCTTTCTTGCCAAAAAATCCTTCCCGTGTCCTACATCAGTATTAATGGGAATCCCCCGCTCACAGAGCTCACAGCTTGATTCAGGCCACTGTTCGAGCTGGACGGTAAGGAGCGATATGAATTCGGGAGGATTGCCGACCGCCTCCTGTGTTACATTCCCGCGATTACAAACGGCGACCGCCCCGATGACATTGCCGCCGGCTATGCGCACAGCACCAATGGTCTTCCGGAGCGACCCTCCGGTTGTCACAAGATCTTCTACCACAAGCACATTCTTACCCTTGATGATCTCATCATATCCACGCTTGATGGCGAACCCATCGCCGTCTTTGTCCGCATAGGCGCCGTACACTTCGCGTCCCTCCAATTCAGAAAGATGATACGCAACCCACTGCGAGAGGATGATGCCTCCCGTGGCCGGACCAACGACTGCGCCGACATTCTTACCCACAAACCGTTCGGCAATACTTTTGCAGAGCCTGGACATCTCGCGCGTGTACGGATACATCGCGTTCTTATTTACATACGTATCCGCATGCAGGCCGGAGACGAATACGAAATGCCCCGCACGGAAAGCGCCGACATCCTGCAACAATGTAAGTACTTCGTCTTCGTTCATCATATTCCTGTTCTCAACATATTATAACGCCGCGCGGATTGCGCTATCGAGCTCTGTGGTTTTCTTTCGAGCAGCCTCGGCAAAGCCCGAACCGTTTGATGCATACAAGATTACACGTCCTGTAGAGAGTATGAATCCGCGACCATGTGCGTCCTTCCCGTTCTTTACGGATTGCTCCAAATCTCCTCCCTGCACTCCGATACCGGGTATGAGAAGAGGCATCTCCGGAGTAGCCTCGCGAACGCGTTTGATATCCGCCGGGTAGGTCGCACCGACAACAAGTCCGCAATTATTGTTTGTGTTCCATTTCTCCGCGAAAGCGCGGGCAACGTGGATGTATATCGGTTGTCCATCCACTTCCAGATCTTGGAATTCTCCCGAGCCTGGATTCGAGTTCTTGCACATGACAAAGATGCCTTTTTCCTTCCGTGCCAAAAATTCTTTAATCGACTCTCCCCCCATATACGGGTGAACGGTAATGGCATCCGCATGCAAATGGTTGAATGCAGATGCGACGTAGCCATTGTTCGTGTTGCCGATGTCGGCGCGCTTGGCATCAAGAATGACAGGTACATCGGGTGCCGTGTCATTGATGTATTGGATAGTGGCACGAAGCGCCTTCCAACCTTCATCACCATGAGCTTCATAGAATGCAGAATTGGGCTTGTACGCGCAGACGAGGTCGCGCGTCGCGTCGATGATGGCACGATTGAAAGCAAGTATTGTCTCGCCTACCCCCGCCTGCCGAGCGGCTTCAGGAATCTTCTCAAAATCGCTATCGAGCCCCACACAAAGAAACTTACCCTGTTCCCATTGGGCTTCCAAGAGCTGCCTGAAATCACGGCTCATTGGGCCCCATATTACCATCCCTCATGAAAATATACAGCCGGCATTCACTTTGAGTGAATGCCGGCTACGATAGCACTACCGTACTGAAGGACAGAAACTTCAAACTTGAATAGGCATGCCGACTTTTAGCCTAAGTTTCTTGGCGGCACTACCACCTTGAACTACGAGTTCCATGAAGCGATTCGTACCATAGCCGGAACTACCGACAACCCACGCAGGCTTTCCGTCGTCCGGAACATCCGAGAGACGGGGAAGAGCCTTGTATCGAAGAATGCCTCTTCGGTGCTTGCCCGAGCTACGGAGAGATTCAAACTCGCTCGACAGCAATGTTGTTTTCACGTTGCCGAAACAATCAACGAACCATACGAAGTGTTTCCCTTGTACTCCAGCGACCAAGGCATCGATTGATTCATCACTCGCGGGAATAGTAGAGCGATCGGATGCCCATATCCATTTGCCCGAGCGTGGAGCGAAGAAAAGGCTTCGGAATTGCGTTCGGCGTACCTCATCGGCTTCGATTTTGCTTATGAGATTTTGCTCAACTCCCCATGACATCACGCGGGAGATGTCCATGACGTTGACTCTTGTCGCAAGTCCAAGTTTTGCAACGAGCGAGAGCGTCTCTGGGCCTATGGTCGTCACGACCAAGGTTTTCCTGACACGGAAATAGCCGAACGGTACCCCGTTATCCCACTTCTTTTTCGCCTCGCCGTTGCGCGGAGCGACGTTGACGAAGATGATGCCCTTGCTACCTGCGGTAACATCAAGCGCATCTATCAATAGACCTGCCGCCTCAATCTCACAACGAGCTTGAGACAAGAAGGGGGTACCGCCGAAGAGAACATTGCCTTGTAGCCTAAGCCGTAAAGCAGCGTCTGCATCAGCGCAATCGGTTATAAATACTATAAACATCGTGCGAATCCTTCTGTGTGATGGTTGGGGACACTGTCTTGCCAAGGCTAATGAGACCCGGCCAGACTGATACCCCCAACCCAGCTGATAGTCAAAGAACGAAAGAACAAAAAAACCCTCCGAGCGGAGGGTTTTTGTCTGAATATCTTTTTGAAAGTTATGCAGGCAAAACTCCTCCGCGACGGGGGGTCATCATTGCCATCATCATTGCAAATCGCTTCTGCATATTCCTACTGTAGCGGACTATGGGACTTCGTCAAGCTGCGCCGACGGAGCACGAGGAGAAAGACCAGCGCAAGATTAGACGCAACGAGAAACACCGGAAAGAGCGCGGTCGTCGGGGTAAAGAGGGTGAGCGCGAAAAGGCTGACGGTGTATTTGGCGGCGGAGAAGACGAAGAGGCTCATCGTCTCTTCGTGCGGCCTCAGGTATGCCTTTCTGAATGTCGGGGCGAAAGCGAGGGTATCCGTACTGGTCACTATAATGACTGCAGTAAAGGGGTCATCCGTTATTCTCCACAAAACGATACCGAGAATTGCTCCCCCAAAACAAAACCAATCGAACGTGGTTATATCTCTGTCGCCTTTTGAAAGCGAAAGCACGGCGATACCGAAGACCGCGACCGCGCTTACGCCGTTGACCCACGCGCCCGCTCCCCCACCCGTCACGAGCTGCGCGAAAAAGGTGATGCCGAGGATCAAAGCAAAAGCGAACCACGAGAAGGGGTGCGGCTTTGTCGCACCACGCATGATGTCGCGATAGTACGGGATGTAACTGACAAGACCGATTAGGACAGCGGCAATCCCGAGAATGGTTTTGTACTCTATCATGATTTCAATTGGCGACGACGGGTACGATTACGATTTTCTACGCGTGTGGAGAACGGCTGCAATGGTTGCAAACAGCAAAGCGACTGTCGGGAAGAAGCTTTGAGACAGGGTCCATGAACCGCCGCCAAATATATTTGTCGCGGCGGCGAACATGCCGATCCACCAGTTGAAGGACTGCGCCCGCTCAGGGTGCTGATACGCGTTTACGAGGGTGGGGATTCCGGCTATGCAATATTTCCCGAGAGTAAGACTTATCAGACCGACTAGTGGTCCGGCGATATACCACAGACCGAGACAGACGAATGCGATACCGACACACACCGTTTCAATAGTCCCCCATTTCCATGCACCCCTAAAAAAGAGTGCGGCTGTGACGAGAGTGGCTCCGACAGCATACCCCACGGCAAGAAATGGTGCCGGCGCACCTCCTGCGAGAGACGCCGCAAGTACGGCGATGTCGATAATAGACCACAGCAGCCATGTGGCGATATTGAGATGCATCGTGCCCCTCCATACTCCCCATATCCATACGAAATGTGAGGCCAGAGCCACGATGCCGCCGATTACTGCGAGGGTGTACATACTGAACTGATGTTTAATTAATCTCTATATCGATGTGCCGTATGCCCGGATGGAGCTTGCGGATGCGCGCTTCGATTTCGTCTATTTTCTTGCCCATGAGACGCGGTATGCGGTCGGCATAATCGACGCAAAACCGTTTGAACGCCTCATAATCGTCCCGGACTTCTTCAAACTGGTCGCTGAGCGAAGATTGCTGGAAAGCTTCACCGAAGAGCGCCGCCCCGTTGAATTCCACGTCGCACTTAATACGGTACACGCCGAATCCCAGCACGACGGATTTGAAATCAATCACCTTTTCTATTGCCGGCTCGCGCAAGAGAAGCTCCTCTATCTCTTCCTGCAGGCTTTCTGGGATGGCGCGTCCCAAGAGATACGAGCGGTTCTTTATGATAAGCACGACGGCGACCACGCCGAGAAGCGTCGCGATGATAACGGAGCCTGCCGCGTCCCACAGAGGAGAGCCCGTATAGTACGAGAGAACGATGCTCACGGTTGCAATGAACACTCCGGTGACGGCGACCGCATCCTCGAGGAATACGGCAAGTGTGGAGGGGTCGGCTTGCGCAAGCCGCCGCGCCCAGCGCATTCGCGGAAACATCTTTTTCAATTGAGTCGCGGCGACCCACAGGGTGTATGACTCTATTGCGAACGCCACAATAAGCACAACAAAAACAATCCACGATATTTCTACCGGATGCGGATGCAGGAACGACTTGATGCCGTGATATGCCGTTACCCCCGCGCCGACGAAAAATATTCCACAGGCTGAAATGAGCGCCCAAAAAGAAAGTTCGTTACCATAGCCATATTCAAAATCCTCATCGGCTTTTTTGAGCGAGCGACGCAAGCCGATAAGAAGCAGTATTTGATTCGCGGTGTCTGCGAGGCTGTGAATTGCCTCCGAGAACATGGAGCTTGAGCCGGACACCGCAGCAGCAAAGAACTTAATGATGGTAACGACCGTATTGCCGACGACCGCCGCCGCGACCGGTTTGAAGCTCAAAGTACTGTTGAGTGCCATATGCGGAGAGGGAGAGATTCGAACTCTCGATACCTTGCGGTATGCCGGTTTTCGAAACCGGTGCTTTCGACCACTCAGCCACCTCTCCTTATGGACGAGCCTTGCGGCCCGCCCCCTCGGAAGGTCGCAATAGCGGTCCCTCCGGCGGAGCAGTGCATCGCACCACTCCCGCAGCGTTCGGAATGAATGCCGCAACGATCTGACTCAAGACAAAATAGCACACTTTCGATTAGGCAGAAAATGCGCTAAACTATTGACGATTCCCAAGCTCAAGGGGCCTGCCCTGCGAAGCCTTGGCGAAGCAGGGCCCTATCGTCTAACGGTTAGGACACATGCTTTTCAAGCATGGAACCCGGGTTCGATTCCCGGTAGGGTCACAAAATAGAACTTCGTCCAAAGAAAGAGCGGAACGCACGCTCGCTTGGGGCGAGCGTGCGTGCATTTTGCCGCGGAGTGCCGCGGCGTATTCGGTCGGCGGCGGAATTCTGAAATGCATGGATTTGCTTTCAATACTGGGGTTCGTTCCGACTTTCCGCACGAAATCGGAGATTTCGTGCAAGTTGTCGGACGAACTCAAAACCATGGCCTGTTTCGTATCCAAAACCCACTCCCGCAGGGGTTCGACCCAATTCTTTCGTCCGCGCTCAAAATCTTTCTTTTTCTCTTGCAAAGCGACGAGAGAGCGCATGAGCGCGTCTTTGCGCTTCAGATAATTTTCTTTCGGTATATCGCCGTCGAGGTACGTTGAAACCAATTTGTCCATGCGCTCCTCGCTCGCTTTGATTTCTGAAGAAAGATTTTGTATCTCGCTTCCCGACGCGGTGGTTTCCTCGCGCTCCCACTCATCCACTTTGTTCAACATCCAGCCGGTGTATGTATCGGGAAGCGAGATAGTTTGAAGCCGTTCCTTGATTTGACTTGCGAGCAAGTCTTCGCGCAAGTATTTGGCACCACAGTTGCCTTTCTTTTTCGTGCAACGGTAGTAGCGATATCTGCCACCCGACTTTCCTGTAGCCCACTGTGCAGTAAACATGCTCCCACATTCGGTGCAACGAAAAAGATTAGCGAAAGGAAAATCGTGCGTACCGCGTACCTTGCGACGCTTCTCCTTGCTCGCAAGGATTTTTTGAACGGCTTCAAACTGGCGCGGGGAAAGAATTGGCGCGAAGCTTCCGGGAAAATATTCGTCGTAGTGTTTTGTGAATCCGAGATAGGCGCGATTGGTGAGAATCCTTTTCACGGAAGCTTTGCCAAGTCGCGTCCCGGCCTTAGTAGCGATACCGAGGTCTTTCAGAAACTGTGCCATTGATACGAGCGTGTAGCTCCCTTTGGCGTATTCGTCGAACGCGTGAGCGATGATGCGCGACTTCACCACATCCGGTTCGATATTGCGCGTGCGCGGATTATTTACGTACCCGAACGGCGCGCGAGTAAGCCACTCGCCACGGCGCAGTTTCTGGCGCATACCGCGGCGCGTGTTTTCGGCAAGATTGTCGGAATAATATTTGCTTTGGCCGAACGCCACTTGAAGCATAAAGAGCCCCTGCGGGGTGGGTTCAAACCAAAATGTCGGAAAACGCAAAGACACAATTTTGGAAGTGTCTACGGCGTAAATGATGCGCCCACCGTCAATGCTATTTCGCGCGAGGCGATCGGGGTGCCACGCGATTATTCCGTTCGCCTCTCCGCGCTCAAGGCGCATTATCATTTCGCCGAACACTTCGCGCCCCGGTGTCTTTGCGCTTTTCGACTCTTGAAATTCTTTCAGAATTTCAAGATTTTCTCTGCTCGCAAATTCGCGTAGTTCGACAAGTTGAGCGGGAATACTCATTACCTGTTTGTCGTCAGGTTCGGTACTTTTGCGAGCGTAGAGAAAATATTTGTGCGCCATACTTTTGCATGATAGCACTTGCAAAAGTATGGCTCGATATTCGGGTGCAAATCCATGCATTTCAGAATTCCGCCGCCGACCGAATACGCCGCGGTACTCCGCGGCAAAATGCACGCACGCTCGCCCCAAGCGAGCGTGCGTTCCGCTCTTTCTTTGGACGAAGTTCTATTTTGTGAGGATATTCTAACCTTTGCGCGAACCCACTATGAATCGCAATGAGGATGCGCACGCGCCGCGTGCGCTGTAATGCGAGCCAGCGAATTACGCCCCGATTGCGCTGGAACGCTGAACGCCGCCACCGCGCCAAAGCGCGGTACAC
>CALRFU010000007.1 GCA_943356775.1 Candidatus Nomurabacteria bacterium
CGGAAAGCTTACGCGCGGCTTGCGCGATTATCTCGGGATAATCGTCGGCAGGGTCATTCACAAAAGCACCGCAGTCTTCAACTTCGCAACCGAGAGAATCTCGCACGAAATCCAAGAGCTCATTCTTGAGTTCGAACCCTGCATGGTCAGACGCGAAGTAGACCTTCATACCATCATTTTTATTTCTTTATGTGAGCCGCTACCCTCAACACGTGTTCTATCAGTGTATGTGTATACCCCATTTCGTTGTCGTACCATGCCAAGACCTTCACGAGCGTGCCATCTACCACGCGCGTCATTCCAAGGTCTGCTATCGCACCATAGGGAAGTCCGAGAATATCAGACGATACGAGCGGCTCTTCCGTCACTGAGAAAATACTCTTCCAGCGGTCAGTCGTGGCAGCCTTCCTCAGCGCGTCATTTACCTCCTCTACGGTAGTCGGCCGCTTCGACACAAAAGTCACATCAACGAGCGATCCTGCAGGTACGGGCACGCGTACTGATATACCGTCAAATTTTCCCTTGAGCTGCGGATACGCAAGCGCCGTCGCCTTTGCGGCACCGGTTGAAGTCGGGACCATATTCTGGGCGGCGGCCCGCTGCTCGCGCATATCTTTTGCCTTGCCTCCATCCACGAGACTTTGGCTCGCCGTGTATGCGTGCGTGGTATTGAGAATCGCCCGCTCAATTCCAATCGCTTCATCCAAAATACCAATGAGAGGCGACGCTGCATTTGTGGTGCATGAAGCATTTGAGGTAATGTCGCAGGTGCCGAATTTCTCTTCATTGGCTCCGATGAGGATAGTCTCGAGACCCTCCCCCTTCCCCGGTGCGGTAATGACGACTTTCTTTGCACCGGCAGTAATGTGCGCTTGCGCCTTCTCCGCTTCCGTGAAAAATCCCGTCGACTCAATGACAATATCAATATCCATCGCGCGCCACGGGAGTGCGGCGGGATCCTTCTCTGCGAGAACGGCGATCTGCTTTCCGTCGACGACGAGCGCTTTCTCGGTTGCCGATACATCGAATTTTGCCCGCCCATACACCGTGTCGTATTTTAAAAGGTATGCGAGGTTTTCAGGGGAAGCGAGGTCGTTGACCGCAACTACTTCAAACTCGCTGTGCGCATGCGCCGCGCGAAAAAAACCACGACCAATTCTTCCAAAACCGTTTATTGCTACTCGTATCATGGGCAGATTCTATCACTTCTTTCTATCTCATCTGCAGTGCTCTTATCCCCACAACTTACGAAGCCGCGGGTGTGTCACCCGGAGGTGTTGGAGCCTGAGTTGGCTCGGGTTCCGGCGCAGGCGCAGGAGTTGGTTCGGGCGTTGGTTCGGGCGTTGGTTCGGGTGTTGGTGTTGGTTCAGGCGTTGGAGTAGGAGTTGGTTCGGGCGTTGGCGTTGTTTCCGGAGTTGTTGTAGCAGCCTCCGGCTCGGGAGTAGGAGGTGGTGGCGATTCCCCTATGATGACTTGACGCTCAACAGAGGTGGTTCCTGCGGCATTGGTGGCTTCATACCGGATAGTCCACACCCGGGCAACACTCGTATCGAGGACAATGGATTCGGTCTTCTGATGACCGTCGACGAACACGTGAATGCTCAGATTCAAATCCTGAGCTGTCGGACCCGTTATTGATGCGCCTAAATCAGAGTAAGTGTCACCGACCGCTACGCGCGCAGGATTTTCACCCAGCACCTGCAGTGTTGGACCCGCTGGGGTCGAAGTCGAAGCCGTGGGCGGAACGGAGGTTTGATTTTCAGTGGTGGTCACAGACGGTGTAGTGACCGTTCCGTCGGCAGGAGGGGTAACCTCGGAGATAACGGCTGCCGCGACTTGTACAGGAGGAGGTGGCGGAGTTACGACAGGAGTATATCCGGGGAGCTCTTCGGTTGTGCTGTCCAAGAATTTCCCGATGAGACCACCGTATGCCGTTGCCACTGTTTTCTGAGTCACGCTCCTCCGCTCTATCTCTTGCGTCGAAACAAGACGCTCTATTTCTCTGTCGACAATCTGCTTGAGCTGCTGTGTCACGTACACGCCGAGGTCGCGATATTGTCCCAAGTCGGCCTTTGAGACCGTCATCGTCTCGGACTTCAACACGTCCTGCCAGACACTGTTTTGAATATCTATGGTCATGAACCGGTAGGCGACGTAGTAATTTTCGGCATCTTCTGTCACGCCGACTATTTGCACCTGAGGCGAGTAGTTGGATATGTTTTTGTTGGCGATGTAGGTGTTATCAATGGAAACGACGGTCTGCTGTGCCGAATATATCGCCTCTGGATTAGTCGCAGCAAAAGTGGCGCCCGCACCGAGGAAGACAACTCCAAGAGCTACCGGGACGGCATTATGATATTGGAGGAAATGCAACACTTTCATAGGAGTACTTGCCCGTCATTTTAACACCCCCGTGTACCCTCCACCAACAAGGATGGGTCCGGTATGTGAACAGTCGCCGGGCATCTCATTGGGTTAGGGCGAGGTCTTTAGGTGCTGCAAGAGCTTCAGCGCATCCGCATAATCAGGCTTGAGTGCCAGAGCGGCTTCAAGTTTCGTACGTGCGGCTTCGGTGTCTCCGATTATAAAGAGAAACTGGGCTTCAAGATAAGGGATGTCCGGTCGCGTCGGCGCAAGGGCATGAGCCTGTTGAAAGGAATGCTTTGCCAGATCATCTCCGCCCTTAAATCCGACGGTCGTGAGCGAAGCATAGGTGAGAGCGCTCGCAAGCCACGTATCCGCGTTCTTGGAATCAATTTTGACTGATATATCGGCGTCCGCTGATATCCGATCAGCCGCTGACGTGAGAGCTTGCATATCGATACGCCCTGCTGCCTGCTGAGTATTTACAGTAGCAAATGTTACCGCTAATAATCCGCGTGACGCATCCCGTACGTACAATCCTATCGGCCACGTATGCGCCGCTTGCTGCAACAGAGACACCAAAGCTGCGTCGGGAATAGTATGGGCGTGAGCACGCGCATGATTAGTCGCGGCGGAAAACTGGAGACTCGTGACCCATACGAGCCCCACGCCGATACACGCGGCAACAAACGCAAAGGATATACGTCCGAGTGTCGGAATATGCCGATAAACAACCTCCTCTGATAATTGTCGGGAGAAAAATCCGAATGCCATGCAACCGACAATCAGAAGCGGGAGGTCTATCGGGTATACGAACATCGCGAGATATACAAACGTCCCGAGAGTAAGGGATGCGTAGTCGAGGCGGGCACGACTCAAAGAAATGTGAGACCGGCCGCGACGGACGAATTGCAGTCCGCCGACTAAAAGCGGATAGAGGAGCAATGCGAGAAGTCCCAAAGAGCCGAAGATGAGCGCGACGTCTGTGACCGTGCTGTATGACGTATCCGGCACAACACCTGATTGCGACGACGCGTTCATTTCAATAGGTCGATACGCATTCCATACATAGGAGAACGAGCCGGGTCCCGCACCAATAAGTGCATTTTGAAGCGAATCAATATATTCAAAAGAGGCAATGTACTCGAATGCGAGGAAAGACGGGCGCACTGAGGGCTGAACTTCTGCGAGCGGAGCACGCAGGCCCCAGGAGAACGCGAGGGCAATAACGAAAAGCAACATCGCATGAACAAAAGGAAATCGTCCGAGAGGGGTGCTTCGGCGTGAAAAGAGGTACTGGCTGATAACGCCCACTGCCACCAGAGAACACACAAGAGCCGCGCCCGCCTGAAAAAGCATCAAAAAACCGGCAAGCGCTACCAGGGCAAACACTCCATGAATCACCTGAGTCACTCCCCTCGTCGCCCGGCCGGACAGCGACGCGGCGACAAGAGCCGCCGCAGAAAGGATAAGCGAGACCTGAGACCACGTGTCTCCCAAAAACAGCGCTGAGCCATTTTCTATATACAGCCCGAAGACGAAGAGGGCTATCGCGACTCCAATACCCTCAAAAATAAAAAGAAACAGCGCCACTGCCCTATCCGACGCGACAGTAGCAACCATTACAATCGCAGCGAGCAAAGCAATTGATCCAACCGTGCCGAACTCAAACCCGCCTCCGAAAATAGCAGCACGCAGATACGGTGCGTAGATTGCTGAAATACTGGCAACGAGCAGGAGTGGTGCGTACGCGTAAGCGAATGAGGGCATCGCGATGCCCGAAAGACCCGGTCTCGACACGACAAAGACAGCGGCCGCACAACAGAACACGCCGAACGCGAGAGCGGCTCCGATGCTCTGCCAGAGACTAGCGTTCAGACCGAACAAAGAAATAGGTATAAGCAGAAACGGCAGCACGGGCATGAGGAAATTTGTCGCACTCAATACGTGAGGTTGCGGCGTACCGTGTTCGGAAGAAAATTGACTGCTCAAAAGCGACAAGCTTCTCCACATTTCCCCAGTGTACCATCGCCGCCGGTGTCAAAAATCAAAAAAGGGTCGAGTGATTCCGTACGATATACTGGAGCGTATGACTTGGTACTCTCGGATTGCTCTATTTCTACTCTTCGTAGGCTTCTCTCTAGGAATCTCTGTGTCCCATAAGACATTTTCTCCACCGAAGCTCGATAAGATCCCAATAACGACAAAGAAAATTCCTGAAAGCGTTCCTGAAAATATAAATATCTACGGAGTAGTGCGTGAAATCGACTCGTCCACAAAAAATATCGTCTTGGAAATTCTCGACCCGTACCGTATGGCTGGAAAAATCTTGCTCCGCACTTCATTCGCCGATCAAAAAGACTGGACAGTTACTGAGAAGGGCAACATACTGGTACGAGGGACGACTACCACACTTTCCCTGGAAAACGGTTTCGCGGGAAGATTCATTCTCCGCCGCCGAGCCGGAATACTCAGCATCGACTCTACCCCCTTTCAAGTAAAAGACGTAACTCCTACACCATGACTTCCGGCAAGAAACTCGGCTACATTTCGTTCTTAGGTATTGTACTCGTCGCGTCCACGCTTGCTGGAGTCGCGGTATTTACGTCACTCAGCAGTTTGTATGCGAATAAAGAACTCCGCTCGATGAGTAAACAAATGAAGAACGTAATCCGAGCCCAACCAGTAGGGCGATACGCTAAAGTAAAAGTGGTCTCATCCAAGGACAGGACAATTACGGTGGAACAAAAGAATTTCTTCAATATGGGAGATGTTGGGCTCTTAACGGTACTCATTTCAGACCAAACGGTCATTGCACACCAAGAACTTCTTGGAACAGCAGGAGTGTACGATTCCCTCTCACCACTTACTCCGGCTAACCTTACAGATATCCACCCCGGCGATAAGGTTCTTATATTCACCGGCGCTCAGGGAAAGCTGACTGCGGACTTAGTGTTATTCGGAAATCCTCTGTAAGAGGAGAGAGGCCATACTGCGCCCGCGCACCATGCGCCAATTTAATCGATTATGAGTACTGAGGAGAATTCACACCTGCTGTACGGTTTCTCAACCACAACCAAAGGCAGTACACAGCTGTGATAATCCAGCCTGAAAGCGCCCCTGAAAACTCGTACCATTTCGCGGAGAACAGCGGGAGCGACTGACAAGCGTCAGCGGCGCTCCCGCAATATTTGCCCGTACCATAGAGAATGAGGCTCACGGCCATAGCAACAAGAATCCCTCCGAACACATCGGGAATTATTCTCTTATCCACGACAAAGGCGACGATGGTTGGAATAAACAGCGCGGAACGAAAGACTCCCACGGCGATGGTAAGCGTCAACATATCAACTCCCGTGAGCGCAATCGCAGCCGCGATGAGAATGAAGACAACCATAGACAGGCGCTGTGCCAGTATTACCTGCTTCTCGGTGGCATCAGGTCGCCACCATTTCTTGTAAACGTCCATCGCCCACACGCTACTGGAAGCATTGAGGGCCGTGTCACCGCTCGCCACAAAAGCGGCAATGACTGTGATGGTGAAGAAAATCGCGGCTGTTGGAACAAGTGTGTTCATCGCCGCAAAACCCGCGATGCGAACAGAGTCCACGTGGATGCCGAGAGACGAGTTCGCTGCAAGGAATCCCAATGATGCGGCGGCAAGAATGTTGAGGGTGAAGAACGCTAGCCCCGCGACAAGTGGCAAACCCAATTTGCGCGCACCAGTTTGATTTACGGAAAAATATCTCTGGAACATCGACTGGTCAATCACACCCGCAGAGATGAGCGAGACCACGAGAGGAATACCTATCGTGATTGCAAACAACCAAGCGGAAGTTGAGCCAGATGATGCAAGTCCGGGCGCGACGTACCCTGCGAGCCCGCCGATGACGGCACCAAATCCTCCAGCTTTCCAAATCGCAAGGGGGGCAAGGATAACGATGAGCACGGTCATCATCGACCCCTTGATGAGGTCGAGTACGGCTGACGAGCGAATTCCACCAATAATCACAGGGATAATCATCGCGGCTGCCGCAGCAAGAACCGTGTGAGTCTTATCTGCCTGCATCGTAAAACTCAAAAGGGCGGCAGCAGCGAGAAACTGCAACGTAAGCGCGTATCCACCCTGAATGCCCATCACGCCGATTGAGTAAATCCACCCAGTCTTACTACTGAAGCGTTCACCCATAGCTTCCACGATAGAATATTTTTTCTCAGGCACCGGAATCTTCGGGGCAAGAAAGAATGCCAAGGCGAGACCTCCTCCATTGCCGAGTAGGTAGAAACTCAATCCGAGCCAGCCGGCTGTATAAGCGAGTTGTCCTGCGTAAAAGAAAGTTGCGCCCCACGTAAAAGCGATTGCCATCCAGATTCCGACATATTGACGAGGAATTCGTCTGTTTGCTACGAGCTGCGCATCCAGTCCTCCGCCTTGCCTGAATAAAACATAGAATAGTGTGAGCGTGAAAATACTGACCCCCGCAAAGTAGAGAGTGGTAATCATATATGTAGGTTATACCATGTTCCCCACATCCTCTTCGTCAGGAGCTGTACAGAGGACATCTGGATTTTGACTGTGCATTAAAATGGTACGTAAGTGCAAAAAAAAACGAAACCCTCCCCATGACAATCGGACATGGGGAGGGTTATTTATTTGCCGAGCCTATCAGGGCGCCTTGAGCGACGAAGCTTTGAGCGCATTGACTGCTTCGGACTGAAGATCGACTTCACGCTCCATGGTCGCCGCAAGCACGGCAGGAGTCGAGGACTTTAACTCAAAGCCCAGTCCCTGAGCCCATGTCATGAAGGCGGGCTCCGAGAGAACTTTTCCGATGTGCTTGTTCAGAAGGTCCACGCGGTCTTTTGCGGTCCCGAGGGGTGCGTAAAGACCGAACCAGGACTTTGTATCGACCCCCGTCACTCCCGCCTCTTGCAAAGTCGGGACGTCGGGCAGATTCGGAGCGCGCTCCGCGGTCGTAACGGCAAGGGCCCGTAGCTTGCCCTCATCCATCATGCCCTTGAACGTGAAGTAGTTCTGGATAGCGATATGCGCATCACCACGCAACGCCCCCACAACTACGTCGGTCGACAGCTTGTAGGGAACGACCTCGAACTTAAGACCCGCATTCTTTTTCAGGAGATATGCGGTGAGGTAGTCCGGCGAACCCACTTGCAGCGTGCCCACATTGAGCGTCCCCGGATTCGCGCGTGCGGCGGCAATGAAGTCGCCGAGCGTGCGAAAGCGTGGATCAGCCGTCACTACCAGATTCGCAAACTGCGCGACTTGGGTAATGGGCTGAAAGTCCTTCCGGACATCATATGGGACGTCATCTAGGAGCGAGTGGGCGGCCGCGTGGATTCCCGCCAACATACCGATGACGTGGCCGTCCGGATTTGCGGAGCGCAAATGCCTGGCTTCGACGACGCCCATCCCACCGGGTTGGTTGATGACGATCACCGAAACCCCGACGAGCGGTTCGAGGCCAACCGCGAGACGACGCAGAACCGCCGTTGACGCCGAGTCAGCGCCGAACGGCGAGAGTATCTGGATTGGTCGGCTTGGATATTTCTCCTCCGCCTCGACGAAGCTCGGCGAGAAAAAGAAGCCGATGAGCGCAAGTATTGCGAGTGTTTTTCTTACCACCGCAGTTCTCCTTCTGGTTGATTTTCGAGATTGGCCACTTAATCAAAGGACCAAACGGCATCATACACTATCGAACAAAGCGATGGCTAGGGCCCCGAAATGAGTCGGGGCCCTATTCTGTATCCCACAGCATATATGTACGAACCTAGACCAACCCACTATACTTGTTCACATGATGAATCGACTGGCTCAAATCCTTCTGTACCTAATCGGGGAGGTCGTATTTTCCGGTGCACGAATATTTTTCTCCCTTTTCCCAAAGCGGCTCGAAAAGAAAAAAGCATTGCTAGAAAACTCTTCTCGAAAAACCGAAAAAGAAATATACTTCGCGAACTGCGGCGATTTCTACTGATGCCATCAGTACTCCTCACGCGGCTTCATCCCCCTCTCCAGCTCGTAGGCTTCCCTTATTCGCGATCCCTGCATGACGAGATCCAACATGTCTGGCGTCAACTGTGGCAAGACCTCCTCACTTGAACGATAAGGACGGCCCTCAGTACTCACTCGCCCGTCCCCAATGAATTGAGACTCTTCGGGCAGACGCCACACACTTCGATTAAAAGTGAGGTAATAGAGACTTGGGTAGCTGTGATTGAGGAGTCCACGATACGGTGAGTAGGTGCTCCCCGTTCCATTCAGCTTTCGACGACGTGCATAACTAATATTGAATTGCGCGTGCCGTATAAAAACGTCAAGCAACAAATCAAACATGCTAGAACGCTGCGTTTGCAGGTACCCCGCATTCAGATGTGGTCTCCTTTTCATATCTACAATGGTAGCAATATCCATCCAGTATCGTTGATCGCGCATCGTATAGAGATGCGTGGACGCCTCATAGAAGTAGGGTATCCCTCTCTCAATCAGCGACTTGTAATTTGCCGTCGATATGTCGTTGAATCGGAAATTGTGTTTATCAGCAAGTTCGTAAAAAATAAAGCTGTCGACACGAGATACCTCCATTCCTATACGCCCCGTTTTTTTATCACGCGTGATATAGAGCATGAAATCGTGCGGCGACGGAACACCTTTGAAACCAGACAAAACGTGCCGAAACGGCCCGTGAGTTTCCAAAACATCTACGTTGCGAAACGGAGTTCCGTACATGGTTTCGAGCTTATGAACGCGAGCAGCCTCAGGCGAGAGTTCCACTTCTTTCGCTAGAAGCGGAGGTCTCTCGGATGCCGTACTCTTCAATTGCTCAGGATGAACACCCCCCGAAAGCAGTTGCTGACGCCCATGAGCCTCAGCCTTTAGCGCAATCGCGTTGCGCACCAGCGACGCGATTGCGTTATGTATGTATGCCGAAGACGAAGAGTTGCCAAACCTATCTTCAAACAGGTTGTCGTTTGTGACACCTTCAAATGACCTGAACATTCTATGCAGGTTCATGTATCGTCTCGCACACCGCTCCAGAACATCCGAACTCCTTTCCCATGCGAGCGCCAATTCGCTGGCAGTCTTCGAATTAGGATTCGCGAGATAAATTCTGCGCAGTCGTTCACTTTCAACAAAACTCCGCAGAAATGGTAGAGGCAGCGTATGCTGCCTAATTGGGTACCGCGCAAGAAACAATGTACGCATAAAACTACCATCGCTCGATTCTCGTTCGACCGCCCTGATAGCACGCTCAAGCTCATTGAGCCCTTCCAGCGCACGGTCGATATCCATACCCTCAGCAGCAAGCAGCGGATCCTGTACGACCAGATTATGGAAGTATTCGTGTGAGTCGGGGTCGCTCATTTGTTGATATTTTACCATTTCGTTGTGCTGCTGTTGCCACTTGTTATAATGTGGCGGCTTTAGATTTGCTATAAATTGCTTCAAATGAAACCGACGCTTATTGTACTCTTGATTGCTGTTGTAGCTACGGTCGGCGCATATATCGTAGGCACGCAGAGAAAAACACCTCCGTCTTCACTCACAAAAGTGACCGTACAGCTCAGTTGGCTTGTAAACTCAAACCAAGCGGGATTCATAGTCGCCCAAAAGAAAGGGTTTTACGCAGAGGAGGGTCTCGACGTAACAAACGCTTCAGGCGGCCCAGACTTTCCCTCCATAGTACTCGTTGCATCGGGGGCAGCTGATTTCGGCGTCGAAAGCGGTGCGGAATCAATACTACTTGCCAAGCAAAACGACATTCCAATCAAAGCAGTCGCGATTCTCGATAGAAAGAGCCCGTATGTATTTTTTTCAAAAAAGAGTACCGGAATCGCAAGCCCCAAAGATTTTGAAGGAAAGACAGTCGCTGTGTCCTATGGGCGACCACTCGAAATCGTCTACCGTGCGCTCATCAAGAAAGAAAATGTGGCGACCTCAACTGTCCGAGAGGTAAAAAAGAATCCTGCCATTGCGAGTCTCTTCGGAGGTTCCGTAGACGTTCAACCTGGGTTCATTTCTGATTTTATTTTCGCTGAAGTAGCGGGGAGGAAGGACGGCGTGGAATTGAACGCTTTGTACCCTGCTGACTACGGAATAGATTCTTACGGATATACCATCTTCACTACTGACCTTTTTATCGAGAAACATCCTGATATCGTACAGAAATATGTACGAGCGACACTGCGGGGATGGCAGTATGCATTTGATTACCCCGAAGAAGCGGTTGATATCGTGGCATCGGAAATGCAGGGAACGGTCGACAAAGAGGCAGAACTGCAAGCGCTGAAAACGCGAGCAGAATACGTTCTGCCACAAATCACGGGAGAAACGCTCGGTTGGATGGACGGAGCAAAGTGGCAAACGATGCAAGACACGCTTTTAGAACAAGAGCTTATATCGAAGCCAATTAACATACGAGACGTATACACAAATCAGTTCTTGGGGAGGTAACGCGGCCATCCGCAACTTGATACAGTGCAACTGGAAACAACATGATCAGGCTTGATGATGTCACAAAAACGTATCACGGAGTAAGGAGCACCGTTGCACTGAGGGGCATCGACTTGGAAATCGCAGAGGGTGAGTTCTTATCTATTGTAGGGTCTTCGGGTTGCGGAAAAAGTACTCTCTTGAAGATAATAGGTGGTCTTATCGCCCCTACTTCAGGTTCACGAACAATCTCCCCACACACAAAAGAAGGCTCGTTTGCATTTGTATTCCAAGATCCAATACTTATGCGGTGGCGGACAGCACGAGAGAATGTGCGATTACCGCTCGAGATTCAAGGGAGTGTGTCCCAAAAAGAAGCCGGCATCACGTCAGTCTTCGAAAACCTCGGATTAGGTGGTTTCGAGAATAGTTACCCATCAGAACTTTCTGGTGGTATGCAACAGCGGGTAGGTATAGCGCGAGCACTTATTTCGGAGCCGACCACGCTCCTTCTTGATGAGCCCTTCGCAAGCCTCGACGAAATCACGCGTGAACGCCTCAACGATGAACTTCTCCAACTATGGAAGAGTGGCGCGACGACGGTGCAGAATGTCGTATTCGTGACACACAATATTGACGAGGCTGTCTTTCTCAGTGACCGAGTGGTTATTCTCTCCGGAAGACCCGGCGAGATACAAGAAGTACTCACTATCGACTTACCTCGAGAGCGGACCGCGGAGATACGATACTCAGAAGAGTTTAATTCCTTGCGGCGGAAAATACGCAGCATGATGCTATGAACTCAACACTGAAACAGCTTCTCCCGCCTATACTCGCACCGCTCGTGGGGCTTGCCCTCTGGACACTTATCGTTCGGGTGTTCTCGATTCCCTCCTACCTCCTCCCCTCGCCTCAAAGCGTGCTCACGTCGATAAGCACCTCCTACCCAACGCTCCTCTATCACGCGAGTATCACATTTGCAGAGGCCTTGGCAGGGTTCGTTTTATGTATCATTGTGGGCATACTATTTTCAATCTCGTTTCAACTCTGGCCCATTACTCGACAATCACTCTATCCGTACTTAGTGGCGACGAGAATAGCACCCATAATCGCCGTCGCTCCTTTTCTCTTGCTCTGGCTCGGAAACGGATTCTTCGCTAAGGCGGCCACGGCCGCCGTGGTCTCAACCTTCTTTATTGTTATAAATCTGACGAAGGGCTTCGATGAAGTAAGTAACGGTGCGCGAGAACTCTTGCGCTCACTTTCGGCAACTCGCTTCCAAATACTCATGAAACTCCAGATTCCTAATTCTGTTCCGTACTTTTTCTCAGGAATCAAGGCAGCGCTCGCAACGTCTATCGCAGGAGCGGTTGCAGCAGAATTTATAAGCTCTAACTCAGGTCTGGGGCACCTCATACTTTCGAACTATTACTACTTTCGAACAGCCGAGATGTTTGGAGCGCTTCTCGTATTGATTGCGGGGGGCGTGCTCATCTTTGGAGCCATCTCCATGATTGAGCGCATCTTCTTTTCTCACTACAGTATGCGCCGAGAGTCGTAGCGCGAGATTAGGATTTCTGAACGTTGATGGATTCGGATGGGATGCTCGTATCATAACGAAGTATCGGCGTGACCAATGACTGCTGTTTTGAAAGAACCAACGTCCCGCCGATGTTCTCAATGATGCATCCGGGGAGCGGTACGAACACTTGCTCAGCCCCAAGGGTCGACTGAGCAAACGCTCCTGTCTCAGGAAGACTGAGTACGAGTCGTACATTCTTTACGTATGGCAAAACCCATCGCATTCGCTCGCTTTGGAAGCGCGGACCGAGAATTGAGATGGATACGAGAGGCTCATGAGAATCCTCAAAAAAAGGACGGAGCCGTTCAAGTGATATTTCATCAGTAATCAGTGAATCAATTTGATATTTTCTTGCCATCGCAATCGCCACCACCTCGTTATGCACTTCTCCAATCAGAGGCACCATTCCCCTCTCATAACACCACATGGACTTCTCTATACTTTCCGCGTTATCAGACAGATACACCATCGGTCGCTTCGTCTCAACGCCATATTCCTCTCGTGCCACATCTTCGTACGCCCATTCAGATACGAATGTCGTTGTCTCGTTTTTGACAATCTTCACCAAAGAACGAGCGGTCTTATGTCGACGCTCTGGGAGAGTGCACCCGAACAAGACCTCGCGCGTCATGACAGGCAACCGATTGAACACCCTTTCGATTCCCCAAAAATCTTGATAGATAGTCGACGAGTGACTCCTGCCTACATCCGCAACCAATTGCTGCACCGTATCGAGAACATTCTTATTCATATATCGGTCCTTACGATTTTTATTTCTTTATGTTTGAGCGGAAACGGCGTATGCGAAAACTCAACCGAAAGGGGTGAAAACTCGCCCGTATGTACAAGCTCTGCGAGCGTACGAGAAGGCGTAAGGTACAACTTCTTAGAAAATTCACGCTCTATTTGCGCCTGCAGCATGGGACTGTAGTGTCCATCCTTCCGAAATACTCGCAAAACCAATTTCCCCTGAAGCTTCCCTCCCGTGATGACCTGCGAGGCTTCTACTCGATAGTCATCAAAGAGTCCTATTTCCTTCGCTACCCGATCACATTCATCCCGTCTCACAAGCGCACCCGCAAGCTTTACATAGTCTCTCCCGCTTCGGCCCAGCAACTCGATGATTTGGGTCGCGCCACACCGACAGGCCCCTTTCTTCATTCTCCCTAAGTCTCCCGTACGATACTGCACGACATCGGGACGTGCCTCCGGCGTGACGAGAATCTCTCCTACCCCATCTTCATCCGGGGTATCAATTTCAACAACCACCCCCTTATACGGATGGTAATGGTTGCGCGGTTGGAATCCACACGACACTTCAGAAATACGCCCGACTTCTAAAGCAATGTATCGACTCCTGAGGCTCGCATTGGGAAAGGTGTCGCGCAAGAGATTCTCCATGGCTTCAGTCATGCATTCTCCACTCAAAATGAGAGTCTTTACACCCAAGGCTGTCTTTTTGTCGATGTGCTCGGCAACGCGAACAACAAACGAGACAAAGCCCAGAATACTGTCGGGAGCATAGTCGGCCAATATCGCCCCCAAGCCTTGGTTCAAGTCCGCGCCATCCAATACGAGAGACCGCGACTCCGCCGGCATTCCGTGTCTCGCCTGTAAATTGTACGCAAGTCGTGTTGCCGAGGCTCCCAAACAAATAACCGGAGCATGGAGTTTCGCAAAACGTTTAACAGACTCAGGCTGGTACTGTAATATCGCACCGATGAGGTGCCCCCCTGTCGTCCCTGACGTGACGCGGACGCAATAACGCCAAGCATCTTCTTTTGAGGGAGGAGCTGATCTAAATTGGTCGAATGTTTTCTCGGCTATTACGCTGTATCCGGCACGGTCGAGCATACGAGAGACTATAGACCGAGTAAGGCGAGTTTACTACCCTTCTTTTTTCTGTATTGGGTTTATTGGATAAAACCACCACAGCTCACGAAAAGCAATTGATTCTCATTTTCTTGTGACGCTCCTGCGCTCGCATTGCTTGATATGTCCACGCATTGATCAGGTGCTTGCGCAATCAAACCCTTGTCGGGTGTTGTAACAAACTCCGTAGATATATATATGCCTAATAAGGAAAGGACGAAGCCAGCTGAATAGAGGGCGTAGGTATGCAATTTTTTCATACTTTCCAGTACATAAATTGTAGCAACAACCCACGCAACAATCAATTCGCTCTCGTTTACATCTCATATATACTCGATATACGCTTTTTTATTTCTATGGCCGTGCATCGCTCACATACCTCCACACGAAACCCTGAGGATGCGTACCGGGGATTTGGCATTGAACCTATCGCCGAGGGAGAGGAGACTTCTCGTGAGATTCTGTTGCATCTACTACAAAAAGCAGAACATAATTTCAAGAACGTGGCGTGCGGCCTCGTACCAACATCCTTCGACCCGCACGACCCGCTCCTTACCGCATTTCCGCGCCCACTGCAGTGGAAGTGGCCAGCGCTGCAGCGCTATCTCCAGACACTTCAAAGCGCCTCCGTGATGATGCTCCTACCTCAGTTTTGGCAAATGCAATCCTGCATCCATCGCGAATGCCATGATGTCGCAGCTCTGCTTTTCATAGCAGATATAGCGAACACGCCGATTGCTGCTGCCGCGACCGAATCTCTCTCTATCGATACAGTCATTACCAGCACGCAAGACTGCAGCGAACTTCTTGATTATCTTTCTGAAAAAGAGATGCCAGCACCACGCTCTTGGGTATTCGTACACGATGCAAATAAACCGACACCCCACATACCGGAAAATCTGAGGGAAACCCACTCCGTCGTTCAAGAAATCCACATCTTCCCCTGCGTACCTATATTTGAACAGTGCGGCTCACTGATACAACGGCACTCAAACCGATTCCACACATCCGAAGCATACGTATGGGAATTCAAGGACGACCGTACTCTCATAACCAGTGCTAGGGAGGACCCTCTGCCGCTCCTCAAATACAGACTCCCCTTCACGGCAATCCAGACCGATATGTGTCCGTGTGGGAAAGTTGAGGTTGAATACCATCATGAATAATTTCGAGAAATTGAAAGAGCTCGTTGCCGACTGCACTGCACCCACTGCACCGCGTATGTATCGCGCCCTCTATGGGATGCGAGACGATGAACCTGCCATCCAGTTGGGCGGATGGGATGAATGGAGGGCATTGCCCATGATGAATAAAAATACGCTCGTTGAAACACCGTTTGCCGACCGATTCTTTGCATCGCATTCTGACATCGAAGACATACGCACCTCTTCCGGAACGAGCGGCAAGAAACCGCCGTTCATACCACGCGTTTTCCCGCGTGGTCTTGAATATCGCCTCCAATACCACTCTTTCAAAAATCCGATACTTGCATTCAAGGTCCCCTACATGATGCACTGGCATGAAGAGCTGCAGCAATCCTTGGGGTATGCTCCACGCGTTGTTGCTTTTGACCCCGTCCACGCAGAGGCATCTATTCGCTTGGCAAGAATCGCGGGAGTAGACGCAATCATTACTTTTGCCTTCCATATACCCCTCATCGGTACGTTGATGTCTCGAGAGGGCATGACAGAGAACATTCGACTGATTGAAATCAATGGAGAAAATTGCACGCGGTCACTTTTTAACTTTATGAGAGCGACGTTCCCGAACGCGGTCATCCTGCCTCAATTCGGCGCAGCAGAAGTCGAGGACAAACCACTTGGCGTTCCCTGTAGGGCAATTACGGGAGAAGAACCCCTATCGGTCTATCACGCAAAAGACACTCAGTACCATGAGGTTATTGATTCGGACACATTAGAAGTCCTGCCCTATCAAGCAGGGAGTGAGGGCGAACTCGTTGTTACCTCGCACGTACCAAAACCGCGAGCGACTCCGCTTATACGATATCGCACGGGTGATATCGTCAAAATCCTGCCCGAAAAATGTGCTGCTCATAATCAGCTTCAGTTTACGATAATAGGTCGGGTATCAATCGATTTCGTGAAAATCCCCGGTGGAGTATTGCGCGCCGACGAAATGGAACGCGTCCTACTCGCGATTGACAATGACATCTCAGATCGATTTGAAATTCATCGATATGTACACAATCACGAAGCCGGTCCAAAAATCGGAATGGTTGTGCATATAACTTCGCGAACGGGGCGCAATCTCGATATGGAACACATCGCCCGCGACATCTCCAACCATTTTCGCGTCGGACCCAAAAGGACATACGCGCAAGGCGTGCAAAGCGGTATGTACGTTCCGCTTTCTTGCGCTCTTCTTGTAAATTCAAGCCATACGGAAAAAATGAAGCGCATCATCGTTCACGAGCCCGAGAAATCGTGAGAGGGGTTTTCTATCACCGCTCGATTACCGTAATCTCACGATTAATCTCTACATTGTGTATCTCGGTAGTAATACCGGATGGCCACCGCACCCTTACCTGAACAATGCTGTCGGACGGGAGTGACCCCAATCCGAATATGACGCGCGAACTATTTTGTGAATAGAAACTACTGCCCGCCAATATCGGCTTGACTTGAGTCGAGGTTCCCGTAATCACTGATATTTCCGCGCCGATGCCATAAGAATTACTCTTCGTCCCCTGCAGTCGCACCTTAAGGTAGGATGCCTTCGCATGATTTACGTAGAGAATATCAGGGCTCATACCACTCGCGCCGAGCAATATGTTGCCGACAAATACATCGGGAGTACCGTTGTTATCGAAGTCCGAGACCGCAACAGCTCTGCCACTTTGAGAATCGGGACAGAACGCACCCCACGTGACATCAACAAATGTGCCGTCTCCCTGATTCTCATATAAACGGTCCGCGCGATAGAGTGTACGGCTCAATGAACTATCTGTGCTTGCCATAATGCGCGGCACATCACCATTGGCGATGAAAATATCCTGCCGTCCGTCGAGATTATAATCGAGAAAAGAAACTCCCCACCCGAGACCATGTGCCGCGAGCGTCTGGTCCGAGAGTTCATACGTACCACTTCCCGTCGATGAGAAAAGGTAATCACGCAGCACATTCGTCGTAACAATGTCCGATGCACCATCGCCATTGAGGTCTCCGACATCTACACCCATGCCACTACCCGCGTAGTCAATACCAGCATCCGCGGTAACGTCCGTAAACGTAAAGTCACCCGTATTTTTTAATAGGAGATTGCCTCCCCAACCAGTCGCTATAAACACATCTTGTCTCTCGTCTCCGTCGTAGTCGAAAGAGACCGGCTGAAAGAAGTGTCGAGAAATCTGATCATAAGGATGCTCAAGATGGCGAATATCGTATGTGTACGAACGCCCAGCACCTAATGCCTTTTGTTCAAAATCCTCATGCTCAACAAAGGCGCGACCGCCTTTATTTTCAAAAAGATGCATGGACCCTGGCATGAACCAGAGAGCATCGACGGGGGCACCAAAATGCGGTACCGGTAATTGAAACTTACTGAAAGATACCAATTGAAGCGAATCATTCACAATGAGACAACCTCCTGCGTTTATAAATCGCTCTACCTCAGGTGATGTACCGTAGGCACGAGCGCCAAACGAAGCATAGACGGAACGTGCTTCCTCTTTGTCACATATGAGGCGGGTCACATCGTCAAATCGTGGATCGAAAAGTGATTTCAGCATGGCCGGGTTTGTTTTCGCTACGGGATACACAAGACCGCCCGTTACAAACACAACGTCAAGAAGACCGTCATTGTTGTAATCGCCCAGTGAAAAGGCTGCGCCGGTGTAATTACGCACGCTCATATCCCCAAGACCGAGACGTTCCGTCACATCAGTGAATATACTGTTCGTGTTATTACGATAGACACGAAAGGCTTGTGATTCATCTTGAGCACGCTGCAAAGGAGAGCGATTTAGTACAGCGTAATTCGGGACATATGCGACAAAGAGATCGAGTCGGCCATCATCATCGTAGTCAGCGAACACGGCACTTGCGGAACTCTTGCCTGGGAGTCCAACTGTGGCAGTCACATCTCTAAATGTGCCGTCTCCGTTATTGCGATAAAGAGTGCTCGGTCCGGCGAGATTCGATACAAACAAATCGTCATATCCATCAGCATCATAATCACTCCATGCAGCTCCTGAGGTATAGGTATCGGGAGCAAACTCCGCTGTCTGTGAGGACTGAAGAACTTGCCCGGAACCGCATTGCAAGATACGAGGGCTTTCAATTCCCCGCAGAAGAAAATCGGGCGATATACGGAATCCTTGTATAACCGCGGCTCCAGGGAACGCACACAGAGCGACGATGAACAACGCGGTACACGCAGTCATGAATGAGAACGCATTCGAGTAATTTCCAATCCAAGGGATGCGACGGACAAAAGTCATGAACTCTACTCGCGAGAGTATATTTACGAGCGTTATGAGAAAAGCGGCCAAAAAGATCGAATATCGTACGCCGGATATTTCAAGTGCAAAGAGAAGAAGGGCAATTGATATGCCGTGAATGATGCGTTCGCGAAATATGCTTGGGGAGGTCTTCGGGTCCGTAATCATGAACGACGCAAATAAAATTAAGGAGGGGCCGAGAAGGCCGTAGTGATGCACAGAGACAACGTCCGGATAAAAGGAGAGGAGCCCCAACAACAACACAAGGTACGAAGTCAGAAATGACGTGGTTGTGACCAATACGCCTGACCGATACGCAACGAATAAAATCGCGGCATCGATAAGAAGATACTCATACACGTTGCCGCCCCACTGCGTGAATTCAATCGTGGTCGACGCCGGAAATAGGAGGACAAAGAATACGATGGCGATGTTGGACGCATTGAATAATTGCCCACGTGCCGATGTCCGGATGACGTGTCTCGATAGCACCGCCGCACATCCCGCGAGAGCGAAAAAGAGAGGATTCGATGCGCGAAAGAAAATCGCGATGCCCAATGCGCTGGCAATCACTCCCCTTGGAAAATAGATTGACCGCGTGAGGGCAAACTCAGTAGCGACACCCGCCATAAGCGCCAATGCGACATCTGTCCACGTGACGTTGAACCCCCAGTGAGTGATGCCGATTACGACAAATATTGCTTGCAAGACGATGAGCAAAGAAACGGGCTCAAGAGCCTTCTGCAATGTATCCGAATGCCTCCATCGTTCAATATAATTCATAGAATTAAATGGCAGGTATGGGGAGCCGGTCAATGAGACCTAAATCTGTTTTTGATTGGGTGACACAGTACTCAGTAGCTGCAGTTGAAAAATCGGCATTGCGACACATACGGGCAAACCCATCCACTTGCCCCATCCTCAGCCGCGTCATAATGCCCGTTGCGCAAAAAAGTCTGCTGAGTGAATCTGCAGTTGCTTTCTTACAAAATTCATATGAACTATCTTGATTCAGGTTTCCAGACACGGTGGCAACGTGACCTATTCCCTCATAACAAGCTCGCCTCTTGAATACATCGGTGACCTTGTCACAAGATGTACCCATACGATTGAACAACTCTCGATCCTCTGTAGCGTCGCCCTGAGCACTCCACCACCACCATATCGGCAGTTCGTAATAGCATGAATTTTGAGCGGCATCGCCAAGCTCCATACAGGGACCGAGAATTGTGTCGGGAGTGACCGGTCGAGAAACGGGCTGCCCCTCTGGCCCGCTGTCAGTAAGAAATCGCAAGTTATATTCCATTATCGCGCCCTCAGCACAGCCTCCTCGACGTTCCTGCTGCAACGATGCACACATGGACAGAGACTCCCTGAGCTCAGGAAGGCTGTAACCAAAATATCCTACCAGCCCGTGACCAATACTATGCAGGCATGGATTATTATTCCCCTTGCGATCACCTTGGCACGCCTTATTCATTTCTTGCACAACTCCGAGTCCCTGCTGAAGGATAGCCGAACCGATGACCTGATGAGTACAGCCCCCAAAGTAATCCTCGGTGCACAACACAATTCCGCCCGGACCTTTTGTATTGTATAAGGCTTCACCAAAAGCGTGTGCCAGTATATGCGATGCGTTTATCGGAAGAGCGTCGCCGGACTTTTTATATTCGGCATACGCCCGCTCGTACCCAAAGGTATTAATCTCTCCCGTCCAGTACATCGTTGCAAGCTTGAAATCAATGCCGCCGTTTTTCAAATACGATGATTGCGGAGAACGAGCTAGCCACAGAATCAAGAGGAGCGTACCCATGAGAAGAACGACACCGATAAGCAATGTCACGTTGGTTCGCCTCAACATACGGAACATATACAATACCTGCGTCATCCGTCACCCCTGAGGAGAGTTGGAATAACTTCGCATTGAGCCAAGTATACATATTTTCTGTTCGTACGCGCAATCAATGAATATTCAATTTGCTATACTCTCCCGATGACGCACACCGAGCTGATTGCAGAGTTAGAGCAGTTCTCTGCAGCCAACAAATCGCCTGCAAACAAAATCGTCCCGACCTCATTTGATCCAACCGACCCGACATTACGGGGCTTTCCCATACCGCTCGACTGGAGATGGACATCGTGCGAGCAATCCCTCAGCTCATTCCATGCGGTGGGAGTCATGATGCGGTTGCCGCTCTTCTGGCAATTGGAAGTACCCCTCTTCCATGCGTGCAAAAATTCCGGTGCTTTTATTTTCGTGAGCGACAGAGGTAATATGCCGCTGGCAGCCGAGGCAATCCGCACGGCACAGATAGATTGCGTCGTCACCGACGCAGAAGACGCGCAAACTTTTTCCGATTTCTTAGTTGAAAAATCTGCATTGAAGCCTCGGTCATGGATTATCGTCCATCGAGCAACGGTGCCTGATACAGCTCTGTTGAATGGGCTGGGGGCTGTCGGAGCCCAGGAAGTACATATATTCCCTGGCGTGCCCGCCCTCGTGCAATGCGAGGTATTACGTTCCCTGGATACACCCTTATTTCATGTTCACCCAGACCTAAAGTGGGATGCAAAATCAAATACCGTGACGTCGTGTATCGAAATTCCAGTTCCGCTGCAAAATTATCCTCTTCCGTTCACAATAAAAGAAATCCGTACCTGCGAATGTGGTCAGGCGGTCGTAGCAAGTGCGACGTTATAACGAGAGTTACTTTGAAAACTGTGCCCCGTACGTGGACTCAAATTCCGTATATACTTTGCGCGTAGCATCTTGCATCATTTGTTTGTCCGGCGCCGTGAATATAGATACTACAGTGCCGTTCGCCGTGAGAGCAGCCTTGGTCTGCTCACCAAGCGATGCAGAATCCTCTCTTTCTACTTTCGCTGCGACAAGAGCCGCCTCGCGCAACGCTTTCTGGTCAGCGGCCGAGAGTGAGGCGTAGAATGAGTCGCTGGCGAGAATCACCGTCAAGAAAAGGCTGTGGTACGTCTCTGCGATATTCTCGGTGTACGAATTGTCCGAACCGAGCACCGCAGACAGACGGCTGTACGTCGTCTCCACTGCATCAATAGAATTTTCATCGATATCTCGCGCGGCACTTTCCAGGTCTGTCGGTACCGGTATGGCACCGAGCGCAGAGAGGGTCGCCTGAGCGACCGGCCCACCGGACGTGGCAATGCGCTTACCTTTTAAATCAGCTGAGGTTTTTATCGGAGATTTTGAGGCGATGATTCGGAATCCCCCGCTCATGGTGAAGGCGAGGGCGTGTGTATCGGTGGTCGATTCGACAGTGTCGAGGAGCTTCATCCCGGTTGCACCATCCAATATCTGCCCTGCTGAAACATAGTCGGAGAAGCGGAACGGTAAATTCAGGCTCCACAATGCAGGGTCGTCTTGACCTAATCCTACGGTATACGTGGTGGCAAGCTCCACGCGTGCATTGGCAAGATACTCTAGTACATCAGCGTTTGGAATGTCACCCGTATCAGAATATCCGAGCTCTTGGGGATTCACTACGTCCAAAGTAAGTCGGCCCTCGGTACGTTCCGAAAGTTCTTGAGCAAAAACCGCGGCAGCACGAGTAAAAACATCAGTCGGCTGATGCGAAATCAGCCAGCGAACGTGGCGAACCTCCGATGATGCCTTTGATGCAAGCACGTAGTGAAATGTGGCAAGCACCCCAATCGCAATCACAGCAACGAAAAGAAAGAAACGCACCCGTCCAGACTTACGCGCGTTCAACATTACACAAACTCTAGCATCAGGTGAGGACACGTCAAGACTCGTGATGCAAAATATAATCCGAGGATTACAGTCAGATACGCGAGAATGACAGGGTCGGTTAGTTTTTGTTACTATTGAGATACATGATTGCATCAGGACAAATTCGGGCAATTCAAGATACTCTGAAATCTGTACCGTGCCGGATTATCCCGACTTCATTTGAAGCAGAAGATGTAAATCTAGTCGGCTTTCCCCTCCATCCCCTCTCCCGCTGGGATTCCTGCGCACAAGCGCTTTCGGAGTTCAAATCGCATGGGGTCATGATGCGGCTTCCCCTGTTCTGGCAACTCGAAGTCCTTTTATGGTACGCCTGTAGAACGGTACCGGCTCCCATTTTTCTAAATGATCCCGAAAATATGCCCGTCGGTGCTGCGGCACTTCAGCTGGGGGGTATGGATACGGTAGTAACAGAGCAACGTGACGCAGGGATATTCGCTGAGTATGTTCAAAAAGAAAATGAAGTAGTTCCCAAAAATTGGATTATAGTCCATCGTGCAGACGACACTTGGAGCGTGCCTACCTCGCTCTCGGATTGCAAGGTGGCGCAGGAGGTTCACCTTTTCCCCGGTCTGCCTATATTGTCACAATGCCCCGCCCTCATGACGGAAATCTCAGGTACACCGCGCTTCCACATAGCTCAAGGGAACCGATTTGAACCCAGCGCGAATACATTCGAGACTCCATCGAAAGATGCTGTGCCTTCATTCACATTAGACATACCCCGAATCACCGCAGGTGGGATGTGCGTCTGCGGGGACCTCATATACACACAGGCTCTATGAGTACATTCGATGATCTCTCGGCACTCGTTGAGCGAGTAACGTCTCAAGATGCTCCCGCGCTGTACAGGCGACACTACGGGATAGATTCAGATTCGGGCCCACTTCGTATTGCTGATTGGAATTCGTGGCAATCCCTTCCCTTTATTGATAAAGCAATCCTGCAGAACATCCCCATAGAGGAGCGCGTATTTATCGAGTGGGGGGACATTAACTCCATTCACGCTTCGTCAGGAACATCGGGCAGACCACCACACTTCAGCCCCTGGGTACGACTCGACGGATATGAATATCGGACGCGATTTCACACGTTTACACGACCGGCTCTGTGCTCAATGCCAATTCATCATCAACACGAGAAATTCCTCGACGAATTCAACGTGAATCCGAAGCTTATTGTGTTTGACCCCAGGCGGGCGCGAGCTTCGGTAGAGCTCGCTCGTCTCGCGGGTATAGATTCACTTTTTATCTTCACCGGACATCTCACGCTCATAGGTCCCGAAGTAGAGCGACTTGGCATGGGTGCAGACATTCGCTTTATCGAACTCGCAGGCGAATCTTGCTCACGCTCTCTGTATAATTATGCGAAACGAGTCTTCCCGAATTCTGTGATTGTCTCATTTTATGGAGCAACTGAGGTCGAAAATCCTCCCATCACCTATCCATGCCGGCCACTTTCGGATGCAGAACCTCTCGAGGTACATCATCCGCGAGACGGGTATTACATAGAATTAATTCATCCCGATACACGCGAACTATTGCCGATACAATCCGGTACTGAGGGAGAAATTGTCATCACCGCCGACATCACCAGGCCTAGCCTACAAGCAGTATCGCCACTGGTTCGATATCGAACAGGAGATATGGCACGCGTTTTCGAAGAGAAATGTTCCACGCATAATAATTGGTCCTTCACTATGCCAGGACGCGTGGCTATGGATTTTATAAAAATCCCTGGGGGAGTTCTGCGGGCAGAAGAGATTGAGCGAGTGCTCCGTAGTCTCGGCGAAAACGTAAGTGATATATTCGAATTGCACTTTAAAGAAATCGAGGATGCGGGAACGGTAAAAATCAGTATCACTCTGTATCTTGAAACAACGGGTGCGACCGATTTGGAGAATCTCGCAAGACAAGTAGAGCGCAGCACCCGCGTTGGAGCCGCATTCACCTACGCCGACGGGATTGCGCGCGGTATGTACCTTCCTATCACCTGTGTCCCATTCAAACCCGCCTACCGTGGCAAGCGAAAGCGAATGATACGTAACGGCTCATAGTGTACGAGACGTCGCGAATTAAGGTTGGCCACAAAGCCTCCGTGATACTATATTCGTGATGCAATTCAGAGATGCGGCAGAGGTTGTGACGTACGTCACCGGAGAGACCCGCAGCATATTTTATAGAGAATTGTACGGCTTGCGCCCTGAAAATTCTGCTCTTCGCATAGAGTCGAAAGAACAGTGGGAAGCACTTCCTTTTCTTACAAAAACCGACCTGTTGGCAAAATCGCTTGCAGAACGAAGTTTCATTCCCCTTTCGGAAATTGACCATTTGCGAGTGTCCTCGGGCACGAGCGGAAAAGGGGTGCTCTTCTCTCCGCGTACGCACGTTCGCAACATGGACTACCGTCTCAAGTATCACACCTTTGAGAACGCGTTCATGGCTTTTACGACACCCATGATGCCTCACTGGCATGAGCTGTTCCAAAAAGAACACGGCCACCTCCCACGCGTTATAGCGTACGACCCCGCAAACCCCGTCGCCTCAGTTCGATTGGCACAGTCGGCGGGCGTCGACGGGATGTCCGTATTTATTTTCCACATCACCGCCATTGGCGAAGAAATGAAACGGCTCGGCTTTGCGCAACACATACGCCTTCTTGAGGTGACGGGCGAGATGTGCACCCGAGCACAGTTTGAATATATGCGTGACACATTTCCACACGCGACTATTGTTCAGTCTTATAATTCGAGCGAGGTCGAAGATGCGCATATCGGGATACCCTGTCGTCCGATAACAGGAGAAGAGCCTCTTGCTGTCTATCATCCGAAAGAGACTCACTATCTTGAAATCGTGAATCCCGAGACGGGCGCTTTGGTAGAACCCAAGGCCGGAGCGGAGGGTGATTTGGCGATAACAGCATACGCGGGTGAACCATCAGCATTTCCTCTCATTCGTTTTCGCATTGGCGATACCGTTCGTGTCGTCGAAGAACAGTGTCCTCACGGCTCATGGTCATTTACTGTTCTGGGACGGACTGAAATGGACTTCCTTAAAATCCCTGGCGGGGTACTGCGTGCTGACGAAATTGAGCGCGTACTTCGCACGATGCCCAGCGAAGTCTCTGACCGATTTGAAATATATTGCTCCGAAAAGGCAACCTCGAAGGGGCCTCTCCTCTCTCCCTTACTCCGCGTCGAACTCAAAAAATCGACTGATTTATCTGCATTGGCGACACGTATATCTCAAGCGCTGCGGGTCTCCGCCCGCATGACCTACGCTGATGGGGTTGCGGAAGGGAGGTATGCGGCGATTATATGCGAGGCCTTTCAACCATCCCTCGGTGCAAAGACAAAGCGCATTATCCACTCCTAACTCGTCACTATGGGATTCTACACACAGGAATGCATGAACAATTGAGAGTGGTGTATAATTTAACCGATGCAGATATATAAGCGTCTGAAGCGTATAGGCTTGTTTGCTGCCGGCTGCACACTCGGAAGCTTGGCTGTCTTTACGTTCCAGAATGGCGGAACCGTATACATAACAGACCGCTTAGGTATGGAGGCGGGTAGTCAGTATGAAGGCGGGCACGAAGCGAATGCGTGTACTCCGACTTCACAAGAGAACGATAGCGTCTTCTTTGTCAGTTGTGGCGGTATATATTAATTTTGTTTTGCTGTGCGACCATATTCAATTGACACCCCTACCCCTACCGATATACTTCACCGTATATGGAACGCCTCCGTCTGACACCGACCGTCATCGCGTCGATAATCGCAACGCTCATCGTTGTTGCCTCTCTCACGAGCTCTCAGATTTTTAAATTTCTCAGCTCACACAGTATCTCCCTAAAATCAAAGACAGGTACGGTGGCGTCGGCCTGCACGCCAAGCACTCAAAGCGAAAAGGTATATTTTGTAAGCTGCGGCGGGACATTTTAAAGACCTCATGGACTGGCGTGCGGTACCCTGTATATTCGCCGGTTTCTTTTTATTTGTACTGTTTCCGCTTTCGATTGTTTTTAAACAATACAATGCGGAAAAGTTCTTCTCCGCCGCATTGAACACACACGATATTTCCACAGAGGTCCTCGTCGACGGACGCAGGCTCAGCATCCGTAGCGGGAAAGTGACTCTCAACGGTACCGTCCTCACAGGATTATCGGCGCATGAGGCCCTGAGACTTGGGTATGCGCGCACGATTGCCGAAAGAAGCCCCCTTTTCGCCTTACCCGGCACTTCACCTTCTGACCTAACGTATGCTGTAAACGAACTGCAGCAAACGGCATACCAACTCGCCGATATTCAGAAAGACGCTGCGTCTTCGGATTTTATTCGCAACTCACTCTATCCGATTGATTTTTTACATAAGGCGGCAAAGGCGGAGGCATTACGATTAGAATTTATTGCTGCTGCTGACCTCGGTCGTGAACAAGCATATTATGATGCGATAGATGAAGAGTTCTCCTCGTATCTTCTCGGGATACGCAACTTCCGGGACGGAGTCATTCGAATGGTCCCCGACCAGACCCCGCCCTTTGTAGCGGCCGGTAAATTCATCAGCAAGGAGGCGATACTCTCCGCCTTGGTGGACATCGAGGAGCGCGCAAAGAAGACGAAGAAACTTTTTGATGCCCGCATACTGTGTCTCCGGGGTCGCACATCGAACTGTAACCCGCAGGACCTTCAATTACCCACGTTGCGCGAGCAACCCACGGGCACCGTACCAAGTGATTCGATTCGCGCGGCACTCTCGATTAAATCGATATACGCAAACATAGGAGACGATGACCAAATCCGGAACGCGCCGCTTATCGCCCTCTCTCAAAACGTGTGTGCATATAATTCCCCAAGCCCACCTATATACGTCGTAGCTATGCCAAAGATTGATTCAGGTGCTCCAGCGCTTCGTCGGGGTATTTACATGGGCGACATCAGGGTAATTAATATCAATGAGTACAAAGATTTGCCTTTCTATCAAAGCCTCCAGTCCAAGGGCATTGAGTTTGTTCTGAGTCCACCCCTATTGCATTACGAATGCATGGACGAAGCACGCGACCTTTCCGCGATCTTATTTACGGAAAATATCATGCGGGAGTCTTCCTCGACTGCATCTGTCTACTTCCAATCGGATGCAATCCGGATAGCCAATGACCGGGCTCGTGCAGGTGATTCCGCCGGAATTCAATACGTCCTTTCAGCACAGAATCATTCCACTCACTTTGACCAATCTTTGCGGGATATCTCGTGGATCGAACGGACAAACGTAAACCTCAACAACAACGGCGCGGGAACTGATTTGAGAACGTATAATTTGTTTTTCTCTCGAAGCGGTTTTGTTTCCCTCTTTGCGGTGAATAATCCTTCCTTCGTCGGAGATGCCGCTCTCTTCGACTCACTATATGTACCATCTTCAGAACAACCGTACTTATATTATTCGAGCCTCTCCGACGGAATCAAGAAAAATAAACTGTTACAAGATATGCGAAGTTATGTTTCCCTTCATCTCAAACACCTCCCTACCACACAATGAGGAGTCCCTACAAAAAACGCCGCGGAGTAAAGGCTCCGTGCTCGTATCCCGTTTAGAGCTCTTCTGCGGTAAGATTACGAAATATGCGGCTTACGAGGCGTATTCTTATAGTGGGCGTACTGGTAGTAGCCGCAATAGTGGGGATGTACTCGGGTTACGCGTACGCAGTCTCGTTTTACGCATCCGCACTTGCGGATACTCATATGTACGAAGTGGTCAATATTAACAATTCATCGTATACCGTTGACCGGGGCGCCGTCACACAGAACGGAAAATCGATATCCGGATGGAGTGCGTTTCGGGCACTCAGACTCGCATATGAAAAAGCTCTTGCGGAACGCTCGCCGGTACTCGCGCTACCGGGAGTAAACCCGGACAAACTCTTATCTGCCTTGGTCTTACTGAAAGACCAGCAGGAGAATCTTGCTCTTTCTCAAAAAGATGCGGACGAAGCAAGCCTGGTGAGAACCTCCCTCTATCCGATTCAATTTCTTGAAAGCGCGGCTGTGCTTGAACAAGCGAGACAGAAGTTTATCGCCACCGGAGATGTAACGGACGTTGTGCGCTATAGACGCCTCCTAAAGTCGACTTTGCGTACGTACAAAGATGACCTCGAACAATTTCGTTCAGCCTTTCAAACAGTCGTTTCTTCGACCACACCGGCGTACGGAACGGACACCTATATCATAGATTACCCGGGGATGGCGAGGGCGTTTGCAATGCTGGAGGATGGTATCGGGAAGATGAAGAGCGTCTTGCGGATGCGTACCCTGTGCATGCGCGGCATTACATTTGCATGCAATCCTGATGACATATCCCTTCCCGACACGCAGGATCGCAGTCAAGAAGCGCGACCCGACCTGAGCATGACTCACGATGTGACTGCCCTTTATAAAGCGGCGGGTTTCCTGATAAGCGACGAGCCGGCTATAACCCTGACTACAAGCTCATGTATCCCGAGCAACACTCCCGCCACATTCTCCTTCATACGGTATGCTAACACCGCATCAGACCACTACTTCGCTCCTTTGTTCACGGGCGACATACTTTTCATACAAAGCGCACTATATAGACCAGAACCTTTTTATCGGTATTTTTACGACCGTGGAATCAACTACGTACCCGTCGACCCGCTCACCTACTATGAATGCCCGGAGAGCGCACGCGACTTTGCGTCGGCACTTTCCATCTTGGAAATTATCCGTTTTGCAAAAGAGCACGATGTTTCCCGGTACCTCGCTGATTCAGATGCGAGCCACATCAGATCGCTCAGAAATCGTCTGCTCGGAACAATGGTGCACGAGCACGACGCGACCGAGTACATCGCCACACTTCGGGTAACGCTCCCTTCTACCGGGGCGACCGAATCGCTCCATCAGACACTCGACGCCCTCTCTCTATCCCTCTCATACAAAACAGCAGGGCTCACAGAACTTATTTCAACCATAGTACAATTTGAAAGTGGAAACCGGGTGATTGCTGAGCGTGGAGTGGCATTTGACGTAAGTGCCAGAAATTTATTTTATATCAGGAGCGGGTTCGGTTCATTATTCCTCATCACCACCCCCGCTGTCCTCAATCCCAGCACGTCTCCCTTTCGCCGGAATGGCATGGCAAAATCCAAGAAACCCTATGTGCAGTACTCTGAGATCAATATGACACCCGCAACTCGCACCGCCATCCGGAAAGATATGAGCTTTTTCTGGGAGACACATATCCGCAGATGAAAATCCCACTCAAATACGGCGTCCTGACTGTGTTGCTCCTCTTCTGTCTGTGCCTCGTCTACGGTACACACGCATATTTTTTCTTTGCACAGGAGTTGCGAAACCAGCATATTACTGCGACCGTGCGCATCGGCATTCACTCGTATTCCGTCGACAAGGGCGTGGTTCTTTCCGAAGACGGCCGTACCACAGGAATTACGGCGCTGAGGGCACTTCGCATCGCGTACGGGAAGGCGCTTGCGGAACGCTCCCCCCTCATGGGACTCGAGGGAACTGACCCAGAGGCTTTGCGTACACAGACAGCACTGCTCAAAGAGACGATGGATAAGATTTCTCTACTTCAAGATACGAGTGAGGATGCTGAATTGGTTAAAAATGCCTTGTATCCGATTGATTTTCTATATGCTCTCGCCTCTCTTGAATCTGCTCGGAAGCAATTCATTGCATCGGGTTCGGAGACTGATTTTAATTCTTACGAAAGGTTATTCAACCCTGTTTTCAAATCTGGAATAAGCGCTTCTGAAAGACTCTTAGATGGATTTATATACGAAACCCGTTCAGGTTATCTACCTCGTATAGTTGGATTTTCCGGCACCATAACGGCAACATCGAGCAGAAGATCTTTAGAATCAATCCCAGATTCTTTATCGCGAATACAGGGGCAGGCGACGAGAAGATTCCTCTGTCTGTCCGGAGTAACGTGGATGTGCCCGACGCTGTCACCTCCCACGATACCAGAATCCCAGACCCTTCAGCCATCTCAAACAGATGCAGATACCCGGGTTACGTTTGAGAAAAATATCGCCTCAATCCTACGCTCGGTCGTGGCAACGACTCGGTACGACAAACTGTATGCACCTGTACGCTTGAGACGAAGTGCTTGCCTCGCCGCGTTTCCATCACCCCATAACCTAGAGACGAGCATACTCTTACGAACAAACTTCGATCTCTTCCATTACTTGGACGACATATACTTTATACCGACCGCGGGCGAGAGCGGACCGGTGCCGGAGTTCTTACGCGATAGGTACGGACTCAAATATTTAAAAATAAACCCAATGACATTTTATCTGTGTCCTCATCTTGTCGAGGATGTCGCCGTTGCACAAGCGATACTACAGACCGCGGCAATAGCAAGGAAATACGACGACATCCCGAACTCACATCGAACCACGCTCATAGCAGGAGTTCCGGCCGCCGAAGACGCAATCGCCTATATACGAGAGGCAACCACCATGATTGAGCGCGAACCTCTACCCGCCGCATACATAGAAGAGGTGTTGTCGACCTCGCTTACCTTCGTTCAAAAAAGCGCAGGGCTTGATGCGGTCGTAGCCCACATTGCCTACGTCAACGAACATGACCTTGCACTCAAAGAAGGAGGAGCCCCTTTCGATCTCACGGCGAAAACTCTATTCCAGACACACGCGGCAGCACCGTCACTTTTCCTTTTCCGTCAGATAGGTGCTCTATCGCCGCTAGCCGCTAGTACGGCAGATGACTGGCGAAATCTCAACAATAAATTTGAATCGTATTCAAATCTCCGTCAAAATATCACGGACGATGTGATAATTCATCAAATCCGAATCATGGACAACATCGAAAAAAGAGGTCTGTAATATGACCTTCGTGCGTTTAAACGCCAACACTAATGATCTTCACTCCCCATTGCAAAGCATTTGCGCTCATTGTAATACGGAGGAAAGAGGTCACATAATTGCTCCTTTTGTGCCTCCGGAAAATATGCGGCAAGCGCCCACTCGAGCATGACATAACAATCAGAAGTCGCACCACGATTGGCGACACCCGTACTCGCGCAAAATGAAAGCCCGTTATTCAGTCGCGCTTCGTCGGCTCCGTTGATGAAGAGTCCGAGGATAATTCCCTTTACGCACGAGACGAAAGTATCCTGCTCTTTCAGCACTTCGCATGAGGCGAAAGTGCCGTCCACGCCAAACGATAATTGTGCCACTATGGCATTCGTAAAGATGCAGGCATTTCTATAATCGGTCTTGAAGGTGAGACAATCCTTAAACAGCTCCGAAGCAGGGCCCGAAAAAGAGAATCCGTAATTATCCAAGAGTCGCCATTGCGCAATCACCGCAAACACGCCCAGGGGACATCGACTGAATTCATCAGGCTTCAAACCTGACAATTGCGAGCAGGTCGCAAGAGGAACGTCCGCGAATGCGTGAATATCTCCCCAGTCTCGACGCGTAAGTTTATCCACCCGCCCAAGCACGAGCCCATGACCGGCACCATGAAAACAGGTCTGCCGTATGACGCGCCTGTACGGTTCCGGTCCGCTCGGAAGAGCCGAGCACGTATCAACAATGGAAGAAACTCCAGGATGCTCCTGAAAGTAGTGCTCGTAGAATCCGTGATAGAACCCGTAATCGCATACTGCCGATTCGGGCGGATGTGTAAATGCAACAGAATCGGGATTAAAGACGTACAGATTGTAATACGCGATATCACCTACTCGGTGAGCGTAATCATGACAACCGGTATTGGAGCGCGGCAAGATCGAGAGGGCGCGTACAAAGAGCTTCAGGGCATCTCCGGTAGTTGTAGTCTTTAATTCATCTCCGATTACGCTGAATACACATTCCTCTCGGGCACTGTCCGCCGACAAAAAGCGACAAGAAAAGAGTTCGGCTGAGCGGTGAACCGCAGGAATGCGCAGTAAAATTGCACACAGTATTGCAAACGCCAACACAGAGAGAAGGAATGCTCGCCAAAAGTACGGATTGCGTACCATGTGTGGCATATGGTTATTTCACAATCACGACACCGGTAAAATATGAACGTATGTGGTCGTGATACCCCCAGACACCGGGCTGTTCTGCAACGAATATCCAAGACGCGTTCGCGGGAATTGCATCCTTTGGATCAAGCTCGGGGTAGAGCGTATGTGACGGATGAGGATTAGAGCCTGGCCAGAAGGGTTTATCTCTGGTCGTGGTAAAGATGAGAGTAGTGTCGACGTCTACTATCACGCGCTCAGGTCGAAATCCCGCGTCTGTAAGTACGATGCTCACTTCGGATTGACCACGCATATCCGTGGCGCCCGAATCAGAATAGGTGCTCGGATCGAGCGAAAAGAACGCCACCGCAACGCCACACACGATTACGCTGACCAATCCGATGAGGTACCATCTCCACATTGAAGAAGTATACGCTCCCGCTCCGGTTCTTCAAATCGGCGTACAAATCTAATCACATTGCGTTTTCACATCGGCAGGGAGAGCGGCACAGAATGCCTCCAGCTCGCTCCTATTCTGCCCGAAAATAAATGTTGCTTGCGCGGCGAGCATTGTCATACAGCTTCGCGCGACCGGACCTTCAGCCCGAGCACACAGCGCAATCGCCCTTGAAGCATCGTCTCTGTTTTCCTCCAGAACCGATTGCGCCGCTGTTCCGAAACATACCTCTTGCCGATTTTGCGGAAGTTTCTCGCAAGCCAAAGCTGCCTTTTCGGGATTGCCAAGTGATAGACGACCGATAATAGCTGTCGCCGACTGATAACAAGCAATCTCTTCCTCTTCATTTGGTTGACCAGAACAGAACGATTCCACGCCAGTTCCGTCTGTTATGCCCGCATGGAGCGGCCAACTCTCCCGCAGGCACGCACCCTCATATGCAGGAGTGTCTCCAAACCGCGCACAGAATTGCCGTACCGTGCCCTTTGTCGGCTTCACCGGCATCTGCTCTATCATGAGAAAATCGTCTGGCTCGAGCGGCTGATAAATCTGCATAAAAACTCCCTCGATGCAGACACGTCGATACGTTTCTGTTGTCGTTTGCGTACATATATTTAGAGCCTTCGGCAAATTTGCATTCGTAATGAAATCGTAGAGGTGCCCGAGTCCATGGTAACAAATTGCTTGGTCGAGATTACTCGGTTTCCATCCCGTCCGCGGCTCGCAAGCGCGCCTAAAATCCGGCAGAAGCTTTTGCAGTGTAGCGTCATCAAGTACCTCCGCGCGGAAACGCCCCCCGACTACCCCGTGGATGAAACCGTTGGAGCACAGTCCGTCCGAAGGGTTGAGCGGGATAGCGTCAATCCAACGCTCCGGATCCTCTGCGACCACACGCTCCCCAATCTTATGTGCAAGGACATGACAAAATTGATACGACGGGTCTTCCCTACGAATTTCACGAATAACATCGAAAATCTCCACCACGGGCAGCTTCGGATAGAGTGCGGATGCTTCTGCTTCGTAGCACGCGGAGGGGTCTGCTACCTGCGCGCAATCACGCACTATCTTCAACGAAGGCGTTTCTCTTGATGGGGATACAAACCACGTCAGTAATACCGCAAGAGCGGCGAACAAGAAAATAATAGATACTTTTTTTATATGCATACTAAGGTGCCGTCGGCTCATCTTGAGGTCTGTTTTCTGCACTGGCGATAGAGTTCAGGGCCTCGCTCAGACAAGCAGGGCGACCGGATTCGGGCATCATCGAACACCATGCCTGAATATGCTTCATATCATACTTACTGAAGACTCCAATTTGTGCGCCCGCACCCTGAAAACATATCGTTTGCAGGTGAGAATCGACTACAGACCCACATCTCTTGGCGATGACGTTGAATTGCTCTTCGTAAGAAGTCCTTCCGACTGCTGCCCACGCACGCCACCAAGCAGGCAATTCGTAATAACAGGCTGGTTGGAATTTCTTTGGGACACCGCTCACGCACGGCCCCTCAAGAGCCTCGGAATCAAGCTTTCGTATGGGCACGCCTTGATCACGCTGAAGAGTACTGAGAAAGTACTCCATAAAAACGCCGTTGTAGCATCCTCCCACACTTCCGGCCGGGGCCGGAGGACACAGCTCCAGTGCTTCAGTTAATTTATCGGACCCCAAATACGCAACAAGACCGTGACCAATACCGTGTTCACAATCCGTCACATTCTCTTGGTGCTTACACGCTTCTGTAAATTCCCCGACTCCGGTTATTCCTCTTCTCTCAATAACGCCTCCTGCGAACCCGTGATAACAACCGAACGCAAAATCACTTGTACAGCTCGAGAGTCCTGCAATTCCGTCTCGATTGTATAGTATCGCTCCAACGATATGTGCAAGAGAGTGCGCTTGGTCGTATGGAAGTGTATTGGCAGTCTCGATGAAATCTGCGTACGCGACTGTGGGCGCTCGATTAAATATATCCTCCCATGTTCGCTTAAGCTCTTGATACGGAGACGAGGTGTTGCGAGGAGTGTTGTATCGAGGCGATTCCGTAGAGCGTAGGTGCACCAGAAATATCGTCGCACAGACAAGAGCGGCCCCGATGGCAAGTATAATGTGTGTCCGTAAGGTATATTTTTTCATAATTGTTCCACGGTCATACGGGTTTGTTTTCAAATCGGCTACAACGTGCAAAATCCTCTCCCAAAAGTCCAAAGCGCTCACAGAGACCGAGATAGTCTTTGAAGCCCTCTAATTTGAATCTTAACGCTGCCGAGGACAAACATGACGCTCGATAATCAGGAGATGCTGCAGAGGCGCAAAACGCAGCCACAACATCAGGATTAAGATCGGAAAGTGGAGGCGCGATATGACCGATACCTTCAAAACACGTTTGAATGAGACTAGTGTCGTTCATCTGCGAGCAATAAATTCCCGCCTGAGTAAATCGCCCCTCAATATCGCCTGGGCTTGGAATCGCGGCGACCCACCAATCGGGCAGCTGATATACGCATTGAGCACGATACTGCATATCAACATCAAAGCATGGACTGTGCACGTCTTCGACAGAGAACTTCCTCGGCTCAATCTTCCCCGATTTGTATGCGGTCAATCCGCGTATGTTGTACTCCATAAACACACCGTCAATGCATCCATTCCTTTCCTCTCCAAGATGAGAGGCTTCACATACAGTAAGGGCTTTATTTAAATCTCCCAACGAATACCCGAGATATCCTAAGATATCGTGCCCGAGACCGTGGAGACAGGGGAAGACATCAAAAAAAGATTTAGAGGCGCACGCAGCTCTGAATTTCTCGACGACAGGGAGTCCGAGCACGCCAATGGCATTGCCGATAAATTGGTGGTAACACCCGTACAAAAATTGAGTGCCGCATACGGAAAAGCCTTCGACTCCCTTTGTTTGAAAAAGAGCCTCGCCAAAACTATGAGCCATTACGTGCGACCGAGAAGCGGTCATGCTATTCCCTTTCAGTACCATTTCTTCGTATGCGCCGCCCTCACCTCTGCGTACTATCTGAGTATGCCAATAGTCTTTTTCTTTTTGAAAATCGATAGCCGAATCTACTTTCTCTAATGGAGACGTGTCGAGGTTGGATGTCGAGCGGTAGTGGAAGAATGCGAAGCCTGTAGCGAGCACACACAAAAACCCTGCGAGCGCAAAAAAGCCACGATATCGAGATGACGTAATAGTCATAGGCGCGTGCTCGTGCGTTTCGCGCAATTGGTGCGCCATGGCTCGGGCATTCCTCGGCAGAGCGCTTTTGTTTGTTGAGAGTCTTGCGGCATCCCCTGAACCGCATAGGACTCAAGCTCTTCCCAACACGCAGACTTCGACTCCTCAGGGACGACGGCGCTACAGATATTGAGCGCGACAGGAATATTACGCCAGTCTGCCCATACAAATTTTGATGCGGTACGAGCCCAACAGATATCTCGAATGCCCTTGTCTTTCATACCCCTACAAAAAGCTTCTGCGCGCGGCATATCATAATGAGAGGTTTCTATAACGGCGTACATAAGACCGGAAGCGCACGTAATCTGCGCATTGCGGTCTGTGGTTTGTGCGCACAACGCTTCAAATCCCGCGGATGTATCAACGCTCCCCGAAACTGCAGGCCAGCTCTCTTTGACGCACACGTTGTAGGTAAGCCCTGTGAACTGCGCGCAGAATTTCTTCGTCTGTTTTGCTGCGGGCGCAATCCTGCGTATCAGCGTCTCATCCTCCGGCTCCAGCGGTTGGTACAATTGCATAAACACCCCGTCGAGACAGGTCTGACGGAAATCGTAATCTGGCGACTGTGCGACGGCCTCACACAAGGCAACAGACTTCTTCACGTCCGCATCTGTCACGTAGAGGAGTAAGTGCCCCATCCCATGCATACAAGATGACCTATCGAGATAGGTCGGATTCCATTCATCGCGTGGGTCGCACACACCTGAGAGCATGGATTGTATCTCGGACACGCTTGCGTCCGGAAACGAATCTTCACGGAAGCGTTCCTGAAAGGCGCCGTGCATGGCACCACTGCCGCACATACCTACGGGTGACCGAACAACAACGTCCTTCCATTTTGAAGTATCTTTTGCGACTTCTTTTTCCGTGATGACATGGGCGAGTACGTGACAGGATTGATATCCAGAATCTATTGTTTGAATACTTCTGACGACAGAAAACATCCGCTCCATGGAGAGTCCTTGTTCCATCAGTTTTGGTACATTCTTTTCGTAGCAAATTTCTTTGTCCGCCTCAGTGGTACTCGTTTTACAGACAGCAACTTCACTACGAGCAATCATGGTATCGCTTTGCCAGGTAATCGGCAGGAACAGGTGTGCTACAAAAAAGAGTGCTGGCAACGCTGCGAGTACTGCCAAAAGCGCTGCGAGATACTGTGTTCTTGAGAACGTCATGACTGACATACAGCATTCCGATACTCCCGCGGTACACGCGTGCAAATTTGTCGAATAACATCGGCTGTAAAGTATTCTTTTGAATTCGCCTGTATCGCTGAAAAGCAATACCGCCGCAACTCCGAGGGAAATCCCTCTGCCTCGCAAAATTGCAACGCTTCTTTATATTGTTGACCGGGTGAGCCGAATTCCATGACTCCGCCGACAAGCCCACTCACGCAACTATTCTTCAATTCGTCAGTAGGTAATTCACATACCCGCGCATCTTCTACCGTGAGCAGTTTTTGTGCATTCTTCACAACTTGGACATAAAACGAGACCGCTTCCTGAAGTGCGGTCAAACGATACCCTGAATCCTGTATGACGTTGGTATATCCCACCATAGCGGCAAGGTTATTGTTGCCGCGTGCTGCCGCCTCCGTGTTCATTTGGTTGTAACAAGCTTTTCGTTCTACAGGCGAAAATGGTCCTGTCCGACACAGGGCGTACGGGTCTGCGTCGGAATGCAGTTTGAATTTTGGATCTAGGTACATATTTCCTAACGCATTAAATACGCCGGATGCACAGCGCATGTGCCATTCGTCATTTGTAGCGGCGACTTTCGAGCACAAAGCAAGACCAGGTTCTACTATCGTCATGACACTCCCCCACGCTCTCGGATCGGTACCGTCGGTCACCCCATGCCCGATGCCGTGATAGCACGACCCCTCAGCAAATTCAGCAGACGGCGGATGAGGGACGTTCTCTCCCACGTACGCGCAAAACAATCGCGCCTTTTCCATATCATTTGTTTCCAGATACAAAGCGTCCATGAACCCATGGTAGAAGCCGTATCCGCAGTAGGAAGCCTTGCTTGAGAGTTCGGTCTCTCCGGTTTTTTCAAATTCATCGTATGCTGCGTCTCCAAGTTCGTGGGTAACCGCATGGCACGTACCGGCGAAATCAGGGTCAGTATCGTAAGAAGCTGCCAGCGCATCAAAGGCAGCAGGAATCCCTTCTGAACGCAGAATCTTCTCGATAACGTCCGAATAGCAAAGAGGTTTGTTATTGCTTGTCTTACACAGGGCGACCGCGCGTGCGGGGTCGGTGCTGAAATAAAAATAGGCTGAACCTCCCGCTAAAAGAACAATCCCACAGAGCACAATGCCCCATGCCCTCCAAGAGAACGCCCCGATGCGCAGCATATGGTTATCATAGCAAATCAAGAATCGTGATGTATCCCTGTATTTCTGCTACCATTGCGTGGCATTATGTCCCGAACGAACATTATCTGGATTATCGGGATATGTATCGTATGCGCCATCGGATTGCTGGTTACACTGCCTCTCCGGAAAAGTCCTCCTGCACAAGCGGATACGCTCAATCGAGCTGAATGGGCAACGAAAATCGCATCGAATGGTGCGGGCGCATATGATGAATTTAAGAGGCTCTATGCTGATGCACCATTCGCTTCCCAGCATGAATCAGCGCATATACTCGGCGCACTCCTGTACGAATCTCAGAACATCGGGGGTATTTTGATATGCGACGAATCTTTTGCGTTCGGATGCTATCACGGCTTCTTTGGTCGTGTCATTGCGGACAAAGGCACGGCGATTATCCCTGAACTCGCACAGACTTGTCGCGACCGGTTCGGCGCACTGAGCACTGGATGTGAACATGGTATCGGACACGGCATCATGGAATATACGGGGCGGGCAAAGCTGATGGAAGGCCTGGAACTCTGCAAAGATACCAAACAGGTCAATGAATTGTACGGGTGCACGAGCGGGCTATTCATGGAATACAATAGTGCAATGAAGTTCAGAGACGGGGTTGCATACACCGACGAGAGACTTCTCGATATGAAAAATCCGCTTGCCCCATGTGACTCGGTTCCCACACCCTACCGTACCTCATGTTATTTCGAGATAGGCCTGTGGTGGAAAGGGCAGTTGGGTACGGATTATGAAAAAATAGGAAACTTGTGTACGAAAGCGGGTACGCAACCTGAACGGGACGCGTGTTACCGCGGGTGGGGCACGGTCGTTGCCGAGAGTGTCGACCACGACTCCGCCGAAGCAAAAAAAGTATGCGGTCTCATCCACGCATCCTTCGGAACAGACACTTGTCTTCTGGGGGTTGCTTCGCGATTCTTTCCGGCCGGCTATCCGCAAGCAGGACAAGAGATATGCACGGCACTTTCCGGGTCTCTCGCACGCGAATGCCTGAGCCTTGCACCGCAGAACGCAGCGCTATGAAAATTCCGGCGCTCATCCTCCGGGCATACCGAAGCGTGATCGGACGCGTGACCACGACCGCGCTCGTTTCCTTAGTCGTGTTCTCATGCCTTGCCGTATACACGATATTCAACAACTCGAACTCCCGTACCTATACCGTTGAACTCCGTGATTCAGGTTTTTCTCCCACAGAACTTACGGTTCGCATCGGCGATACCGTGACATTCAAGAATGCGGGTACACATGCCATATGGCCCGCAAGCGACCCGCACCCGACTCACGAAGACCTCTCTCCGTTCGACCCGCGAAAAGGAGTGCCCCCGGGAGAATCCTGGGTCTACACGTTCACGACACCGGGTAGTTGGAGATACCACGACCATCTCAACGTAACAGCGCAGGGTGAGATATTTGTACTGAGCAGCACAGGAAAACTTCCCTCCTCCGTCATAAACGGATACTGCGATGGGCCGTGCTTCGATGACCTCATGCGGGACACCGTGCATACGGAGGGCATTGATGCCGCCTACAAACTTTTTGAAGAGACGTACGCGGAGGGACAACTCCCTCGCGGATGTCATTGGACTGCTCATAGAATCGGCGAAGCGGGATACGACCTTTTCCGCGAAGGAAAAGATTTTTCTATATCGGTTGCTACAACCTACTGCGGATACGGTTTCTACCACGGGTTTATGGAGAGATTACTGCGGGAGAACCCTGATCCGACGTACGCTCTCGGATTTTGCGACAGAGTGAAAGAACAGCTGGGAAATATGGGGTTGTGGAATTGTTACCACGGCATCGGACACGGATATACCGAGGACCCGCCGGACCCCGCGAGCGAAGGAGACTTCCAAGCAATGATAGAGCCCGGCATTAAAATGTGTGAATTCTTGTTCGGAAAAGAATTTGCAGACCTCAACCTCTGTCTCACCGGTGTCTTTACCGTCCCGGTCAACTTCGCAGCCGACGAGAAACACGGCCTTTCAATGAATCCCGAGGACCCGTTCGCACCATGCCGCACACAACCGTACACGTATTGGAAAGCGTGCTACGGTGAATTCGCCGCGAAATTGGACACTGTCTTGAACTGGGATATTCACGGTCTTCCCGCGTATGTGAACAAACTCCCCGACGAAAAACTAAAACGCCTCGTCATATGGGTAGTGCCGTCCGTTATGATGGCGAAAGATATTCTCTCCAACGACCATTCGATGTACATCACGAGTTGCCGTGAAAGTTTCTCGGGGAACCTCCGACGCATCTGCTGGGGCGGAAGCATCCTCGGCTTTTTCCAACACGGCGAACCTCAAAAACAATACGAAAAAATATTGAACTTCTGCAATTCGACGGCATGGAAAACCCAAGATGAGCGGGTTTTTTGTTGGGGAGAGGGATTGAGACAAATGCGACAAAATTACTCGCTCGATAAAGTGAAAAGCATTTGCACAAGCGTCCCCGAACACTACCGCTTTCTCTGTCTGGACGAGGCACAAACGCACATTTCACCGTATGATGACCCATCCTTCGTGACGCTATGAACTACACAAACGCAAAGAAAACTATCGCGACTTTTCTCATACTGTATGCATTCGTAGGTTTTGGAGCGCATGCGACCAGTGTGTCGACTGAGGATGCATACCCATTTTTCTCATGGTTCCTCTTTGTAACAGTCCCACCACGCATACAGAGTGGATTCGATATCATGCTCGTCTCCGTGGACGGAGAGCGGCTCGAGACCCCCGTCCACCTGCTCGACCGTCCCGACGTATTCTCGAGCGAAGGGGTGACCGAGCGGGAGCTTTCAGAGATTACACAGAGATTCGCGCATTCGATTAGAGGAAAGCGACATGAACAAATCTCCGAACTGCGGCGCATGCTCGAGGTGCACTTCAGTACACATGCATCATACGCCGTACGCGAATATTCCTACGACCCGCTGGAGTACTTCAAAAATAAGAAGGTCTCATCAAGCATAATCCTCGCGGAATTCCTTGTCGGAAAATGAATATGAGTATCTCCCCAGCCAAAATTATGAAAGATGCGTACGCGCGCCTCAGCGATACGCTCGATAATTTTATAAAAGGCGGAACAGATTTCGAAAAGGCGAAAGCTATTGTTCCCTTCTTCTACTATTTTCTGTTCTTCATCGCTTTCACGCACCTTGAAGGTCTGAATCATACGATTGCAGAGGGCGCCTCCGGTTTTACGCCTCGTTTCCCGCTATTCTGGGCACCGTATGTAGAGTATGGGACAGTCGTGACACTGGTGTTTTTAACCTGGGTCGGTACCTCACTTCTTGCATGTTTGTTCCCGTATATCCGTACGGTTCGCATCTTCGCATTCGTCGGCTTTCTGCAGTACCACGCATATGTCGCATCGTTCGGGCAACCGAACCATCAGTGGGACCACTGGCTTTGGATATCTCTCATTCTGGTATTTCTCCCTGGGCTCACACGCGAACCATCGGTGGAGACCCGTCGAACGTTTTCTCTGGTCTTCTGGGGCGCACAAGCATTCCTTCTTCTCACGTACACCATGGCGGGTATAGGCAAACTTACCTACGCGTTCATCCAGTTCTCTCAGGGACAAGCGCACGCCTTCTCTCCCGATGCAGGGGCGCTCTACGCGGCAACTCAGCTCAATCTCATGCAGGAGACGGTCCCTCTCGCGGGTATCATAATCTCTCACCCCTGGTTGGCCTGGCTCCCTTTCCTAATCCTCCTTGAACTTCAAACGTTTGCACTGGTGGCTGCATTTCGTCCACAACTGCATCGTATCTGGGGCTTTGGACTTATCCTCTTTCATATCGGCACATTCCTTACCATGCGAGCGGTCTTCACAGCACCGAGCGCTCTCCTACTTCTCTTTCTCCTTGCTTCACCATTCGCACCCGAAAAAAAGAAATGGAATGAGACACTGTCATCGATTCCTCTCTTCGGTCGCCTTTTTCAGTACGTCACAAAGAGGATAGAGAGCGGACGCAACATCAATTAATAACGAAGAGGTATTCCCTGAGGCAGCGTTCCGATTCCGTCTTTTGCAAACCTTCGGTACAGGCGGAGATAGCGGCGTCATGCGCATTGGTTGCATACAAAGCCCACGCGTACCCTTCGCGACACCAGAGATTCCCGTCGTCGGATAAACCCCGGTATTGCTCACAGAAACGTGCGCCCTTCGCCGCATCAAAGTCGAGTGGCACCGCATAAGAATATCCGATGCCGCGGAAGCAGGCACTCCGTTCTTCCGTGTTTGTAAGCGAAACGCAAAATCTTCCGATTCGCGAGGACGCGCCTACTTCTCCATTGAGTGATTGCCGCCACCATTCACCCTGATTAAATTGACACACAATCTTAAATTGCGATGCGACAGAGCCGCAGGGCTCATCGGGCGTTTCGGCTGAGAAAGACCTCGGAGTGCCACCTGTATCACTCTGCATAGTGCGTAGGTTGTATTCCATGAACGCGCCGTCGGCACAACCACCGTACATACCTTTCCACGATAAAGTGCCGCACACAGAAAGAGCTTTATTGAGGTCAGGGACTCCGTATCCGTAATAACTAACGAGCCCATGTCCGAGCCCATGAAAACATCCCAGGCCAAGACTCCCGTGGCCACGGATACATGCGGCGTCCAATTCGCCTACTGCCTGTATGCCGCGCTCGCTTATCACTGCACCCATAAAGCCGTGGTAGCAGCCGTATCCGAATTCGGGTCCGCAGACAGGGAAGCCATCCATGCCTTCGCGCGCATAGAGCACATCGCCAAATACGTGCGCCGCAAGATGTTGCTTTTGCACAGCCTCATCTGCGTTTATTTTCACGAATGCGACGTATGCGCTTTTGGGCGTTCCCTGGGAGAAAGATTCTTCAATAATTCTTCGTTCCAGCGCGTCCGCGGTATCGGGCCCCGCTTGCGATGGTAAGAAAAATCCAAAGAGAAAAAGAACGGATGCAAAAGCGGCCACAAGGAGCGCAAGTTGATAACGCGAGGTCATGATGAGAGCTCCGCCTGACACGAAGATTGTATATCAACAGGGACGAGGGTGCAGAGCTTCGCCCCCGGATACCGGAGAGAGGGATACTGTTTCGCTTCTTCGAATACTCCGGTGAAGCAGCGGCTACGATCTTCCTCCTCGGCAAGCCCGCAAAATCTG
>CALRFU010000008.1 GCA_943356775.1 Candidatus Nomurabacteria bacterium
CTGCATAACCTCAGATACATATTGCACTCCTTCATGGCGAAGGAACATGCGAATCACAAGCATTAATCGGGGTGTCAAAGGTTCTCGGACAACACAGGAATACGCGATACGGTTCGCGTATATGATCAGCGAAGAGGCCAAGCGGAGAGCAAGGATTATCAGTTTCTGGAAGAGACACGGACTCGAAGCGACGGAGGAAGCATACGGCGTGCGGAAGCGCACCCTGTACCTCTGGCAGCACAAGCTCAAGGAAGGAGAAGGCAAGCTCGAGAGTCTCAACTGCGGCTCACGCGCTCCCAAGAAGAAACGGCAGCGAAGGTACGACTGGCGTATCGTGGACGAAATCAAACGACTGCGCCTTGCGTACCCGAACCTCGGAGAAAAGAAACTGTACCCGCTCCTCTTCGAACTCTGCGCCCCACTTCACCTCGCGTGTCCGAAGCAGGCAACCATCGGCCGCATCATCAAAGACAAAGGTGGTATGCGCACGGCACCCCTGCGAACAACCGGCAAAGGGAAGGTACTCCCGTGGAAGCGCCGGAAAGTCCTCAGGAAGCCCCACGACCTCGCCGCGACACATCCCGGCCACGTGGTTGCCCTCGACACCATCGAGCGGTTCGTGCACGGCCTGCGTCGGTACGTCATCACGTGTGAAGACATCCATTCGCGCTTCACCTTCGCGTGGGGTACGACCTCGCACGCCTCAAAGGCTGCCGAAGAATTCTTCGAACACTGGAGCGCAGTCTTTCCATATCAAACCACCTTCGTCCTGACCGACAACGGGAGCGAGTTCAAGAAGCACTTCGCTGACCGTCTCCTTGAGCTCCAGATCACCCACTACCACACGTACCCGAGGACACCCAAGATGAACGCCCACGTCGAGCGCTTCAACCGCACCATCCAAGATGAGTTCATCGACTACCATGACGCCCTCCTCCTCGATCTCCCTCGCTTCAACGAGAAGCTCATGGACTGGCTCCTCTTCTACAACACCAAGCGCGTCCACCATGCGTTCAAGAATGAATTGTCTCCGGTGCAGTATCTGCTACAGTACGAGTCATTAGCAGCGGAGTGCAAAACTACCTGCGGTCATACATGCTATTGCGTTTTTTGGCGGGCTGGTGCATACTCTTCGGGTTCTATGACAGCGGAAGAGACAGTCAAAAAGGCACGCAAGCCGCGTGCCAAAACTGCCAAATCGGCAGATGGCTCTTCTGCCGCACCTACTCCTCGCGCCCGTAAGGCTGATACCGCACATCGTCTCCGCATCAAGGTCCGCGCTTACGAGCACGGCATCCTCGACAAGTCGGTAAAGCAGATAATCGACACCGCTGCCCGCTACAATGCGACCGTTGTCGGCCCTGTACCGCTCCCTATCGATATCAAGAAGTACACCGTCAATCGAGCCGCCTTCATCGACAAAGATTCCCGCGAGCAATTCGAGATGCGCATCCACAAGCGCATGATAGATATTTTGAATCCCGACCCGAAAGTCATCGAAGCGTTGACCAACATCGACCTTCCGTCCGGAGTGAGTATAGATGTAAAGATGATGTAAAAACGCGCCGGGGGCGCGTTTTTACATCATGGGGGAATCTCTCCAGGAGATTGACCCGCCATGATATTAATTGTACTGTGAATGCGGTCTGGAATCGCTACGCAAGCGCGTCGCGATGGGCTCGCATTTCCGAGGAGGGAATCATGCGCAAGGTCGCTATTCTGATCGTCGCGTTGTGTGCCGGAGCAGCGTTCGTCACCATCCCGTCGACGGCAAACGCGGAGACGTGTACCGGCTACCATAAGATGTGCCTGAGCGTCTGCAAGAGCGAGTTCAACAATTCGCAGAAATGTCTCGGGGAATGCCCGGGATACCGCGCCCAGTGCATGTCGACCGGCCGTTGGATGTCACGCAAGGTGCAAGACGCCAATGTCGAGCGCCGCTGACCGAGGCTCAGCAAATGTGAGCGACATGAGGAAGGGTGCCTTTAGGGGCGCCCTTCTATTTATTTGATGCTTCTGTCGCCGTGCCTCCAGACGTAGTGGATTACGAAGACGAGCGTGCATATCCACAGTGCCCACCATACGCCCGCGATGGTATCGACGTAGGGTAGAAGAGCACTCTGCGTCGCGTCGAGACGCAAGATGTCATTTCCGGCAAGCTCCTTCAATTCGATGAGCGGCAGTGTTTTTTGTGATGTGTCCATAATTAATATCGATAGATGTTCTTGAGGGGAAGCCCCACCGGCGGCGCTTCCGGCGGCGCTTTTATCCACGTATTTTTACCGAAAGCTTTGTACTCAAGCGAGCAGGCGTCAGATTCGTCGATGATACGGTAAAAGGGTTCGCCATTTATCGAGTGGTCAAATGTCATCGCGATACGCGGAATGTCAGTCGAGCACAGATTCTTGAGCGCTCGCCAATGTTGATACGGATCGCAGCGTTGCCACGAGATGGCGGATTCTACCCGTTCCTCGCGCACCCACTGGCCATTTTCCTCGTACACGTCTTTTTTCACAACACACTCACGAGTGGTGCACGTACTTCCCGCAAGTGTCTCAGACGAGCTCTTCGTGAGCGTAATTTCGGGCGCATAGAAGTACCGTACCGCCATAACGCACTGATGGTTCGAGTCAAACATCCACATTCCGTAGCGATTGTTCGCCGTCGTCATTCGTACCGTATCGACATCGTGTTTCAAGCTCGGTATCTGCAGCAAAAAGAGCGCGACCACAACTATCCAACCCGCGGCGGATTTCCAAGAAAGAGGAGGTCGTTGGTACCGGTACATCGGACCGAAGAGTATGAGGAGTGGAAGCAGGGAAGCTGCGGGATAATTGTAGAGGACAAGGGTGCCTGAGTAGAGATGAAAGATCGTGAAGTAGACGAGGGAGAGACGTTGCGCGATTTTGTGTTTGGAGAGAAGGAACCAACACCCGACGACTTGTTCGAATATAACGCTGTTTGTTAGGAGTGGAGTGAGCGCATCGGGAAAGAGAGGAAGACCGGATTGTAGGGAGGAGAAATATGTACCAAGTATCCAAGACGGATAGAATTTTATCGTCGCAGAAACGAAGTACAGAGTGACAAAAATTATTTTTGTGAAGTATTCTTTATGGGGGAGGAAAAGCAGGGAGGCAGTAAGAACAAGATGATACGTGTCGTACATGCCGAGTATCGTGTAGCTGAGCACGTACCCAACGAACGCCTTCCAAAGGAAGAGCAAAAGGAGGAGCATGTGTGCCCGCGCCCAGTGCCCGCGCCACATGAGATATACAATGCTGAGCATGATCCCGAACATCCCCATGTAAAAGGTCGTGTGTGAGTACCCGCTCGGTAGATAGTGCAGAAAATAAAGCCGTCCGCATTCTTGGAAATACGGCCAACAGACGGCGTTCGTTGCGCGCTCGACGGTGATAGCCGAAGAACCCATCCACTGTTGGAAGGTGACGAAGAAATAGAAAAGCAAACCGCCAAAAAGCCATTGAAGAGTCGTATTTTCTTCTATCTCACGGATAGAGAGGATGCGCCGGTACACTTGCTCGATGTTTCGAAGGAAGTTCATAATCAAAAGCGTTTGCGGAGGCAGTAGAGTTCGTTTGCAACCGTGGGCACAAAGAGCGTCCGAGCCTTTTCGTCGTACGCTATCGCGTTAACTATCCTCTCGGTTGCCTGGAAGAACGAGCGAGGCTCGCCGTTTTCGGGTGCGAGTTCGTAGAGCCTGCCGTCATTTGAACCTATCCAAAGCGAATCAAGCGCAAGAACGGGCGATGAGAAAATACGACCATGAGTGAGGAAAGTCCACACCACTTCTCCTCGGTCGAGAGAAAGCGCATAGAGGTTCTTATCAAGGGATGCGGCATACACCAGGTTCCCCACGACGAGTGGGGTAGAAAATACCGGCATTTCTGTTTTGAATGAAAATCGCAAGGCCCCAGAATCAGCTTCAAGGGCGTATATCGAACCATCCCACGAACCGAAAATAATAAGGCTGCGTCGCGCGTCATATGTAGCTGACGCCTTAATCGCACCACCGGTTTGGAATTTCCACCTTTCTTCCCCTGTTTTTGCGTCGTATGCATAGAGTATTCCGTCGTTGCTTCCGATGACCGTCATATTCTTTTGCTCTATATAGAAGGGGGAACCGTGCGTGTACTCAGGCATCTTGTGACCCCATACGCGCTCTCCCGTCGAGAGTCGTAATGCAACGATACCGCCACGTTTTCGGAATAAGCCGAATTCAAGACCGATGTACATCAGGTCTAGCTTAGGCGCGAGTGCCGGCGAGGAACCGACCCACTCCGCTTCCGCGTACGTCCACTTTTTATTTCCGGTACGAGTCTCGAGCGCGTACACGTTCCCATCATAGGCTCCAAAATAGACAACCTCTTTGTGTATCGCAGGGCTCGAGAAGATACCCTTCCAGCGTGGATGGGGCCCGACTTTTAAATGCCATCTGGGCGCTCCGGTTTTTTTGTCTATCGCCCAAAAAATACCATTATCGCTGCCCACGTATACATGGTCACGATCTACGGCTGGTGCTGATTTTTCAGTGACCATATTGAAGCTGGGCGCTCCACCACTCTGTTTCCAGATAACTTCGAAGGAATCGTGAGGTACATCCACATTTTTCTCGAGCAGAGGGATATCGAAGTCGGGCAGGGTAAATATCGAATCTATTTTTGTGCTGTCCCTCTTTACCAGCTCACTATAGGCACGCGTATCTCTAAATCTGAGTATTACGAAAATGTCTGAAACTTTCTTCCCTGCTTCTGAAAGTGCCAGGATTTGCCGACTCATCGATTGACCGCTATTGATAGAGTCGTCGACGAGTATGGCGGGCTCATCAGTCAGCCCCCCTTCGAACATTCGCATGAGCCCATCGCGCTTACGGGATTTTCTCAGGAAGAAACCATGCACAGGTTTTCCTTTCTCGGCACCTTTAAGCACAATAGCCGTGATGAGAGGGATGGCGGCCGACTCAATTCCTCCTACTTGGAAGGGATATGCATGCTCGTATCTGCGCCAGAATTCTTCCGCTATAAAATCGAGCACCGACGCTTCGAAGACTATGGCTCTGAAATCAAAAAACCATCGGGGGTCTCGAGCGTCTCCGCCCCGAGAGGCTATCTGTATTGAGGCGTTCGGCTTGAGAAAAACTTTATCCGAGATGAGTTTCTTGAGGTCGCTTTTCTGGATTTTGTGTCGATTCTCCGGAGGTGTCATGAAGTGACATTATGGCATAGGGGTCGAATAGGGAAAACCGCTCGCACGATAGGCTTTTCCACAAGAAAACCAAGGGGTCTTGTTTTGCATGCTATCTTTACTATATGTCGTTCCTGTTTTCTCCAGAATCTAGCCTGCGCGTCTTTTCGAGACGCATTGCGGGTTTGGGATTGCTCGCACTCGGGCTAGCTATCATTCCGCTCGCATCTTCAAAAAGTGATTTTCATATCGGCGAATACAAGATTGATGAAAGCGTAGCGCACGCGGACGTGCCGTACGCTGAGGCCGCGTATTACGCCGAAGCATCATATGGGGGCGGAGGTGAAGGCGGAGAGGGGGGTGAAGGCGGGGAAGGAGGAGAAGGCGATTGTCCGTAATACTCCATGGAGCCTACCACTTCAAATACGAGCATATATACCACAGTCGCAACTGCGCTCATTTTTGTTGCGATTGGCGGGGCTCTTGTTTATTGGGGGGCGCCGATTGTGCGAGGATGGGCGGAGAAATCCGCGAGTGATGCGCGTCGAGCAGAATTCCAAGATATCAATGAAACCGTTGCTATGCAGTTTGAAGGTGACTTCGCAGGCTCGGCGCAGCGCGCGGAGGGCATGAGGGGTGAGATAGGGACGGGCACCGTGAATTATCAGAGAAATATCACCGCACTCGCAACTGCAGAATTCTGGTCGGGCGAAAAGGAAAAGAGACTCGAGGCGGTACGCCTCACAAAAGAGCAGCTCGCTTCCGCTCCGGGCTCGAAGCGGAATCAAGCACTGCTTATCAATCGCCTCATTGGCTACATGACGACGGCTATGGAGCCAGAGATAATCGCTGAAGTGTTCAAGGGCGAGCCATTTCAAACTCTCTACGACGCAAAGAACGATACCGATTCTATATTCAGCAATCTGGCCCTCGAATCAATTTCTCGTTACCCCACGACCGCAGCGAATGCTCGGGTTGGCATATGGCATTCCGGTAAGATCTTTAAGGACTACGACGGAATAGCGGAACTCTCAAAACAGGAAAAAGTCGAGCACATACAGGGCATATTGTATCGAATAGAGGAGATGAACCGATTATTTCCTTCGGAACGGAAAATCCCAATGCTCTATTCGCAGCTTGCAGAAGCGCAGTTCGCATATTATCAGGGGTTCATGTACGGTGCTCTCTCGCTGACGAATCCCGAATATCTTGATGACATGGAGGGTGCATTTTCGAAGGTACACGAGGAGTATCGCGTTGAAAGGAATGACGAAGGAAAACCGGTAGCCTTACTTGAATCTCGCATTCCGTATACCAATTTTGCCTATGCCACGTACCTCAATGCGGTAGCGGGATCAACGCGAAAGGCTGATGTGGAGAAGCTCTTGGCGCAGGTAATTGAACTTGTGACCGAACATCCGGATATACACAAGGGCGCGTTCCTTTCATTCATGAAGCAAACGGCAGTAGACGGTAGTGAGGGCACGAGTGGTCGTTGGTACAGCTACGATCGCTTCGTTCGCATGGCAAAAATATATCCTCCTTTCAAGACATTTCTCAATCAGAACGGGTGGAATTTAAAATAAAAAACTTAAACCCCCGGCAGTCGCACTGACAGCCGGGGGTTCTTTCTTGTAGGCGACGTACATGTCGCAAGATCAGATTGCTTTTCGCGGGTTCGATGCGAGCCGCTGCCGCTTTTCTTCGGCGCCGACCATGGCACCGACCGCGCACGACAGGAGTGGCCATACGAGCGCAAAGAGCGCGCCCGCAGACTTCCCGTGCACCTTCGTGAACGGCAGAATATCGGCAATTGCGCCGCCGGGGTAGATCCAACCGAGCGTAAGCAGGATTCCGCCTGCCCAGCCGATCAGCATTCCCCAGAACACGCTCTCACGCACCGTGTACGGTGCGAACATGGCGAACACCAAGGGGAAAATTGCTTCGCCCCGGATGACCGACATGCTCTCCTGCAACAGCCTGACGTCGATCTTCTCGAAGCTGGTGAGATAGGTACCAGCCACAATTGGAATCAACATCGCCACGCGGCTCCATTTGACGGTCTGTCGGTCACTCGCGTCGCGGATGAACCAACGGTTGACGATCTCGATGGAGAACACGTCGCCTGCGCTCGCTAGCAGTGATGCGAGTGCTGTCGCGAGGATCGCGATGATGATGAGCGTGACCCCGATGAGCCCCCATTCCGGGAGCACGTCACGTAGAATCGTGAGCATCGGCAATTGCCCACCCGTCAGCTTGTAACCGAGCGAGCGGGCGAGGAAGCCGAAGGAGCCGAAGACGAGGGCGGCAAGTGCGAACAGGAAGCCGCCTCCGAAATAGGCCATGCGCACGTTCTGCGCCTGCACGGCATATGCGCGCTCGGCAAGGTCCGGATTGCAGATTGGACCACCGAGAAGCGAAATGCCGAGTGGTACGCCGACGAACCACAGCACGTCCCACGCCGACATCGGCGAGGCCGCGATGGCCGGTCCCTGCGACGCGAAGTCGTGGGTGCCGAGCAGAATCACGACCGCAATCGAGAACGCGCCGATGAGCGCGACCTTGACCTTGTCGCCGAGTATTGCGCCGAGGAGTCCGCGCGGTACCACCAGAAGAAATGCGGCGGCACCGATGATGACGGACATTTCCCACGGCGGTACGCCGGTAAGCTGCGAGAGCCACTGGCGGATGCCGGTCAGGGTGTAGGCGACGGCGAAAATGAGCGCTCCGAAGGTGGAGAAGAACATCATCGTCCGTGCGCCCGGTCCGAAAATGGACCCAATCGCTTGCGCGATGGTGTACCATTTTTCGCCGCGATCCCGCATCATCTGCTGAAGTTTCGGCGCGAGGATGCCCATCAGGATCATCGCCGCGACGTTGGGCAGGAGAAGCGCGAGAAAGTGATACGGCCCCTGGTAGGCGAGTGCGCCGGATACGATTAGTGCCGGCGCCTGGATCCAATTTGCCGTAAGCGTGAGGGTCCCGACGAAGGGACCGACATTACGATCCGCGACCAGGAAGGATTCGCCGGTCGGCTGCTCCTTCTTGTGCGAAAGTGCCCACAGCAGGAAGATCCCTGCCGCGGCCACGAACAACATGATGAAACCCATTGGTTCGACCTCTCTCTTTCAGTTGCGCCTGTGTCATTCAAGAACAGGCTACAGGCACCATATCAAATACGGGCGGGAAGCGGAACTATTGTCTAGGCAAAATCGTTGTCGGGTTCGAGGTAGCTTTTTGGCGGCAGGTCGTCGCTATAGTGCATATTCTCGTCGAGAAAGTTGAATGCGGTCTGTTGTCTCGTGATGAACGCCCGCGAACCTTTCTTCGTTTTCTTATCGCGGTATTCCGCATCCTTCGTGAATCCGTAGATGACGTCCTTGCTGACCCACTTGTAGCTCGGCCACGTATCCTTGATGCGCTTGTCCAAATTATTCATGCTCCACAGCTGGAAGTCCCCGGTATTGTAAAAAGACTTGAAGTGCGTCTCGAGGTAGTTCGGGCCGATGCCGGGCACATTTCTCTTGGCGACGAACATAAGCGTGTACATAACAACGGCCTGCCACTTCAGCGCAAAATTAATCCACCACAGATACTCGAAATTCGTGGTCAGCGGTACGGGGGACGCATCTTTCAGCCGCTCGAAGAGATCGAGATAAAAATTGGTGACGCGGTCCTCATTGCCGAAGCTTTTCCCGAAAAATTCGAAGAATGTTTCGCGCCTGTACGGCTGATGGATTGCGCCGGGGCCGTACGTAAGTATGAGACGACCGACCTTGTCGGACCCCATGACCTGGTCGTTGTTCTCGCCGGAGAGCACGAAGTCTCCGGTGCCGAGTATATAGGGAAACATCGTGCTCGATTCCACGCGCAGATTGCCGCGGATGTGCTCGTCGAAGAACCGCGGATTTTCCATGATGGATTCCTGTGAGAGGAGGACCACGATACGTTTTTTTTGGCTCGCGGTCGCTTGCTTCAGCAGGGAGACGAGCATGCACGTACTGTCGATGCCGCCCGAGTAAAAAACGTACACGTCTTTATTCAGTGTGTCCGCGTGCGCGAGCATCTCTTTCGCGCGGTCATTGCAGATATCCTCGTAGCTTTTCGTAAACGGGCGGAAGGTCGCGAGCGGGTAGAGCGATTTTGTGCGCACAGGTGTCTTGATAGTACTCGTGCGGTCAATGGGCAAGACCCATCCTCCATAGAGGCGAAAAAAATGGGAAAACATCTCGACGTCGGACAAATGTCTGTTGCGCTCCAGCATTTGGGGAGGGTTTATGTATATAAATCGAGGTTCCGACATATGTCTTTAGTTTAGAGAAACCGAGTGAATTCTATGCGAATTGCTTCGAGCTCCTGCTCGTTTTTCGCATGCTTCACTTTATTGAAATATTTCATACGTAATTTCTCGTTCTTTGCGAGAAATTCGTGGTCGAGCTGTGCCTGTAGCAGTATTTCCTCCACTGCACGTTCAATAGAGATTCCGAGCTCGTCCGCGTAATACACTACATAGGGAGACTGAATGATGAGTTTGGGGTCGAATCCAGAGTCTTTGAGTCGGCGAGCCTGTGCCTCTTTGCTGACATATATGAGCTCTTGGAAATCCAAACCACTTCGTACCTGATTTCGATATTGATTGATGCGCTCCATCATGTAAGAAATAGTTTTTAGTTTCTCTGTCAGGAGTACTGCTCTTTGGCGTAATTCTTCCGTCACCGCCTCTGGATGTGTCTTACAGAATGTACGGTCTTTATCCGACCACGACCATGTCGGGTATTCTCTCGGGGATGTGCCAAAAAGAGGCATACTCTGAGGGTAGTTCGGGATATTGGCAGCCGCGATGTGCTCGGTGTCCATGGTGCATTCGTGCACAAACTGCACGGCAGCGGGATGCCAGCTCAGAGTAAGAACCGTGTCCGAGCTTGTGTCAACGAGGATACTGAGTTCGCGCGGCATGGTGCGATTGTACCGCAGATGTTGTCCCCAACAACACAAGAATCGTGGAAGGAATCCACGTTTTTATCCCCACGTGGGCGACACCCCTCTTTACCGTGCTACAATATTTTATATTAGGTGGATAAAAGGGTCGGCGCTCGCTCTCTTTGCCGTTGTGGGAAGTGGCATCGTGGCGGCGTACGCGCACGTGTTTGGCTTCGGCACCGGTGTCGCTATTGAACCCTCCCAGATTCTTGGCGAAAAAGTATTTGCAGACGTTCCGTACAGTCAGGCGAGTTACTATGCCGAAGGGTCTTATTATATCCCTGGTGGTGGGGGCTGATACTGCGCCAGTTACTTAGCACGGATGTTTTTATAATCCACGTATGAATAGTATTTACAAAATTCCCGCCCTGCTCGCCATTTTTTTCGCTCTCCTACTCAGCGGGTTCTTTTTCTATTTACAAAATAGCGCAAGACAACAAGAGGAGTTTGTTCAGATTCCTGACCCCGAAACATCGCGGGTCAAGCAAATCTTGTCACTAACGAGAAGTGGTGATTATGCTCCAGCGGCAGCAGAGGTGGATGCTCTTTTGGCAAAACAGGCCGCCGGAGAAATTCTCTCGGAGCAAAAGCAGGCATCTCTCAATAGACGTTACCTTATCAAATACAGAGTTTCCGGTAATAATACAGACGCCATTGAGTATCTCCGCCGACTCAAAGCAAATGTTTTGAACGTAAATTTACCAGCAGAATCACGTGCGGAAGACCTCTCTCGGCTCGCCCTTACATACTGCAGTTTTGCGCGCGACGAAGGGACACTTCGGGAAATATTTACCGGTGAGCCGTTTGAGCAATACTGGGTAGAGGGGGATGGTGCGCTTTCGACGCGAAAGTTGTTGGAGTGGGCTTACAATGATGTGGACCCTTCTCCTCGAACAGCCCTCGACTTAGCCCGTTGGTACGTAAACCGCGCAATCATCAGACCTCTAGACTCAGAAACAAAAACACAGTACATCAAGTTAGCAAAAAGTTATGTTGCTGAGGGCGAGGAGCTGAATCGTGAAGATGTCGCGGCGGATGGGGATAAGTATCTCCTTACTCGGCGCTACGCGGCTTATCTTTACTGGCGCGCTTTCACAATGCACGCCCTTATGATGTTGGGGGACAAAACCTACGAAAAAGAAGCAAAAACAGCATACGATGATTTTCGGAGAACTGTTCTAGAACAGAACAACGCATCCTCATTGCAATTGCTCCCCTATTCATACGTTGTTCAGGCAAACTTCATCTCGAAATTGTACGGCGACAAGGAGACTGCCAAGGTACTGCTTGCAAAAGCTATGCAGCTTGTGCGTGCTGATCCCTACCGCCACACAAACGAATTTGAAGAGTTTACGCGTGATACGTGGGGTAACGCGTGGGCGGGGCTCGTCACGGCTGCTATCCGTGACATGATGGACGTCTCCCCAGAGTTTAAGGAGTTTATTGAGAAAGAAGTACTCTCCGGATGATGGATCCGTCTGACCCATGTCATGAGTCGTAGTCTTCAATTACACAGGCGGGCATTTGTTGCTACCGTAGTAGTATGCGCCATCGCAGCGACTTGGTTTTGGTGGTCGGGGACGAGCGACCCGCTCGCGTCAGCTCTTCGCCCTTCGGAACAGAGCAGAATACGGCAATATATTGATGAGGAGCTCCCGTCTCGGACGTGGATGAGGTATGCTAAAAGCGTCGTTCAGGATCATGAATACCCCCCAGCACAGGCGGCACGGATTTACGCGTACATCGCATCGGCTTACAGTGATGTCTATGACGCCACGGATGATAAGCGGCAGGCAATGCGAGCACCGTGGTACGTAATTACGCACCTCTACCCTTATACAAAGCGAGACGCGACACTCTTGCTCGTGGCGATTCAGGATAACTCGGAGGTAACGCTTTCTCCGAAAGCGACGGAGATTGTTGACGCATACAAAAAGCGCTGGGACGAGAAAGAATCTCACGGTCACCCGGATGTGGTAATTCCGACAAGAAAAGATTTATGGATTCCGGTGACAGAAAAGGGGGCACACATCGATCCGCTAGATCCGAACGCTGGCTCGTGGCCACGGTGGATAATTACGAATGATACGTTTGATATGCCGGCTCCGCCGGCTGTGGGGAGCGCAAAGGACGCGGAAGAGATACAAAAAATGAAGGACAGTCTTGCGCAGAGGGAAGCATGGCGTGAAAGGATTTTTATATGGTGGGGCGGAAAGGGGACAGGCACTCCTTCGTGGCAGTGGCAAGACATTATGTACGATGTTGCGGCAGGCACGATGGACGATAAGGCCTATGCGCGTTATCAGAAAAACCTTGCGCAGGCGCTTGCCGACACATTCATCATTTGTTGGGATGAGAAATTCATTTACTGGAGTGCTCGACCGTGGATGCGCATTCCCGGTTTCAAACCTATTGCGGAAACACCTCCGTTCCCGGGCTATCCGTCGGGGCATTCCACTGTCTCTGCTTCAGCCGCAGTCGTTCTCGGCGCGTGGTTCCCGGAGCATGCAGCGGACTTCATGGCTATGGCAGAAGAAGCTCACGACACGCGTCTTTATGCCGGGATTCACTTTGAAATCGACAACACCGAAGGTTTTGCTCTCGGCAAGAGAATCGGCGAGCGCTTGCTTGAGAAGATTGACATACGTAAATAATCTTCCAGCCAGGACATAGATCTCGTGATATACTCGCAGCGTGAGAGAGATTATCTATGCATGCTTATCATGCGATCTTAGATAGCGAAACAAAAACGTTCCTTGCGCTTGGAACAAACCCAGGTGTCCTGGTGCAGGTTCATGAGTGCACACCGGGGACGTTGCTTTACATGATGGTCAACCGTCCCGTCTACAAGAACGGTTTTCCTCTCGAGCATAGCGACCCGGCAACGTATCCGGAATATGTATGGAGCTGGAAAGATCGCACCGTTACGAGGCAAGACACGCCGCCTTCTCCTGCGTTACGGGCGACATCGGCCCTTGCAGTTCTAAAGATGAAGGCATTCACGCGTATTGCCAACAAAATAAGCCGCTCTCGTATGAAACTGGACACTGGCGTTGAAATGGCGGAGACTGTTCTGCGACTGAAGCGCGATGAGGCCTCCCGCTTCAAGGAATCAGGATATGACGAATCGCGGATTTTCGAATTTCCATATCTTATGCAATTTGCTGAGTACAGTGGCATACCATACTCGGCAATCGCGGACGACATCCTCTTAGCGGCTCGTATGGATGAGGAGGTGCTCGTCAAGACGGAAATATCACGCGTGAAGTACGTCGAATTGGTACAGCGAGCGAAAACGGTGGCAGATGTTGAGAAATATATGCTGGAGTTCGATAACTTTGACGGCGCGAATACTCGTGTACGTATGGCCGCATGAAGCTCGTATTCTATAATCCGGTTTTGGTGAGAGATGAGAGTAACCGGCATCTTCCCGGCATGGAGCGTTTTTCGACATTTTTTAAGTTTTACAATAACGCCGTAGTACTACTCGATAGAACAGGCACGTTGAAGATTCCTATCCAGACCCAGTCAGTCTTTCCCATACCGGCCCTTAGACCCTTCTCGAAAACTCTGGAGGAGGTGTGCAACGAACGCGCGTGTGAGCTGCTGAGGCACGTAGATAAGCTCGGAACCCCTCTGTATGTCCTCTATTCGGGTGGTATTGATAGCACCTTGGTTCTCGTATCCCTCCTTAAGAATGCCACACCGTCTGAGAAAAAGAATATTATCGTACTGCTGAACAAGGAGTCCATACAAGAGAATCCGTCCTTTTATGCAGATCACATACGCGGTCAATTGCGCACGGAATCGTCCGGGATGTTTGGCTTTCTTATGGGCACTAACAATGTCTTCGTCGGTGGCGAGTGCGGTGACCAATTGTTCGGCACGGATCGCCTTTTGGACATCATTACTCGTTTTGGTGGTCAATCTCTTCACGCGCCATACTCGAGGGATATTTTCTTCACATATTTTAACTCATCACTCAACGACGGCGACCTCACCAACTACTGGCTAGATATATTCGAACGCTTAAAAGGCGCCGCCACGGTTCCTATCACTACGAACGCTGAGTTCATCTGGTGGATTAGTTTTGCACTCAAGTGGCATGCTGTGTTTTTCCGCATTCTGTCGTACGCATCCAGTCGGAATGCCCCGAACATCTCGCGAGCGTATGTCGCGACTCGCTACTTTCACTTCTACAATACGGACGATTTCCAATTATGGAGCCTGAATAATCCGGACAAGAAAATCAGGGACACGTGGCGGTCATACAAATGGCCATGCAAGGATATCATCTATGATTTTACGAAAGACGCCGATTATCGCGACAATAAGACTAAGCACGGCTCGCAGTTTTTCCTCTTAAAGCACATGGAGCCGCACAATTTTATAGACGATTCCTTTCATTTGTACCGCACACTCGATGCGAAGCAGTATTATAATCCGGACAACGATTTTTTGTGATACTTCTCATCGGGTCAGACCAACCCCGCGTTGTGAAAGGTACATCGCACCTGCGATACTAAGAGTAGTTGCCCCCACAAGTACGAGTAAGCTCAGGCCTATACCCGCATCCGATACGCCGAGTACTCCATATCTGAATCCGTTTATAAGGTAAAACGTCGGGTTCCATTCTGATGCGGTTGCTGCCCACGGCGAAAGGTACGTGATTGAGTGGTAGACACCACCGATATAGATTGCCGGCGTAATGACAAAGACATTTACCATCGATATATTCTCAAGGCTAGTGCTGCAGAGTCCCGCAATGACGCCGATGAAGGCGAAGCATATGCTGGTGAGTACAAAGAAAAAGAGTGCGGTGAATGGGTGCACAATCGACAGCGGACTTAAGAAGAGTGAGACAAGCAGAACGATACAGCCGACTAAGAGTCCGCGAACTACACCTGCAGATGCGAATCCGACGACGATAACCCACGGGGGAATCGGCGCGACGAGCATCTCGCTGATGTTGTTCCAGACGATACGAGCGGAGAAGAGATTCTTGGCGACATGGACGAATGTATTAATCATTACCGCAAGTAATATAACTCCAGGTATTACGAATTCGATAAACGGAACTCCCCGTATTGTGCCTATTTTTTCTCCGAGAATGCCTCCGACTACCAAGAAAAAAAGCAGCACGGTCACAATAGGCGTGACAAGGGTCTGAAAAGGAATCCGGAAAATCTTTTCAGATTCCTTAAAAAAAATGGTTGTGTAAGCAATCCAGATGCGACGACTACCCATGTCGCTCATAGTACCGACAAAATCGTCAAATCAATAGATAGAGGCAATAGGAAAAGCCCGCCAGGTGACCGGCGGGCTTTCTTCGCGTCGTAGGCGCAGAGCCTACTTGCGGGTGAGACCGCAGTGGGTCGCCCCTTTGCTCTTTGCGCCCTCGGTCCAGCAGCCGGTCTTTAAGCAGGCGCGTTGCTTGTCGTTGCACACGCACGATGCGGCCTTGCACCGGGACTCGCAGGTCTCTTTCCACGCAGAACACGAACTGTTCGCGAACGCGGGGGACATGGTCGCCGCGAGCGCAGAGAGAGTCAGCGCCAGCAGCGTCGTCCTTGTCGTATTTTTCATCGGATCGCTCCCTTGGGATGAGGCATCCATACGCGAGGATGCTGTCGAAATTCTACCACTCAATGCGTCTTTGTCAATACAGCCGTATCGGCGTGGTATCTTTGCTTCATGTCCCCATCTCTCAGATATTGGAAAGAAATAATTTTGTGGCTTGGACCTTGCCTGTTACTCGTGACCTCCTTTTTCCATACAGGCAGCGAGGGATCTACCACGGTGATAGGAGCTCTTTCGCCGCATGCGGTGAAGTGGTTATGGATACACATTGTCCAGGTATTTGTATTCGGGCTCATGGCGCTTTCTTTACTATTGCTTACTCCAAAAGATGGGTCCGTCATCTCGTCCGTAGTGTACTTCTGCGCCTTTTTGTTTGGGATTTTGTATATAGCGGCGGACGCGGTGGCTGGTATAGCAACTGGCGTAGTCCTCAATATCTATGCGTTGGAGCCAAGTCTCGATTTCGTCGCAATAGAGGGAATACTGTACTCCCTCCTCGAATCCGATATAACTCGCGACCTGTTTTTTGTGGCCTCACTCTCATGGCTGATAGCAACTTGCGCTCTTGCTCTCGCACTATTGAGAAAGAAGGAATCGTGGTTGGTAAGCGCATCGCTCGTGTGTGCGGGGATTGCACTGTTCCTCGGTCACGGACTCGTGCGCGGGTCTGTCACAGGTATCGCCATGATGGTCGTAGCGTTTGTATACACACGAAATGCGTGGCACGAAGAGCATTCGATACGCATGATACGATAGTACATTATGTTCTCCAGTCGCGTGTATCAACTCTTCATGCGTCACCGCATCAAGACGATTCTCGTCGTGGTCATATGCGCACTCACGGGGGTTACGTTTTTCCATACGATTGAAATTGCACTCGAGAAAACATCTCTTGCGCTTTTTCCGTCTGCGCAGCGTGCTTTTGATTATGGGGAACGGCATTTTAATGCCAGAACTCGTGGCGAATACGATATTGTCGCCGCTGAATATTTTTTTGGAAAAGCGGCGGATATCGACCCAAAGACTCCGTATCTCTTTCACGAGCTTGCACGTATCGCGTTTCTGAAAGGGGATTTTGAGGTAGCTATGGCACTCATAAACTCACAGATAGACCTCATGGGGGACAGTGCTCCGAATTCATACTACATACGCGCTTTAATAGAGGGGTATAAAGGCGATTACGTCGCTTCTGCGGAGGACTACAAGTACTTCCTGAAATTCCAACCCACTAATTGGGCGGCGGTTAATGATTATGCCTGGGTACTCCTGAAGGCGGGGAAGGCGAAAGAGGCTTCCGATGCGACCGCACGTGCGCTTGAGTGGTTCCCGGAGAATCCGTGGCTTCTGAATACACATGCGACGGCCCGGTACGAATTGCATGATTATGAAGGAGCTCTTCTCTCGGCGCAAAAGGCGTCAGTCGAGGTCGCCACACTTTCGGAAGCCGAGTGGCTCCAGGCATATCCCGGCAACGATCCAAAGATCGCGGATAGAGGAATTGTCGCTTTCCAAAAGGCTGTCCGGGATAATATACACAGCATTACCCTCGCACTTACCACAAGTGCGGTACAATCTACGGTACAGCCATGAGACATCACTTGCGCAAACTCGCGACACGAGCTCATCTTTTTCCTGCGAAGAAGGAATTAATCTTTACAGTCATTGTTATTGTTGTCGCGTTCGCACTGCTGGCCACCGCGCCCTCCGCGCAGAAGCCATTCTCTTCTTCGGAAGTTCAATTTACCGACCCGTCCGTGCGTGGGCTTGCGATTGTCCCTGCATCATGCCCTTCGACTCCGCACGGCAGCGAAGTATGTGACGTCGCTGCCAATCAGAACTGTTCGCTTTCTGCGACGAGCGCGACTATCACGGCCGGGCAGAGCACGACACTGCAATGGTCTGTCACACAGCCCGCGTATCTCGCCGCATTATTCCCCTCGAGCTTTAGCGGCAACATTTCACCAGGTGGCGGCACCGTCTCGACGTGGACTGGTTCGAGGAGTGTGACCCCATCGCTGACCACCACGTACGTGCTAAATGGCACCGTCGCCGTCGCCGTTCCGTGGTTTGGCAGTCTTCGTACCGGGTCGGCACAATGCCAGACCACCGTTACCGTGCTGTGCCCTACAGGAACGTACTCATACAACGGCGCCTGTGTTCCCGGTTGTCCTGCCGGGTATTACCAATACAACGGAAGTTGTGTTGCGTCATGTCCGGTCGGATACGTTGCTCAGAGCGGCGTGTGTGTTTTCAGCGCGTGTCCGAGCGGATATGAACAGCAGGGGACTCAATGCGTGAGTACTACGCCCGCGTGTTCGACCCTCAATTACTGTGTGGGAAGCACGTTGTGGCAAAGAGATTCATCATGCGCTACAGAGCCGATTTTGACGTGTTCCGCGGGTTGTTCCGCCGGGGCGTGTATCGGCACTGCGGGGCCCGGTGTGGTCGTCTGGCAGGTACGTCCACCACTCGTTAATTCGGGCGAAAGGGCGAATGTGAACTGGCAGGTAACCGGGGTGCGCTCGTGCGAGGTGCGTGGCAACAACGGAGATGCGTGGAGCGGTCTATCCGGTGCGCAGGCCTCGAGCCCGATCATCGCGCCAACGACTTTCACACTGACTTGCATTGGCCTCGATGGTTCTGTTGTGACGCGAGCAGCGACTGTCAACATAGTGCCTATATTCCAGGAGCAATAGCTTGAAGTCTTGCTATACTGAAAACACATGAGTTCCGCACGTTCTCTTCCCAGCGCACTTCTCCTCCTCCTGATTCTTGTTCCACTGTTTGCGTCAGTCCCGTTTTTTGCTCACGCACAAACGCCTGACAATGATTTACGCACGACTATTCGCGCCGAGCTTCTGAGTGACCCCCGCACATCAAGCTTGTCGGAGGTCCAGGTAGATACCCTCGTCGACCTGCTTGCACAAGAAGCACAGAAGCAGGGCATAACATCGCAGGATATTCAATGGCGTCCGCAGAGCACCGAGCGATTCGTCGCTACCGAAAGTGCGGCACCCGAAGCGCCTGCGTGTATGGGAGGATTTCTCTGTATCATGAGCGAAGCATTCGGTTTCGTAGGTGCCGACACCACTATTCCGTTCACCCTCGGAGCTGCCTCTATGGGTCTCGTTTGGATTCTGGCTGAAATGATTCACCGCCGCAGACATCCAGCAGGAGTTCCTGTGAGCACACCCGTCTCAGGTCTATAGAGTTGCGTTTTTTGTAGTCTTACGTATACTGCCTCCACCCACGTCCCACAATAATGTCTGCGCTACGCGCGGGCGGGACCAATGGCAGGCTTCTACGAGCCCGCTATTGCGGGCGTTTCTTTTTTCAAAATATGAAATTCATCAAAAAGTTTATGTTGGGCACCAAAGGAAGAATGACCCAAGTCTTCGATGACAAAGGGATTGTTTCCGCTGCAACAATCGTTACTGCGGGTCCTCTTACCGTGACTCAAATCATGGGGAAGGAAAAGCAGGGCTATGAGGCTGTCCAAGTCGGCTTCGGCGCCAAGAAAGAGACCAAGGTCAACAAAGCACAGACAGGTAAACCCTTCCGCGTATTGCGTGAATTTCCTCTCGAATCCGGTGCCACAGCCCCGGAGGCTGCGTCCACCATCGATGTCTCGATTTTCGTTCCCGGGGACGTCGTCGCAGTGTCCGCAATCTCAAAAGGTAAAGGATTCCAAGGCGTCGTGAAGCGACACGGATTCAGCGGAGGTCCGCGCTCTCACGGTCAGAAAAACAAAGAGCGCTCACCGGGCTCTATCGGCGGAGGCGGTCGCGCAGGCGGTCGTGTCGTCAAAGGTATGCGCATGGCCGGACGCATGGGCGGGGACCGCATCACGGTGAAGAATCTCAAAGTCTTGCAAGTGGACGTCGCCACAAATACACTCGTCATTTCAGGTGCTCTACCGGGCAAACCGGGGACACTCATCGAAATCCGCGCGTAATTATATTGATATGAAAACAGACATTTATAACTCACAAGGCAAAAAGGCAGGCTCCGTAGAACTTCCGGACAATGTGTTCGGAGTTGCCTGGAACGACTCTCTCATGCATCAAGTCGTGACCGGAATGCAGGCAAATGCCCGCCCGACCGTCGCACACGTAAAAAATCGTGGCGATGTCCGAGGAGGAGGCAAGAAGCCATGGGCACAGAAGGGCACAGGTCGCGCACGTCACGGTTCGAGCCGCAGCCCTATATGGAAGGGTGGAGGCGTCACTCACGGACCTCGCAGAGACCGCGATTATTCTCAGGCTATTCCGAAGAAGATGCGTGCGAAGGCGCTTTTCATGGCACTCTCGCGTAAATTCAAAGAAGGTCAAATCCTTTTTGTCGATTCATTCGGTATCTCAGAGCCGAAGACCGCTGCCGCTCAGAAGTCTCTCGCGATGCTCTCGAAGGTTTCGGGATTTGAAAAGCTCACCACCAAGGGGAAAAACGCCGCCCTTGTCGCATTTTCAGAACCGACGGAGGTAGCCAACAAGAGCTTCCGCAACATCGGCAACATCACCGTCATCTCTGTCCGCAACCTGAATCCTGTCGCCGTTCTCGGTAACTCGTACCTTGTTATCGAAGGACCTGATGCAGCCGTAGCTATCGTCGGGAGCCGAATGCAAAAGACAGCAGCTGAAAAAGCAGATAAGAAAGTAGCTAAGGAATCCGTTAAGGCGAAAAAATAATATGGCACTTTTTGGAAAAAAGAAGAATACAGAGAAGAATCCTGCTTCGCCCAAGGCTACGCAGGACGAGAGGCTTGCCCTGCGAAGCTTTAGCGGAGGACGGGACATCTCGACCATCCTGCGACACGCCCGCATCACCGAGAAGGCGAGCATGCACCAGATTTCAGGCGTGTACACATTTGATATCACCCCTTCGGCAACGAAACGCGATGTGATACAGGCTGTGTTCGCTCTCTATAAGGTGACTCCTCGCTCAGTTCGCGTTGTTACCGTTCCTACAAAATCACGTCGTAATGCGCGCACCGGTAAGGTCGGCATGACGGGCGGGGGTAAGAAGGCCTACGTATACCTTAAAAAGGGCGAGAGCATAACCTTCTAGTTCGACACGCTCACTATAAATAATTATGAAAACCTACAAACCGACATCAAAATCACAGCGGCAGCACACCTCGATTGAATACCGAAAGTTGCTTTCGGGACACAAGCCGGAGAAGTCGCTCATGAAGGGTGCCCGCAGCCGCGCCGGACGTAACTCGTTCGGTCGCATCACCGTGCGTCACCAGGGAGGCGGACACAAAAAGAGTCACCGCGACGTCGATTTTAAGTTCAACAAAAAGAATATTCCTGCCAAGATAACGACTATCGAATACGATCCGTTCCGTTCCGCATTCATCGGAATCGCAGTCTATGCCGATGGCGAGAAGCGCTACGTCGTCTTGCCGCAGAGGGTAAAAGTAGGGGATACGTTCATCGTTTCCGAAACTGCTCCCGTTACGCTCTGCAACCGCCTTCCTCTCGGCAGCATGCCGGTCGGTACGTTTGTCTATAACATCGAATTGAAGCCGGGTCAGGGTGGTGTCATCGCACGTTCCGCAGGTAACTACTGTGAAGTCGTCGCACAAGATGCCGGATACACCCACCTCAAGATGCCTTCGACCGAAGTGCGCCGTGTCATCTCGACCGCATGGGCATCCGTCGGCGAAGTCTCCAACGAAGAGCACCATCTCGTAAATCTCGGTAAGGCAGGTCGCAGCCGTTGGCTCGGACGCCGTCCGACCGTCCGCGGAACAGCGATGAACCCGGTAGATCACCCACACGGAGGCGGTGAAGGAAAGCAGGGCCGCGGTTTGCGCCGTGCAAAGACTATGTGGGGTAAGCCATCCGGCAAAGGACAAAAGACCCGCAGCCCGAAAAAGTATTCAAACGTGTTTGTCGTTTCCCGCCGAAAAGTCGGGAAGCGCAAGTAATCAACCGCGGCCTGATGGCCGCGGTTTGCTATAGTGTCTGCATGGACATCCGCATCATTCGCGAGCAAATCTCGCACGACGTTCTTGAGGAGCTGATGCGTTCGCACTACCGTACTTTTGTGAAAGGAGTTGCTGATATTGAGCGGGGCGTAATTGCGCTCGGCGGAGATTGGCACATGGATGCGAACACTCTGCTTATCGGAGATGGTTCAGAACAGAAAAATTTGTGGGGTTTTAATATTTATCCGGGGAAAACCGGCGAGGAAGCAATCGAATATGAATCATTGATTAACATTCGTCCCGCGCAAGGTAATCGAACTCGTGAAATTGCCGATGCGTCTATACGAGACGCCGTACGTTCTCTCGTGAGCACATTTGTTCCCGAACTCGTCCTATGAAAAAAGACGCCCGCTTTTATTTCGCGAATCTTGGTGTCGACGTTGCGCGGTGTGTGTCGGCTTCATTGAAGAGAAATGATGAGCGCTACGAAGATCATATCGCGGAAGCATATCGGACGCTCGCATTTCTCCATGGCGCACAAAACCCTGCGGCGTATGAGGAAGGCCTCCTTCTCCTTCGGGGCCTTGAGTATGCCCGTGAAGATAACAAGCTCTCCGAATTTAATAATCAGGTAAACGAACTCATTGCCGAGTATTCTCCTCTCGCCTAATGTTCCTTGTAACTCACGACCGTGAGATAGAAGGAACATGCTGCGCAAAGAAGTATTCCAACGTCTTTATCGTTACCCGTCGCAAAGTCGGGAAGAGGAAGTAAACGAAAAAGGCCCGCCGACCAAGCGGGTCTTTTTCGTACAATACTCTGTTAAGATGTAAATATGCGTCTTTTTGGTAAAGCACTATACATCGCTGGGATATCGACCTTCTTGTCTGTTTTGCTATTGGTGATACTCAAAATTTTACCCCCCGTCGTCTCAAAAAATTCGGAGTTCTCGACCTTATCACTCGATTTCGCCCCTCTTATTATCGGTTTAGTTGGGCTGGTTCTATACATAGTGGGAGGCTACCTGGAAAAACGTGAAAAAGAAGCATATCGGTCTGTCGGGGGATGGGGAATTTGCTTTAGTGTTGCCATCGTCTTTATTTTCTCGAGTACTATTTTTGTGAACCGCGCTGATCCGCTCCGTGAATTAGGCCTCGCTTTCGGACTCTTTTTTGGTCTTCCGGCACTCGGTATATCAGCACTGCTCATGTGGCTAGGTAAACAGGGCGATAAAGTTTGACTTGTAAGAGCATTTCCTATACATTGTGGCTTACCCGCGTGCGCGGGTTTTAAATTGATATGACACGATCACTTAAGAAAGGTCCGTATGTGGACGTCAAACTTATGAAGAAAGTCTCGCTGCGTAAAGCTACGCAGGGGGTTATTAAGACGTGGGCACGAAGCTCGCAGATTGCGCCTGAATTCGTCGGCTATACCTTCGGGGTACACACAGGCAAGAATTTCGATGATGTATTCGTTACAGAGGACATGGTGGGTCACCGGTTGGGTGAGTTCGCGCCGACGACCAAATTCATAAAACACGGCGGTAAGATGCAGAAGGAGACGGAGATGGCGGCAAAGGCCGCTGAAATCGCAGCAGCAAGCGCCGCGAAGGCAACTGCGACGACTGCAGCCGGCGCAAAGAAATAATATGAAAGCACTTTTGACCAACTATCATCAATCGCCGCGCAAAGTGGGGCTCGTTGCCGACCTCATTCGCGGCAAGAGCGTCGCTCAGGCACGCGCAGCGCTCCTCTACTTGCCCAAGAAGTCTTCTCCCGCGCTCGGCAAACTTTTGGATTCTGCCATCGCCAACGCAAGCTCTTCGGGTAATTCTGTAGAAAATCTTTTTGTGAAGACCATCACCGTCAACAAGGGCGCCGTGATGCGCCGCGCTCGACCATTCGCCCGTGGACGCTCGGGAACGCTTCGAAAAACGATGAGCATTGTGTTTCTTGAACTCGGCACTAAGCAGGTTTCAGGTGCCAGGGTTCAGGTGCCAAGGAAGAAGACACCAGCAAAGACGAACCTAAAAAAGAAGCCTGCATTTAAAAAACTGGAACCTGTAACCTAGAACCTGATACCTATCTTATGACACACACCGTACATCCATACGCACATCGCCTCGGCATCATCCGCGACTGGAAGTCGCGCTGGTTTGCCAAGAATCCTGCCAAATACCGACAGAATGTCTGCGTTGATGCCGCTATCCGCCGTTTCCTCAAGAAGCGTTTGCGCGGTGCATACGTCACCTCGGTAGAGATAGAACGCAATGAAAAAGCGGTTCGCGTGATTGTGAAGACATCCCGTCCGGGATTGGTCATCGGTCGCGGTGGGGAAGGCTCGACCAAGCTCAGCAAGGAAATAGAAGCAGTCATCCGCACGGTGCCGAAGGCAGAACGCAAAGCAGTCCGTCTCGATATCGAAGAAGTTCGCTCACCGGAATCACAGTCGCCGGTCGTCGCATACATGGTCGCTGAGGGCTTGGAGAAGCGCCAGACGTTCCGCCGTGTTTTGAAGCAGACTGTCGAGAAGGTGATGGCGAATCGCGATGTACAAGGTGTACGCATCGCTATCGCAGGCCGTCTCGGAGGAGCAGAAATGTCCCGCACCGAAGAAATAAAGCGCGGCCGCGTGCCACTGCAGACTCTCCGTGCTGATATCGATTTCGCTCGCGAACAGGCGTACCTCCCCTACGGTGTCATCGGTATCAAAGTCTGGGTTTACCGCGGAGATATCTTTGCCGACGAAAAGCAATCCGCCAAAAACGCGTAATACTCTATGCTCGCACCTAAAAAAGCTAAATATCGCAAATGGCAGTCAATGCGCCGTGGTGAGCGACGCACGAATTCTGCCGATAGCCGCGGCGTCACGGTAGCTTTCGGATCATTCGGCCTCAAGTCGCTCTCACAGGCTCGTGTCACATCCAATCAGATAGAGGCTGCTCGTCGTGCGCTTTCCCGTGCAGGCGGTAAGGGTGCCAAGATTTGGACCCGCATTTTCCCCGACAGACCATTCACCCGCAAAGCCGCGGAAGTACGCATGGGTAGCGGTAAGGGCGATGTGGCCGGCTATGTCTTTGATGTGAAGCCAGGACGCGTCATCTTCGAAATTGACGGCGCTGTCGAGGCTGTTGCGCGCGAAGCATTGCGTAAGGCGGGGACAAAACTTCCCTTGACCGTTCGTGTCGTCGCACGTCAATAGTTCGACGTTGCTTACTATAAATAAAACACTATGACTGATATTACGAAACAAGATGCCGCAGAATTGCAGAAGCAGGTCACCGATAAGCGTGAGGCTTTGCGCGTATTCCGGTTTGGGGGCGCAGGCAGCCGCACGCGCGATGTCCGCGCCGGCCGCACACTGCGCCGCGAAATCGCTCAGGCTTTGACCGAGCTTCGTGCGCGAAACCTGTCTGCAGTCAAGGTAGAAATTGCATCTAAGGCCAAGAAAGCGTAGTATCTCACTTCACACGTATGGAACCCGAAACAACAACAGGAAAAACATTTGAAGGCGTCGTCGTTAAGTCGGCGATGAAAGACACGGCGACCGTGCAGGTCGAACGCTACGTGAAGCATCCGAAGTACCAGAAGTTCATGCGCCTCTCGAAGAAATTCTTGGTACACGATGTCGGTAACACCGCACAGATAGGGGACAAGGTGACCATCCGTGAGACCCGCCCTATTTCCAAGCGCAAACGCTTTGTGTTGGTTTCCCGCATTTCCTCTAACCTAGAACCTAGAACCTAGAACCTATTTTTGTATGATTCAAGATAGAACTCTCGTTAAAATAGCGGACAATTCAGGCGGTATCATCGGCCGTGTCTTTAAGATATTGGGCGGTTCCAAGCGCCGCTACGCCGGTATCGGCGACCAGATAGTTATCTCTATCCAGACCGCGCAACCCCGCAAATCAGTCAAGAAAAAGGAAGTGCACCGTGCAGTCGTCGTCCGCCAGAGAAAGGCCTTCCGCCGTGCAGACGGTTCGTACGTACGTTTCGACGAGAATGCCGTTGTCCTCATTGCCGGTTCGGGCAAAGAGCCGAAGGAGCCAAAAGCATCCCGCGTCTTTGGTCCCATCCCGCGCGAAATAGCAGAGCGTGGCTACCAACGCATCGCGACACTCGCGCCCGAAATTGTTTAATATGAAACTCAAGAAAGGAGATAAGGTCCTCGTTATCGCGGGGAAGAGCAAGGGGCAAAGCGGCGCAATCGTACGCGTGCTCACGAGTGCCAACATGGTACTTCTCGACGGTATCAATCTCGTGAAGCGTCATCGCAAGCCCTCGGCACAGAACCGCAAGGGTCAGATTGTAGACAAGCCGATGCCGATACACGCATCCAACGTCATGCTCGTCGATCCGAAGACAGGTAAGCGGACGCGCATCAAAATTACACGTAGCAAAGACGGTGTGCGCGAACGTGTCGCGGTCAAAAGCGGCGAAGCTTTGAAATAGTTCGATTCCACTCACTATAAATACTATGAATGCAACACAAACACATAACAAGACGTTTGAAGCTCTCAAGGGCGAGTTGGGCTACACCAACGTAATGCAGACACCGAAGGTCTCGAAGATTGTCGTCTCGACCGGCGTCGGCTCACTCAAGGACAAAAAGAAGCTCGAGCTCATCATAGAGCGCCTCACGCGTATCACGGGGCAGGCTCCTGCGGTGCGTGGTGCCAAGAAATCTATCGCCAACTTCAAGTCGCGTGTCGGTGACGTTGCAGGCTACCAGATAACTCTGCGAGGGAGCCGCATGCAGTCATTCCTCGATAAGCTCATCCACATCGTATTTCCGCGCGTGAAGGACTTCCGCGGCATCAACCTGACGGCAGTAGACGAGATGGGAAACATCTCGATAGGATTCAAGGAGCACATTGTATTTCCAGAAACTTCCGACGAAGACACCAAAGACATCTTCGGTCTCGCCGTCACTATCGTCACCACCGCCAAGAGCAAGAAAGATGCGCAGGCGTACCTCCGCTACATCGGTATTCCTTTCAAATCGTAAACAACCGGGGAAACCCAGAAAACAGCTCACCTCTGGTGAGCCGTTTTCTTGACCGGAGGGAACGGGGTAGTATTGCACCATGAGCAAACACAAGGAATTCTGGAATAAGGAGTACAAGACGAGCGAACACCTCACGCTCTCTACCGCACCTTCGGAAGACCTCGAGAAATTCACCCGTTTCCTCGAGAGGGAATACAAGCGCGAGTACCTCAACGGCTACGCCCGTGTGCTCGACCTCGGCTGCGGCAACGGCCGCAATCTCATCTATCTCGCCGAGCAATACGCTATGCGCGGCGTGGGCTACGACATCTCCGACGTGGCGATTGCCGAGGCGATTCGGGCCTCCAAAGACTTGCCGCTCGAATACGAAGTCCGCTCTATTGCTGAGCCTCTGCCTCAAAAGGACGGCTCTGTCACGATGGTGCTCGATATGATGACCTCGCACTTCCTGAAGGGGGAGGAGCGTAAGGCACTCAAAGCCGAAATTCTCCGCGTCTTGCGACCCGGCGGCTGGTTCTTCTTCAAATCATTCCTTGCGGACGAAGACCTCAACGTAAAACGCCTCTTGCGTGAGAATCCTGCCGACGAGGAGAATGCCTATATCCATCCCAAGATGGGCGTGTATGAATACGTGTGGACCGAAGAGGCACTAGAGGAATTCTTCACTCCGGAATTTGAGATACACAAAATCCACAAATCGCACAAACACCTACGCCGCGGCAAGCCCGGCAAACGCCGCACCCTATCTGCCTACATGCAGAAGTTCTAATACATCACTTGGACCATTCATTTGCGGTCGGTTGACTTTGCCCCCCGCTTCGTCTATATTGTCCGAGCCTCGTAGGGGGCTTTGTTTTTTAGAGTGATTCCGGCTTCGGCCAGAATATCGCAGGAACAAGGTCACGGAGGGAGTTTCTTTAACCCAACATCCGAAAGGTGGGGTGCCGGAACTTCCGCTCTCCTTTAGGCATAATCTCATGGCAAAGAAATCAATGATTATAAAGGCGAATCGCGTACCGAAGTTCTCTTCGCGTACCGTTCGACGCTGCTTCAAGTGCGGCCGCCCTCGCGGATTTATGCGTGATTTCAACCTCTGCCGTATCTGCTTCCGCGAGGAAGCTTTGGAAGGAAATATTCCTGGCATCAAAAAATCATCATGGTAGGCGATACAATCGGTGACTTCATAGTGCGACTCACAAACGCCGGGGCAATCAAGAAGGCTACCGTCTCCGTGCCGTACTCGTCATTCAAGATGGCTGTCGCAGAAAAGTTGAAAGAGATGGGCTATGTGAAAGATATCGAGAAGAAGGGCAAGAAGGTCAAGAAGACCATTGATGTCGTTCTCAAGTACTCGGAGACTGGCGAGCACGCGATTCAGGGCGTGAAGCGCATCTCGAAGCCGGGCCGTCGTTTGTACAAGAGCACCCGCGAAATCGTCCCTGTCCGCTACGGACACGGCTCACTCGTACTCTCGACCCCGAAAGGCGTTCTCTCCGACAAGGAAGCTCGCAAGCAGAATGTCGGGGGCGAAGCACTCTTTGAAATCTGGTAATTTTTCTTCAAATATTCATATGTCACGTATAGGAAAAAGAGCAATACCAATCCCAGCAGGCACCGAAGTCTCGGTCGTTTCGAACGAGCTTATCGTGAAGGGGAAAGGGGGCACTCTCAAGAAGATGGTGCATCCTGCGGTCACAATCGCTATCGCAAATGGTGAAGCGACTGTTACCCCAAAAGAGAAGTCCCGCCTCGGACGCGCTTTGTGGGGCACCTACGCTGCACACGTCCGCAACATGATTTCCGGCGTCAACACGCCATTCATAAAGAAATTGCAGGTAGAAGGTATCGGTTACAAGGTAGAGCTTACCGGGAAGCAGCTCAAACTCATCGTCGGATTCTCACACCCGGTCTTGCTCGCTATTCCTGAAGGTATCACCGCAGTAGTCGAGAAGAATATCGTCACTGTCTCAGGTTCTGACAAAGAGGCAGTCGGTCAATTCGCCGCATCGGTGCGCGCCGTCAAGAAGCCTGAGCCATACAAGGGCAAGGGTATCCGTTATGAAGGCGAGGTCGTCCGCGAGAAGCAGGGTAAGAAAGCCGCCGCAGCCGCCGCATAGTTCGACTTCGCTCACTATAAATAAACAGTATGGAAATCACTAAACAAGAACAAAGAATCCGCCGCCACAAGCGTGTGCGCGCAAAGGTCATCGGAAGCGAAACCCGTCCGCGCCTTTCTATATACAAGTCCAACACACGCCTCACTGCGCAGGTAATCGACGATACGAAAGGCGTCACTATTGCAGCTGTTTCTTCACTCGATGAGAAGGGTAAGACTCCACGTGAGCGGGCGGAACAGTCGGCGACGACTCTTGCAAAGGCTTTGATTGCAAAGGGAATCAAGGCTGTTGTTTTCGACCGCGGAGGCTTCCAGTACGTCGGAACGGTGAAAGCTTTTGCGGATACTGCACGCGCTGCGGGATTAGAATTTTAAAGAACAAAGTAAACACTTAATTGTATGGCCGATGAAAACACACCAGAAGTAACACCCAACGCAGCCGTCGCAGCTCCTGCACAGGCAGCTGTAGCGAAGCCGGGTTTTGCCGGCCGCGGAGGTAATCGTGACCGCCGGGGAGGACGCCCGGGTGGTCGCCCAGGCGGACGCCGTGGTGGCGATGAGCGCCGCAGCGAGTTCGCACAGAAGCTGATTGGTATCCGCCGCGTCGCCCGCGTTATGGCAGGAGGCCGCCGTTTCAATTTCAGTGCCGCTTTGGTAATCGGTGACAAGAAGGGTCGCGTCGGTGTCGGATTGGGCAAGGCCGCAGATACCGCACAGGCGATAGAGAAGGCTACCCGTGCCGCGAAGCGCGCAATGATACAGATCAACCTCACGAAGAACCGAAGCGTTCCTCACAACATCGAAGCGAAGTTCTGTGCGTCGCGTGTCGAAATTCGTCCGGCCGCCGGTCGCGGATTGGTCGCAGGCTCATCGGTACGTACTGTTCTCGAACTTGCCGGTGTTTCCGACGTTACCGCAAAGCTTCTTTCGCGCAGCAAGAATTCGGTCAATAACGCACGTGCCGCTATCGAAGCTCTCAGAAAGTTATCGATGGGAAAATAGTTCGACGTCGCTCCTTCGATAAACTCAGGATAAATCACTATAAATAATCTATGACATCACTTAACTCACTTAAAAGAATGACCCTCCGGAAGGAGATGCGCGTCGGACGCGGGGGAAAGCGCGGCAAGACTGCGGGACGTGGCACCAAGGGTCAGAACGCACGCGCCGGGCGCAAGAAGCGCCCGGAAATGCGCGATATCATCAAGAAGTTGCCGAAGCGCCGCGGATACGGCAAGAATCGCGGACGCAGCGTCGACGGTTCGAAGCTGGATGCGGTCGCAATTTCGCTCGACAGACTCGAGAAGCTCTTCGAGAGTGGAGCGGAAGTAAGCTCAAAAATTCTCGCAGAAAAAGGCGCAATCTCGGCGCGTACGATGCCGCCGGTTAAGATTGTCGGCACAGGCAGTCTCTCCAAGAAGCTCTCTTTGAAGGGTGTCGCCGTCTCCGCTTCGGCTCGCCTTGCTATCGAGAAGGCTGGAGGTACGATTGCTTAGTACTATGCTCGAAGCACTACTTCGTAAGATAAAACTCACCTTCGGGGATGAGGTTTTGCGTACACGCATTCTTTTTGTGCTCGGTGCTCTCGTCGTATTCCGCTTCCTTGCAGCTATTCCTATTCCGGGTATCAACGCGGCACAACTCGAAGCTTTTTTGGGCAACAACCAATTTCTCGGACTTCTCAATATTTTTTCGGGAGGCGGTTTCTCCAATCTCTCTATCATGATGATAGGAGTCTCTCCGTACATCACGGCATCCATTGTGATGCAGCTCATGACGATTTTGATTCCGAAATTGAAGGAGATGTACCAGGAAGAAGGAGATGCGGGACGCATGCGTTTCATGCAGTATTCGCGGTACCTCTCGGTACCCCTCGCTTTTATCCAGGCTTTCGGATTCCTCCTTCTTTTGCAGCAGAACGGTATCGTGCCTCAGCTCTCACTTCTTGGCTTCATAACAAATATGACGGTGATAGCCGCCGGCGCAATCCTCATCATGTGGATCGGCGAGCTCATTTCTGAATTCGGTGTCGGCAACGGTATCTCGCTCATCATCTTCGCTGGTATCGTCGCGGGCTTGCCGTCTGCTCTCGCGCAGCTCATCTTCTCGTTTGATGTCGCACAGATTCCTGTGTATATCGCGTTCGCCGCTGTCGCCGCTGTCATTATTTCGGGGGTTGTATTTGTTACCGAAGCAGAGCGTCCTATCCCCGTAACCTACGCGCGGCGCGTGCGCGGTACCAAGGTCTTGGGGGGAATCTCCACGTATTTGCCGCTGCGCGTGAATCAGGCCGGAGTCATGCCTATCATCTTCGCGCTCTCGTTCCTCCTCTTCCCTCAAATGATTGCGACATTCATCTCCAAGAGCTCTATTCCGTTTCTCGCATCGGGCGCCGAGGCTGTCGTGGGTGCGCTTGCTAATCAGTGGGTATACGGAGCGCTCTACTTCTTCCTGGTCGTTGTCTTTACGTACTTCTACACGGCTATCACATTCGAGCCGAATCAGATTGCGAAGAATCTCCAGAAGAACGGAGCCTTTATTCCCGGTGTACGTCCCGGCGGCACAACGAGTGAATATCTCGGCAATATCATCACCCGCATTACCCTCGTCGGGGCATTATTCCTCGGTACGCTTGCCGTCCTCCCCATCATTCTCCAGGGATTGACGGGTATTACGGTCATAACTATCGGTGGTACGGCACTTCTCATCGCCGTCTCGGTCGTCCTTGACCTCGTAAAGAAAATCGACGCGCAGACCTCGATTCGGGAGTATTAGAATCGATAAACAAGTACTCATCTACTGCATTGCTCCACATGTGGTAATCTCGTGCATATGAAGCAAGTAGTAGTAATCGCAGGTCCTTCGGGTTCCGGAAAGAACGCGGTTATTGGTTCGATTCTCAAACGCAATCGCAAGTTCACCCGCCTCGTCACGGTAACGACCCGGGCCATGAGACCGGGGGAACAGGAGGGAGTCGATTACCATTTCTTATCACAGGAGAAATTCGATGCGGAGCTTGGAGCGGGCAACATCCCGGAGCATCGGTTCGTTCCGGAGCTCAACACCTATTACGGTATTTATTTGCCCGATCTGAAGGAGAAGATACAGGCTGGCAAGATTGTGTTCGCGCAGGTGGATATCGAAGGTGTGAGGCTTCTGAAAGAGCGCTTTGGTGCGGTGGCCATTTTCATAATGCCGGAATCTCTCGAGCAATTTAAGTCGCGTTTGCGGGTACGCAACCCTGAGTGGTCCCAAAAAGAGTTTGACGCCCGCATGAGAATAACCGAAGAGGAGATGCGTGTGCACGCGCCGCAATACGACTACCGGGTGACAAATGCCGACGGAAAATTGCAAGAGACGGTATCGCAAGTCATGGATATTATGCACAAGGAAGGCTATACTTTTGAATCATGAACCCCGTTAGAAAGATTCTCGGACACATTCTCCACAAACAACTCTTTATGCGCGGCACGGAAGTTACCCTCATATGATAAATACATTTTCTAACGGGGTGCATCCCATCACCGTTCTTTTCTTCGGTCCCCAAGGTGCGGGGAAGGGTACGCAGGTGAAGCTCCTCATGGAGATTCTCAAAGCTCGTTCCGAGCGTGGCATCATTCATATAGACATGGGACAGCTCTTGCGCAACATGATTGCTGCGGGAAGCTACACCGGTAAGCTCACCAATGAAATAGTGGGAGTGGGGAAGCGCATGCCTGATTTCATGCCGATATATCTCACAACGGAGGCGCTTGCGAGGCAGTTCACCGGCGAGGAACACATCATTGCCGATGGCCTTGCGCGCGGTCCCGACCAGACACGCGGGTGGGACGACGCGATGGTCTTCTACAAACGACCTGATTTCCACATCGTCTCGCTTGAACTCTCTGAGTCAGAGAGCATCAAGCGGCTCGTAAAACGCGGAAGGAGCGATGATACCGAAGACGCTATCAAGCAGCGTCTGTCTTGGCACAAGGCAGAAGTCGAGCCGCAGCTTGAATTTCTCAAGAGTCGTGGGCGTACCATACATCGTATTGATGGAGCACCAGACGTGGAAACAGTCCAAAAAAATATCCTTACGGCGCTAAACCTACAAGGTTGAACCTTGTATGATTGCAAAAACGAAAGCAGAGATTGATGCGCTACGCGAGGGGGGAAAGCGCTTGGCGCGGCACCTCCGCATCTTGAGCGAGATGGTAGCTCCTGGTGTGACAGGGCAGCAGCTCGAAGATAGGGCGCATGAGCTCGTGAAAGCGGAAGGCGACCTCCTCGCGTTTTATCACCACACGGAGCGGAAAGGTGACAAGCCGTACCCATCAGGACTCTGCCTCTCTGTCAACGACGTCATCGTGCACTCTCCTGCGAGCGACAACGGTGCGATTATTCACGACGGCGATGTCGTGTGTCTCGATTTCGGCATCAAGCACAAGGGTCTTTTCACCGACCATGCGGTCACGGTCATCGCGGGTACGAGGCGCAATCCCAATGATGAGGAGCTCGTTTCGGGCACGTATGAAGCACTTGCTGCGGGTATCGCACAGGCAAAAGTCGGTAACACGACGGGTGACATCGGCTACGCAGTACAGAAAATCGCAGAAAAATATCATTTCGGATACCCAAAGAATCTTTCAGGTCACGGCGTCGGACTCAAAGTGCACGAGGAACCGCACATACCGAATTTCGGAACACCAGGCAAAGGCGCGAAGCTGCATGAGGGTGAGATTATTGCCATCGAGCCGATGATGACGCTCGGCTCGGGCGAACTTTTTATAGACAAAGACGGTCACTCCTATCGAACTCGCGACGGCTCGCGCACTGCGCACGCCGAACACACCGTACTGGTCACCAAAAATGGGCCTGAGATTTTGACTGTTTAAATAGAAGTAAGCTTTTGCTTACCGAGGAATAGGCTAGAATGTCGGGATGGACATACTAGTCGTCGGTAGTGGGGCGCGGGAACACGCGCTCTTGTGGAAGCTCAAACAATCGCCGCGCGTGGGGAAGCTCTATGCGGCACCGGGGAACGGCGGGACGAATCTCCTTGCGGAGAACGTGCCGATTGCCGTCATGGAATTCGAGAAGTTGGCGGCTTTCGCGAAAGAAAAAGGAATCGGGCTGACGGTACCGGGACCGGACGATGCGTTTGTCGGCGGTATCGTGGATGTATTTCAGGCTCACGGATTGCGTGTGTGGGGGCCGAGCAAAGAGGCGGCACAGGTTGAAGGTTCGAAAGCGTTTTCGAAGCAATTGATGCAAGACGCACAGATTCCCACAGCAAAATTTCAAGTGTTTACTGACCCGTCATCAGCTCTCGCGTATGTGCGTACGCACAGTGCTCCGATTGTAGTGAAGGCGTCAGGCCTGGCACTCGGCAAGGGTGTGTATGTCTGTCGTACGACCGAAGAGGCAGAGCAGGCCATTCAGGAGATTATGGTTGACCGCACACACAAAAGTGCGGGAGATGAAGTGGTTATTGAAGAGTATCTTGAGGGCCCCGAGATATCTGTCCATGCGCTCACCGACGGCAGTACACATATACTTTTTCCTTCATCTCAGGATCACAAGGCTGCGCTTGACGGCGACCAGGGGAAAAATACGGGCGGTATGGGCACCATTGCTCCGGTACCCGGCGTGGCTTCTGATGTGATGGCAGGCATCGGAAACCAAGTTGTTACCCCGACGTTCGAGACGCTCAAGAAACGTGGCGTCCAATTTAGAGGACTCTTGTTTCCCGGTCTTATGATGACTGCGGACGGTCCGAAAGTCCTTGAATACAACGCCCGTTTCGGGGACCCCGAGACGCAGGTATATATGCGTTTGCTGAAAACCGACCTGCTCGACCTCCTCGAAGCGTCTACAGACGGTACACTCGATGCCATCCGCGATTCGGTCGAATGGCACCGGGGATTTGCGGCGAACATCGTGATTGCCTCCGGCGGCTATCCCGATGCATACCCGACAGGTTTACCGATAAGCGGTATTGCGGAAGCGGAACAAGACGAACATGTCGTGGTATTTCAAGCAGGAACAAGAATGGACAACGGTCAGTTGGTTACCGCTGGCGGGCGTGTACTCGGCGTCTCCGCGATAGGCGGCACACTTAAGCAAGCCCTCGACCGCGCCTATACGGCGGTGGAGAAAATCCATTTTGAAGGAATGCACTTCCGTCGCGACATCGGGGCAAAATCTCTCTTGTAGGAGTGATATAATTTCCGCATGCCTCCCATGCTGGAGAAGCCGCGTAATGCGGCGCTTCCGAAATTCAAATCTCCTGAAGAGGAGCTTGCCTATTTGCGTGAGCGCGTGCGCGAGAAGGAGGCCGAGATGGAAGCCCCTGATAATCGTTTTGAATCTGACCGCATTGCAAGGCGTGAAGTAGCGGCATACTCAGAAGTGCCCGCGGCGACCATCCTCCACGAGACGGTGGTCATGGCGGAGCACGAGATCCTCAAAAACGTCCTCAGACTCGAGCCAGAGATGCATGACACACAGGTGGATGAGATTTTGCGATTGGTACAGACGAATGGTATACGCAATGCCCTCTCCGTAGCCGCACGGATGAAGAACCCACATCTCGAGGACGACATTCATCGCGCACTTGTGAGGTACATCGCCGAAGGGCTGCCTGATAGAGGCATGGGGGTACCGGAAAAGACACGTCGAGCTCTCAATATGGTGCTTTTCGAGATACATCCACAAGCACACGGAGGGGGCGACAAACAGGATAATCAGCAGCACAAACTTGAACAGTTGCTCTCATCTTCCGAGCAGCTCTACGCAGGCCTCACTTCACTCATCGACAAACACGAAGGCTTCTCACTCGAGATAGCGGTGCAAGAGGGAACCGAAGAAGCATTTTTGTACCTCGCAGTGCCGCGCACGAAAAAGATACTCGCGGAGCGCCTCATCTCTTCGGTCTTCCCGAATGCGCGCATGTCGGAATCGCGCGGCGATTACAACATTTTCAACTACGAAGGGCACCATGCCGCCGCTTATGCGACGCTCGCTGACCACCCGTCTCTCCCGCTCAAGACCCCGGAGCTCTTTGAGTATGACCCGATGAATGTGCTCCTGGCGGCATTTGCAAAAATTGCGAAGCATGGCGAGGGGGCATCTCTCCAAATAACCGTCTCGACCGAAGGTGACCGCTACAATCACCACTACAAAAAGATTTTGCGTCAACTTGAGAAAGGGAAGAATTTTCGCAAGGCAATCAAAGTTCCCGAGACGGAGATAGGGGAGGCTGTCTACGCGATGGCAAAGCAGGTATTCATGCCAGAGGCGCACAAGAAGGAAATGGAGAGCCAATTCCGTAAATCATCTGACCAAGTGATGACCGAAGAAATAACTAAGAAAATAAAAAGCCGCATCGCACCGGTCTCTATCCGGCTCGTCACGTCGGCACCTACGCAAGAGCGTGCGGATGAACTCCTCTTTAACCTCGAAGCACCCTTCAATCAGTACGACGATCCAAAAGGGAATCAACTGACTTTCAAGCGTGTCGGGAGTTGGGGGCTTACGGATTTCATTCGGAGTTTTACGTATCGTGAATTCGACCCATCGATTATGATGCCGCTCTCTCTCGCCGAGGTCACTGCGATTTTCCACTTTACTGCAGAACGCTTGACCACCTCGCGCGAGTTGAAGCGGAGCTTCGGCAAGCAAGCTCCTGCCCCTGTCGAGACTCCGGCCGAAGGTATCACGATCGGTATTAATCAATACGGCGCAGATGAGACACCGGTGCGCTTTGGCGCCTCGGATCGTTTGCGCCATGCGTATGTAATCGGACAGACGGGTACGGGAAAGACTGGATTTATCAAAAACATGATCATCCAGGACATCAAGAATGGGGAAGGTGTTGCCTTCATTGATCCACACGGCAATGACATCGAAGACATACTCGCTTGTATCCCACCGGAGCGCATAAAAGACGTTATATATTTTGATCCTGCGTACACCGCGCGGCCGATGGGTCTCAACATGCTCGAATATGACCGCTCGAAGCCCGAGATGAAGACCTTTGTTGTCGACGAAGTCTACGGCATCTTCCGCAAACTCTATGCCGACGTGCCCGAAGCGTTTGGCCCTATGTTCGAACAGTATTACCGCAACGCCGTGCAGCTCGTCGTCGAGGATCCCGATACGGGCAGTACATTCGTCGAGATACCACGCGTCTTTGCCGATCGCGATTTCCGCAACATGAAGCTCAATCACTGTAAGAATCCCATTATCGTGCAGTTCTGGCGCAAAATCGCCGAAGCCGCGGGAGGGGATCCATCGCTTGAGAACGTCGCCCCGTACATCACGAGCAAGTTCGACGTCTTTCTCACCAACGACATCATGCGGCCTATCGTGAGTCAGGAAAAATCCGCCTTTAATTTCAGGGAGATAATGGACAAGAAAAAGATTTTCCTTGCGAATCTCTCGAAGGGACGCTTGGGCGACAGAAATACCTCGCTTCTCGGCCTCATCCTCGTGTCCAAATTCCTGCAGGCGGCCTTCTCGCGCGTCGATACACGCGGAGACCTTCTGCCGGTGTTCTATCTCTACATCGACGAATTCCAAAACTTCGCTACGCCTTCTATCGCGACGATTCTTTCCGAGGCACGCAAATACAAGCTTTCACTCACGATTGCGCACCAATTCATTGCACAACTCGAAGAAGACATACGCGATGCGGTCATCGGCAACGTGGGCACCAAAGCATCATTCCGCGTCGGTACCCAAGACGCCGAATTTTTGGAGAAACAATTTTCTCCGATATTTAACGCGCAAGACCTCGAGAATTTGCCCAACAGAAACGCCGTACTCTCGCTTCTGGTCAATGGCGTCCCTGCACGGCCATTCACTATTCAGACGCAGGATTTGCCTAGAATGGACTACAGCACCGTCGAAGCATTGAAGGAACTTTCGTACAGGACATATGGTAAGGATAGGCAAGAGGTAGAAGACGACGTCAACCGCAAATTCGACGCGGCCTACGGCAAGAAACCGGTTGACCCGGGAGCGCCTGCACCGCTCTACCAATAGTTTCTCTCAGTGTGGAATCGTGGTACATTGTCGCTCATGGAACACCCTAAAAAAGAGCGAACATTTGTAATGGTTAAACCGGACGGCGTACAGCGCGGCTTGGTCGGAGAAGTTATCAAGCGATATGAGCGCACGGGGCTTAAGCTCATGGGTTTGAAACTCTGTGTGGCCGACGAGAAGAAGCTGTGGGAGCACTACGGTAAGGATGATGTGTGGTTCCTCAAAAAGGGTACCAAAATCATGGAGGACAAGAAGCTCAACAACCTGCCGGTTACCAAAGAGGCGATTGAGTACGGAAAAGACATCATCGGCCAACTCGTGAAGTTTATGACGAGTGGACCCGTTATCCAGATGGTCTGGGAAGGGAACCAGGCGGCCGCTGTCGTCGTGAAGATTACCGGTACCACCGAGCCTGCTTCATCGGATGTTGGTACTATCCGCGGCGACCTCACCATTGATTCATATAATATTGCGGCGGTGGATGACCGCGCAGTGCGCAACCTCGTCCACTGCTCCGAATCAGCCGATGAAGCGAAGCGGGAGATTGCTATTTGGTTTACTGAAGCTGAAATGACTCAGTATCGCCTCGTAGGAGAGCAAATTCTGTACGACGTGAACCTTGACGGCATCCTCGAATAAGAAAAACCTCAACGGGAGAGATATTCACACTATCTTCCGTTTTGCGGGTGTATACTATTTATAGCGGTTAGGTACGAAAACCTGCTGGTGCGAATAAGGGTAATCCGACATCGCTCTCTGCCTTGGCAGAGATGCTGAGGACTCCCACCTGGCTCCAATACCAGGCCACCGTACTTACCGCCTCCGAGAAACCCTGCACGATGCAGGGTTTTTGGGTGTTAGACTTTCCGCTATGACCGGAAGACAGCTACTCTTTGCGCAGGTTATTGTCCTTGTCGTCCTTTTCGGCATCGTCATCTTCGGAATGTCGCATGACTATCTCTGGGGTGTCGCATGGTATAGCGCCACTGCGCACTTCCTGGGAGGTCTGTGGGCAGCACTTTTCTTTACGTGGGGGCAAGGTGCACTCCGTCTGTCGCGTAGTGTCGCGTATGTTGTGGTCGCAACGTTTGTGCTCGGTGTATGTTGGGAGATATTTGAATTCTCAATCGGTGCGACACATTTCCCTGTCGATACCGTCGACACGATAGCAGACCTCATCATGGACGTAATCGGCGGCACGATGGGGGCGCTTATAATGAAGTATCTATGGCCGCGAAAATAACATTTCACGGAGGCGCGGGGACGGTAACCGGCGCAAATTTCCTTGTTGATACGGATTCGACCCATTCGACTGACTCAGGGCAGGCAGGCTCACCGCAAGCAGGTACGCAAAAGATATTGATTGATTGCGGCATCCTGCAAAGAGAGCAGGTGTGTGATGTTGCGAACAGCGCACCTTTTTTTTACGATGTGGCATCGGTAGATGCGCTCATCGTGACGCATGCGCATGCCGACCATATTGGGCGCATCCCTCGATTTGTCCGTGATGGATTTCGCGGCGCTATTCATTCGACGGGAGCGACCAAAGAGCTCGCCGCTCTCATGTTTGCCGATGCGCTGCGCGTAATGCAGAGCGACGCTTTGAAGCATGGGTGCGAAGTGTTATATGAAGCCGAGGATGTGACAACGACACTCTCGCTCTGGAATGCGCATGAATACCACGAACCATTTTCACTTGATGAGGTCGAAGTGGAGCTTTTTGATGCCGGCCACATACTCGGTTCGGCACTGGTAAAGATGACGCGGGCAAGCCGCTCGATTGTCTTTACGGGCGACCTCGGTAATTCTCCGGAATCGCTTTTGAATGACACCGAATCACCCGAGGGAGCACAGTACATCGTCATGGAGAGTGTGTACGGGGACCGTGTACACGAGGGGCGGGATGAGCGTCGCGAACAACTGCGCCTGTGCGTGGAAAAAGTACGGGCACACAAAGGGGTTTTGCTTATACCGTCTTTCTCCCTTGAGCGTACTCAACTCCTCCTTTTTGAGCTCAATGTGATGATGGAGGAGGGGACGCTCGCGCCCATCCCGATATATCTCGATTCGCCGCTTGCCATCGAGGTCACCGAGGTATTCCGGAAGTACAGACACTTGCTCAATCCGAAGGCGCAGAAGCATTTTTCTGAAGGCAAAGATCCTTTTTCGTTCAAAAGCCTTAAGCTTACCCGTGAAGTCAGCGATTCCCGAGCCATCCATGCTGCGCCGAATCCCAAGATCATCATTGCGGGTGCGGGTATGTCTCACGGGGGGCGCATCCGTGCGCATGAGAAGTACTATTTGGGCGATAAAAAAGCAACCATTCTTTTTGTGGGATACCAAGTGCCTGGTTCCTTAGGTCGCCGTATTCAAGATGGGGAGAAACGTGTGGAGATAGATGGTGAGCACATTCGTATCTATGCCGAGCGCGAGACACTCTCAGGATATTCGGGTCATGCTGACCGAGAGCAACTCCTCACCTTTGTCGAAAACGCAGGTGAATCACTCGAACGTGTCTTTGTGACGATGGGGGAGCCGCGCTCATCGATGTTTCTCGCGCAACGCCTAAAAGATTTTCTTGGCGTTGATGCGGTTGTGCCCGAAGCGGGACAAACATTTGAAATAGATTGGTGATGAGATGATATAATTTCCTTTAATGGCAAAAAGAAATCTCTACCCCAATCACACCGCCGTCCCGCTGAATTTTTGCCGACTGCCCGACGGATACGGCGTCGTAAAAATCGGCGTCTCGGGTGCCGCTGAGACCGGTGCGTGCGGGCTCGATGCCTACGAAAAAGCAAAAGAACTCGGACGTGAGATAGCAAAGCAGGGCGGCATAATCACAACAGGGGCGACTACGGGCTTTCCGATGTACTCAGCCATGGGAGCCAAAGACGAATGTGGTTTCTCAATCGGGTTTTCACCCGCCGCTAACGAGCGCGAGCATGTGGAGACCTACAAATTACCGCTCGATTTTATGGATGTAGTCGTATATACCGGATTTGGGTATGCGGGGCGAGACCTACTATTTGTGCGTTCGTCTGATGCCATGATTATCGGATGCGGACGCATCGGGACGCTCAATGAGTTTGCCGTCGCATTCGAAGACCGTCGCCCCATCGGCATATTAGAAGGTTCTTGGGAGACTGACGAGATATTGAGGCGCGTAATCGAGGCAGCACATCGACCGAACAATAAAATTGTCTTTGATTCGGACCCAAAAGCAATCGTTGAACGCCTTATCGAAATGGTGATGAAAGAAAAAGAAAAGACGATGCTCGTCTACAACAATCACGACAACCGAGGTGCGGTGATCCGAGCGGAGGAGGTGATCCTCTAGTAACTAAGCTTTCAGGTTTTTCGTCAGCCTCTCGAATGTTTCAGGGTAATCTTTTGCGAGTTCAGAGAGAACTTTGCGGTCGAGTTTGATGTCGGCCTTCTTGAGAGCGTCGATAAGTCTTGAATAAGAAAATCCGAGTGGGCGCGCTGCGGCATTGATGCGGATCGTCCAGAGGTTGCGGTATTCGCGCTTTTTGGTGCGGCGATGGCGGAAGGCGTGGGTGCCCGCGTGCTGAATTGCCTCCTTTGCGGTGCGCTCTTTGTTGGCGCGGTTAAAGCGATAGCCCTTGGTCTGTGCCAAGACGTTGCGTCGGCGCTTCAACTTTGTAACTCCTCGTTTTACTCGTACCATATCGTTTTTTCTTTACTTGTAGTGAGCTTGTCGAACTAATTGCCCAAATAGCGGCTTTTTGCGGTGTTGTCCATCACCATGTGGAAGGCAACTGCACGGCCGCGGCGCATCTGTTTTGAGCTGCTTTCCTTAGCGTTAAAGTGGTTTTGTCCCGGAGCACGGGCAATGATCTTGCCTTTTTTTGTCACTCGCAGTCGTTTCGTATACGATTTATTCGTTTTCACAGTTGCGCCATTGTGCCAGAACAGGCCGAAAAAGCAAGCTATTTGACGTCCTCTGTCGTTGGGGTGACTTTGGCAGGCTTTTGTATCTGCGGCTTCTTAGAAGGGTCGCGTTCGAGGGTGATGGAGAGGCCTTTGGGGCCTTTTTGGATAGGCTCGGCTACCTTGTAGCCCTCGGGAATGACCGCGAGGAAACGCTCGAGGCGCTCCTTGAGGAATTCGAATTCCATGTATTTGTAGCGGCCCCACAAGAAGAGATCTACTTTTACGCGGTGACCCTCCTTGAGCCATTCGGCGGCCTTGCCCGCTTTTATCTGCATATCGCGCTCCGAGGTTCCGATTTTGACCTGTGTAATCTTGGTTTCCGTCACGTGCGCTTTCGATTTTATCTCCTTGTCCTTTTTCTTTTGTTCGTATTTGAATTTGCCGTAGTCGGTTATTTTGCATACTGGCGGCTGTGCATTGGGGGATATCTCGATGAGGTCCAGTCCGAGCTCAGCCGCTTTTGCGAGCGCCTCACGTATGGGGAGAACGCCGAAATTCTCGGCATCAGGTCCGATGACGCGCACCTCGGGCGAGCGGATGCCCTCATTCATGCGGGCGCGCTCCTTCTCAGCTTGCGATGTGTATTTAGTGAATCCCATTTGTCGCACACACTATAGCATTCCGTGCGGATTCCTCAAGCGTATTCATTCGGCGGAGACCTGGGTCTGCGTAAAGCCCCCAAACGGTCTCAAATAGCTAAGCGCAAGGAGCAGAGTGTTCTTCATCGTCTCGAGAATCTTCCAGATAAAGGTGTTCTCTCCCGAGAAGTATCCCGAGACAGGATTGTTCGCAAGATCGTTTGAAGTGAAGGTCTGCGGCACGCTCAG
>CALRFU010000009.1 GCA_943356775.1 Candidatus Nomurabacteria bacterium
TTTTTCTTTCGGGGTTGCTGGCGTACTCGCCAGTGCGTGGGGCTTTCGTCGAGCGTACAATTTAGTTTAGAGCCACCACGCGCTCCGCGCGTGCCTCATTCGGGGTTCTGCTGGAAATGAGTCCGAACTTTTTGGTATAATGACCACAATTCCGAATTTGAAGAAAGATTGACCTCGCCCGCGCCAAAGGCGCGGGCTCGGGCTACCGTTTCCGCCAAGTCCCGCCAAGGCATTTTGAATTCCGCCAAGAGCATTCCCGCCGCTACGCGGCGGTTCTCCAAGCAAAGCTTGGAATGTGCCAAAGGCACATGAGCCGATGTATAATGAGATTACAAATTGTCGGTGTAATGCAAAACCTTTTATCAATTTAATTCCCGAAGCTATGATCAAATATTTTATATATTGCAGAAAATCGAGTGAGGATGAAGAACGCCAAGTTTTGAGTATTGAGGCGCAACTTCATGAGCTTCGGGAATACGCCAAGCAACAGGGTTTGTTTATTGTTCGTGAATATTATGAAAGCAAAACTGCCAAAGAGCCTGGTCGTCAGATATTTAACGAAATGCTTGGCGAAATTGAAAAAGGTTCTGCCTCGGGAATTTTAGCGTGGAATCCAGACCGTTTGGCGAGAAATAGTATTGACGGAGGCAAGATCATATATTTTGTGGACACGCTAAAAATTGTTGCGCTAAAATTTCCAACATTTTGGTTCGAAGCGACACCCCAAGGAAAATTTATGTTGAGTGTCGCTTTCGGACAAGCAAAATATTACACCGACAATTTAAGAGAAAACATTTTGCGTGGAATACGGCAAAAGATACGCCGTGGTGAATTGTCGGCAAAAGCCCCTTTGGGATATTTTAATGAATCTCGTTTGCGGACTATTGAACCAGACAAGAAAACTTTTCATAAGGTGAAAGAGTGTTTAGGGGCTTTTGCTACTGGACAATACACGCTCACGGCAATTCAGCGCAAAATGTTTTCTCTCGGCTTGGTTGGCTCGCGAAGCGGAAAACCGCTCGTCCTCGCCTCGGTAGAACATATTTTGAAAAATCCTTTTTACTACGGTCATTTCCAGTACCGAGGCGAGGTACATCAAGGTTCGCACAAGCCAATGATTTCAAAGAAACTTTTTGACCAAATACAGGAAGCACTTGTCGCGAACGGGAAGCCCCGCAAAAAGCGAGGAGAAAAAGGTTTGCTGTACAAAGGATTTGCGGTCTGCGGTGAGTGCGGCTACGCGATAACTGCGGAACGGAAGATAAAGAAAAGTGGATTGGTGTATCACTACTACCACTGCACTTTCAAAAGCCGCACTCAAAAATGTTCGCAAACTCGCTTTTTGCGGGAAGAAGAATTGACGCGACAAGTGCAAGACATGGTTCAAAAAGTTTCTTTGCCTGATGAGTGGCGGGACGCATATCTCAAAAAATTGGAAAGCGAAAACACCGATGTTCGCCACTCATCAGACCTTTTCGTTCAAAATCTCAAAAATGATATTTCCGCCACTTCAGCGCGTCTGGAACGCCTTACAGACGCCTACTTAGCAGAGGCATTGGAACTTGGCGAGTATTTGGAGCGCAAGAACGCGCTGATGTCGGAAAAGAAGTCGCTGGAGGAAAAATTGAGTGATTTTGAACGAAAAGGCAATCATTGGCTCGAACTCACGCGCAACTGGATTTTAGAGGCCAACCAAGCCGGAAATCTCATTAAGGCAGAAAATCTTTCGGGGATGAAAGATTTTCTGGTGGACATCGGCTCGAACCGCCGCATAGCGGCGGGGAATCTCACGGGGGAATTCAAAATGCCGTGGCATTTCCTTGCGGAAATGCCACTCCACTCCCGCGCCTCCGGCGCGGGTGAGCCCGATTCTGAATCAAATCAAATTGGGTGGAGGTGGGGAGAATCGAACTCCCGTCCAGAAAATGGTGTACAGATGATTCTACAAGGCTTAGGGTATTCTTTTTTGTTTGAGTACAACGAGTAGGGAATACCCGAGATCGCATTGTACCGGACTCTCTTTCTTTAGTTCCTTACCCGGAGTGAGATAAGGTTCGAACCCGAAAATATGACACGCTGGCTTCTGTATCGGATGTAGAGAAGAGCATGGTCGCTTAGGCTACTCGAGCGTAAGCGAACTGAAGGTCTTTCATCTGAATAGGTGAAAGTACTCCACGTGCTGTTTTATTTGCACTTAGGTTTTGAATGTTTTTATGGAAGGACATTCACTTCCGCCTCGCACACAAGCACACTGAATTTCCTGTCGAAGCCAGTCACCCCCCATCTGCAATCCAGGGAGGATTGCAGATGGCGATGGACTAGCCACAGCTATTTTGTTTTCAAAGTCCTTTCGATGTGGCGCTTCTCGTCGCGCTTCCGTATTGTCTGACGCTTATCGGCTTTTTTCTTACCCTTTGCTATCGCAATGAGAAGTTTCAAATTTCTCCCTTTATTATACACCTTAAGTGGCACTATTGTCAACCCACGTTCACCTTCTGCCGAGGATACATGGGCGATTTGTTTGCGGGAAAGGAGGAGTCGGCGCGTCCGCTCAGGGTCGTATGACTTTGGGGCATTCGCGGGCTGCCACGCAGGTATCGTCGCACCGACGAGATAGGCTTCGCCACCGCGCGCGACTACGCGCGCGCCTTTGAGCGAGCCATGTCCGGCACGAAGTGACTTCACTTCGAAACCGAGCAATTCCAAACCCGCCTCGATTTCTTCAAGGATAGTATAGTCGAATCCGACGCGTTTGTTCACTACGATAGTCATGCGAACACTATACACCGTGCTCGTATTCTTTCATTCGCGATTCCACTATGTATAATACGCATTTGTATGGCAACTCCAGAAAAACCAGTAGTACGCAAATCTCGTGAGGGAGGCGAGAAGCCGAAGCATCCCGGCGGACCGTCTATCTGGTTGCAGCTCTCAGCAGCATTTGGCGTCTTCCTCCTACTCTCAGTCGGTTACTCTTTTATACGCCAGTATATAACCACACAGGATGAGGTAGCGCCTCTCTCTCAGATAGCACTGGACATCACCGCGGGCACAATCACCTCGCTCGACGTTTCCGGCGATAAGATAACGGCAACGTATAAGGACGAAACAAAAAAGACCTCGCGCAAAGAAAGCGAGAGCTCACTCACACAGACGCTATCCGATTACGGTCTCACGCCTGAAAAAATGGCGGCGGTGAAAATAGAAATAAAAGATGAAGGGGGATTGCGATTTTGGGCACTTACGCTTTTGCCGATATTGGTGCCAGTCATCTTTCTCTTCGGTGTCATTTGGTACCTCTCGCGACAAATGCGCGGGGGAGGGGGTATGCAAGCGTTTTCATTCGGTAAATCGATGGCGCGGCTCGTGAATCCAGAAGACGAAGTACAAAAAGTTACCTTCAAAGATGTGGCAGGCGCCAAAGAAGCAAAAAGTGAACTGCTTGAAATAGTCGACTTCCTCAAAAATCCAAAGAAATTCATCCAGATAGGTGCGCGCATTCCGAAAGGCGTACTTCTCATGGGGGCGCCGGGTACCGGCAAGACGTTGCTCGCACGCGCGGTCGCAGGTGAGGCGGGCGTGCCTTTTTTCTCTATCTCTGGTTCTGAATTCGTCGAGATGTTTGTGGGTGTGGGCGCATCGCGTGTACGAGATTTGTTTCTGACCGCGAAAAAAGCCTCTCCATCTATCATTTTCATAGACGAGATTGATGCGGTCGGGCGCGTGCGTGGCACAGGGGTAGGTGGCGGCAACGACGAACGCGAGCAGACACTCAACCAAATACTTGTCGAGATGGATGGCTTCGAGCCAAATGAAAAAGTAATCGTGATGGCAGCATCCAACAGGCCAGATGTCTTGGACCCCGCACTGTTGCGTCCGGGCCGTTTCGACAGACGCGTCATGATAGACCTACCCGACCGCAAGGACCGTGAAGAAATTCTCAAAGTACATGCACGATCCAAGCCGCTCGGTGCGGATGTGAAGCTCGTCGTGATTGCCGAGCGCACTCCCGGATTCTCCGGTGCCGACCTCGCGAGTCTCATGAATGAAGGGGCGATACTCGCGGCGCGTGAAGACCGCAAAGAAATTACTCAATACGATCTCATTCGTTCGATAGAGAAGGTGATGCTCGGTCCCGAACGCCGTTCACACGTGTTGAATAAAAAAGAGAAAGAAATCACTGCATACCACGAAGCCGGACACGCACTCGTAGCATCGGTACTTCCGTATGCCGACCCCGTACACAAGATATCGATAATCTCGCGCGGTCGTGCTGCAGGGTACACGCTCAAGCTTCCGCTCGAGGACCGCAGGATGCAGTCACGCAAAGAATTCTTGGACGATATCGCGGTATCCCTCGGTGGCTTCGTCGCGGAGAAAATGATATTCGATGATGTGACAACGGGCGCCTCGAATGACTTGCAGGTCTTGACCGCGCTTGCGCGCAATATGGTCGCTCGCTATGGCATGTCCGACAAAATGGGACCAATCGCATTCGCGGCAGGAGCACAACGTGCCATATTCGGTGAGGGGGTAGAGAATGACCAGACTTCGCAGGAAGTCGCCGCCGAAATAGATTCTGAAGTGAAGAAAATTATTCTGACTGCGCACAAGAAGGCAGAGAATGTTCTCACAAAGAATCGCGTCGCGCTCGATGCGATTGCTCAAAAGCTCGTAGAAGTAGAAAACCTTGAGCGCGCGGAATTCGAAAATATTCTGATAGCGCACGGCATTACACCGAAAAAGAAGGAAGATATCGAACATCAGCCTTTGGCGTGAGGACACCAGAGCCGGAGAAATTTCCGTTCGCGAGACTTGCTCCGCTTCGAACACATCGCGACCGAAAATTTCTCCGGCTCCGCTATTTTGCTATCTGCCAATGAATCGTTTCGTTGCCGAGACCGTGCACGGTGTTGCAGATAGGCCAGAGGTTGACACCTTCGTCGGTCACGACAGGATCGGTCGTTTGCCAATCTTTTTTTACGAGCGTAATTGTTTCTTTACTTGGTTCTACGCCGTAAAAACGTGGACCGTTGATTGAGAGAAAGTTCTCGAGTTTGTCGAGGCAGCCGAGCTCGTCAAATATTTGTGTGTACACTTCGACTGCGACGGGGGATGTAAATGTGCCGAAGGCGCAGCACGACGAGAACTTTTTTCCTTCGGGGTGCGGCGCTGAATCAGTGCCGGCAGAGATGAATGGCAATCCTTTTTTTGCAATATCTCGTACGCGCTCGCGGTCCGCACTCGTTTTTACCAAAGGCTTCATGTGAATGAGCGGGCGATAGCCGCCGGAGAATGCTTGACGCCTGTCGTAGAGAAGGTGTGTCGGGGTTATCGTCGCTACGAGCTGTCCCTCTTTACCGTTCTTTTCCATAAAGTCTACGGCACTCGCACTCGACATGTGTTCGAGCGAGACTTTCAAGCGCGGGTACGCATCAAGGAGGCGGGGCAAGATGTCTGTTATAAAAAGCCGTTCGCCGTCGTACGGGTCTTCTTCTTCGTTATGTTCATTGAGGTGGACTTCTCCATGGAGCAAAAGAGGCATTCCGACTTCCTCCATCTTTTTCAGCACGTCTTTTGCTTCGAGGATACTACGGTAGCCCCACTGTGAATTTGTGGTTGCGCCATACGGATATGACTTCACCCCGTGTATGTTTCCTACCCCTTTTTCAATTTCTGCAGGTGTCAGATTTTTTGTGAGATACAACGTCATCAGTGGCTCGAACGAGTTTCCTACGGGGACTGCAGCAAGAATTTCCTTTTTATATTCCGCCGCCATTTCCACGGTGTCGATAGGCGGCTCCGTATTTGGCATGACGATAGCACTCGCAAATCTCTCGGCTGTTATAGGCGTCACGGCACGCAACATCGCCCCGCGCCTCAAATGCACGTGCGCATCGAAAGGTTTTTTGATAGTGATTGTGTCGCTCATGTCGAAAGTATACACTGGCGAGATGAGCAACCCATTCGACAAACTCAGGGCAGGGAAAGACGTATCAAAAAAGACTCTAGCACTCCATAAAAAGCTCGGGGGAAAGATACGCATCGTGCCTGCGGTACCTGTGCGCAACCGCGCCGACCTCTAGCTCGTCTACACCCCGGGAGTCGCTGCCGTATCGAGCTACGTCGCGAAGAATCCGAAAGAAGCACGTGAGTACACGATAAAAGTGCGGATGGTCTGCGCTCGAGGGAAGAGAGCTTCCGGGTGCCATCGAGGCCGTATTCATTCGCGGTGTTAAAAAGTAAGAGGTGGGCGCGTGTGGCGTCCACCTCTCCATTTTCGTCGCGAGGTGACTAGTTCACCACCGTTGTGCTCGCTTCAGTGCGAGAATCCGAAAATCGACCGGGTTGGTCAAACGTCCTGCGCGTTCAAGTTCGAGGCGTTCTGCCGTGGCCTCTTCGAGGGCGCGCGCCAGGTTTGCGTTCGCAAGGCGCTCTGCCTCGCTCTGAGTCTTACTCCATTCGACGAAAGAGTTGTATATCGCATTCCAGACGCGTTTCAGCGCATGTGTGAGAGCCATTCCATCCCTCTCTGTTGTGCGAGTATCGCTCACGTTCGTTTCTCCTTCTTTTGACGAACCTGCGGAATATACTTCTCAAAATACGTTGTGGCAATAGTCTCGGCTGGTACACTGGGGGTATGAAAAACAATCAGAAGCAGGCAATTGCACTCCATAAAAAATTAGGCGGAAAGATTCGCATCGTTCCCGCAGCTCCCGTCCGAAATCGCGCGGACCTCGCGCTGGTCTATACTCCGGGGGTGGCCGCCGTTTCGTCGCTTATCGCTAAAAACCCAGAGCTCGCGCGCGTCTACACCATGAAAGGGCGAACGGTCGCCGTCGTTTCCGACGGATCAGCCGTCCTTGGACTCGGCAACATCGGCGCACTCGGTGCCTTGCCTGTCATGGAGGGGAAGTGTGCGCTTTTCAAAACATTCGCGGGAGTGGATGCGTTTCCGATTGTCCTCGATACGCAGGATGCGGATGAGATTGTGGAAACAGTATTGCGCATAGCACCGGCATTCGGCGGTATCAATTTGGAAGACATTGCCGCGCCGAAATGTTTTGAAATCGAGCGTCGCGTGAGCGAGGCTCTCGACATTCCGGTGATGCATGATGACCAGCATGGCACGGCGGTCGTTGTGTTAGCCGCGCTCCTTAATGCATTCAAGGTCGTTGGCAAGAGGCTTGTTTCAGCGCGAATCGTAATTCTCGGTGCGGGAGCGGCAGGAACTGCAACCGCACGACTCTTGCATGCAGCGGGAGCAAAAAATATCGTTGTCCTCGACAGCAAAGGCATTATCGATTCGAAGCGACCGGAGCTTCACAAGCAAGAGCTTGCCACATATAACGCGGAAGGCGTCACGGGAAATTTGCAGGACGCACTCAAGAATGCAGACGTACTTCTCGGGGTATCGGGACCGAATCTTGTAAAAGCAGAAGACATCAAGCTCATGGCGAAAAAGGCTGTCGTGCTTGCGATGGCAAATCCGACACCTGAGATTATGCCTGATGAAGCAAAGCGAGGCGGTGCGATGGTGGTAGGCACCGGCCGCTCTGATTTCCCGAATCAAATTAATAATTCACTCGCATTTCCCGGCATCTTCCGCGGAGCGCTTGATCGTCGCGTCCGGAAGATAACGACCGAGATGAAAATAAAAGCTGCACACGCAATCGCACGCCTCGTCAAGAAACCCACAGCAAACAAAATAGTGCCCGATATGTTCGACAAGCGCGTTGCAAAAGCAGTGGCAAAAGCGATTCGATAGCTCGGGTATACTACTCTCATGGACCCAATGCAGCTTGCCCAGATGAAGCGCACGGTAGAATGGCACGCTGAAGAGGCGCGGCATCACGAGCGCGATTTGCAAACCGCTGAACTTGCGCTCGAAAATGCGAAGAAAAATGTAGAAGAACTGCGTAAGAAGGCTACCGAGAGCAAACGCAAGCTCGAAGTATACAAAGGGGATGTCGTCCGTGCGGAAGCAGAGGTACGCAAAAAGATAGCCGACGCCCGTCATTAGTCGAGCCGGTAATTCCTAGCTTTTGTCTACAGGCTTGTCTCGATAATCGGACTCTTGAATATACAATTAGAGGGCCTCTCTTTGAGGTTCGAATATGGCACGTCGAAAAGACCGCGAAAAAGCACGCTCGCTACGGGCGCGGGGGAAGAGTTATTCTGAGATTAAAGAAGTGTTGGGTATCAGCAAAAGTACGCTCAGTGGATGGTTGGGTGATATGCCGCTTACTCCTGAGCAAACCCGACTCTTGCGCGACTTGAATCCGCGACGCATTGAGAATTTTCGGGCGACCATGCGCAAGAAGCGAGAGGTGCGTCTCCAGAATGCATATGTGCAGGCTCGGAAAGACATTGGAAAATTATCCAAGCGGGAGCTCCTCATTGCGGGACTCTTCTTGTATTGGGGCGAGGGACTGAAGGCTCAGCGTGGAACTGTCGGCATCTCAAATACTGACCCTGTTGTTATTCTTGCATTTCTCGATTGGTTGAAAACTATGAAAATTTCAAAGAATAAACTCCGCGTGCGTCTGCACTTGTATAAGGACATGAATGTAGGGCAGGAAACGCGATATTGGTCTAAGTGCCTCGCTATCCCTGTAGGGCAATTTAGAAAACCGTACGTGAAAGCGTCATTTCTTTCCGGTCTTACCTATAAAACAGGGTATGGGCACGGAACGTGCAATCTTCTTTTTGTAAATATGCCTATGTGGGAGTACATTACTATGGCGCTTAGGTATATTCGAGAGCAGTACATGCGCCCATAGCTCAATGGTAGAGCGATCGTCTTATACACGGTTGACCTAGGTTCGATTCCTAGTGGGCGCACTTAAAAATGAGGAGACTCTTTTTTGCTGTGAATTCGCAAGTTGCGCCGTTCGGCTACCGTGTAACAATGTCTGCATGTATAAAACTCTCAGTTCCGCATTACTCGGTGCCTTTTTACTCATGCCGATTGCGGCAAACGCTGCCAGCGTTGCAGAATTGCAGGCACAGGCACAGGCGCTCCTTGCACAAATCGCGGCACTTCAAGCTCAATTGGGAGCCAATTCGAATACGGGGGTTGGGACTGTTCGCGATGCAAGCTCGTGCCCGCTTATCGGACGAACTCTACGGCAGGGTATTTCAGGCGACGATGTGTTGCGTCTCCAGCAATTTCTTGCGCGCGATTCTTCGCTCTACCCCGAAGCCATCACAAGTGGTTACTACGGAGCGTTGACGGAGAAAGCGGTTCAGCGATGGCAGGTGAAATATAATATCGTCTCGTCGGGTTCGCCGTCTTCCACGGGATACGGAGTTGTGGGCCCACGCACCGCGGCCGCGATTGCGCTTTTGTGTACCACGGGAAGTTACGGAGGAGTTTCGGGATCAACAGGACAACCGACAGTCGGAGGGTATATAACCGTATCGCCGATATCGGGCGCCGCTCCGCTCGTTGTGAATGTGACGGCAAGTGTTAATACTCCAAAGTCATGTGCTGCCGCCACCTACGCGCTCGACTATGGTGACGGCACTGCAGTGCAACAGATTCCCGTTTCTGCGGGCACGTGCTCACAGCTGAGCCAGACGTATTCGCATACATACCAATACGGCGGCACATATCAAATAAAACTCTCCGCCGGGGTGCATTCAACATCGGCAACCGTCACCGTGAGCGGCGCGCCGGCCCCTGTGTTTACTCCCAATCTTCCGCGTGAATCATTTACGGTGAGCCCGACATCCGGCGCGGTGCCCCTTACCGTCACATTTTCAGGAGTAGTGAATAGTAACGATGCCGGCTTCTGTCTGGGGGGCTGCTCCTCGACATTGGATTTTGGTGACGGAACCGCGACCACCGTCAATCTTCCCGCCTCTGTCGGCGGCTGGCTAAATTACAGTGTCTCGCATACATACACAAAAAGCGGGGGATTCAAGGCCACCCTCTACCAAGGAGCCGCGAGCATCGGGGGTCTGACCGTAGGCTCGGCGACCATTATTGTGGGGGCTGCAACTCCGCCGCCACCACCCAGCGCGTATTCGTACAGCCCGCCGAATCTGTTACCGCCAACCGACGGCTCGCTCGTATTTGGCGTGCAATTCGATTTGCCTGCCACATGCACCGGTTACAGCATTAATTGGGGCGACGGCTCTACTGCTGATATTCAAAACGACGGTGGCAGCTCGTGTACGCAGTCGTCTGTCCTGAAGACGCTCTATCATACTTACGGCGCAAACGGCAACTACACCATAGTAGTGAAGCGGGGAGCGACGCTCTCGCGAAGTGATGACCTCTCGCTCAATATTACAAACTAAGAGAACGCATCTATCTACGTATGAATCCAAAATATATTTCGGCGGCCGCAGTCGTCGCTCTCCTCCTTCCCTTTGCGGCGAACGCGCTGACGGTTGATGAGATTCAGCAGCAGATACAAACGCTTCTCGCGCAACTTGCGACTCTGCAAGAGCAGATTAAGGTATTGCAATCGACCCCGACAACTGTCCCGGAGGTTGTGCAAGGTGCCTGTCCTGCGCTTTCTCGTCCGCTCGGTCTCGGCGCAAACGGCTCGGATGTGCTCTCGCTCCAAAAGTTTCTTGTTGCGCAAAATCTCCTGAGTACAGAGGTTGTCACAGGTTCTTTCGAGTCTCTGACCGAAGGCGCAGTGCAGCGCTTACAGACAAAATACGGTGTCGTCCTCTCCGGTACGCCGGCGACGACCGGTTACGGGATGGTCGGTCCGCGCACCCGCGCTCTTATTGCGCTCAATTGTAATCTGCCCGGCGCGACATCCCTTTCATGTCCAATCGCTCCGCGACCCACGAGCGATTGCTCAACCGGCTGGCAAGCAAATACTGATGCAAATGGCTGCACCACTTCATATAAATGCTCGACCCCTCTTCCTTCTGTGCCGATTACTCCTGCGCTGGTGTGCCCGGTATACCCGCAGCTCATCTGTGCAGATGGCACGATACAATCGCGCGGCACCGATGCAAACGGCTGCTCACTCGGCTACTACTGCTCGACCACGCAATCTTCGGCGCCGACTATCGCGTCCGTCGACGGTCCGGCGACACTCAAGACGGGAGAGAGGGGGACATGGACGGTACGCGCATCGACTCCGAGCACGCAGAATGCATCGCTAAAATATTCTGTAACGTGGGGCGATGAGTACATGGCGCACTTACAATCCGCAATGTCGGCGCAAGCCCCGCAATCGATTACCACATCCGGGACATTCACCCATGCCTACTCCTTCGTGGGAGCCTTCAGCCCCCGCTTTACTGTGAGCAACGACAGCGGCTCCGCCTCGTTTACGACTAGTGTGCAAGTATCCGGTGACAGCCTCCCCAACTGTCAGATTTACATGACGACAATGGATGCTCAAATGAGCAAAATCTGGTGCCCTACGGGTCAGCGCTGGGAGGCCGGAAAACCGACCTACGATTCAAACGGTTGTATGATTCCCGGCTATGGCAAATGTGTGCCTGATGTTCCAGCGGGTTCGACATTTTCCGCATCGCCGACCTCGGGTTCTGCACCGCTCGCGGTTGTGTTCTCCAGTAACGTGGGTGGTGGCATCACGCCTTATCGCGTCGACTACACGATTGATTATGGCGATGGTGTGAGGGAAGCGGCTGCGAATTGTTACGCCCCCTCGGACTACTGCATCAGCCCCGGCAAGAATACTCACACCTACACAAACACGGGCACATACACTGCAACCCTCACTATGACTAAGTACAACAATTGTCAGGCTACGGGCGATTCAGTCTGTGCGGCGTGGGTTTCTTCGACAGGAACACTCGGAACTGTAACGATTACGGTCGGCGGGCAAACCTCTTCCGCGAGCCTGAACATTTCATCTCCGAACGCCGGGCAGTCGTACGCGATTGGACAGAACATGACCATCTCCTGGAATTCTACAAATGCACCGGCCGGTTCCGAGGCGCGTCTCTATCTGCTGAATTCGAAAGGCCAATACGTGAGCAACGGTATAGGAAGCGGGCAATCGAGTGCGTCATATCAGTGGACCGTTCCTTCGATGGTGATTAATACCGACATCGGGATGTCGCTTCAACCCGGCTCATATCGTATTGAGGCGCGTCTGATTCCATCCGACTCATGCGTCGTGATGCATCCCGGGGGAGGTTGCCGACCTGGTACAACGCAGCGCGATCCCTATGCTGTTACCTCGAGCGGAATGTTCAGCATCACCGCTTCCGCAGGAGGTGTGAAGTGTAAAGAGGATCTTACGGCACTCGATGCGTACAACGCATCACAACCATCAGGGACAATCTGCGGACAAGGCGGACCTTCCCTGAGGTGCCCGTATGATTCGTCGGTCGTATATGGGTCGCTGAGCACCTGTGCGACCGGGTTTCTCCAACAACGCGGCTGGGTCTCAGTGAGTTCGTCTGGGAACACAAATACAAATCTTGCGAACGCGCTCTCGGCGCTCGAAGCGTTGCTGAAAAAGTTCCTCGGCCAGTAATCACTCGGAGTGCAATGCTCCGGCAGTGCTCACAACGCGCTCTTTGAGCGCGTTGTGTTTTGAGAGGGTGGGGTCACTCGCTACGAGTTGTTGCGCTTCTGTACGCGCGGCTTGGATGAGCTTCACGTTTCTCAAGGCTTGCATGCCGAGGTCGGAGACACCCCACTGTTTGCGTCCGAAGAGGTCTCCCGCGCCGCGATTCTCGAGGTCCGCTTCCGCAAGTTTGAATCCGTCGTCTGATTTTTCGAGCGCACGCAGGCGCTTTAAAGACATCTCGCTTTTACTCTCCGGCAAGAGAAAACACACGGGCGGGTGTGATGAGCGCATCACGCGCCCGCGGAGCTGATGGAGTTGTGCCAGTCCGAATCGCTCGGCCCCTTCTATTAGGATTGCGGTTGCATTAGGTACGTTGACTCCCACTTCGACCACTGATGTCGCTACGAGGACATCAATCTTTCCCGCGGAGAAATCCCGCATGACGGAATCTTTTTCACTTGGCTTCATGGCGCCGTGCAGGAGTCCGATAACGTAATCGGGGAAGACATCTTTTTGTAGACGCTTCGCTTCCGCCTTTGCGCTCTTCGCCTGAAGCGCATTTATTTTTGCCGGGTCGGGTTCTTCAATGCGTGGGCAGATGACAAATGCCTGCCTGCCTTTTTCGAGTTCGCCTCGCACCGCTGCGTATGCCTCCGGGCGTTCTTTGGGTCCGACGAGGCGTGTCGCTATCTTTGCGCGACCGGGCGGCAATTCATCCAAGATTGAGATATCAAGGTCGCCGTAGATGGTCAAGGCGAGTGTGCGCGGGATGGGCGTTGCGGTCATCGAGAGGAAGTGCGGTGCCGCATCTCCCTTATGCGCCAAGGCGCGGCGCTGGCGGGTACCGAATCGGTGTTGTTCGTCCACGATGCAGAGCGCAAGGTGTTGGAATTGTACGGATTTTTGGATGAGGGCATGTGTGCCGACGAGCATCGCTATTTCTCCGCTCGCTACCCATTTGAGGAGTTGCGTGCGCGAGATGGCGGTCGGCTTATCGCGCGAGACTTTCGAAGGATATTTCCATGCGCCTGAGCCCGTGATAAGTGCGATGTTGATGGGCAGGTGTTTGAAGTATTCGATGAAGGATTGAAAATGTTGTGTCGCAAGGATTTCCGTCGGCGCCATGTAGGCAACCTGGAGTGTGCCACTTGTTCGCCCTGGAGGGCGGCTTTGTACGACTGTGTACGCACTTGCTGCAGCGACTAAAGTCTTTCCGCTTCCGACATCACCTTCGAGGAGTCGCGCCATCGGGTGTGGTTTCTCAAAATCGGAGAGAATGTCTGTGACAGCGCGCTTTTGTGCACCCGTTGGGGGGAAGGGGATAGTCGATAGGAATTTCTGAGCGAGGGCTGCTCCCTCGCGGATGGGGAAGGATGCGAGTGTGTCGTTCTCGCCTCTCTCACGGGCGCGTGCTACTTGTATAGAAAATATCTCCTCAAACGCAAATCGTTTGCGCGCGGCTTCCGCGTGCCTCAGTTCGTCGGGTTTGTGGATATACAAAAGCGCGCTTTGAATATCGGGCAGATTGTACCGCTCGATGATATCAGCGGGGATAGGATCTTCAATTCCGTCTAAGATCTTCGCGGCATACAACTTCTCGAATGCGTGCCGGAACCACAACGAAGTCACGCCACGACTTTCCGGATACACACTAAAGAGCGCAGGGGCTCCGCTTGGCGCGTCTTTTTTCACAAATAATCCCGTATCGGTCGGGTCTGCCGCTTCGACGTGTGGATTTGCGAGGTACGGTTTTCCGGTCTTACCCGTTACGGTTCCCACGGCCTTCACGAACGTCCCCTCGGCAAATTTCTTGGCAAGGTACGGCTGATGAAACCACATGACCTTGATCGAGCCTGATGCGTCCGTAATCACCGCTTCGCCGACGGGAATCCTTCTCTTCCAGGATTTTCTCGTCTCAAGTTTGGTAATGGTACCGAAAATAGTTACCGATTCTCCCGCGACGAGTCCTGTTATGGTCGACTCGCTTCCGCCCTGATCGTAGCGTACGGGGAAATGATAGAGAAGGTCGCGGACGGTGAGAAGCCCGAGCTTTTTCTGTCCTTGTAACTGGAGAGGTGTGAGGCGGAAATGTTTCGTCAAGAGGTCATCAGGGTGCATGGGCGCAATTCTACACCACGGGTCGGCACGTGCTCGTGTCGACATGACACTCCTCGTATCAATAAGCCGCGGCCCGTGCTTGCTGGCGCGTGCATGACCCACATGAGCTCATGCGGGTCTGATACTCCTCGTATCGACCTTCGGTCGACACTCGGCCGCTTCGCGCGCCTCTCGGCGGCATCACCTCTCGGCGGTGTCAGTTATGCACAGTCGCGTTATTCGTATCTTGCGCACCCCCATTTCCTAAGTAAGATAGTCGTGTTTGGATTAAAAATCTAAGAGTTGCATAGAATTATGGCATTTCACGATGAAGACGAAAAAGAGAAGGAGGTGGGAGTGGTGAGTGACGAAACGCTCGGTGAAGTGCTTGATGAGGATGCAGATCCGGGCGAAGCGCCGATTGTTCCTGTTGAGGATGACGAGAAGGCGTGGGAGTGATACTATTCCTCTGTGACCGAAACTGTTTCTACGGAGCTCAAGGGGAAGAAAATCGTCATCGTGGAGGACGATCCGCTTTTGCATAGCCTGCTTGCCGACAAGATGAAGCAGTTGCGCGAGAAGGGGGTCGAAGTGTTTCCCACCGTGAATGCCGAGGAGGGTTTGAAACAAGCTCAAGAATCGAAGCCTGACCTCGTCATGCTCGATCTTGTGTTGCCCACCATGGATGGTTTCGAATTTCTCCAGCGCTTACGAGCGATAGCTGGGCTTGAGAAAACTCCAGTCATCGTGCTCTCAAATCTGAGCGCGGAGACAGACAAAGAGAGGGCGCGGAGTCTCGGCGTCGTCGCCTATTTAATAAAGGCCGACTTCTCACTGAGCGAGATATCGAGCGCTGTCGAAGAGATCTTACAAGGCAAGCAGATGAGCCCTCAGAAACCGCTCGATATCGGCGTCAAGTCGATCCCCCTATGAGGCATGATCTATCTCTAGTTCTATGCATACGGTATTAAAATATCTCGGCACTGTCGCAGCGGTCTACCTGACCGTCAGTATTGTTCCCGGTATTGCGGTCGCAGGCGAATGGACGACCATTCTTTTGGTGGCGCTGGTGTGGTCAGTGATAGTGATGGTCATAAAGCCCGTACTTTCCATACTCACGCTTCCCATAACCATCATTACCCTTGGTCTGTTCTCCTTCATTTTAAATGCACTCCTTTTTTGGGCGATGACGCTCGTCGTGCCAGGATTCGTCGTTGCGGGGTTTGTGCCTGCACTTCTCGGCGCACTCGTGCTCTCAATTCTGACTTGGCTCATCCACCAGATTCTCTAGTGTTTTTCTATTGGAAGCCCGGCAGGCACATCGGCCGTATCGAATACCGCGATAAGCGGCCTGTGGTCGGAGCCGGGCAAATCGTACATCGCCGAAGACATGACTGTGACGTTGGTAGCGAAAATGTAGTCGAGCCGCGCACGGAAACGTACGCCGGCGCGGTGCAGTTTGGGGAGGAATCCGAGGCCATCGCTAGGGTCAGCGTGCGAAGTGTCGTAGCTCCACGAAAGCTTCGGCAGAGCGTTGATGTAGTGTGTCCCGAGAGTTTTTTCTACCCTCCGCTCGTGTACGTGTCGGAGCGCGCGGGGGGCAAGTGTATTGAAATCACCGGCGATGATACGGATGTCCGCGGGCTCTTCTTCGAGAGATTCCCGCAAATGTCGTATCTGTCGCATGCGATGGCGACTGCCTCCTTCCCACGCGATGTGTGCACTTGTTATCTGAATGGTCTGTCCTTCAGATTCAAAAAACCCGACGAGAGCTACACGGTTAGTGTCGAATCTTTTAAGCTGCGATACTTGTAAGCGCTGCAGGGTGGGGGAAATGCGCAGTTTGGGAAGCGGAATCAGCTTCGTCCGCGTAAGCTTCAGGCGGCCGCTTTTCCAGAGTATGGCAACGTTGCCTCCAAAGCCTTCATGCTCTGAATGTATTTCCCAACCGGCAAGCTCTTTTTGTCCGAGGAATTTCCGCAAGGCTCCCTTGAAACGCACCTCGGCTTCCTGAAGGCATATTACATCGGCGCCCTCATCAATGAGAAAGCGGATGTTCTTGAGCACCATTTCACGGTGATAGCCGTGAAGAATATTGTATGTCGCACAGGTGATGGTCATAGGGATGTGCCGTCAATTCGATTATACCCGCTTCGCCATATTTAATCTCGCATGATATGGTAAGTGCCTTGGAGAGGTGCCAGAGCGGTCGAATGGAGCACACTGCTAATGTGTTGAGCCTCTAAAGGGTTCCGAGGGTTCGAATCCCTCCCTCTCCGCATCCAATGAAAGAGCGTCCCTTTGTGGGGCGCTTCTTTCATTGGGAGGAAAGGATTCGAAAGCCGGAGCAGCTTGGCTGCGAGGCGGGGTAGCGCAAATTTTCAGCAGGAAATTATGCGTGACCGAGTCCCCCCCCTCCCCAACAGTCGATCCGATTCGCTCTAGCGTGTTTCGTCTGCGATAAAGAGCATCGATTCGGAAAAAATAATACCCGTCTCATCCGCACGCCCTTTCTCGAGCACGAGGAGGTTCTTTTCTCCGTATTCGAGCGGGATGTCGGAGGGTTTCGCGCCGCGGAAAATGCGGTCCACCATGCGAGCCGCCTGCTCGCCGGCGTGCGCAAAGTTTGCGGTGTACGCAAAGTGGCCGCCTCCTTCCACGCCTTCGCTTCCCAGGTCTTCGTATGGCGCATGCATCGGAATTCCGAGGCGCTTGGTGAGTTCGTATTCAGCCACCTGCTGTGCCTCATAGAAATGGCCGGGCAAGTGGAAGAGCCCGTCTACGTCGCCCTGCTTCAGTGATGCGGCGACACGCTTAAACTCCGTCTCGGCCTGCGGCGGCGGCACTGCCGACTTATACTCAATAAGCTCGATTCCGAGCCGGACCGCCTCCTGTTTCATTGCCTCGAAATAATCGTCGTCCGCTACTCCCGGGATAAGAAAGCCCTCGCCAAACACGCCGACCTTCTTGATCGAAGGGTTGATTTCGCGCAAGAAACTGTAAATCCGCGAGGCGACTTCGGTGAGGTTTTGCGTGATACCGGTTGCGTTATTACCCGATGTGCGGAAGGACCCTACGATGCCGTACTTCACGGGGTCATGGAACCGGGAAATGAAGACGATTGGCGTGTTGATCCCCATCTCACGCGTGAGCTCCACCGCTGCGCGCGCCTGATGTTCGTGATCCGCAAAGAGAAGGTCGACGTTGTCTTCCTCGATGGCCTTGCGATATATGGCCTTGATTTCCACCACCATGTTTGGACTCGGTACGACTTCACCGCCGAAAAACTGGACATCCGTGTATCCGAGGTCGGCGAGCCCTTTTTTGAGACCGGTGATCGACGACGAACCCTGCGCGAAATTGGCGATGCCTATCTTTTTAGGTATAACTGCCGCGACAGGTACCTGCGGCGCGACCCAGTAATAGACAAGGGACGCGACCACGGCACTCGCGAGAATGCCGACCACTATCGCGGTTGTCGGGGAAATACTCGAAACGGTCGTGGGATTTGGCTCCGGCGCGGTCGCCGCAATCCCCGTATCAGGAACGTTCTGATTCAGCATGTATGCACTATACATCGCCTCTCGGGTTCAAGGCTGCAATCTGTGCATAACGAGGCGCTTTTTTGATTCGTCGTTACGAGTAAGCGAGGGGTTCGAACAGCGGAGTGATGCTTCCGATTTGTCCAAGCTGAGGCTTGGTTATAAATCGCGTCCTCTTGAGGGTCGCACAAGCTTGTGCGACCGCGCGCTGGTGCCTAGCCCGAATTCCGCGACGGCGGAATGAGAGGCGAAGGAGAATCCTGATCCGCCGGTTATACACATACCGATGTGCAGATGAGATTTTTCCTCAAAAGGTTGGTATGGTAGGGGGGGCGGAGAATTACGGAGATGAAGGACAATCTTTCTTTTTACGAAAAATCAAAACAGAAAAAACCTGTCACGATAGTTTCTATACCTCTCGAGCTGGGTTCCGATGAGCGTGGACTTGCTGCGGCGGCCTGCCCGTCAATGGGAGTCATTTATATCGATACATATCGCAAAACCAACGTTACTCGTACGAAAGAAAAAATCGTGGTCAGGCGCGAGCTAGGGCAAGCAAAGTCACTTCTGCTCCCGAGCGACGAAGAGGTGCCGCAGCATGTACGAGTGTAGCGCCGGTCGTGGTCACGTCGTCGATAAGAAATACGTGCGTTTTATTCACGAACGCTTCTTCAAATACCGCAAAAGCTCCTGCGACGTTGCTCAGTCGTTCGGAGCGATGAAGATGAGTCTGTTGTGCCGTTTCGCGAATGCGCAGCAAGGCACCGGGCATCAGTGTCGAGAGGCTGCCATTGCGGAATTCTTCGGGCAAGCTCTTTAGTACAAGCTCTATCTGATTGAATCCGCGCTCCCGTGCGCGTGAGCTATGCAGCGGTACGGGCACAATCAGGATTTTTTTCTGGGAGAACGAGCGGTGTGAGGAAATTTCTTCCTGCAAAAAATCCGCGAGTAATTGTGCCGCGAGATGTGCGGCGTGTGCCGAACCGTCGTATTTGAGGGAACGGATGAGGTCCTGCACCGCACTCTCCCGATAGTCCATCAAGGTCGTGATGCGCGCGTTAAGAAGCTCGTGAACGGTCGGGGCGAGAGGTATTTCTTCTGCGGTGCGCGCTTTTGTCCGCGCCGTCCGTGCGCGTAGTGGGAGGATGGTATCGAGCATCACTTCAAGGACCAGCCACAATCGGAAGAGGAGTACCTTCATGCGGACAATTGTATCGTGCACACAGAGAAAATCGCATACCTCATCGGCAAGTGCTGCGCAGGTACTATACTGTATTACTACACATGAATCTCAAACTACATACGAAGTTTATCCTCCTGCTTACGATCGTAGCGCTCGTACCGATCGTTATCGTAGCAACGTTCACCTTTTCGCGCTTTCAGGAATCGCTGCGTGCAGACGCGACGAAGCTCGGCCATCAGCTTGCCACGAACGCGTCGGCGGAGATCGAGATCTTCGTCGTTTCGCAGCTCGGCATACTCGATAACATCGCAGGAATCTACCAGCCGGAATTCCCCATACAGTCCGAAATTGCGCAGCAGCTGATCGAAAACATACTCTTCGGAAGCCAAAACTTTCTCGACATCACCGTTGTCAATACAAGCGGCATGGAGATCGCGCGCAAAAATCGCCTGCTCATCATTCGGCCCATGGATCTCAGAGACCGCAGCGACACGCCGGAATATGCTGCCGTAAAAGATCGCGGAATATACGTCGGCCCCGTGTATCTCATATCAGGTCGCCCGTATTTCAATCTCGGCCGTAGAATCCTCAATGCAAAATCGGAATTCTCCGGTGCGGTGTTCGCGCAGGTGGATGCACGCGTCATGCCCACTGTCGTCGCTGAGATCTCTAAGCTTGTCGCGCAGCCGGGTCGCGTCTACATCGTGAATGAGCGGGGGATAGTAATCGCGCATCCGGATCAATCATATGTACTCGCCGAGCGAGACCTCTCTGGCCTCCCCATTGTTCACGGAATAATCACGGGCGAGAATGCGGACATAGAGTCGGGCATATACGAGAATGAGCTGGGGCAATCGGTGCTTGGCTCGATGCACCGGATGGTGATAAAGCCGTTCGACACATTCTCGACCGCTCTGCAAACCGATTGGTACATCATGACCGAGCAGCCGACGGACGTGGTGTATGCGGGTGCCCGGCACGTGCTTTTGTATTCCATCTTGATATCGCTCATTGCTGCTGGTCTTGCGATTGCCGCAGCGCTTTTCTTCGCAGGCAAGATCGCGGGACCGATTGAGTCCTTGCACAAAGCGGCGCTTCAGTTTGCAAGCGGGAACTTCGGTCATCGCGCACCTATCGAAAGCGGCGACGAGATCGGAGATTTGGCCGGGAGTTTCAACGCCATGGCAGCGACGATCGCCCATACCCTCGATACACTCAAACATGAAGAAGCGGTCGTTTCTGCCGAGCGTAATAAGCTCGGGATCATTCTCGCGGGTATTACAAATGCAGTCATCGCAACTGATCTTGGAGGACGTGTCATTCTTTTCAACAAATCCGCAGAAGCGCTTACCGGGCAGAGTGCCGATTCGCTCATGGGAAAGCAAGTGAGTGAAGCATTTGCGCTCTTTGAATCCGATCGAGAGTTGTCGCAAGAAGAATACTGCCCTTCGGCTGAAACAGCAGACGGCCCCGTATATCATAAGAGCGACCTGCGCATGCGGGCCAAGAGTGGGGAGGAACACCGGGTCAATCTCGTTACCGGCAAGATCAAGGAAGGCGCGAGCATAGAGCTAGGACACATTCTTACGTTTCAGGACATCACCAAAGAATATCAAGTTGAGCGCATGAAGCGGGAAGTCGTTTCGATCGCGGCGCATCAGCTCCGTACGCCGCTCACGGGGATGAAATGGGCTGTGGACTCGCTCATCAGCGGCGACAAAGGCGAATTAAAGAGTGAGCAAAAGACACTTGCACAGCAGGCGCTCGAGGCGGTGGATCGCATGATTCGGCTCGTGAACGATCTTCTAAACGTGAACCAAGTCGAAGAGGGACGGCTATCGATGGAATTAAAGCGACAATCTATAAGCCCGCTCATTGAGCGTGTGCTTACGTTCTTCAGGCACAACGCCGAGCGGAAAGAGATCATGGTGGAGACGCATATAGGGGAAGAGATACCCAAGATACTGTTTGATGAGGAGAAAATCGAGATCGTACTCAACAATGTCCTCGACAATGCGGTCAAGTATACGCCAAGCAAGGGACGTATCAGCGTCGACGTCTCGCTTCGGGACGGCTCCATCGTTATTTCTGTGCGAGATTCGGGCATCGGAATCTCGGTCGAAGATTCGAATAAGATTTTCACCAAGTTCTTTAGATCGCCGCAAGCGCACTTGCGTCACACCGACGGAAGCGGCTTGGGACTCTACGTTGCGAAGCACATCATCGAAAAGCACGGGGGAAAGATATGGTTCGAATCACCTGCTACCGCAAAAACTACGGAAGGCACGGAAGAGAAAAAAGAAACAACATTCTTTGTGTCGCTGCCTATTCCGAAAGAGTAGCTATCCCCAGACCTCTCTCTGCGTACTCGATGAGGGTATAAAATTAAGACATCTATGCCCGAAGGAAACGAGCCACAAAGCGTTACGCAGGAACCCACGAGTTCCGTGAAGCCTTCCTCATCAAGGACACCCCTCAGCACACCGATGCTCATTGCCGGCGCGGTCGCTCTCCTCGCACTCGTAGGTCTAGGGTACTGGACGTTCAACGCCAAAAGCGCGCCGCAGAAACAGTTTGTGATCGGTATTCCGTATTTCCCGCAGCAGCTCGATGCCCTCGCAGGCTTCAAAATGGGGATGGAAAAGCTTGGCTATAAAGAAGGGGAGAATGTTCGTTATGACATGGCACGGGTCATCGTCGGGCCGACGATGTTCGATGAACTAAAGAGCATGGGGGAGGGGATGATCGACGAGAAAGTAGACCTGATATTCGCGAGTCTTGAGCACGGTGCAAAGGTGATGCTCGATGTAAGCAAACAAAAAGGAAGCGATATCCCAATCGTCTTTCTCACGCGCTTCCACGATCCGATCGAATACGGTTTGATCGAGTCATACCGGTCATCGGGCAACAATACAGCGGGCGTTGCCGCGAACATGCTCGAGGTCATTGAACGCAATCTCGAGTTCTTCAAGGAGATAAATCCGAAGTTCAAAAAATTGGGGATCTTCGCAGACGGTTTTATGGCTCCCGGTGTCGGAGATGCCCACTTCGCCGAATTGAAGAAGCAGGCGTCTCGATTTGGTATCGAAATCGTCGAGTACAAGACATCGGTCCCGCCACCGGAGACGGAAGCGGAGTTCAATCGGGTCGCGGCTACTATCAAAAAGGGAGATATCGATGGGCTCTTCCACATCGCAGGACATTTCTATCCGACGCAGGAGGCAGGCGAATCCGAGCTTGCAACGCGCCTCGGTATTCCAATGGCCGCACCCTTCGAAGATCTTCCCAACGGCGGCATGTTCTCATACTCTGATGAATTCGGCAGCTCCGGCGAGCAGGCAGCGGTCATCGCTGACAAGATACTGAGGGGGATGAAACCATCGGACATCCCGATAGAATTTGGAGCGCGGAGCGTCCTTACGCTCATCCTCGGCCGCGCGCGAGATGCGGGTGTGAAATTCAGCGACTCAATGCTTTTTATCGCAGAGAACAAATTTGAAAGCGGAGAGGATTTCCCCCCGATATTCCATGAACGGAAGATATGAACCGCATCATGACAGAGCTCTTGCAAGACGATTCTGTCGAGCTGATATGGGCTGACCATGAGTTCCAAGCAAGGGCGGGCATCTCTTTCTCGGATTCAGTGCTGTACATCGCAGATGAAAAGCGCGAGTAAAGATAATTCACGACGCTAGTGATACAATACAAGGATGGATCTCACACAAAAGAAGTGTGTCGCGTGCGAGGGTGGTGCGAAGCCGATGACGCCAATGGAGGCGGGGGCGATGTCCAAGCATATAAACGGGTGGACTCTTGCAAGAGGTGCGAAGAATATCTCCAAGAGATTCAAATTCAAGAATTTTGTGGAGGCGATGGAGTTTGCGAATAAAATTACACCGATAGCGGAGTCGGAAGGACATCACCCGGATCTCTCAATCGGATGGGGGAGGGTAGAAGTAGAGCTTACGACGCATGCGATAGGTGGATTATCTGAAAATGACTTCATTTTGGCTGCAAAGATAGACAAAGTGCTCTGATATACGTGATATAATTTTTAAATGGCGTTCTCTTTGGGAAACGTTCTCAAAAGCTTTGCATCAATCGGTAAATCAGCCGATGGGAGCGTGTTGGGAATTGATATCGGCGCATCAAGCGCGAAGATTGTGCAACTGCGTACATCGCGTGGCGCCGCAATTCTCGAAACTTATGGCGAGATAGCTCTCGGCCCTTACGCGCAGCAGGCGATAGGGAAGGCGGTTAAGCTCACGCCGGAAAAGACAGCGGAAGCAATCACCGACCTTATGCGTGAGGCCAATGTGACAGCCCGTGCGGGCGGACTTTCAATTCCGTTTTCGTCAAGCCTCGTCAGTGTGATAAATCTGCCGCATATCCAGCCGGAGCAACTCAAGCGAATAATACCCATCGAGGCCCGGAAATACATTCCGATACCGGTCAGTGAAGTGACGCTTGATTGGTTCGTTATTCCGGGCGAAGAGGGAGAGGATAGCGCCTTCGACCGCCTCGAGACGAAGAAGTCTCCGCAGACGAAAGGAGATGAAATCCTGCTCGTTGCGATTCACAATGATGTACTCAAGAACTATCAGACGGTCGCTACTACCGCCGGGCTCAAGATTAATTTTTACGAGATAGAAATATTCAGTACTGTCCGTTCTGCGGTAGCTCACGGAATTGCGCCCGTCTTGGTTGTCGACCTCGGAGCCGCGACAACAAAGATATATATCATAGAGCGCGGAGTCGTTCGCTTGTCGCATCTCGTTTCGGCGGGAGGTCAGCATATGACGGAAAATCTTGCACGTTCGCTCGGGTGGGAATTCGAGAAGGCAGAGCGGGTAAAACGCGAACGCGGCCTCATTGATTCGAATGCATACAGCCCGGATGAGAACGATAAGATAAAGGCCGCGCTGTTATCAACACTCTCGCGTGTGTTTTCGGAAGTGAATCGGGTACTATTGAGCTACGGGCAGCGGTACAACAAGAATGTATCGCGCGTGGTTCTCGCAGGCGGCGGGGCGTCGCTTCCGGGACTTGCGGACGTTGCGCATAGCAGTCTGTCTGCCGAAGTTGAGATTGCTAATCCTTTTTCGCACACTGAAGCACCGGCATTTCTTGAGGCTGTGCTGAAGGAAATTGGCCCGGGATTTGTGGTCGCGGTCGGAGTGGCGTTGAGAAAACTCAAAAGCAGTTAAAGTATGGTTGATACAGGCATAACCTCCTCGTTCATACCGCGTGACACGTCGGTCTCTCCGAATGCATCCCGGCGCGGAGGGGGGCTCAACGATTTACTCGTCTTGTGCTCAATCGTGCTCTTCGTCGCATCCGCTGCGCTTGCGGCCGGCGTCTTTTTGTACGGCCAATATCTTGCGACCGAGAACACCGCTAAACTCGCTCAGCTCGAACGTGCGCAAGCAGGATTCCAGCCCGCCCTCATACAACAGCTCACCCGCCTCGACGACCGTATGCATGCGGCCGAGCGTGTCCTCTCTGCGCACATCGCGCCATCACTCTTTTTCCAGGCCCTTGAACAAGCGACACTGCAAACGGTATCTTTCCAGTCTTTGGATTTTCAGGTCACCGATAATCAGAATCTGACGGTCAAACTGGTTGGGGTTGCGGAGAGTGTGAACTCAATCGCGCTTCAGGCCGATCTTTTCAGTAAGAACGGAGTCATAACGAGTCCCATCTTTTCTAATATTGCTCGGCAAATAGACGGAGTGCACTTTAATCTTTCTGCGGTCGTGAATCCTTCGGCTATAAACTATGCGGGGCGGAATGCTTCTGCGGCGGCAGTACAGGAAGTCGTCACTCCTCCGGCGGACGTCTCTCCATTCCAAAGTCTCCCGCAAGGTACGACATCGTCGTCAACTCAGCCCGCAAACCAATAATATGAAACTCGTCATCGCAATCGTCGGAGTAGTGCTCGCAGGAGGCGTATTCTTCTGGTACACAAAGCCCACGTACGACAGTTCTCAGGCACTCCGCGCGGATATTGCGCAAAATGATGCGGCTCTCGACAAGGCGGCGGAATTGCAAAAGCTGCGGCAGACATTACTTTCGCGTTTCAATACGTTCAATACGGCGGATCTCGACCGTCTGCAGAAATTGCTGCCTGATCATGTAGACAACGTACGTCTCATTCTTGATTTGGATAAGCTTGCCGAGCGCCAAGGAATTGCCCTTCAAAATGTTGATGTTTCAAACGCACAAAAACAGACCGCCAAAAGTCAGACGGCGCTCGGCACTATCGGAGCCTCAAATCAAAAATACGATTCACTTACGCTGACATTCAGCACGGTCGCTACGTATGCTAGTTTCGTCGAATTCTTAGAGAACCTTGAATCAAGCTTACGCATCGTAGATCTTGTCTCGCTCACCGTCGCTTCGGCCGGGGGTAGCGCGGCTGTCGTATCAAGTGCAACAAATGCGTTTCCGACTAATGCAACGAATTCCGGTACTCCCAGATCATCCGAGCCGTTTTATACTTACAACATGACTCTTCGAACGTATTGGCTCAAATAATATGCAAGCACTTCTTCAGCACAAGCTTCTTCTCGCTTTCTCAGGCCTTATTGTTGCCGGTCTTGTTTGGTACGGTTTGTCATCGCCATCGGTAGTGCCCAACCTGAGCACGACACCGGATATAGAGGGGAGCGCCAAGGCCGACCCGGGAATCGTTGCGACACTGCTCACGCTGCGCGCGGTCAAACTCGACGGCGCAATATTTTCGGGCACCGAATTCGGGCGATTGAAAGATTTCTCGACGGAAATAGTGTCCGAGCCTGTCGGTCGTACAAACCCTTTTGCGCCGCTTTATTCTCCAAACAGCAGCACTACCCAAACTCCGGTACCCGCAAACCGCTAACGTTATATGCCGGGAGAGGGAACCACATCGGCATCTGCGAGCACCGCCCAGCCGGTCGGTGATGTGCCAGTGCGCTCGATCGGTGACACAAAGGTAGCGTACGAAGTTCTCAAGTACATTCCCGAGGAATCCGCGTCTCATTACGGCTTGGTACCCCTGGGCGTCGTTGAAGGCGTTCTTGAGGTCGGTATGGTGGACCCCGATGACATGGAGGGTATTGACGCTCTGAATTTCATCGCACGCGCGACCGGGATGCCGTTCAAAATATTTAAGATAGTTCGTGAGGATTTCGACCGGGTGTTGGGCATGTACCGTGGGCTTGGAGGCGAAGTCGAACGCGCGGTATCCGATCTGGAGAAAGAGCGCGCGCCTGATAAGATGAAGTCCGCTGAGCATGAAACCTCCTCATTAGATATTGAAGACCCGTCAATCGGACGGGGCCCCGGAGAGGGAATGGCGAAAATCCGGGAAGATGCTCCGACTATCAAAATAGTCTCGACCATCCTGCGATACGCGGTGGACGGTAAAGCTTCCGACGTACACATTGAGCCGCAACCTTCCGGAGTGCGTGTGCGGTACCGTGTCGACGGGGAGCTCCACACGAGCGTGATACTACCTCTCTCTACCCATCGTGCGCTTGTCGCCCGGGTGAAGGTTCTCGCCTCAATGAGGCTCGACGAAATGCGTAAGCCGCAAGACGGCCGTTTTTCCGCATCAATTGATAAGCGTCAGATCGACTTCCGCGTTTCTACATTTCCTTCGTATAACGGCGAGAAGGTGGTCATCCGTATTCTCGATCGCGAGCAAGGATACATTCCTCTCGACCAGATCGGTCTTACGCCGCGCAATCTCGAGTTGATACGTAAAGCCGTGACCGCTTCGCACGGACTCGTCTTGATATCAGGTCCCACAGGCTCAGGAAAATCGACAACACTCTACTCGATGCTCAACGAGGTTGATCGTGAGCACAAAAACGTACTTTCTCTCGAAGATCCTATCGAGTATTACGTCGAGGGAGTCATCCAATCGCAGATGCGTCCCGAGATAGGGTATACCTTCGCCAACGGGTTGCGCACTACCTTGCGCCAAGATCCGGATGTCATCATGCTCGGCGAAATCCGTGACGGAGAAACCGCGAAGCTTGCCATCCAGGCGGCTCTTACGGGACACCTCGTTCTGTCTACAATCCATACCAATGACGCCGTCGGCACCATTCCGCGCCTTATCGACATGGGCGTCGACCCCTACCTCATTCCTCCGGTCCTTATTGTCTCAATTGCTCAGCGTCTGGTGCGGACCTTTTGCCCGGATGCCGCAGGCGAGACTCCGCTGAGCGCATCGCAGCGCAAAAGCATCGAGAAACAGCTCGAATCCCTCCCGGAGAAGTACCGCTTCAAGGTTCCCGACATGGTGTATGAGCCGGTGCGCACCTCCACGTGCCCGACAGGCTTGCGCGGACGTATGGCGGTATTCGAGGTTTTGGAAATGTCTCCTGCGATTGAAAAGATTGTCCTCGATGACCCCGTAGACTCAAGAGTCTGGGCGGCCGCGCGAGCCGAAGGCATGCTCACGATGCAGGAGGATGCTATGATGAAAGCGTTTGATAAACACATCCCGTTTTCTGAGGTGAATAGTTTGAGCACGCTCTTACTTTCGGGGGATCAGGAGAAGGATGTGGTCACGCCGCCTTCAAGCCCCGAAGGCTCGCTCGAAGGGGCAGCACCTGAGACCTCATCCCTATGACCGATACACCGACAAAAAAAGCTTCCATTCTTCTCCTTGACGACGACAATTTTCTTTTGGGTATGTACGGGATGAAGTTTTCTCAAAACGGGTATGCCGTCGAGTCATTTCTCTCGGCGAACCAAGCGTTGGGAGCCTTGCGTGGAGGACTCAATATTGACGTCATTCTCTTCGATATCATGATGCCCGAACTCGACGGATTCTCGTTCCTGAAAGCACTTTATGATGAGCGCCTTGGAGAAGGATCGCTCAAGATTGCACTCACGAATCAGAGCGACGAATCAGAAAAAGCAAAAGCAGCAGAATTAGGTGCCTCATGCTATATCATCAAGGCGAGCATGATTCCATCGGAAGTTGTCAACACGGTGAATGAAGAACTCGCAAAGCATCGAGCGTAGAACTGGTATCATTTCTTTATACCGTATGAACGATTATCCAACTCTCTTGAAAAAATATTTCAACGTCCTTGTGCATGAGGGGGGTTCTGATTTGCACTTATCTACGGGGGCGCATCCGACCATTCGCGTCTCGGGGGAGCTCTCGCCGATGCTCAAAGAACCCGTCCTGACTCCCGAGGACACGCGTGGCCTCCTGCAGGCTCTGGTCTCTCCCGAACTCGAAGCCAAATTCAAAGAGCGCCAGGAATTGGATTTTGCGTACGAGAGTACAGAGAAGTATCGTTTCCGGGGAAACGCCTTCATACAACGCGGTGCGGTAGGTATCGTCCTCCGGCTCATCCCGAGGCAGATACAAAGTATCAAGGACCTGAATCTCCCCGATATACTCACTTCGTTCGCGCGAAAGGAGCAGGGATTTTTCCTGGTTGTCGGTCCTGTGGGGCAGGGGAAAACGACGACTCTCGCGTCTCTCATTGAGCTCATCAACAGCGAGCGGATGGAGCACATCATAACGATTGAGGATCCTATCGAGTACATATTCGAACCAAAACAATCGCTCATTGACCAGCGCGAGGTCGGCATTGATACAAAAGATTTCGCTTCAGCGCTTCTCTCGGCCTTTCGCGAGGATGTCGATGTTATTTTGGTGGGTGAGATGCGGGGCCCTGAGACCATGGCGGCGGCGGTCACTGCTGCGGAGACCGGGCACCTCGTTCTCTCGACTCTGCATACCAACAATGCGGCGCAGACCATTGACCGTATTATTGATACCTTTCCGCCGGGTCAGCAGGACCAGATACGTTTGCAGCTCGCGGCAAGCCTCGCTGGTATTTTCTCTCAACGGCTCATTCCGCGCATCTCCGGCGGTCGCATCCCATGTTATGAGCTTCTCATCAATAATAAAGCGGTCGCGAATCTCATACGCGAGAAACGTTCTCACGAAATAAACACCGTGATAGAGACCGGATCGACCGAAGGGATGATAGATATGAATCGTTGCCTCGCCGAGCTTGTAGCACGAGGAGAGATTACTCCTGAGAGCGCCTACCAACACTCCCTCAATCCAAACGTCCTCCAGAAACTTCTCTAAGGTATGGCTATCTTTACCTACACTGCCCTCGATGCGGAAGGCAATGAGCGGCAAGGCAGCATTGACGCCGTCAATATGGACATCGCGATTGCGGCATTGCAGCGACGGGGTCTTGTAATATCCGGTATTGACCCCGCAGAAGGATCATCTCTTTTCTCAAAACGCATCTCATTCTTCGACCGCGTGACGAATGCGGATGTTGTGATGCTCTCCCGCCAGATAACGACGCTCTTCGAGGCGCAGGTATCGGCTCTCCGCGCGTTCCGGCTCCTTGCGGCGGAGGCACGAACGCCGGCTTTGGGAGAGAAGCTGACCGCCATCGGCAATGACCTCCAGAGTGGAAGCAGTATCTCGGCGGCTCTTGCGCGCCATCCGGAAGTCTTCTCATCTTTTTATGTGAACATGGTTCGTGCGGGCGAAGAATCGGGAAAACTCGATGAGACATTCGCATTTCTCGCCGAGTACTTGGACAGAAATTTTGAACTTACCCAGAAGGCGCGCAACGCCCTGGTCTATCCGGCGTTCATCATGCTTACGTTCGTGGTGGTCATGGTTCTTATGATGACGCTCGTTATCCCACAACTCTCGGGAATGCTTGCGGAAGTCGGGCAGGACATACCGCTCTACACAAAGATTGTCATAGGGATGTCGGAATTTCTTACGCGCTATATTTTTCTTTTCCTCATACTGATTGTGGCGGGCGGTATATTTCTCTACCGATTCTCGGGCACTGCGCGCGGAAGGGAGTTATTATCCCGGGCGCGCCTCGAGATACCGGCCGTAGGCAATATTTATCGCAAGATATTTCTTTCGCGCATCGCGGACAACCTCTCAACGATGCTTCGCAGCGGTATTCAGGTGTTGCGCGGCCTTGAAATCACGGGACTCGTGGTGGGGGATGCCGTCTATGAGAAGGTGCTTGCCGACGCCGCCGTCGACGTCAAAGGCGGTATGCCTCTTTCCGAGGCCCTCCGTAAACATCCGGAAATCCCCGGTATCGTCGTGGCTATGATTAAGATTGGAGAAGAAACAGGAAATATGGGGAAAATACTCGAGACTATGGCGCGATTCTACCGGCGTGAAGTGAATAATGCCGTGGACACCCTCGTCGGGCTCATAGAACCTCTCATGATAGTAGTTTTGGCCCTTGGTGTGGCGATACTTCTCGCGTCGGTCCTCTTGCCTATCTACAATATTGCGTCGTCATTCTAGGTCTTATTTGCTTGTTCTTACGGCGCCCGCACATGCTTGTGCGTGCGTGATTCTCCTCGTATCTGCCTACGGCAGACACTCGGCCCCTTCGGGCTCCTCACGGAGGAATCATATCCACACCCCTCCTCTGCATGCGGGGCGGAGGGGTATACAATGGTATTCATCCTCGTTAATAGGGTAATTTAGCAAGTAAACTTTACGATATTATGAAGACATCTTATAAGAGGGGCTTTACGTTGATTGAGCTCTTGGTGGTCATCGCCATTATCGGTATCCTTTCCTCGATAGTCCTTGCCTCTCTGAACAGCGCACGTAAAAAGGGCCGTGATGCGCGCCGTGTCAATGACATCAAGCAAATCCAACTTGCTCTCGAACTCTACTATGATGCTAACAGCAATTACCCGACGTCGGCACAATATGTAGCGAATCTCGTAAGTCAAGGTTTCATTTCGGCATTGCCGGTAGATCCTTTGAGCCTTGTGAGCTACGCATATGAGGCAATTGGAAGTGGTACAACCTGCTCGAGCTACCACGTGGGTGCCAAGCTCGAAACGACCGGTCATAGCGCACTGAGTGCGGACATCGACTACACCGCAGTCGCAGCCAGCCAATGCACCGGAGGTACATGGACGACCAACGCTGACATCACCGCAGTTAACGGAGGTTTTGCGGGTACTGACCCCGTCTACGACGTCAGACCGTAAGTGACACCGCCGCGAGGCGCCCGCAGGGGCCGAGTGTCTGCCGAAGGCAGATACGAGGAGTGTCATGCCGACACGAGTACGTGTCGGCCAGGGCCGATAGGAGAAGGTTCACACCGGAACGAGCACGTTCCGGTGAGGGAACAAAAAACAACACGAAGCCCCGCAAACGCGGGGCTTCGTACGTTATACTTCGACAATGATTCCATTCATCTTCGGAATCTTTGGCCTTATCGTCGGGAGTTTTCTTAACGTCACTATTCTTCGGCACGGAGTACGTTCTCTTGGCGGTCGAAGCGGATGCATGAGTTGTGGAATACGGCTGAGATGGTACGACATGATACCTGTCTTCTCGTGGCTCGTACTCGGGGGAAGGTGTCGAATGTGCCGGGGCCCTGTCTCCATTCAGTATCCGCTCGTGGAGGGTGCGACGGGTTTTCTCTTCGCCATACTTGGTTTCTCGGTGAGCCCGGCACTTCCCGGTCTACTCTGGTCCGGAGCCGCTCTCATAGTCCTGTACCTCTGCATTCTCGCCGTCCTCGTATGCATTGCCGCGTACGATATGTTGCATACGATAATTCCTGACGAATGGGCGTATGCGTTTGCGGCACTTGCATTTATTTCCCAATTTTTGCAACCGTTCCCGCTCGATTACGAATTGTTGTGGTTCTTTCTTGCGGGACCTATCGCTGCAACGCCGCTTTTCGCGCTCTGGCTCTTCTCCCGCGGTATGTGGATGGGGTTGGGAGACGCCAAACTTGCTCTCGGCATTGGATGGTTGCTCGGCCCTGTCCTCGGCCTGTTCGCGGTCTTCGGGGCGTTCATTATCGGTGCGATTGTATCGGTGTGCATACTGTTGCCCCTGCCACACATCATTCGGACGCTGTACACACTTGGGATAACTTCCCGCGAAAAGCCCGCCGGAGGGTTTACAATGAAAAGCGAGATACCATTTGGGCCGTTTCTCATATGTAGCTGCATCATTATATGGTTCGCATCAATCTACGGAATAGACAGCCTTCGCGTCTTCGAGCTTTTACTTTGGTCGAGCTCGTAGTCGTCACGGGCATTATCATTGTCGTTTCATCTGTTGTTCTGGTAAACAACAACCGGTTCGGCGGCGTGGTACAGCTCGAAAACCTTGCGTACGATGTGGCGCTTTCAATCCGGCAAGCCCAGGTCTACGGCATCTCGGTTCAGCGCTACGGAGCCGATAACTTCTCATCAGGATACGGTATGCATTTCGATATTAACGACCCGCAACATTACGAACTCTTTGCCGATGTCGACCGGGACGGTTTCTTCGATTCGCCCGACGAGAATGTCTCCCCGTCGCCGTATACGATTCGCAACGGCTTCACGATAACTGGCCTCTGTGCTCCCGAGGGGGCTGACGCCGCCACGTGCGTGGGCACTACCCCCGTCACTCAACTCGATATCGTCTTTAAGAGGCCGGAGGCGGATGCGTGGATAAGCGCGGGTGGGGTAGGCTGTGCGTATGGTGCAGGGACGTGTGCCGAGAGTGCTCGCATCATCCTCCTTTCTCCACGGGGCGATGTCATGAGTGTGATAGTGGGAGCAAACGGTCAAATCTCAGTTCAGAGAGAGGCCTCACAATAAAGTATGCGACGTACCACTATTCACACCGCAGGATTCACTCTCGTTGAAATGATTGTGGCGATAGCGTTGTTTTCAACCGTCATGGTTGTGTGCGTCGGAGCGCTCCTCGCTCTTGTGGCTGCAAACAGGAAAGCGCAAGCTCTGCAATCGGTCATGAACAACCTCAACATTGCACTCGACGGTATGGCGCGCTCCGTACGCATGGGTAACGGGTATGACGGCTCTACGGGGTGTACGGGTAATACGGGAGATGCGAATGACTGCACTGGCGGAAGCACCACATTTGAATTCCAACCATACGGCGGCTCATCGGATTCGAGATGGATATACAATTTCAATGGTGCAACAAATCGGATAGAGAGATCAACGAACGGTTCCATTTCAGGTGCGGCACCCATCACGGCGCCGGAAGTCACTATCGATGAAATGCTTTTTTATGTAGTCGGCACAACGCGCGGTGATACGGTACAGCCGAAGGTTGTTATCGTAATAAAGGGAAGTGCGGGAGCTCCCGGATCCTCGAGCCGTACCACATTCCATTTGCAAGCAGCAGCGGTGCAACGGGTACTTGACCTATGAGCATCAAGAAAACAAGACAAGGCGGATTTACCCTTATCGAAACGCTCGTGGCGGTTATGCTTTTGTCCATCGCGGTGGTGGCGCCGATGTCATTAGCCTCGAAGAGTCTCGGTTCCGCTTACTATGCCCGTGACCAGATAACAGCCTTTTATCTCGCGCAGGAGGCGATTGAGGCGATACGAAGTATTCGGGATTCTCAGATACTTATCATTGCCGGAACGTCGGCCGGGGCGCCCGATATCTTCGGGCTCATCCCGCATCTCAATGAGCCGTTTACGGTCGATGGACGTAAGGGAGACGCTGCTACCGCTATCGTCCGCTGCGATGGGACATGTCCTCCGCTTCAGACTGACCTCACCTTGTACGGATATCCGGGTCTCGGTGACGACTTGGGTGCATGGAAGCCGACATACTTCACACGAACGATGCATGCTTATTCCGTAGTGGGCAATCCGGACGAGATACGTGTTACGGTAACCGTCACATGGCAGACGGGGCCAATCCAAAAGCGTTCATTCACCATTTCCGAAAACATGTACCGTTGGGTTGATGACGGGGTAGGCCAACAATAGTATGAAAGAACAAAAATTACATCTCAAACATCGGGTGCGCAGACAAGCGGGCTTCACCCTGCTTCTCGCCGCACTTGTTTCCTCCATTGTTCTTGCTGTCGGTGCCGCCATCTTCGGGATTGCGCAAAAACAGGTTCTCCTCTCCGCCATCGGGCGCGATTCGCAGTTCGCTTTCTATGCCGCCGATACCGCCGCGGAGTGTGCTCTTTACTGGGATTTCCGCTGCAATTATTTTGCAAGTTCTACGGCTTTGATAAATGCTTCATGTAATAATCCCAACCCCACATGTGACACTAAGCTTATCCGGGCGGAAGGCCGGCCGACCCAAGCGCCCTACTATCCCTACACAATGACCTCTCAGAAGATGGATTTTTTCGAGGACACCACGATTTCCGGTAATCTGTGCGCACAGGTGTCGGTCACGAAATGCCGCGGTACTTTCAACTCAGATGGAGTGTGCCTCTCGGGAGCATCAACGGATCCGATACGCACTGTTATCCATGCAGACGGATATAGTACGAATTGCGCGGCGATACTGACGAGTGCGCGGGCCTTACAACGCTCCGTGGAACTCCGCTACTAGGTCTAGTATGATGGCTGGATGTCAGCTATTCCACAGGATGTTCGCGCACGTTACGAAAAACTGAAGGTGGCGGTCAACCGCTACCGCCGCCTCTATCACGTCTACGACAAGGAGGAAATATCGGCGGAAGCGCTTGATTCGCTGAAGCGCGAACTTGTCGGACTGGAGACCGCACACCCGTCGCTCATAGCTCCTGACTCGCCATCCCAGCGGGTAGCGGGGCGACCGCTTTCGGGCTTCAAGAAAGTACGGCACAAAGTCGCGCAGTGGTCCTTTAACGACGCGTTCACACCTGAAGACATTCGCGCGTTCGACGAGCGCGTGAAGCGTTTTCTGCGCCCGTCGCTCGGTGAGACACATCCTACGTATGTGTGCGAACTCAAGATAGACGGTCTCAAGGTGATTTTGGAATATGAAAAGGGGATTCTTATAAACGCCGCTACGCGTGGTGATGGCGCGGTGGGGGAAGATGTCACACAAAATATAAAAACTATCGAATCAGTGCCGCTCGCGCTTGAACGCCCCGTCGACATTATTGTGGAAGGGGAGGTGTGGATGAGCTCGAAGAATCTGGAAGCCTTGAACAAAGCACAAGAAAAAGTGGGTAAGCCTCCCTTCGCGAATCCGCGCAATGTGGCCGCAGGCTCTATCCGCCAGCTCGACCCTGGTATAGCCGCTTCGCGCAAGCTCGATATGTTTATCTACGATGTCGCACAGACGAGCGAAGCGATGCCCGCGACACAGGCGGAGGAGCTCGACTATCTCCGCGAACTCGGATTTAAGGTCAATCCGCACCATACGCTCGTAAAAGATATTGACGGCAGTGTCGAGTTTTGGGAGGCATGGAAGAAAAAGGGGCGACACCAGGAGTATTGGACCGATGGGGTGGTTATCAAGGTCAACGAGAAGAAGCATCAGGATGTACTCGGATATACGGGCAAAGCTCCGCGTTTTGCTATCGCATTCAAATTTCCCGCAGAGCAGGTCACGACCATTCTCGAAGATATCGTATTTCAAATAGGTCGCACGGGTGTTGTGACGCCCGTCGCACACCTTCGCCCGGTCTCTGTCGCAGGCTCGACCGTCTCGCGCGCGACCTTGCACAATGAAGATGAAATAAACCGTCTTGATGTCCGCATCGGTGACACGGTCGTTTTACAAAAAGCGGGAGATGTCATTCCGGAAATCGTCGAAGTGGTCAAAGACCTCCGGCCGAAGAACTCAAAGCCATTCAAATGGCCGGCTACGATACCGGAGTGTGGAGGCGACGGACGCATCGAGCGTGTTCCGGGACAGGCGGCATGGCGTTGTGTCGACAAAAAATCATTTGCAGTCTCGCGTCGGGTTTTCCACAATTTTGCAGGCAAGCATGCGCTCGATATCGAAGGTTTGGGCAAAAAGACCGTCGACTTGTTGCTCGAACAAGGTCTCATCCAACATTTCGATGACATCTTCACTCTCGAGGAGGGTGATGTGCTCGCCCTGGAGGGCTTTGCGGAAGTGTCGGCAAGAAAGCTTATTGAGTCGATACAGAGCTCCCGTGAGGTCGAACTCTCCCGACTCCTCGTGGGGCTCTCCATTCCGCACATTGGTGAAGAGACCGCAATCCTTCTCGCACAAGAGTTTCGTTCTCTTGATGCGCTCGCGGCTGCGAGTGTGGAGAAATTGAATGCGATTGATGGCATGGGAGATATTATGGCGAAAGCGGTGCATGAGTGGTTCCACGAAAAAGAAAATTTGAAACTGATTTCTCGTCTCAAACAAGTGCTCATTATAAAAACCCATGAGGCGACGCCTCATGGCACGTTGCCACTTGCTGGCAAGACGTATGTCCTCACGGGTAGCCTCAAATCAATGTCCCGCGATGAGGCAAAAGAAAAATTGAGAGCTCTCGGAGCCGACGTTTCGGCGTCTGTATCCAAAAAGACAACGGCTGTCATAGCCGGGGAAGAGTACGGTTCAAAATTAGAAAAAGCACGCGAACTTGAGGTGGCGGTGCTGACAGAAGCTGAGTTTCTGCGTATGATACGCCAATGACTGACAAGGTAGACATTGCCGCACTTGCCAAGCTCGCGCGGCTCGACATCCCTGAAGATGAAATGGCCCGGTTGGAAACGGAGATTCCGGCCATTTTGCATTTTGTGGAGACGATACAGAGTGCCAACGCTCCTAAGGAAGAAAAGTCGCCCGCGCATCGCAACATCATGCGTAAAGACGAGAATCCTATTGAAAGCGGAAAGCATACGAAAGCCCTTTTGGATGCCGCTCCGGCGCGTGCCGGTAATCGTATTGCGGTGAAGCAGGTTATTTCGCGCAAAAAGTAACATGGACCTTTCTACACTTACGATAACAGAGGCTCGCCGCGCATTGGACGCCAAGGAGTATTCCGCGCTCGACCTCACCAACGCATATCTCGATGCGATAGAAAAAAAGAATGGAGAGATACACGCATACCTCGAAGTGTGGGCAGATTCTGCGAGAGAGGAGGCAAAAGCCGCCGATGCGGTGATTGCGGCAGGTAAGTCACAACCCCTCACGGGAATCCCGATTGCAGTCAAAGACAATATTCTCATCGAAGGGCGTATCGCGAGTGCGGCGTCGAAAATCTTGGAAAACTACAAAGCTTCATACGATGCGACGGTGATTTCAAAACTTAAGGCACAGGGTGTGGTATTTCTCGGACGCACAAATATGGATGAATTCGCACTCGGCAGTTCGACCGAGAATTCAGCATACGGGCCGACCAAAAATCCTCACGATACGTCACGCGTACCGGGCGGCACTTCCGGCGGCTCGGCTGCTGCTGTTGCGGCCGGGATGGCGCTTGCAGCTCTCGGTAGTGATACGGGCGGCTCTATACGCCAGCCCGCAGCCTTCTGTGGTATCGCAGGATTGAAGCCGACGTATGGCGCCGTTTCCCGTTCGGGCCTCATCGCCGCTGCGTCATCTCTCGACCAGATAGGTACGCTTGGGAAGAATGTGGAGGATGCAAAAATTCTTTTCGACGCTGTTCGTGGACATGATGCGATGGACAGCACATCGCTGCCCGATGCCAACATTCCGCCAAAGGCAGGGCGGAAGGCGATAGGGGTGCCGCGTGAATTTTTGACGGACCTCACTCCCGAAATACGCGCGCAATTTGAAAGTACATTGGACACATTAAAAAACAAGGGATACACAATCGTCGATGTTGCACTTCCGTCTTTGCAATACGCGCTGGCGGTGTACTACATCATCAACCCTGCAGAAGTTTCTACGAATCTTGCACGACTCGACGGAATTCGTTACGGCCTCTCCGTCCCTGCGGATGTCATAGGAGAAGTGTACTCAAAGACGCGAGCGGCGGGATTCGGCCCCGAAACACGTCGTAGAGTTCTGGTGGGCACATTCGTCCTTTCCTCGGGGTATGCCGATGCGTACTACCGCAAGGCACGTTCGGTCCGCGAGCTGATACGTGCAGATTTTGCAAAAGCATTCGAAACGGTTGACGCTATTGTCATGCCGACGACTCCTTCACCTGCATTCAAGCTTGGCGAGAAGAACAGCGACCCTGTATCGCTTTATTTGGAAGATATTTTCACGGTGCCCGTGAATCTCGCAGGCGTACCGGCGATATCAGTGCCGGGAGGCACTGTAGAGAGGGATGGGAAAAAGTTGCCGGTAGGTTTCCAGATAATCGGCGCATGGGGCGGAGAGCAGACAATCTTTGCCATTGGCAAAGATGTCTGACCCCGCTAGCGGTGAGTTATAATCTCCACATGGATCCAAATCCTTCACCGGGCAACTCAATAGGTTCGGCGTTGTGGTTTCTCAGCGAAGTCGCATTCAAATGGATACCGGGCGCGGTGATGGCCGTCTCGGGTACTGCCGCGCCGGTACCGGGAGGAGAGCCTGTGTCTCCGCTCGCCGCTCCGATTACGACGCCCGTATCCGCTCCTGAAGTCGTCCAGTATCTACAGTTGGCCTCAGCGCCCGGAGAGTACGACCAGATGTTTCAGCAATGGAGTACGTTTGTAGCCTTCTCACTCCTCGTTACCCTGTGCCTGGGTGCCCTCATTATTTACTGCGCGATTCGTGTCTTCCAGATACGTCAGATAGAGCGGCGCAGGTTCTATCAGACCCGACGTACGGTCGCCGCCCAGGATATTCCGAAATCACAATTGCGTTGGAATAGGATACGGGAAGAGGCAAATTCCGATTCTGAACAATCCTGGCGGCTCGCTATCCTCGAAGCGGACATCATGCTCAACGAGCTCCTCGATGTCATGGGTTACAAAGGCGAGACGATGGCGGATAAGATGCGCGGTGTGGACCGCGCAAATTTCAATTCTATCGATCTCGCATGGGAGGCGCACAAGATTCGCAACAAAATCGCACATGACGGCAGCGCACACCAGATGACGGCGCGCGAAACCCGTCGCGTCATCGCACTCTACGAAAAAGTCTTAAAAGACGCACGTTACATTGAGTAAATCTTTTTCAGGGTTTATTGCATCGGCATCTCGCTTGTAGTACATTGACGCCAGCGGGGTGGAGCAGTAGTAGCTCGCAAGGCTCATAACCTTGAGGTCGCGGGTGCAATTCCCGCCCCCGCAACCAAATGGAGAAAACAGAAGTCGCAGGAGGAATTATCACAAACTCGAAAGGGGAGGTAGTGCTCGTACGCAACGGTCCGGATTTTTGGGGATTTCCCAAAGGCCATATTGACGAGGGAGAAAATGCGCTCGCGGCGGCGCGGCGCGAGGTCGCAGAGGAAACCGGCTTGGAGTACGTTTCGTTCGTCAAAGATCTCGGTTCATACGAGCGTTATAAAGGCACACCCGATGGGGGAGACGACACGAGCGAATACAAAACCATTCACATGATTCTTTTTACGGCCAAACAAGTAGAGCTCGCGCCGACCGACCCGGCTAATCCGGAAGCGAGGTGGGTGGCTCATGCAAAAGTCGATGGAATGCTCACGCACCCCAAGGACAGAGAATTTTGGCAGACGATACACCTAAGTTTAGGGCTCTTGTAGGGCCGAAATGACGACCGCAGTGATTGAAAGAAAGACGAAGAGTAAAAGCGAGAGCAGGAACTGTTTTCCCGCCCACGTCAGGATGGCATTGCCGGTGGAATACACGAGGAAGACGGCGGACAAAATCCATAGAACGGAATTTATCTGTAAAATCGTATTCCACATATCAGTAGGTATAGCATGAAAGGGAAATATGCGATATTCTCATTTTGATCCTCATTTGTCGGGGTAGCTCAGCCGGTTAGAGCGAGCGTTTCATAAGCGCTAGGTCGAGAGTTCGAGTCTCTCCCCCGACACCAGAGTAGAGATTAATGGAGTTCCGCATTGGTTTTCTTTGCCCCCCACCAAAGAAAACCAATGCGGCTTCGCCGTGCCGCGCGCTTCGCGCGCGACCAAAGAGAGGTTCGAGCCGAAGATTTTTTGGAGGGAGGATTTTTTGGCGG
>CALRFU010000010.1 GCA_943356775.1 Candidatus Nomurabacteria bacterium
GCGAACGTGCGGAAGAAATATGTGAGCCAGAAATATTTCCGCCGTTCAACGTTGGATTCGTCAGGTCGAGCCCGTCGAGATGTTCTATTCTGCCCACGGCGGCGGCGGACGAATATATATTGGTGATATTTGTGGTGTTTGCGGCAGAAGAAACGAGCATTCTCGAAGAGATTTGCCTGTCGAGTGCGGCAAGCTTTTTATCAAGCATTTCCTCGCTAATTCCACCGACACTGAGGAGACGGGTCGTCTCCGCAATGCGCTCTATGACCCGTTCGACACGCTCAGGGTAAACGGGATTCGTGATGATTGTTGTAGGTCCGCTTGGCCGCCCTGTGGTCGCAACGGCACGAATGTCGCTCTTCGCGACATTCGCATCATTCGTATACGGTACGACGGACACCGTGACGGAACCTTTTTCATTTCGCGCGGCGATACCGCGCGAGCTCACAAGGTCGAGAGGAAACGCGACCGCATACACAAAATCATTCACGCCTGAATTCACGGCGCGGGCGAATGATGCAAACATAGTTGGAATATTTTCCATGAACGCAGCCTGCACCGAAGCGAGTGCAGCTTCCGGATTTTCTGCGGCGGCGGCGACTTGTGTCTGTGCGCGATTTGCAAACTCGTTCAGTCCCCCGCCTGTCGCCGCGTGATACGAATAGAAAGCAGCATCCACATGCTCTCGCACAGAGTCCGCAGCGAATCGTGCGTATGATGGATCGACCGCAGCATAGGTACCGAAGGTGAGCATGAATGCGAGCGCGAGTGCCACGACCTTGTGGAAAAATTCCATAAGCGGCGTGAGCGTGTAGGCCGGCACATTCGACAGGCTCAGTGCAGGCACATGCGCTCCTGAAAGTGCGGCGTGGGCGAGCCCACCCGGTGTATTCAAAAAATGTTTTGCGTGCCCGAATCCTTGACGTGTCTGCCCAGCGACCGCAGCCGCCATTTTATTTTTTATTTCATCGGCCCGGCTTGAGATGACGCGGGAAATTTGGGCAGCCACCGGCGCGGCCACTACGGGCGCCACACTGCTCATCAGCGCGGAAGGCGACTGGACGGAGGGTGTTTTTTCTATGAATTGATTTCCCGTCGCTTCCTGATACTGTCGCGCCCGCTCGGTGGCGAGGGATTCGCTGCGGAGAGTTTTTGCATATTCTTGAGTGACGAGGAAATTCTTGAGCGACTCCTGTTCAACGTACCAATGTTTGCCGACTCGCCTACCTGAGATTTTTCCGTCTCTGCAAAGCCGGGCGACATAGTCTCGAGTGAGGTCGGCTGAGGCAGCCGCATCATTTGCGGAAATGTAGCGTTTACCGTCAAAAAAGATTTCGTCACTCATGCATGTTCGGATGCCCGATATATCTAGTATTTTACTAGTTATTCTGGATATCCTGTGGACATCGAGTGGAGAAACGTGTGGATAAGCGAAACCGCCGCGAGGCGCCCGTAGGGGCATCATGTCGGCTAATGTCGACATGATGAGTTTCGGGCACGAACGAGCACGTTCGGGCCGCCGCGAGGCGCACGAGGAGTTTCGGGCACGCATGAGCACATGCGGGCCGCACGAGGAGTCAACGCTACCTCGCGAGGTCGCCCGCAGGAGCCGGCCGGCACACGCTTGTGCCGGCACAAACCTCTCGCATCGGCCTTCGGCGGACACACTCTCGTGCGGGTTTAGATATCTCGGCATTCCGAGATACGTATTCACAACCTATCTCGGCCAATAGTTCATGGCCGGGAACCGCACCAGGTATCTTGTTCCATGTTCGACTTCGTAAGTCGAACATATACGAGCTCAAAGACCAACACCTACTGTACCCTCTTGTAGATGAGTTCTTTTACCAAGAAATTCTGCAGGAAATTCTCAATCCGTTCGAGGGCACCGGCCGCACCGGCTGTAAACATATTCCTTTCAATAGCTACTCCCCCCCGTATTGTATTCGTGCCATACACTGAACTATTCTTCAGCGTGACGAAGCCGAAGGAGAGGACAATGACGATTGTCAGTGCTGCGACTCCAAGAGTCCGGAATGTCCCTTTATATATAGTCTTTCCGGATGTCCGGACTCTCGCTGGGATATGTTTCTCGGTACTTCTATCCCCAGAATAAGGGTGCGTAGAAGTGGTCATTGTTCGTACCTTACGAATTGGAACCACATACTCTTTATCCAAATCCTCCTCTTGAAAATGAATGCTTTTTACTTCTTCGTTCTCTGGAATCTCCTTAGCTTTTGGCATTACAGGCAAAAGGTCTCTATTATCACTTGTATAGTTTAAAAATGGTCCTGGGCCATTGTAGTGGCTTTTATGGGGCTCTTCCGCGGGGATTGAAACATCATTATTCCTAGAAATACCGACAGATTCTGCCTGTACAGCTCCTAAAAGGTTGTCTTTTTCTTTTTTATGGGCAAGAATGCCTTCCCTGTCGATATACCATCGATTGCCTACCTGACGCGAGATTATGGCTCCGGAGCGCGCAAGTTGCCCCACGTAATCAGGGTGGTATCCCGTTATACTTGCGGCACGGGAGGCAGAAATATGGTCCTTCCCGTCGAACGTGACGAGAGAATCAGCTTCAGGGGCGGTTTTTCTTTCCGGCTGAGGAGGTACATAGGTATCAGCGTTTGATTTATACTCTGTAAGTGAGACCATCGAGACAAACCAGAGGCCGCCGACTCTTTGAGCATCGATGAGTCCTTTTCTTGCAAGTTGTCCGATATAATCCTGAGCATAACCGCTTAACTGCGATGCTCGTTTAGACGATATGTACTCCTTACCCTCTAACCACATGGCATCAGACATCCGAGAAGTGTACCTCGGGGTGCCAATATCGGTTAATGAAACTGTGGATAATGATGGGGATTGCTTAGGAGGCTATTTTCTCCTTCAGGAGTTCCCTAAGCTTCTCAGGATTACCGGCTCCTTTGAGGGCTTTCATGCATTGTCCCAAAAGAAATTCAAGAGCTGCACCCTTACCAGCCTTGAAATCTTCCACCACTGAGGTGTTTTTCGTCAGGACGTCATCTACTATCGTTCCGATATCTGCGCCTGTAAAACTGAATAATCCCCTCTCTTCCGCCAGGACATCCGGATCCTTACCACTCCGCATAGATTCAATCAACAAATCCTTTGCCGCCCGCGAAGAAATTCTCTTACCGGCAACCATCTCGATTATCTTTTTGAAATTCTCCGCTGATATTGTGATTTTGGATTGATATCCTGTATCTCGTTTCTCGATATCTCGCACAATCTTTACGAGGTCATTAGCAATGTAGTTACTCGCGAGAAGTATGCCCGCACTGTCTGATTTCATCAAGGCTATAACGTCCTCAAAGAAGCTCCCAAGCGCTGATTCCTGAACATACAGCTGCGCATCGTCAGCCTTGATACCGATTGCCAGATATCGCTCCCGTCGCTCCCACGGAAGCTCTGGCATCGTTGCGTTGAGAGATTCCTTGCTGAATTCTGGCACTTCCGAGAGCTTAAGCGATGGCAAATCAGGATCAGGGAAAAACCGATAGTCAGCGCTCCCCTCCTTGATACGCTGAGAGAACGTGGCCTGCTTACCGTCATCCCAGCCGCGCGTCTCTTTCACGATCAACCCGCCACTTTCCAATTCGTCTATCTGGCGCTGTATCTCGTACTTTACGGCGCGTTCCATGGCGTTAAAAGAGTTTATGTTCTTGAGCTCTACATATGCCTGCGCTCGCGATCCATCTTTGCTCACGGAGACGTTGGCCTCCACGCGCATCTCCCCTTTCTCCATATTTGCGTTACTCGCTCCCAAATATTTGAGGAGCAACTGCAATTCACGCGCAAATGCCCCAGCCTGTTCTGCACTCTTTATCACGGGCTCAGTCACGAGTTCCATGAGTGGTACTCCCGCGCGATTGTAATCAATCGTCGTGCCTACCCCCTCCTGATGCATAGAGCTTGCTGTATCTTCTTCGAGATGGATACGTGTGATTTGTACACCTGCGAGTTCTCCGCCTGAAACAAGAGGAAATTCAAATTGGCTCAGCTGATAGCCTTTTGGGAGGTCGGGATAGAAATAATTCTTGCGATCAAACTCCGTGTAATCAGCGAGCTCAGCGCCAAGAGCAAGGCCAACGCGCAAAACCTGTCGCACGGCTTCCCCGTTGATTACAGGTAACGTACCCGGATGTGCCATGCACACGGGGCAGATATTTACATTGGGCTCTGTTGCGTCTGCATCGTTCTTGGAGCAGCAAAACATCTTGGTATGCGTCTTGAGCTCTGCGTGTATCTCCAAACCGATTGTGGGCTCGTATATCGCCATATGGGCGTACTCTACCACCCCAACACCCCCAACCAAAAACCTCGAAGGGGCGGCGTTCGAGAGGGCTCAGAGAACCTCGCGCAGCAAACAAAGAAGCGTGAAAGAAATCGCGCAGTGGTGATGCGCGTTGGAAACACCATGAACATTATGTTCGGTTGAGTTCTCTCGAGCGCCGCCCAATCATCAAATGCTACCGTCTCGCACATTCGAGAATCCGAGATTCTATGAAAAATAAGCCTATCTCGGCATCCGAGATAATTATTCTTTGGCAATTTGCCACTCGCCGCTCGCAAGCAAAGGCTCTGCTTTCTTAAATTTCATCTCACGTCGCTCAGTACCATTCGTGATTGTTACCTTATCATTGCGACCGTGTCCGGTATTCGAAGGCACCCCCGAAGGTGCAGAAATCGTCCGTACCGCCTTGTGGATAACCTGCTCGGCTTTCGGTGCCCGTACTCCCCCCGTGGTCATGTTCGGCAGCACATTTGCAACCTGCGCCATATACGAATTCTCCATCGTCTGAAATAGTTTGAGGCCTTCTTTTTTGTACTCAACAAGCGGGTCACGTTGACCATATGCGCGAAGATTCACCGAGTTGCGGAGATACTCCATCGCCTCCAAATGTTCTACCCAAAGAAAATCTACTGTTTGCAAAAGGAATCGCCGCGTCATTGGATAGAACCCGTCTCCCAATTCTTTTTTCTTCGATTCAATCATCTCTGCGAATCCTTCGTTCGATTCTGCAATACGCGTGAGCTCTTCGTCTATCGCGGAAATATCCCCGGTGAGGAGCGCACGACGACGCGTGTATATGCTTTGGCGTTGGATATTGAGAACGTCGTCGTACGAGAGTACGTGTTTGCGTGCATCAAAATTTAACTCTTCGATGCGCGTTTGCGCCTTCTCGAGCGCACGCGTTATCATCGAATTATAAATAGGCTCATCCTCGGGAATCTTAAACGTGCCCATGACACGCTTGATGACATCTGAGGCAAAGACACGCATGAGTGAATCCTCGAGCGAGACGAAAAACTGCGTCTCCCCTGGGTCTCCCTGTCGCCCGCTTCTTCCTCGCAGCTGATTGTCTATGCGACGTGCTTCATGGCGCTCGGTGCCCAAGAGGAAGAGTCCGCCAGTCTTTTTTACTTCTTCAGACGCCTCATCACTCCCCGGATTCCCACCGAGCTTGATGTCGACACCGCGACCAGCCATGTTGGTCGCGATGGTGACGCCCCCCCTCTTCCCTGCCTGTGCGATGATTTCACCTTCTCGTTCGTGATTCTTCGCATTCAATATTTCGTGCGGGATTCCTTCCTGTTTAAAATGCGCTGAGAGGATTTCATTCTTCTCGACGGATACGGTACCGACCAAGACAGGCTGCCCTTTCTCATGCAATTCGCGCACATGCCGCGCAATGGCCTTCATTTTTCCAGATTCGCTTTGGAAGATAAGGTCCTCGTGGTCTTTTCGCACCGCTACTTTGTTGGTCGGGACGACGACGGTATTGAGCCCATAGACCTTGTAAAACTCCTCTGAGGAGGTCACCGCTGTACCTGTCATGCCCGCAAGTTTTTTATATAGACGGAAGTAATTCTGGAAAGTAATCGAAGCAAACGTTCTCGATTCTTGCTGCATCTCTACCCCCTCTTTTGATTCGATCGCTTGATGCAAGCCTTCAGACCAGCGTCTGCCCGGTTGTAAGCGGCCGGTAAACTCATCCACGATAACAATTGCGCCATCCTTCACGACATATTCCTTATCCCGCGCAAAAAGCGCCTTGGCACGGACGGCAGTCTCCAGGTGGTGCACGTACTTGATACCCGCATCGGTATAGATATTCTCAACACCGAGCGCACGCTGCGCCTTCTCGATGCCGCTATCGGTCAAGGATATTTGCTTGTGCTTGTGCTCAACCTCATAGTCTTCGTCTTGTATGAGCGACGCTGCTATCTGAGTGAAGCGTCCGTAGAGGGATTCAGCGTCGGAAACGGGAGCAGAAATGATGAGCGGCGTACGGGCTTCATCGATGAGGATGGAGTCTATCTCGTCGACGATAGCAAAGTGATAGGTATGCTGTCGTAAATTCCCTGATTCGTATTCCAGATTATCGCGCAGATAGTCGAAGCCGAATTCGTTGTTGGTACCGTAGGTGATATCAGCGGCATACGCCTCCCGTCTCGTACAAGGCCTGAGAAAATCCTGCATGACCTTGAATGCGCCCATCGTATCCCTTTCCGCATCCTCCTGCGCCAAAACTTCAGAGGACATGTGCGTGGGGTCATAGATGAATGATGCTTCGTGATTAATGATGCCCACCGAGAGCCCGAGCGCGTAGTAAATCTCGCCCATCCAGACTGCGTCGCGTCGCGAGAGGTAGTCGTTGACGGTAACAATGTGCACGCCCTTCCCCGAAAGTGCGTTGAGGTACGCGGGGAGAGTCGCGACGAGAGTCTTTCCTTCTCCGGTGCGCATCTCGGCAATATCGCCGCGATGAAGTATCATGCCTCCTATAAGCTGAACGTCGAAATGTCTCTGACCCAAGGTACGCCGCGACGCCTCCCGCACCGCAGCAAAGGCTTCCGGGGCAATCTCATCCAAGGTGGCACCCTCAAGAAGCCGCCCCTTGAATTCAGCGGTCTTTTCTTTCAGCGCCAGGTCGGAGAGCGCTTTCATTCCCTCCTCCTGCGCATTGGTGACCGCAACGATAGGCTCGGCGGCCCGTAGAGCTGCGAGATTCTCATCCCCAAATAGCCTCTTCCAAAATGTCATTGGACAATCCTACATCAAATCGACTCCTATTGCGATTCAAGTAAACACTCTGAAATGAAAACGACCCCCCTTGCGGGGAGTCGTCTTGAAGAAGTACCCACATCCAAGGGATGCAGGCAGCACGCTATCGGTGCTTCTTTGCCGTCTTCTTTGTTGCCTTCTTTTTCTTTGCCATATAAATATTTTTTGTTTGAGTGTTAAGCTCGACCCGCACTTGCGCAGTGATGCGAAGGTGCGATTACTATTTCATTATTGCACTCAAGCGCTCACACATCACAAACATCGCAGAGGAATGTGGATAACTTTTCTTTTGTTTTCTTCGAAGTGTCGACAAAAAAATCTAGAGAAAAAAATATTGTACGCTCAGAAAAAATCCTGTACGACAGGAAGCGGGGTCTAAAACGGCAATGGTTATTGGAGCTGGAGTGTGCCGTTGCGTATTTGTTCGATAAACCTTGCTGCTTGGAGCGCGACATCGGTAGAGAGCTTCGATGCGGCTTCGAGCGCCGCGATGGCTTTCGTGCGCTCACCCATTCCATAGTAGGCAGCCGCGAGCGTGAAATATCCTTGGACATCTTCTGGATGCGCTTTCACGTATGGCTCCCAGATGGCAGCTATTTTGTCGTATCGTTTTTGTGCAAGGTAGGCGCTTGTGATGCGTGCGTCTGCTGCCTCGCCCGTCGGAATAATAGGTGCGATCAATTCATTCGCGAGTGCGTCGTTCTTGGTAGCCAACGCTGCTGCTGCATACAAAATGCGAGCTTGTACATTCTCTGTTTCCAATTCGTAGGCCGAACTGAGATATCGCATCATGCCCGAGACATCCCCTCGCATCTGCGCATTGCGCGCCAATTCATACAAAATGGATTGCTTTGTCGGAGAAAGAGCAAGTGCATGCTTGAGCGCCTCAGCTCCCGCAACGTAATTTCCGAACGAATCGTGGAGAAGTCCCAGGAAGAGCGCCGGTCGCGCATCGAGGGGTGATGCTTCTTGTTGGAGTTTTATTTCTGCCACCGCAAGGTCATAGAACGCCTGCTTGGTCTTCACATCGACTCCGGAGATGGAGGATATCTTCGTCGCCATTTGCACGAGCTGCTCCCGCGCTTCCTGCGTGCCCACCGAGCCTTCAGCTATCGCCTTTTTAATATATTCGAGATTCTTCGAGACTCCTTCGGTGTGAGGACTAATCGCTTGAATGAGTAGACGATTCTGCGCCAAGGCCGAAGCATTTATCCACGAGGCGGCTCCCCATACGATAAGCGCCGCGACAACGGCGACGACGGGCATGCTCTGCTCTGGCAACGACACGCTCCAGAGGGGGCGGGCTCCGGCGCTCTTGCGCCACGCGATATAAGCAATAATGAAACCAAAAAGAATATAGCTCATCACGTTGTCGAACACGAACAGGTTGTGGAAAAAGTACCCAGCCAAGACTCCCGTCAGGATGCTGCTCTCGACAACCGTGAAAGCGGGCGCGACCTTGGCATCCCGTGAACGGCGCCACAGTGCGAGAAGTGCTGCCGCAAAAATGCTGAGATAGCTGAGGAGGCCGAGAATGCCGCCCGCGACAAGCCAATCGAAGACGACGTTATGCACGCGGTCAAACCATGGCTCTGCTGAATACATGCGCGGGTCGTAGTATTTGTCGAATACGACGGCATAATTCTCCTGCCCCCAGCCGAGGAGCGGACGCTCCTTTACCCCTTCCCACGCCATTCCCCAATTATAGAAACGAGCTTTGGTCGTACTGTCTGATGCGGAAATTGTCCCAAGACGCTGCAAGAAACTCACATGCTGCACCCATGCTGCGTCGCGCACCAAGAAAAATCCTCCCGCGAGCACGACGAGACCTACCGTAATACCGAGTGCTGCGCGAGCGAGTTTCTGATGAGAATCGCGCGCAAAGAGCGCAATGAGGACAGCCGAAATAAAAGCCCCTCCAATAAGCCCGAGAATCGTTCCGCGCGTCGCTGTCAAAAGTAAAACGATACAATCGATGACAAGTACCGAACCATACGCGAAGGAAAATCCAGATCTCGAACCAGGACGGCTCGCGCCCCAGGCCTGCGCCCACAAGAGAGCTGCAATGAATACGTGGAAGAGCATATACACCGCCAAGTAGATAGGGTTGCCGAAGGTCGCATCAAGGCGGGAGAGCGACGAGAATCCTGCGGTAAGGCTCGCGACCCCGAAGAGCTGGAGGAAACCATACCCCGCAACTGCGATAGAAACCCCGAGCGTGCTCTGAAAGAAAGCGCGCCAGAGCTTCTCGGTATTCAGCATCGAAGAGGCGACGACGACGAGCGTAAAGAGGTGCGCAAGCGTCACCCACCCATCCATGCGCTCGTAATTGCTCCAAAAACTTTTGAACGGATACGCGCCGAAGGCGTCGGCGAGTGCGATGATGAAGACGAAGAGCGCGAAGGCAGCGAGTATCCATGACCGGCGCGGACGATACTGCGGATATACGAGCGCGAGCGCGAGCCAGCCCCCCGCCATCACTTCGACGAGAATACGGAAGGCGAAGTTCTTGCCGGTGATGAATGGGAAGAAGAGTGTCTGTGGAACCAAGAACGGAATAAGAGTGAGGAGGAATAGAAGAGCGATGACGGTCCAGCGGAGAGTCTTCTCAAGTATCATAGCGGCAAGTATATCACTGGGTTTTCCGTTTTCTATTTGGGACGCGACCGTGGTCATCCTCGAGCCGGACGATGTCTTCTTCACTAAATGTCCCGTATGCGACTTCGACAATAACTCCGCCCCTCTTAGAAGACAGCCGGTGTACCTGCTTTTTTCCGACACGGAATACTTCCCCCTTGCGAAGAGGTATCGTGAGTTCTTCTTTGCCTTCGTGCACTGTTGCGGTCGCGTCGCCCTCGACAAGCAGCCACCATTCTTCGCGATGATGGTGGTACTGCAAGCTCAAGCGCTTCCCCGGCTTCACATAAATAGTTTTAAGGTTCCATTCTTCGCCTTGATCCCATCCGTAATATTCCCCCCACGGACGGACGCTCTTAGATGCGGGACGTCGCGAATTACTAATCATCCATGAAGACGATTGCACCTTGCCTCCCTGTCCCACATTAAAAACCATTTTGATTCCCAGCTTCTTGCACACAGCGACTTCTGGGACATTTTTTGAGAATCTGTCGCCGCCATTCGCGAAAATATCCGGTCGTACCTTTTCGAGCGTCCGCGAGACGCTTTTGTCGGCATCACCTTTCTTGTGGTCGGTAAATACGACTTTATCAACGAACGGAAGGTGGCGAATTATTTCTGCACGCTCTTTCTGCGGCATAAATGTAAAGCCCTTCTTGCTGCGGAGCCAATTGTCATTGTTCATAATGACGACGAGCTTGTCACCGAGCTGCCTCGCTTCGCGAAACATCCGTATATGCCCGATGTGAATCGGGTCAAAGCCGCCCGATACCGCTACCCAGACGGGACTGCGATTTGTAGCCGCGCTCAGCGCGGACAAATCGGGAGCCCAGACAGGAGATTTCTTCTTCTGCTTCTGCATTGGCAGAAGTATGCACTTCCCGGCCTTCCCGTGCAACCAAATCTCCCGTCCGTCCTTATTCTTTATTTACCCAGAAGTCTCAGGAAATCCTGCAGGCTAATTCCCGCTTGTTTCAATATTGTCGCAACCATTTTTCGTGATAAATCGCCCGCATGCATTGGTAGCGTGACCAATTTCTTCGTCAGAGGGTTCTCGAGCCTTAGGTGGCTACCGACTTGGCGTACAACGAAAAAGCCGGCCCTTTGGAGTACCCGCAGCATAATGCGTACTCCGATTATCGGAATGATGCTCATGCTACCTGGTATTTATTATTCTTTACGGCAACAGACAGCGGAGACTCGATGGCAGTCGTCTCGATCATGAGCTCAAGCGCTTCTTTGGCCATCGCTTTCGCATGAGTCAAATTCTTACCCCACGTCACGACACCTTTGATATCTTTTGCTACCACGACGTATCCTTTTGTATCCTTTTCGAACACGCAGACGTGAGATCCGAATCGAGTCTTGATTATGTGGTTCTCCTTCTTAATAGCCATAAGTATATTATCAGGATAGCTTTCACGCAATACACTGAAGGCGGGGTCCGATGACTGATTTCCCTTGCGAAATAAGCCCGCCGAGGCTACCATGCACAGACAAATCACTATGAAAAAAGCCCTTATAACAGGAATCACCGGCCAAGACGGCTCCTACCTCGCAGAATTGCTGCTTGAAAAGGGCTATGAGGTGCATGGAATCATTCGCCGTTCCAGCAGCTTCAACACCGGTCGCATCGAGAATATCCTGCAAGATCCTCACGAGAAGGATGTCCGGCTGTTTCTCCATTACGGCGACCTATCTGATACAAGTAGTTTGAACCGCATCCTCGAGAGAGTGAAGCCGGATGAGATATATCACCTCGGCGCGCAAAGCCATGTGCGCGTAAGCTTCGACATCCCCGAATATACCGCCGATGTGGATGCGCTCGGTACGTTGCGCATGCTCGATGCGATTCGTGAGACCGGAATCAAGACGCGTTTCTATCAGGCCTCATCTTCCGAGATGTTTGGCAAGGCTGCGGAGGTTCCGCAAAAGGAGACAACCCCATTCCATCCGCGCTCACCGTATGGATGCGCGAAGGTTTTCGGATTCTGGATTGCGAAGAATTATCGCGAGAGCTACGGGCTCTTTGCAGTCAACGGAATCCTCTTCAATCACGAATCACCTCGTCGTGGCGAGACATTCGTCACACGCAAAGTGACCGCAGGAATGTCGCGGATCAAGTGTGGTATGCAGGAAAAGATCTACCTCGGCAATCTCGACGCAAAACGAGATTGGGGCTACGCAAAAGATTATGTGGAAGGTATGTGGCGCATGCTTCAGCAGAAAACGCCCGATGATTACATCCTTGCGACGGGCGAGACACACTCCGTCCGCGAGCTCGTCGAAGAGGCGGGGAAGATTTTGGGATTTGATATCGTGTGGAAAGGAAAAGGTAAGGAAGAAAAAGGTATCGACAAGAAGACAGGCAAGACGCTCGTCGAAATAGACCCGCACTACTACCGCCCCGCAGAAGTCGACATCCTCCTCGGTGACGCAACGAAGGCGAAGAAAAAACTCGGCTGGAAGCCGAAGGTCAAATTCAAAGAGCTTATCCGCATCATGATAGAAGCTGACCTCGCGAGTTTGGACAAAAAAGACGCATGAGTGAAAAACGTGTAGGAGGAATGGTGCCGCTTGAGCGCTACCGCGCTGCGATGGAGGAGTTCCCTATCGTTACCGTCGACGTCGTCTTCCTGAGCGCGGACAAGAAGAAGATTCTTCTAGGCAAGCGCCTCAATGAACCGTACGCGGGAATGTTCTACAGCTTTGGCGGACGCTTCTATAAGAACGAAAGTTTCTTGGAAGCTGCAGAACGCATTCCGAAGCAGGAACTTGGCCTTTCGGTTCCTCCAGAGAGACTTTTATTTGCGGGCGTTCTGAACGAGATAAACGACTCTTCAATCTTTGAAGGGGTGAACTACCACGCCGTCGATGTATACTTTGTATGTATTCTCGAAGACGAGGCAGTGACACTCGACAGTCAGCACAGTGAGGTGCAGTGGTTGCCTATCGACGCGCCCGACCTGCACCCCAACGTCCGTGCCCGCATTACCGGCGCACTTGCGGCACTCAAGTAAGACATGGAGAAAGATGCAAAAATTTATGTCGCAGGGCACCGCGGACTAGCGGGCTCTGCCATCGTGCGCAATCTGGAGAAAAACGGCTATACGAATATAGTCGCACGCACGCACGAGGAGCTCGAACTCATGGATGCGGAAGCGGTCCGACTCTTTTTCGAGACTGAGAAACCCGAGTATGTCTTCCTCGCAGCCGCTCGCGTTGGTGGCATTCTTGCCAACAATACGTATCCAGCGGATTTCTTCCGTGAGAATATCATCGTTCAGACCAACGTGCTGCATCAGGCGCATCTCTCTGGCGTAAAAAAACTCCTTTTCCTTGGCAGCTCCTGCATCTATCCCAAACTCGCTCCTCAGCCGATAAAAGAGGAATACCTCATGACAGGGCCTTTGGAGGAGACGAACAGTGGCTATGCGCTAGCCAAGATTGCCGGCATAGAGATGTGTCAGGCCTACAGACGCCAATTCGGTTCCAACTTTATCGCCGTGATGCCGACGAATCTCTATGGTCCCTACGACAACTTCTCTCCCGAGCGCGGACACGTGCTGCCAGCCCTCTTGAGACGTTTCCACGAAGCGAAAAACTCGGGCATCTCTTCGGTCACCGTGTGGGGCACAGGCGCGCCGAAACGGGAGTTTTTGCATTCTGAAGATCTGGGGAACGCCTCTGTATTCCTCATGGAAACGTACAATGACCCCTCAATTATCAACGTCGGCGCGGGCACTGACGTATCAATCAAGGAATTGGCCGAGCAGGTAAAGGATACGGTGGGATACTCCGGAGATATCATGTGGGACACCTCGAAACCCGACGGAACACCGCGCAAGCTTCTCGACGTGAGCAAGCTTCACGCTCTCGGCTGGCATCACTCCATAGAGCTGCCGGAGGGCCTCAGAAGTACGTACGAATGGTACGTGAAGAACGTGGCAGAGAAATAATCTCACTAAAAACTGCCCGCACCGAAGTCATTCTAAGAGGATTCGAAGATGGGTTAAAAACTCACTAATGTGTGATATTATGTTGGTCTTTCCCATATGAAAAAAGCGATCATTAGCGGAGTAACTGGTCAGGATGGTTCATATTTGGCGGAGCTTCTTCTCTCAAAAGGATACGAGGTGCACGGGATAATGCGCCGCCTCTCTTCTTTTGCCTCAGCTCGGATAGATCATCTCATTGTCGGAAATCCAAATTTTCACACGTACCACGGTGATCTTACCGACAGCCCATCAATATCCGGCATAATTTCAGAAGTTAAGCCTGATGAATTCTATAACCTCGGGGCCATGTCTCACGTAAAAGTATCCTTCGAGGTGCCGCAATACACCCTCGAGTCGAACGCGGTCGGTGTATTAAATGTTCTTGAAGCCCTAAGGAAATTATCCCCTCATACCAAATTTTATCAGGCGTCGAGTTCGGAAATGTTTGGTGTGCCGGGGACGCCTGCTCCATATAACGAAAATACTCCGATGATACCCCAGAGTCCTTATGGACTCTCGAAACTGGCGGCCTTTCACCTCACGAGACAGTACAGAGATGGGTATGGCATGTTTGCCACCACGGGAATACTCTTCAATCACGAGAGCCCGAGACGTGGGGGTACGTTCGTCACAAAAAAGGTCAGCAAGGCGGTGGCAAAGATTAAGCTCGGTCTACAAGATTCTCTCGTATTAGGCAATTTGGACGCCAAGCGCGACTGGGGATGGGCGCCCGAGTTTGTGGAGGCTATCTATCTGATAATGCAGCAGGAAAAGCCTGATATCTACGTCGTGGCGACTGGAGAGACTCATACAATAAGAGAGTTCGTCGAAGAAGCGTTCTCATATGTGGGGCTTGAGTCGAAAAAGTTCGTACGAATAGACGACAAATACAAACGACCCAACGAAGTGCCCTTGCTTTTGGGAGATGCCTCGAAGATAGAGAAGCTTGGATGGAAACCGAAAATGAAGTTCCACGAAATCGTCCGAGCAATGGTGGATTATGACCTAGCGCACCCAAATGAGAACTGAAATTAAATCGGGAGGAGAAATCTTTGCAGTTATCGTGGACCTTGCATCAATCCAAGAGGGCGCGTTTCCTGCCACGGATCCGGCGTGGTCCATCCAATTACTCCTCATGAACCGCAAGAAAGACCATGTGGTCGCAAAACACACCCACAAAAAAATCGCGAAGACTACCCAGCAACCTCAGGAGGCTATCGTTGTGATGAAGGGTGCGATCGAGGCCAGTATTTTTGATGAGAAAGGAGACCTGATTGAGAAGAAGAACATTACGGCTGGCCAATGTCTGCTCATGATACGGGGTGGTCACGAAGTGGGGATCATCGAAGATGCCCTCATGTACGCATTTAAAGATGGTCCCTTTATCGAAGATACAATCACCCTATGAAGGTCACGAATTGTCATCTGTGCGGCTCTAGCGAGCTGGAGAAGGTCCTCGACCTTGGATTCCATCCGCTCGCGGACTTCTTTCTCAAAGAGAGTCAGCTTCAAGAAGCGGAGAGACGCTATCCTCTTTCCGTACTTCTCTGCCGGAATTGCGGACATGGGATGAACAGTTTCGTCGTCCCCGCAGAAGTCCGCTATCAAGAAAACGACTACAGCTACGACTCCGGCAATTCTAAAATCTCAGTAGGACACTTCACCGATATGGCGAAGGAGGTAAGCGAGCGAGCGGGAGTACAGAAGGGAGAACTCGTAGTGGATATCGGCAGCAACATAGGCACTCTCCTCGGTGCATTCAAAGATCTTGGGGCATCTATCCAAGGAGTAGATCCAGCTCCAAACATCGTAGCGCTTGCCGAGAAGAATGGCATTCCTACGATCAACGATTTCTTCAACGATTCGTCCGCCAAAATGATCTTGAAAAAAGGTCGTGCAAAAGCAATTACGATAACGAACGCATTCAATCACATTTCCCCTCTCGATGAATTCATGGAATCCGTAGTTTCCGTCTTGGACAAAAGCGGCAGCTTCGTAATTGAACTTCCTTACTTCCTAGAAGTCATCAGGAAAAAACATTTTGACGTCGTGTACCTTGAGCACGTCTCGTATGTCGCGGTGAAGCCTCTCGTACCCTTTTTCAAAAAGTTCGGTCTTTCTATAACCCATCTTGAGGAAAATGACTACATGAGCGGATCGATACGGATCTTTGTCGGATATGGTGAGGAAAGTCCGCTGGTAAAAAAGCAGATCGCGCTCGAACAGGAGTCGGGACTCTACGATGTGGACACTTGGAAGAAATTCGCGGCAAGCGTTCGAGACTGCAAGATACATTTGCTGAAAGAATTGGTTGATGCTCGATCAGGAGGCGGGAAAGTTGTCGCGATAGGTGCAGCTGCAAAAGGAAATACGCTTTTAAACTACTGCGGCATAGACACCACATTGATCGACTTCGCCACCGACGCATCCCCATTAAAAATCGGCAAATATACTCCCGGTTCACACCTTCCGATACGCTCTGACGACGCTATAAGCGAAGAGGTCACTCACGCTCTCATTCTCGCTTGGAATATCGCAGATTTCTTGAAAAGCAAAATCTCTCCCAAATTTCCCCACTTGAAATTCATCACCCCTCACGTCGTAGAGTGACCGGCTCTAGTGGATTCCCGTGAAATCCAGAACTTTGTTCGTAAACTGAGCCCACCCGTGTTTCTCTTCCGCAATCGCCCGGTGAGCTTTCGCTTGCATAAGTAGTTCTGCCTCATTCACTTCCTGTAGGTGCTGTAGAACGCGGATATTGTGCTCCGTATCGTTGGTGCGCAGAGTTGCGAGGGCTGGATAGTCGTACCCCGTTTCCGGCGTACACGCAATCGCAAGCCCGAAACACATCTGTTCCACGATGGTCGTCGCCTGAGGGTCAGCAGTGCTGACATTCACAAAGATGTCGTACTCGCTCGCAAGCTTTTTCATATATTCAGGCGTGAGCGTTGCAAAGTTCGCAAGCTTCTTCCACCCCGCTACCTCGCCACCGCCTATATGAGCAAATTCGTACTGCGGCATTGCTGCTGCAATCCGCTCTAATTCAGCAGTATTTTTGTACCACGCTGTATGGCCGATATAGAGATACTTGCGCTTGCCCTTTGGATTGAAACTCTTTTTGACGAGCGGATACTCTGATGCGTCAATACCCATGCGGGTTACGTGGATTTTCTTAAGTTGTCCGAGATCCGCAAACGGTGATTTTTTCTCCCAATCACGCTCCCAAATCTCCCCACCTATGAAAACAGCTCCACCGCCTGCGACATTGTTATCCCGCAACAAATCCTTCCAGAAGAGTGAGTATTGGGCATCGTGCGAGTAGGGCATCATCAGAAAGTTTCGAGCGCCCGGGTACTTGCGTATGGTCCTCGAGGTCACCGACTCGGTGTCGTCTGTATCCGCTCGTGTGACACCGAAGCCGCCGCGTGGCACGGGCTGCCCGATAAATATATCCCCCGGCATAAGACGCGCGACTGTGTGCTCATACAAACTATAGAGCCGGACATCGTATCCGCGTGCGCGAATGGCGTCGAGAAGGTTGTGCGTGATGCTATGCGGCGCACGTATCGGGTGCTGCCACGGAATGAGTGCATCGTGTGCAAACCGATGGAGCGGAGTTATGTGCATCAGTCGAAGCGCTTTGTCGAGCGCGCGCCTGGCGCGCGTTCGACCGAATGGGATCGTATACGCGAGATGCACGATGGGCTTTCGCGACATATTAAATCGGTAGATTTACGTAATCGAGAATGAAGGAATCCATCGTGAGAGCCGCAAGCACGTAGAGAATGACAACGGGTAAGAACGCATACCAATATCGTTCGAAGCGTTTGATAAAGAGTCCTGCAAGGAGGATAAGCCCCGGTACCGCCAAGAAAAGGACGCGCTGCGTGATAGCCGGCCAGAGTGCTGCAGGAATCGCGGATATAAGGACTGAAACGAGAAATACCTGTTTTTTGGTTCCAAAAGATGGGTCAAAAAACCTCCGAACAAATTCATAGGCTCCAAAGAGTGAGAGTGGCGCGAGCAACGTGAGGAGTGAGCCAAAGCTTTTGAAATACTCGACGAGGACAGAGTCGTATTCGTAAAAATCTTGACTTAAATTTACCCAATATGAGTACGTGTATCCATACTCACGATAAATGTGGATATGCTGTACCACTGCCGGCAAGATGACGATTAAAGCGAGAGGCACTGATCGTGCGAGAAAAGCGAGTGGTGTGCGGTAGTGTTGAAACAACAATATTGTCCCGATCGGGATACACGCCATATACGCATTTTCCTTAAAAAGACCACCGCACGCGATAATGAGCGCTGCGATTACGAGCATCCGGTAATTGGAAGATTCTATGTAGAGATAGACCAGAAGGAGGGCGAGGAGGTAGAAGAACCATCCTCCGATATCCATGAAATACCCCATTCCCTGCGAAAGCATTGAATAATTCCCAGCGAAGAAGAGGCCGCCGATAAATGCCACGCTCTCACTTTCGTAGAATCGCGCAAGGAGCAGATACAGTACGATGCTGCCGCCGAAGAGCAGGAATGTATCCATGACAAGCCACCCCACCTCAAACGAACCCGTAATCCACGCGAAGAACCGTAATATCTCAATACCTAACGTCGAGGTAAGCATGCGATGCACCGAGACGATCTCGGGAGTAACGGTCTCACGGGTCAGGGGTCCGGGGGGAAGGTCGATATTTAGATGGACATTTCCTGCATACGCCTTCGCTGCATCGACATAGCTAATTGCATCACCCTGAAGGACATGCGGTAGAAGGTAGAGCGAGAGACTTGCGATGACAATGAGGCAGGAGATGTAGGCGACAAAAAAAGGCTGTCGCAAAGTCGTACTGATGGAATTCCCCGCCCGTGATGAGGTGGTCACACCTACGACATCATTCATACGTGCGGGATTGTATCATACGTGATATTACTGGCACGCAGAGAGCTTTCACTGTAGCATGGACGGAATGTTTAGGTCGCTCAAACATGGGCTTTATAAAGCACTTCGCTGGAGCGAGACGTATACCAAGACCGACATGCTCTACATGGTGCAGGGAGGATTTTGGCTTACGCTTGCAAAGGGTGTCGGAATGTTCTCCTCGCTTCTTCTCGCCGCCGCGATGGCTAATCTTATTCCCCCCGAAGTATTCGGTACGTATAAGTTCGTGCTCGCGGGAGCGGGCGTTATCGCAGCCTTCGCTCTCACGGGGATGAGTACCGGAATTACCCAAGCTGTTGCGCGCGGTTATGAAGGCGCACTGCGCTCAGGCATCTCCGCATACATGAAATGGGGACTGGGTATGACGGGAATCTCGTTAGCAGTCGCTTTGTATTACTTCGTCAATGGCAACAACGTACTTGCGATTTCGTTCCTTGTTGTCGCCCTATGCAATTCGCTTCTTACGGGATCCTCCTTCTTCAGCCAATTCATCTCAGGGAAAAAAGACTTCAAGACACAATCGATATTCGACAGTATTGCTGATTTCATTCCGGCTCTCATATTGATAAGCTCCCTCTTTCTCACACAAAACCCGATACACCTGATACTCGTGTATTTTGTCTCTGGCATAGCGGTAAACCTTATACTTCACTACTTCACAGTACAGAAATACCGGCCGAACCACTCCGTAGATCCCGAGACTATCCCCTTCGTAAAACATCTCAGCTTTATGGGAATACTCGGGAAAGTCGGCGAAAACATCGACAAGGTTCTCGTCTTCCATTACTTGGGTGCCGCACCGCTCGCGCTCTACGCCTTCGCGCAGACCCCTATCGCGCAACTCAAATTGCTCGTCGATATTCCCGTGAAGCTCGCCTTCCCCAAACTAAGCGAGCGCAATTTTTCGGAGCTGCAAAAATCTCTTCCGAGAAAAATACTGTTCCTCGTGGGTGTGATGCTTGCCATTGTCGTCTGCTACATCCTTCTTGCGCCTCTCCTTTTCAAGCTTCTCTTCCCCGCGTACGTCGGAGCAGTCATCTATACCCAAATACTGGCTCTTTCTCTCGTACTCACTCCCGTTTCGATATTGAGCAGTGCCTTGGTGGCGCACATGAAGAAAAAGGAGCTCTACATCTCGCAAGCGATACTGCCTATCGTGAAAATCGCTCTTTTTATCCTCCTCCTTCCGCCCTTCGGTATTTGGGGAGCTATATGGGCTACTATCATCTCCCAAGCAATCACGTTTATAGTCTTCGGGTACCTCTTTTGGCAAGCGAGACAGGAGGCAATAATCGTATGATGAAGCCTATGGAGACAAAAAAATTCTTTCGACTTTTGAAGGTGCGTGGGGGTAAGAAACTTCTCCACCTCCTCTACTCTCCCCTGTGGCTAATATTCAAGCTCAGGAATTTGGGCTTTACCTACGCTCAGAAAAACGCGGGAGAAGATCCGAGGGTGAGCAAAGAGAGGAGCATCAGAACATTGCTTGAAGGTATATCGGGCGGGAAATTTCTAGAAATCGGTATCGGGGAATTCCCCCACTTCGAGCGGTTGAAGTTCGTGGGTGAAAAAAATATCTCTTACGTCGGTTGTGACTTCAAGAGTGTGTGCGAGGCTCACAAAGAGGAGCTCGCCATCAAAGAATTGGATACGAAGAACATTTCTTTCGCGATGAACTCCACTGGCACGTATTCGTGGACGCTTTTTGAGATGCTCCAAAGGGGCGAGCAGTTCGACGTCATTTACGTCGACGGTCATCACACCTTCTATATAGACCTCCCCGCAATAGTGCTCGCGGACAAACTCTTGAAACCGGGCGGCCACCTCTTGCTCGACGATATGCAATGGACGCTATCCTTCCTCAAAGGAAATATGCTCAGGAGTCTCAGCCAGTGGTACTTCTACCGCACGATGTACAACTTCTCTGACTACACGAAAGCTCAGCAATCTCTGCCGCATATCAGAATGATAGCGGACGAGCTTCTCATAAAACACTCGAATTATACAAAAGAAGAGAGCCTCTCATTCCCCCACTGGTGGGTACTGCGGAAGAAAGCCTAACCTAATCGCTCCTCGCCGTTTTTGGTGACCACGTGCGGGTACGGCATCGGGAAGAATAATTTCCCGCCATCTTCAAGATACTGTCGCTCCCGCTTTAAAAGTTCCTCTTTGAAGAACCATATGAGTACGAGCATTGCCGATGGCTTCATGTCGCGCGCTTCCTCCTCGGATACGACGCGGATATCCGTGCCAAGCGTGCGCAAGCCTACCTTCTCCGCATACCGGTCCGAGATGACGGGGAGCGTATCTTTCGTGATACCGAAATATTGCAGGAGCACGTTGCCCTTGGTCGACGCACCGAGTCCGACGACGAGACCACCGTTTTTTCTCTCAGCCTCTATGAAATCAAGCGTGACGCGCTTGAGGTCTTGAATCGACGCATTAAAGCGCTCGTACGTGGCGGGCTCGCCAAGACCAAGTGATTCCTCCGCCTTTTCAATCTCGCGGAAAGCGGGCGAGGCTGCCCGCGGGTCGTCATCGTGAACCGCAAAGAATCGCAGACTTCCCCCGTTCACCTCATTGAGTGAAGCGTCGATTATCTTGAGCCCGTGTTTCTCCATGAGGAACTTGAGCGTCCGTAAGGAATAGTACAAAAGATGTTCGTGGCAAATGTCGTAGAAATTCATCGTCTGCACCGTCGTCGCAAGGTAGCTCAGTTGTACACACCACGTCCCACCCGGAGCGAGGACAGATTTCACTTCAGCGACGAATGCATTCGGATCATCGAGGTCATAAAACATCGCCACGGATGAAACTGACTGAAAAAGGCCTCCGTTGTTCGCGGCACTCGCTTTCTCCGCGGAGAAGTAATCCTCGATAACGGTAATTGAGGAATCGAGCGCGTGCCTGTTGATGTTCTGCGCGGGGTCCATGCCGATGCGGCGCATGGTTATCGGGAAGTACGTAAGCATCGTTCCGTCATTGCAGCCGATATCAAGTACCGAATCCCCTTCTTTAAGAGAAGCGTGTGCTTTGATATCCCGCGTCACGTCGGCGAGTGCATCCCGCATCATCGGATTAACTCCCGAGCGATAGAAGTAGCTTCGGTACATCAAATCGCGGTCTACCGTTTCCCTCAGTTGGACCAAGCCGCAGGTATCACACAAAAGGAGCGTAAGCGGGACGCGAGTCTTTGAAGTCTCACCGACTTCGTCGTTGCTCTTCACAAAAGAGGAGGAAAGATACTGCTCCCCGAGATCGAGGACTTGTTTCAGCTCTGTATTGCCGCAGATGCGGCAGCTGGAAATGTTCTTATACATACTACTAGTATAGAGTACAACGCTCCTTGATGAGTGTCTTCAGTATCCGCACGCCGGTCTGAAATGGCCGCATCTTGCGCACCCCGCCGATACGCGCGGGCTCGATTGCGGGAATATCTGCGACGCGCAGTCTTTTTTTTCTGAACTGTATCGGCATCTGTATAGACCAGTCGAGTCCCGTTGCCGTCATGTCGAGTTTCGCGTAGGCGCCCTTCCGGTAGCCACGAAAGCCGACAAGCACGTCGGTATACCTGCTTCCAAAGAGAATGTTGGTCAGGAGCGTAAATCCCCAATTCCCTATCGCAGTCAAGAAATCATCATCATCGCTTCTCGCTCCCGGCGCGTAGCGCGAGGCGATAACGAAGTCATACCCTTCCTGTAATTTCTTGATGACGTCGGGAACTTTCTCTGGAAGTGAATTGCCGTCGGGCGGAAACTCTATCACCAGTTCCCCTTGCGCCATCGCCCCCGCCTCTTTCATCGCGGCTCCGTAGCCACGCTCTTTTTGAGTAAATACGGTATAGCCCTGCGACTGACAGAATTCCACCGTGCCATCGGTCGAACCGCCGTCTACGACGATAATTTCGTCCACCCACTTCCGGTCTATGCGCGGCAAGACGACCCTCGCGGCCTCAAGCTCATTCCACGTCGCTGCGATGAGTGTTACAGACATGTTTACTTGTGCGCTTGGTACCACTCGATGCTTTTCTTCAACCCTTCGCGCAAGGGCATTTGCGAACGGAAGCCCGTCTTTTCAAATGCCTTTGTTGTGTCCGCGCTCCGGCGGAGCGGGCCATCCGGTTTTGATGTATCAAATTTGACCTCCACATTCTTTCCGGAAAGTTCAATGAGAAGGCGCGCGAGGTCGGCGATAGATATCTCCTCATCACTCCCGATATTGAGCGGGTCGGCGACAGCGTATTTCTCGCATACGTCGAGTACTCCGCGCGCAAAATCGGTAGCATAGACAAAAGAGCGCGTCTGCGTGCCCGTCCCCCACACGACGAGCGGATTCTCGCCTTCGAATATCCGCTTGATGAGACCGGGAATGACGTGACTATATTCGGCAAAAAAATCGTCTCGCGGACCGTATCCGTTGTACGTGCGCGCGATAGCGATCTTCATACCGAATTCCTCTGCGTATGCTTGGCCCATATATTCCTCCATGCGCTTGGACCACCCGTAGCCGGCATTGGCCGCTTCCGGAGTGCCCAAAAATCCTTCCGATTCGAGGGCGTGATTGCTCGCATCACGCGAATACACGCAGGCTGAGCTCACCACCAAAAATCGCTCGACACCGGCTTCACGAGCCGAATCAAGGACTTGTAAAAAAGGCTGCATATTATCGCGGAAGAGGCTGCCATGATGCTTCATGCTATGCGCGATGCCCCCGCCCTTGGCGGCGGCGAGGTTGAATACAATTTCCTGTCCTTTCATGATTTCATCGACGCGCGGCCGGTCGCGTAGGTCCGCTTCGACGAGAGAGATTCGGTCACGTACGGAGTCCAAGAAATTCGTCTTGGTAGTTGAGCGTACCGGGACAGTTATTCGTGCGCCTCGCTCTACCAGCATTTCGACGACGTGACTGCCGATAAAACCGGCCCCGCCGGTCACCAGCACCTTTTTTCCTTCATAAAAATCAGACATAGACTACTGTAAGAGCGTTTAGGGGTACACTATACCATCGGGTGAAATGCGGAGCTAGAACAAGATTCTAAGCCATATGCTACACTTCGGCCTACGTATGGTTGCCAACCTCTTGCTCCTGATCAAAGAGGCTCGCGCTCGCGCCAACACCCTCTACCCATCACCGATGCGCATCGCCCGATTCTGTATCTCTGGAGGTATTGCGACTCTCGTGAACCTCAGTACTCTCTTTTTGCTTACGCACTTCTTGAGCGTCTGGTACGTATTTTCATCGATAGTTGCATTTTTACTCGCTTTTTGGGTAAGTTTCTCGCTGCAAAAACTCTGGACCTTTAAGGACGCGTCTCGGGATCATCTGTACGCTCAGGCTCTTACATTTTTGACCATTGTGCTCGTTGGGCTCGGAATCAATACGACACTCGTCTTTGTGCTCGTGGAATACGGAAGTGTGCACTATCTTGTCGCCCAGCTCATAAGCGGCGTCTTCATTGCGATCATGAACTATTTCAGCTACAAGCACCTCGTCTTTAGAGATACGGGCACTCAGGAGAATTTCTTGGCGTAAGAAGTTTGAAGGAACTGTTCCGTCGGGCGCGTATATTATCGCTTGAGAACACGCACAAATCTAAGAAGACTTCTGCCTCGCTGAGCCTGGCGCCTCATAACGCGACGCATCCTTTCGTCGCTCCATCGTAGAGTGAAAACGATGTTGGAAACAATAAGATGACGTCGAAGAGCCGAGCGATTAAACCCCTTGGGATAATCTATTTCGCTTTCCGGAACAATGCGATCTTCCGAGTGCGATTCTTTTCTCTCGAAGTGACCCGCGTGGTCTGCGCGAATACGATCGATGTTGCGTACGCGATTACCACTCTCATTCATGGTCGAATCCTTTGATTTGGACTTGCTCCATGACGGCTTCGAGAGGTAATCGATCCAATAGAGCCCACTACGGAGACCGAATTGCTCCCACGCACGCATCTGTATATCCGCTTCGTCGAGCGTGCTCGGCGCATATGCTTCATTCAGGTAATTGAGTTTTCTCAAATAGTCCGCGCGAAACGCAACAGGACTTCGCATAGCGATATCGCGGATATATAAAACGCCGCGACGGGCATTAAAATATTTTCGTCCTCGCGCATTCCTGTATTGTTCGACCGGCGGCCTAAAATACTCGAAATCTGGATCATGCCCAATGTACGCACCTGTAGAAAATACGTCGTCGAATTTCCGTATGGGGTACGTCATTCTCACCTCCCACCCGGGCTCCTGTATCTCCATGTCGTCCTGCATCGTGATGATGTAGTCCTCCTTGCCGAGCCTAAGACCGATATTTGTTGCCTTCGTCTCATACACGTTCGGCGCGTCTGTCGTAACGAGCTCCAGCATAGAGCTGGGCCGGTTCTTTTCCAGCCACGCGAGGGCTTTGGGCTTCGTTTGATCAACACATCCGTCGAAGACAAGGATGAGATTGAATGGCGTAAGGGTATTGCGGCACACACCGGCGAGTATACGCTCGATGATTTTCTCTTGATTGAAAATGCTTATGACGATGTCGATTCGCTCAAGCGGCTTTACCATATCCGTATATATTACCGCTTCTTAGCCGAAACGTTATGTTTTTTCTCCCATTTCTTGAAATACTCACTGAACGTGCGGACGATGTACGCAAGTTCCGGTAAGCCGATTTTCTGGTGGCACCCGATGTAAAAGCCGTTACCATTTATCCACTCAGCGACTGGATAGTCGCTTTCTTTCAACTTGTACAACTTCTTCAGATACGGCTGGTTGATGAGCGGCATGAGATCACGCGTCTCGATACCCCTTTCCTCGAGATAGTTCACGAGATCCTGTTTGTCGATGCCGCTTCCTTTTTGCACAACGATGGGATACATCATGAATGCGTGGTTCGAGTGCGCGGGAAACCAAGGCAACTGGATATAATTTTCGAGGTGCTTTAGGTGCTTCGTGAGATACGTACCGTTGCGTTTCCGGACTTTCATCATCCCCGGCGCCGTCTCTAATGCTGCGCAGCCGAGTGCTCCTTCAAATTCTGTAACGCGAAAACTGTATCCCGGCCGTACGAAACGAAATCGACGCGCAATGATTTGTTTAAAAAGCTTCCCCTTTTTATTATCGTCGTCGTCGATGCTGATATAGATATTATCGCGTCCGTGATTGGCAAGACTGCGCAACACCTCGGCATACTTAGGATTACTCGTCACCGCGAGACCCCCGACTCCGGCAATGATGAGGTGCGCTATATAGGTGGAGAAACACGAGATATCGCCGAAGCTGCCCACGACCTGACCTCGGTCTTTCGTAAACATCGTTTCGCAAGAGTCCTCAACTACTTTCAGCTTGTGTTTCTTCACGAGCTTCATGATAGGCGCCATGTCGCACGGTTGTCCCATCATGTGCACAGGAACGATGGCACGGGTTCTTTTTGTGATCTTTTCTTCTATTTTTTTGGGGTCAATATTGTAGGTTCGCGGATCCACGTCGACAAAAACGGGTTTGAGACCATTGCTGATAATCGTGTTGACGGTCGCGACAAAAGTGATGGTCGGTACAAGGACTTCGTCACCGTCTTTCCATCCTTCGACTTCTTTGAGACAGGCAAAGGCGATGCGGAGCGCCGAGGTGCCGCTGTTGACCATCACTGCGTATTTTGAATCGTGCGCTCTGGCGAACTTCCTCTCGAAACGCTGTATGAAAGGCCCGTACGTGAGCCGTCCGCTTCTGAGTACTTTGAGGACGTACTGCTCAGCCTTCTTTGTCGGCTCGAAACATCCGACACCGAGATTTTCCTTATTCATCGCCAGTGGATAATAGCCGAGGGGAGGCATTCTAACAAGTTGCCGCTTATCCCGTCGCTAGCGCTTGAGTACCCAGTACACGACGAAGCCAAGACGGCGCAGGAGTGGCGAGCGGTGGAAGCGTGCGTTGATCCAGTCCGATCCCGGAATCTTCTTGGGGACAAGGAGCCGGAAACCCCGTTCGGCGAGCGTAAATCCGCACGCACGAAAGATGCGTTCGGTCTCTTGTATTGAATCGCGAGTATGCGGGCCTTCGGGCATTTTCATATGCAGCTTCTCGGCGAGCATGAGGACGGGCTCCCACAGCGGGTTGGCGACGGAGATAACGACAGTGCTACCGGAGTCCGTGCGAGCGGCAAGTTGTTGCACAAAATTCCCCAAGTCTCCGACGTGCTCCAGTACGTCCGCGAGAAAGATGTACGGGTATCCGAATGACTTCGTGCTTTCGAATATATCCTCGCGCTCGAACTGGAGATTTGGTTTTCCAGCATATTTTTGTCGAGCAATCTCTACCATCTCCTCGCTCACGTCAACTCCCCTTCCTTCTCTCGGTTCGAGACGGGCGAGAATGTCTCCCGTACCACAACCTATCTCTAAGACTCGCTCGCCTTTCGGTATATAGCTCCCGTATAACGCTTTTAGATTTTCGTGATAGTACGCATTCTTTTTCTTCCAGTAATCGTAATCCTCCGCGATTGCGTCAAAATGTCCTTCTGAATAGGTCATATGAATTTTATTTTGCGCATTGCGAAGACTACCATTTTGAGAAGCAACCATCCGTGTCGCCACCGCTGGATGTTGGTCGTGCCGTAGGTGCGCTCGCCGTAATGCACCGGCATATCTACGATCTTGCGATTCAGCTTGGCCGCTCCGAAGAGCAAGTCAAAATCACCGAATGGGTCGAAGTCGCCGAAAAATGCTCGGCCTGTTTGTATCTCGTGATAATCCTCCCGCCAGAGCATCTTCGTGCCGCAGAGCGTGTCTTTGAGTCGCGAGTTCAAAAGCCAGCTGAATGCGAGGCTGAAGAATTTGTTGCCGAGGAAATTCAAAAAACGCATTGATTGTTTCTCGAGCGGGTACACGAGTCGCGAACCGTTGATGAAATCGCCTCTGTTCTCCACGATTGCACGATAAAACTTCGGCATATCGGCCGCAGGTACAGTCATGTCTGCATCGAAGATTGTAATGATATCGCTCGTCGCCATATCAAATCCTTTCCGCACGGCATCTCCCTTCCCCTTTCCCGTCTGCTTCGCGTAGAGGATCTTTTTATCACCCTTGTAACTCGATACCGCACGCTCAATCGCTTCATACGTTTCGTCGCTCGAATGTCCCTCGACGAAAATAAGCTCGGTCATGCAATCGAGCACTGTGAGGTCACGGAGAATCGTATCAATCATCCCCGCTTCGTTGCGTGCCGGCACAACGATAGAAAGCGACGGATTCGATAGAGGCGAGCGCGCATCCTGCTTGCGCAGGACGACATAGTGGTAGAGGCCGAGGCGTGTAAATGGAAACACGTTCGCGAGGTACGTATTGAAGAAAGTACTGAGGAGTGGAACGTGCTTGGGAAGAAGCATTCGCGTACCGCTTCGTACCGCCTCAAGCCCCGCGAGGTGCGCGAGATTCTCGAGGTCGGCGCGTGATATCCAGTTTTCCGTGCGATACGGCACGCGGAGCCCGAGCGCCGAGGCGAGCCGCAGTACGGGGCCCCAGAGCGCGCTATGCTGTGTCACCACAACGCGTCCGCGCCACGAGATACGCTCAGCAGCCTCACGCAAGAGCGTTTCGACATCGTCTACATACCCGAGCAAATCCGAGATTACTGCATAGTCGAATACTCCTTCCACATCAGCGAGTTCTGCCTGCTTGAAAGAAAGCCTCGGCAATACCCCCTGCTTATTGACTTGCTCGATGACCTGCGCGCTCGCGTGAATACCTAGGCCCCGCTTCGGGGCGAGTAGATTGAGGAGCGAAGGAGAGTCCGCGCCGATGTGGAGTACGGAGCTTCCGCGCGGCACGAGAAATCCGATGAAGGCTTGGAGTGAATCGTGATAGTAGCTATTGTGGCGCTGCCATATAAGGCGCTCGCCTGCTTTCGTATCAAAATACTCGCGTGCTGCAGGACTGAGGTGCATACCTGATTGTAGATTACTTTATAGCGTATGGATCGCTCCCTGCACAGTCATATACATGCGCTTGAATAACGCCGGATGAAGTCGCGAAGACGGGAGTGCATGTCTTGAAAAACTTTGCATAAAAACTTTCGTCGTTCAAATGCGGCACGTCAACGACTAGGTACTGCCCCGTGTGCTTCGCAAAGAGTACCCGATGACCCTCTTCGTAGCCCGGAACCGCATAGAACCTCCCCGCGAACTTCCCCATCCCCCGAAGCTCGTACGCGCCAGCTTCCCCATGAGAGATGACGCTCTTTACATCGCTATCTGCGATATACGCGAGGCTCGCTCGGAGCGCATCAGGCGCACTGCCGTTGATGCGACCAAAAAGGAGCTCCTCGATGAATACCGCGTTGGACGCAATGCCGACCACAATAAACGCGACGAGGAATGCGCGCCGCGCTCGCGGCATGAGTCGTGCTGCAAAAACGAGAATCCCCGAAATGAGGTACCCACCCGCGAGGAAAATGAATGAGACATAGACGCCTATCGGCCCGTCGCCACCGGTAAATGGAAATAGAATGTTCCAATTCCCGTGCGCTATAGCAGAGAGCCACTCCGTCTTCGGGTAGAGCGGCAAGACTTGGGGCGAGAGGAAATTGAGCGCTACGAGCACTGCCGCGCATCCGAGGCCGAGGAGAGTCCCGAGGGCGAGCGTTCGCATAGTGAGTCCTCGTAATGCGTCTGCCAAAATCGTCCCGACAAGCGCCGCAAGTGGCACGATGGTATACATTAAATATTTATCGAGTGCCCCTTGCGAGAAATCAAACAGGACGAAATAAAAGAACGCGCCGAGGGCAAGGTACACGACAAATATCCGATTCTTCGCGAGTGAGTCTTTCGACATAAACACGAGGGGGACGAGAAGCAACGGCGATAGATAGAAGACCGCTTTGACAGCCTGTATCAGGATTTGCAGATATCCCCGTCCCTCAAAACGCACATAGTAAAGCGCGTGCATCACCGTCTGGCTCACGTCGAAAGAAGGAAGAAAAAAGTGAGCGCTCGCGATGGCGATCAGTCCAACGCCTCCGCAGGCAAGAACGGCGAACGACGCACGAATGACGAGCGCGCGAGTGAGTCTGTGGCGCACTTCTAAGAGGTAATCGATAATCAAAGCACCGAGAACAAGTACGAAACTAAGCTTGGTTAAAAATCCGACGACGAGGGCGAGGGCGAGCAGAGAGAGCCATACGTACGAATCACGCGAGGATGCGGCAGTACGGAAACGGTCGTATGCGTACACCGCAGCGAGAAAAAGTGTGGGTAGTACCGCTCCGTCCGTATCTACCATCAGAGAGGCAAATACGCCGTACATACAGATAGCGTAGAGGGATAGTGCGGCGAGAGCGGCATGTACGCCCGCTCTTCGCCGTACTATCGCGTACAAAAGAATTGCCGACAAAACTCCGAACGCGAGCGGTATAAGTCGCAAATGGTCTGAGCCGACTATGTCGCCGGCAGAGAGGTATAAGAGCTCCGTAAGGGGTGGGTGTCCGGAGAGTGCCCCGACCATGTGCGAGCGGACGAGTTCACCGATTTTCGCTTCGTCTTGGTGATACGGAAGAGAAAGGCCGGGAATGCGAATCGCGATGAATGCCGCAAGCAAGACTAGTACGACCGCCACCTCGCGTTTCCCGATCCTCTGAAAGCTTCGTGTGACCGGCTTTTGCTTTACTTCGATGCATGCGGCGGAGATAGCGGTAATTGCGGAAGAAATAACACGGGCCGATGCACGTGATTCGTACACCACCCGCGCCTTCTCCGCGAGCCGCTTTCCAAGCGGGCGGTCATCTCTTAGCCGCTCAAGAGCCGCTTTGATTGCATCTGAATTCTCGAGCGGCACCATAAGACACGACACCTCATCCTCAAGAAGTTCAGATATCCCCGGTACTCGTGCCGTAAGATACGGAATGCCCATAGAGATCGACTCATATGCTTTGTGCGGTATGTTGCGATCCGAGCGCGCATTATCCCCAAACTGACCGAGACTCACGTCCGCATCAAGCGTCAAGCGGCGCATTCTCTCAAAAGAAATGTGCTCCGAGATCAATTCTACATTCGATAATCCGCCGGCACGCTCACGCACGGCCTTAAGCAATGGACCATATCCGATAATCCGGAATGCGAACCGTTTGTCGTTTTGTAAACTTTCTGCGGCGTCCAATACGTGCATGATGCCCGACTGGGGAATCAGCCTGCCTCGGAACAACACAACAAACGGCTCAGTATGCGTAACGTCCCGCTCCCCGCGCGGTCCGAATACCTCTTCATCCGCCCCTGTGTAGACAACCCGATATTTATTCCCGCTACCAAAGCGCCTCTGTAAATACTCCTTCTGAAGTTCACTGTCGACGAGAACGGCATCTGAGAGAGCGATTGCGAGACGATCTACCCATGAGTACCACGTCCGCACAAAAAATCCGGCATCGTACGTATGCTCCGCAGCGTCCGAAAGAGAGCCGAGAAGATCGGACACAACTGGAGCCGCGCCAAAGAGCCGCGCAAGAGGCACGACGATGTGACCGGGATATCCGACAATAATCGCGTCATACGAACCTTCCAGTGATCTCAATCGCCATGCGAGACGGATGTACTTCATCGGGCCGCGCGATGTATCGCGACATTCGGAGACGGTGTGCCCCGCACCCCGAAGCGCGCGCATATATATCCGGTTGCGTGAAAATTCAGGATCGTAGATGCCGAAATAGCAGAATCGCATACTTAGTATTATTTTGAGGACATTTCCGCAGCCAGCCGCTCTCCGAGGATTTTCAGGCTTTGTCCCACGAGTACTTTCTCCCGTAATTGAGCTGCAAGAGCCGTACGCTCGCCCGCAGGCAACACGAGCGTCTCGCGGAGCTTCTCCGCTACCGTCGGCGCGTCTTCGGCATCCGTAAGACGAAAACGCTTTCCCGCGACAGTCTCAAAGTCCTCACTTGCCGCAAGGACGAGACATCCACAGGCGGCAGCTTCAAAAATAGCCTTGTCATAGGTACCGCTCGAGGACAGATTCACGTATATCTCATACTGACTGAAAATGCTGGGAGCTTGCGCATGTGGAACGCCTTCAAAAAACTTTACTTTGTCGTCGAGAGCAAGCTCCGAACTGCGCCTCATCACCTCCTCACGATACTCGGCATCTGTCGAAAGCGAAGCGCCATAGAATGACGCTCTAAATTCCACGCCTTCGCGCGCAATCATTCCAAGCGCCTCAAGAAGAACGTGGGGGCGCTTGGCTGGGGCAAAGCGGCCGAAGAATAGTACTGAGCGTGGCATCCGCTCAATCCGCTGCTGCGGTGCAAACAGGCGCGTATCGATGCCGACAGGCATGAGAATCGTGTTTTTATACTTCGCGGTATAAGAGAATTTGGAGGTGCAAAATACCTTCTCACAAAACTTTGCTGCCATATCGGTCAGCAATC
>CALRFU010000011.1 GCA_943356775.1 Candidatus Nomurabacteria bacterium
CTCTCCGCTTGGCCTCTTCGCTGATCATATACGCGAACCGTATCGCGTATTCCTGTGTTGTCCGAGAACCTTTGACACCCCGATTAATGCTTGTGATTCGCATGTTCCTTCGCCATGAAGGAGTGCAATATGTATCTGAGGTTATGCAGTTGATACGGAGACATCTTGAGCGCAGAGTGGATGCGTGTGTGATTGTACGCGTAGATGGTTTGGTAGACAGCGAGTACCAGTTCGCCGAGTGTTGAGAATCGCGCAGGATCACCAAGATCAACCTTGAACTGCGAGTAGAAGGACTCTTGGTAGCCATTCTCCCATGGACAGCCAGGAGCAGATCGAGAGACGTGCACACCAATTGTGTGAAGTGCTCCAATGAATACTTCAGCGTTGTATTCGCTCCCATTGTCGGAGTGGAAGATGAGAGGACGAGGGCTGCTGTGAATCGCCGAAAGAAACGCCGTAAGTGTCAGCTGCACGGCGTGTGTCGTGTACACCGAGAGCCCGACGACCTTCCTCGTATAGAGGTCGATGACGGTGGCAACATACACAAACCTTCCTTGGAACGGCAGGTAGGTGAAGTCAGTCGCCCAGATGTGGTTCTCGTACAGTGGATAGTTCGTGAGCAATAGATTTGCGTATTTCACCCTGATATTCTTGGTCTTTTTCCACTTCCGGCCTCGTCTTCGATACGGCTTAATACCGAAGACGTTCATCACGCGCTTCACGCGTTTTCGGTTCATGCGCAGGTGCAGCGCGACCCTTCTTGAGCCGTATGAGTGATGTTCACGGAGCACTTCTTCGATGCGGCACTTGAGGAGCCAGTCTTTGTCCGGCTTTTTGGGTTTGTAGTACAACGTGCCACGAGAGACACCAAGCTCTCTGGCCCGGAGAGTTTTGGCAACCTCGCTTGCGTGCATCATTTCTTTTTTTTGGTTTCAGACAGTTTGAGAGTAATCTCACCCACGAGCTGGAGAAGCTGCGCGTTCTCCTTCTTGAGACGGATAATCTCGGAGAGCGTCGGCTGCCCCTCGACCTTCTTTGAGATCCATCCGTAGATGGTGGCTTCGGAGATGCCGTGGTCCTTTGCAGCTTGCACGACGGAGATGCCGTCGTTCTTGATGCGGTTGATAATCTGCTCCCTCACCTCGGGAGCGGTGCGATGCTTTTTCATATGTGCAACTATTCTAACGAATAATTACAAGTTTGGTGTTCAAATTTTGGGGTCCGGGCCACCTTAACTATTTTCCCTCCCCCATATATTGATAGCCTAACAGAAAACCCTGCGTGCGCAGGAACCTTTGTGAACATGCAAAATAAGCGGCTAGCGTTCCTCGGAAATACGCTTGAACCACTCCCCCAGCTTCACGGCATTTTTCGCACGGACCAGCGCAGATGCGGCGCTAAGCACTTCCTTTTCCGCCGAGGTCGGAGTAATAACAGTAATTCCATCTCTCACAAAGCCTGTCCGAGCAGCAACTTCTTGATCGATAGAGAGCTTCCTCTCTTTCAGCGCGAGCGACTGAGCCTCCTCAGCGAGAATGCTTTGCTCCTCAGACGCCAGCGACGCAAAGCTAGCGCCGTTGATAACCATCAACGTCAAGAATAGATTGTGCTCGGACTGGATGACTGTTTTTATTTTATTGAACGCTACAGGAGATCGAGAACGATACGACTCGACACGAATCATTTCAGCCTCTATAAGCTGGATGCTATCGTTTGCAATCCCCTCCTCCCATGCGTTCGATTGTTCTGGTATATCGCTCTGGACTACAGCCCCCAAACTCTGCAAAAAATCCCTCGAAAGGTACTGGACGGACGAAGTACGGAGGCCCGTTAGGTCAGACAATGAGATGACTGGTTTTGTCGTAAAAAGATTCCTATATCCTCCGCTGTAAGTAAATGAAAGTGCATGAAGTTTCCCACCCGAACCAGTATCGACGACCCCCTTCAGCGCATCGCCCACCACCCCATCGAGGACACGGGTGGCTTGCTCGTGACTAGAAAATACCCCAGGAGCATTGAGTGTATCAAGTGGGTAAAGCTCTGGATATAACTCTGAGTAGCTGGTCACAGCGACCTGAGACATATCTGCGGCTCCACTATCTACCTCTGCGAGCCCTAGCGTGTAAGCGGTCTTCGGGCTGCTGTAATCGGCCGTGGAATAATTCGGATCCACCAAGCGGATTGTGACGGCCCCTTGTGTGCGCTGATTGACTGTATCTGCAAATCCCTGAAGGAGCGCCACGTTGTCGGTATTGTCTGGCTTATGCGCCATGATAAACGTGAGCGTCTTCGTTGTGGCGGGAGCCCCCGTATTATTCCCATACACGTAGTATCCGATTCCTACGAGAGCGAGGACAGCGACTACGAGATAGGTGTTCCTTTTAGACAGCATATAGTGAGTAGACCATTACAGTAATAATATAGCACGGCGCTTTCTAGAATGGCACCCGGCCGTGTATACAGAATCTCTTGGGTCGCATTACCGTTCTACTACCGCAGAGGCATGGGGCGGAGCGAGATGTATCGCGTAGAGAAGACCGCCGATAATGCCGAGATTCTTGAGGATTTGCGTGAGGTTTGCGTAATTCCAAAAATCCCAATACACAACAAAAGTCAGGATGAGAGTGACTGCTGAGAGGCAGTAAGCCGCAATCCGTGTTTTATATCCAATCATGAGCGCGAGCCCACCCCCAAGCTCAACGACCATTGCAATCGCCGCCACAATCTCTGGCATCGGAAATCCGTGCGAACCCATGAAGAGTACCGAGCCAGAGAAATCGAGAAGCTTCGATGCCCCATGGAAGATGAATACGAGGGAGAGCAGCACTCGCCCCACAACCGGCAGGAAAGAGTACATACTCATAAATTACCACGTGTGCTGAGGCTCCCGACCAAGTCGACACTGTTGTCACGCATGAGCACAATTGCTGCCGTAGTGCATTTCCCGTTTTCTACGTCTTCGAGCGTCACTCGATGATCCATTTTCCCCTCGCAAATGAATACCGATTTATTGGTGGAACAAATGCCAAATGTCTTTCCAGCTTCGGCACTATAAAAATAAAAGAATGGATGCTTAGCGGAGGACTGAGAGGAGTCGCGGCCTAGGTCGGTATACACAAGTGACACGTCCGGATACTCTTGCTTTATCTGCAGGCCCGAATCAGGCTCGTGAAGCTGCGTGTATGCTTCGACTATTTTCCCAGACATACTTGAGGTATCTGTATATTTAAAGACCCTCATCGGTTCAGCGCTAGCTTCACGCCCCGCCCCGATTAACCAAAACACGGTAAGAAGAGTCCCGACCCCAAAACCGAACACCAAAAGAGGGTGCTCCCTGAAACGACCCAGAAAAGTGTCAAAATTCACCTCAATATTGTATCACTGCGGAATTCTAAACGTTGCTCATATAACAAAACCCCGCCAATAGGCGGGGTTTTCTTGGAATTTCTAGAGAAGAAATTAAACCGTGATTTTAGTCACGACTCCTGCACCTACCGTCTTACCACCCTCGCGGATAGCAAAGCGGAGCTGCTCTTCCATGGCAATCGGAGCGACGAGCTTGACCTTGAAGGTCACAGTGTCGCCCGGCATAACCATTTCTACGCCCTCCTTCAAGGTCACCTCTCCGGTGACGTCGGTGGTACGGAAGTAGAATTGCGGCTTGTAGCCGGTGAAGAACGGCGTGTGACGGCCTCCTTCTTCCTTGGTCAAGATGTAGACTTCCGCCTCGAACTCAGTGTGCGGCTTGACCGCGCCCGGCTTCGAGAGGATTTGTCCGCGGTGTACATCTTCCTTCTTAGTACCGCGCAAGAGCACGCCGGCGTTGTCGCCTGCCTGACCCTGCTGGAGTGACTTGTTGAACATTTCGACTCCGGTGACCGTAGTCTTGGCAGTGTCGAAGAGGCCGATGATTTCGACTTCCTCACCTACTTTGACAACGCCACGATCGATGCGGCCGGTGACGACGGTGCCGCGACCTTCGATAGAGAAGACGTCTTCGATAGCCATCATGAACGGCTTGTCGAGTTCGCGAACAGGCTGTGGGATAAACTCATCGAGTGCTTTGACGAGCTCCATGACCTTGTCGGACCACTCGTTGCCCGGTTCTGGGTTTTCGAGTGCCTTTAATCCTGAACCGCGGATGATCGGAGTGTTCTTGCCGTCGAAGCCCTGCTTCTCGAGCAATTCGCGGACTTCCTCTTCGACGAGGTCGATGAGGTCTTTGTCGTCCACTTGGTCTATCTTGTTGAGGAAGACAATCATCTTCGGCACTCCCACCTGCTTGGCGAGGAGGACGTGCTCACGCGTCTGAGGCATCACGCCGTCAGATGCTGCGATGACGAGGATAGCTCCGTCCATTTGGGCGGCTCCTGTAATCATGTTCTTGATGTAGTCGGCGTGTCCTGGAGCGTCGACGTGTGCGTAGTGGCGAGATGGTGTCTCGTACTCAGAGTGCGAGAGCGAAATCGTGATTCCGCGCGCCTTCTCTTCCGGCGCTTTGTCGATATCATCGACTCCTTTGACCGTCGCCGAGTAGCCTTTACCAGCCTTCGAGAGAACGGTGAGGATTGCCGCGGTCAAGGTCGTCTTGCCGTGGTCAACGTGTCCGATGGTGCCGACGTTGATGTGCGGCTTCGAACGATTGAATTCTTCTGTTGCCATATGTGATTTTGCGAAATCATGCCGCGTTGTCCGATTCTGCAGAATCGTGTCGCGTACTGTCCTTTATTACGCGACCTCGCGACCTTCATTCAATTCCTTAAAACTAATAATTTATAATCTGCGCCAACGCTTTAGGTGAGGCGAGAGCCTCGGTGCTCGGCGTATTCTTTGCTTGGTCGCTCCCCGCTTATACGTGGTTTGCTAAGCCACACGAGGGTCAACCGTCCATTTCCCATGCTTCGCCCGGAAAATGTGGACAAAAATATACGCACAGAGCGTGCGTTTCAATATAGTATCAAATGAAAAATCGCCGTCAAGCCTAAGGCCTATTTCCTGCTCGCAATCACCGCGTCCGCTGCCGTCTTTGGCACGATAGCGTAATGTGAAAATTCGAGGTTGGGGACTCCGCGACCTTCGGTAAGAGAGCGAAGTTGAGTGGTGAAGCCGAAGAGTTCGGAAAGTGGGACTTTTGCGGTAATGACTCGAGCCTGGCCGCGCTCGCCCATCGCCTCTATTGCACCGCGTTTGCTGTTTATCATGCCGGTCACATCTCCCATGAATTTCTCAGGGACAACTACTTCGAGCTTCATAATCGGTTCGAGAATGACTGGCTTTGCTTTTTGCATTGCGTCCTGCATCGCGTTGATAGCGGCAAGCTTGAAAGCGATTTCAGATGAATCCACATCGTGTGCCGAACCGTCGTAGAGTTCGACGGAAATGTCTACCACGGGGAATCCCGCCTGAATGCCGCGCTCCATCGCTTCGATGAGACCCTTTTTGACCGGCTGGATAAACTCTTGCGGAATAACGCCCCCCTTGACGCTGTTGATGAATTCGAAATGTTCATCGCGCTCGACATTGTTCTTCAATTTCTTTCCCTCCACAAGCGGCTCGAGCGGCTTCACACGGATTTTGACATGACCGTATTGTCCGCGACCACCCGTCTGCTTGATGTGTTTGTACTCAACGTCTGCCGTACCCTGGATGGTCTCGCGATATGCCACTTGCGGCTTGCCAGTCGTCGCCTGCACACCAAATTCGCGCTTCATGCGGTCGACGATAATTTCCAAGTGGAGCTCGCCCATGCCCGATACGATGGTCTCCATCGTTTCAGGATCTGATTTGATGCGGAAGGTCGGATCTTCGTCGGAAAGTTTGGAGAGCGCCATGCCCATTTTCTCTTGATCGGCTTTTGTATTCGGTTCGATGCGCATCGAGACGACCGGCTCGGGAAATACGATGCTCTCGAGCGCGATTGGATGCGCAACATCGCAGAGCGTGTGCCCAATTTTTACTTCTTTCATGCCGACAGCGGCAGCAATCTCTCCTGCGTAGACCGTCTTTACATCTTCTCGCTTATCAGCCTGCAATCGTACGATGCGACCCACACGTTCTTTCTTGTTGTTGGCAGAATTGTAGACCGTGTCGCCCGCAGTAAACGAACCAGAATACACGCGGAAGAATGAGAGCTGTCCGACGAACGGATCGGTCTGGATTTTGAAGACAAGTGCTGCGAAAGGTGCTTCGTCGGACGCAGGACGCGTCTCTTCCAAGCCGGTGTCCGTATTGATGCCCTTGCTCTCCGGCATGTCTTTCGGGCATGGGAGATAATCCACGACCGCGTCGAGTACGAGCTGCACGCCTTTGTTCTTGAGCGAGGAGCCCGTGAGCACAGGAAAGATTTTGTTGGCTATGACGCCCTTGCGGAGTGTCTTCTGCAAAACTTCGAGTGGGATTTCTTTGCCTTCCAAAAATTCAGCCATTACCGCGTCATCGTTTTCGACGATGCGCTCGACGAGCTCCGCATGATATTTCTGCGCTTCAGCTTTCATATTTTCCGGAATCTCACCTGGGACGACTTGTGTGCCCATCTCCCCTTCAAAGTGATACGCCTTCATGTGCAGAAGGTCGATGATGCCCTCGAATTTATCTTCGAGACCTATCGGTATCTGGAGGCGGACAGCTTTTGTGGAAAGACGATCGAGGATAGAAGCATACGACTTCTCAAAAGAAGCACCCGTACGGTCAAGCTTGTTGATGTAACAAATACGCGGAACCTCGGCTTCTTCCGCATAGCGCCAGTTGGTCTCTGATTGCGGCTCTACTCCGGCAACGCCGTCGAAGACGACGACTGCCCCGTCGAGTACGCGCATCGAGCGCTTCACTTCCGAAGTGAAGTCGATGTGGCCCGGGGTATCGATGATATTGAAGCGGACTTTCTGAGAGAGGTCGGCGCCCATGTAGGAAGGGTTCCAGAAACAGGTGATGGCGGCGGCGGTGATGGTAATGCCGCGCTCGCGCTCCTGTTCCATCCAGTCGGTGACTGTGTTGCCATCGTGCACTTCGCCAATTTTGTGGCTCTCCCCGGTGTAGTAGAGGATACGCTCGGACGTGGTCGTCTTACCCGCATCGACGTGGGCGACGATGCCGAAGTTACGCACCTTCTCTAAAGGATAGTCGCGAGACATATACCTAAATTACCAGGCGAAGTGGGCAAACGCCTTGTTGGCTTCTGCCATGCGGTGTGTCGTTTCTTTCTTGGTGACTGCGGCTCCTTCGCCTTTGTGTGCGGCTTGTATTTCTGCGAGCAGGCTCTCGTGCATCGGCTTACCCTTCGTGCCTTCAGCAGCCTCTACTATCCAACGCATGCCGAGCGCCATTTTACGAGCGGGATTCACCTCGCGCGGCACCTGATAGTTGGCACCACCGACGCGGCGTGAGCGTACTTCTACTGTAGGAGATGCTTTCTCGAGTGCCTCTTCAAGAATGAGGAGCGGGTCCCCTTCTTTCTTTAATTCGTCCATCACCTTGTAAACGATTTTGCGGGCGGTATCCTTCTTGCCGCGTTCCATGACGTAGTTGATGAGCTTGGCAACTTTGAAAGAGCCGTACACTTCGTCGGGCTGTGGTTGTTTTCTGTTTTTTGTAGGGCGTCGCATATATTACTTGGCGGCTTTCGGCTTCTTCGCGCCGTAGAGCGAGCGGCCACGGCGGCGCTTCTCTACTCCTGTCGCATCCAATTTACCGCGGACGATAGTGTAGCGCACACCGATGTCCTTCACGCGACCGCCGCGGATGAGGACGACTGAGTGTTCCTGCAGGTTGTGGCCCTCGCCCGGAATGTACGCGGTGACTTCCATGCCGTTGGTGAGGCGTACACGAGCGATCTTTCGGATGGCCGAGTTTGGCTTGCGGGGAGTCTTGGTCGTGACGCGTGTGCACACACCGCGCTTGAAGGGTGCCGAATAGAAGGAAGGGCGATTCTCAAGGGTGTTGAAACCGCGCGAAAGCGCGATTGTCTTCGTGCGCCAGGTCTTTTTGACCCGAGCCTTGCGCGTAAGTTGATTTATTGTAGACATTTCAAATGAAAACTCCCTGAGGGAGTTCGCGGAGTGTACCCCATGAGATAAAAATAGTCCAGCTTTTAGCGAGTAGGCTGATTCCTATCTCACGAGATAAACGAGTTAAAGGAGGCCCGTCCTGGAGAGGCACCTGTTTAGATGCCTGAAATAGCGTGCGCGATTGTATACACGAGGGTGCCAAAAGCATTGCCGAATATGACGATAATGAGAAGGACGACCCCAAAACCGAGAAATGGATTCTGCTCCATGCGGTCGCGCAGAGCGTCATAGCCAAAACTCTTCGGGAGAATGCTTGAGAGTATTTTTGATCCATCGAGCGGCGGCACCGGAATGAGGTTGAGAACCATGAGAGAAATATTGATGGCGACAATATACATGAGGACACTCGCGATATCGGGAAAAAGCTGCGTGCGTATCAGAAGGCCGGCAAAAAGAGCAATCGCCAGGTTTGAAGCGGGCCCGGCTGCGGCCACTATCGCCTCTCCCCATCGCGGAGCCCGAAAGAGGTTGTAGGGATTATAGGGAACGGGCTTCGCCCAGCCGAAAATAAACCCTCCCGGAGAAAGTGCGCAGAGAATAGGAAGAAGAATGGAGCCGAAAATATCGATATGCGGTACCGGGTTGAGTGTAAGGCGCCCGGCGTACCGGGCCGTCGGGTCACCGAGCGCGTCAGCCGCGACGCCGTGCATCACTTCGTGGATAATGACCGAGAACATAATGACCGCGATGACGAATATGATGTCGAGAATTTCCATCGCATAACTATATCATTTTTGACTTTCGATGAGGGGTGCGTTAGAGTGCGCCCACATATGGCTCGAATTTGCGCAATAACAGGTAAGCACTCCCAAGTCGGCGGTGGGTATTCCAACCGCGTCCGTGCGACCAAATTCAATCCGACCGGCAAGCGCCGCCGCTTTGTGAATCTCCAGACCAAGACCCTTTTCATCCCCGAGCTCGGTAAGAAGGTCACCATCAGAGTATCTGCCAAAGGTCTCAAAACAATGAAGAAGCGTGGAGCGTTTTTGACGCTCAAGAAGGCGGGGTTGGTGAAGTAAAAAGGAAAGGAGGCCGTTGCTGGATTGCAACGACCCCCACCTCTCACAGCCGCTCAATCACCAATCTGGTGACGACAACGGCGAACACAATCGTGCACACCATCATCGCCACGTACAGGGCGATGGTCTCCGGCCAGGAGAGGTCTGGAGGCTTTTTCATGGGCCACCTACCTTTCCTTTATCATCCTATCGATTCTCGGTTCAAGCGCAATCTATCTTCTGGAAACGGTGATTCCATCCGAGACGAATATAATCGTCCCCTCTTCGCAAGTATCGAGGGTCGGTATTTCAAATCGCGCAAACGTATCAATCGTCTGCTGCGCGGGATGACCATACGAATTATCGCAGCCGCGCGAGTAGACTCCATATTCGGGAGCAACGTATCCAAGAAAGAGTGGTCCCGAAGAAGTCTTGGATCCATGGTGACCTGCTTTCAATACATTTGATTTGAGTTTTGTTCCGTCAAGGGAGACGAGATAATTTTCTATTCCCTGTGGCGCATCGCAGGAGAACATAAAAGCCGTCGTACCATAGACGAGGCGAGTAACGACACATGCCGTGTTGGTGTCGGTGTGAAGAAGTTCACGGTCAGGCGAGAGCACTTCAAGATACGCACCCTCCCCAAGATCGATAATCTGTCCGCGTCTTGCCGTAACGACCATGGCATCTTCTTCGTGCACTTCTTTTTCAAACATATTCCATAACGCAGTATCTCCAAGCACGCTGGACTGAATGATCGTAGACACTGTATAGCGAGGAAACACGTCTATCAGACCGCCGATGTGATCTGCATCGGGATGCGTACCGATAACGACATCTATAGAACGATCAAACCAGGGCGTGACATTCGAGAGCGCACGCAACACAGAAGAATTCGATCCCCCGTCGATAAGCACTTGCCTACCACTCGGTGCTTGAATGAAAATGGAATCTCCTTGGCCGATATCAAGAAAAGAAACGGTGAGGAGTCCATGGTGGTCTTCGCGAAGCGCCGCGTACCAAATACAGAGCGTGAGAACAAGGAGGACTAGTATCGCAACACTCTTTATCTGTACACTCCTGCGCATGACGGTAATGATATACTCTCTGCTATGGCTTACGAGGCGAAACAATTCAATCTCCCTTCGCTCGAGGGCATCTCCGACGAGTCGGTCAAGCAGCACCTCGGACTCTACGCAGGCTACGTAAAAAACTTTAATGCAATTGCGGGAAAATTAGTCGAGTACGCGAAGGATGCCGAGGGAAATGCCCACGCTCTTTCCGAATTAATCCGCCGCAAGCCGTTTGAATTTGACGGTATGCGATTGCACGAATTGTATTTCGAGCAATTTGAAAATGGAGCAAAAGAACTCAATGCCGAATCTGAGCTTGGCAAAAAATCCTCAGCCGAATACCACGGATATTTTGTCGAATATATGAAAGCAATCGGGGGTATGAGGGGCCCCGGCTGGGCGATTCTTTACTACGACCCTGTCGGCAAAGAATTCCAAGCGGGTTTCGTCGGTGAACAGCATCAGGGACATCTCGTCGGACTCCCAGTCATTCTGGCGCTCGATGTGTGGGAGCACGCGTTTCTCCTTGATTACGGCGCCCAGGGTAAGGGCAAGTACATAGACGCATTTTTCAAGAATTTGAACTGGGGCGTGGCTGAGAAGCGGTTCTCGGAAGCGCAAAAATAGAGCCTGGGCTATAAGAAACTCCTCTTTTTATATGGGGAGAACGAGCTTGTCATCTTTCTAACATGGTATCCTTGGGGGATTAGGATAATAATTCATTTTTTATGAAACTTAAGTGCACATGCCAGACTGTTGAACGCGCTATCGTTATTAGCTTTTTGGGCAACTATCTCATAAACACGGTGCTCGCGGCTGTGGTGGCGCTCGTCCCCGCCTCGGCAACCGGAGGGATATTCACCGCCCAGTACATCACTTTCGTCATCGGTTCGGCTTTTTTGGTCGGCGCCCTCACCTGGTGGTACGGTGCACGTGACCTGAAGTCAGGCGCTATCTTCGGCGCCATAGGCTTCGCAATGGCTATCGCGACCGCGTTTGTCACAGGCGTCTCAGGTGTCTTGGCGCAAACCGGTTCGCTCTCAGCAGTCGTAGGGGTCCTCCCCAACTTCTGGCCGTTCCTCGCAAATTGGTCCACCCTTATCTTGGCAGGCTACTGGATAATCCCGGCAGCACTCATGGGTTGGTACATGCAGCCAAAAGCAGCAGCTCCAATGAGCGGCGGGATGTAATAATTTCCTCCTCCTTAAGTAATAAAAAGGGCGCGACCACCGGTCGCGCTTTTTTTGTTGTAATTCCCTACGTCTATTTATAAAGCGGATTATCTTCTACGTCGTCCACGTCAACCCAAACCCCCCTCTCTGAGTTCAACAGCGGAGCAAGTCTATATTTTCCTGGAACCTTCTCGATTATAAAAAGCTGCTTAGATGAGACAATTTCTCCCTTGGGATGCGGAACAGAATCCAAGAAGCGGTCTTCTTCTCCACGGGCAACAGCATCTTCTCTATCTTCTCGCCACTTATCGATATCTGGTTGCGGAACCTCAACATCGCGCACGTATTTCTCTAACTTGTCAGGTTTTATGAATACCCTGTCTCCAACATTCCTCCCGTTATCAAGTCGGCGAACATTGTCTGTTGGTTTATCAAGACCCATCACCCAAAGCTAGCATAGATGGCCCGTCTTCACGAATTGACCTGTGGATTCGTGCCGCAGTACCGTTTGATGCACCAAAGGGCCGCGTAGGCGGGTACAAGCCACCACGCGCTGAAGGCGCTTACAGATACAGCGGCGAATGGTAGAGCGGCGAAGAATTTGGCGATGCCGATTATGTACGCGAGCAGTATATATGCGGGGAATGCGAGGGGGACGGCATACGAGCCGAGGAGCATGCCGCCGATTGCCGCAATAAATGAAGCGAGCATCGCAAACGGTACCGGCAGGAGCGCCAAGATATTTGCCGGAAGTGCCACGAGCGAAAGTTGTCCATTCTGGTAGAGCAGCAAGGGTAAGACGGCCAGTTGTGTCGCGAGCGTCGAAGCAGCTATTTCACGCACACCGAATCTTTCGGTAAACCAGGAGAGACGCTCTGCAAACATCGGCGTGAAAGAGATGAGGCCGAGCGTCGCGAGCGTGGACAACTGAAAGCTTGGGTCGAAAGCAAGTTCGTACGGATTCCACAGCACCATCAGAAATGCGACGACCCCCAGAATACGTCCTGCGAGATAGCTACGCCCCGTAGCCCGCGCCACTACCGCAATGAGCGCCATCGCTCCGGCGCGTACGGCGCTTGCCGCTCCGCCGGACATGAGAATGAAAAAGAGTACGACAAACCCGCTTCCGCCGAATTGAAAAACCCTCGGTAGCGAGGTGAGCATGTAGGAAATAGCATTGATGACGACGGTGATGTTGTATCCCGAGAGCACCACCATGTGTACGAGCGACACACGTTGAAAGTCGGCGGTCAGCTCTTTGCCGATAGAGCGCTTGTCCCCTACCGTAATTCCACCTGCCAATCCTGCTTCGGGTTCTGGGAGCACGAGTGCTTCTCCCTCAAGATACGCATGCTTGATACGTATCGCCGCGGCTTTCAGAATATTTCCCCGATTTCCGTCTGTCTTTTCTATCTGCGCAAACGCGAGTTGGTAAGCGATGCCGTCCTTGGCAAGATATTCCGGGTAACGAAATTGCCGGCCAAGTCCGGTATCAAAAGATTCCGGCAGACGGAGTGTGCCGACGGCACGCACATTGTCGCCGTACGAAATATCCGCGTGGGGCGGTACGAGCGCGAGCACGCCCGCATCTACCGGGATAGTGCTTGTGCTGAGCGAGGTCGCAGTAGTACTTGCAAGGATGAGCCGCTCGACGTGCAAAGAAACTCGAACTCCCGTGTCGCGGACATCGGGCTCGGCGGTCACATATCCTTCGAGCGTTATTTTATTATCGAGCCGCTCAGTGAGTACGGAATCGCCTGTGAGTGTCGCTACATGCATGCGTGCGATTCCACCCGCGAGCGCGACAAATGTTACGGAGAGGACGATGAGCGACTTCGCTCGAGAACGGTCAAGAAATGCGAGAAGGAGTGACGTAGCGGATAGAATGAGTGCGAACGCGGAAACTGACAAGCCAAGTGGTACAAATGACCGCACAAAAACCCCTACCAAAAACCCTCCGACCAATGCCCAGAGAATTTTCGACGACATAGAGATTACATCGCTTCGTCTATCGCTTCATTCACGAGCCTATCCGCCTCTGCGTTTTGCTCTCTCGGGATATGTACAAAATGATGTTTGGGAAAATCTACGAGAAGTGCCCGCACCTTAGCGACCTGTGGTTTCAGTGTCGGCTCTTTTATTTTCCAGTGACCCAATATCTGCTCGACGGCGAGTTTGGAATCCATTCGTACTTCTATCTCGCGCCCCCCAAGCCCGCGAGATTTTGCATCGTGCAGAGCGAGCGCAACTGCTTCATACTCAGCCCAATTGTTGGTTTGGCTTCCGAGAAATTGCTTGCCCTCGAAGAGGAGCTGCTCCTCTTCTAGTACCTGAAAACCCGCACCTGCGGGTCCAGGGTTGTTCCGTGCTCCCCCATCCGTATATATGAGTATCTTTTTCATCAAGCCGCCGTCGGAGTTCCTGTTTGTGCTGAGAGGGTTCGGTACGCATGCGCTACGGCGAGCGCCGAAACAGATGCCGAGACGAGCAGGCCTACAAAGAGACAGAGGAATCCGAGAATATTGGCCAGCACGATGAGCCCAATCATCCGAAGAAGCTTCCACTTATGTCCGTTTGTTATGCGTGCACTTTCTTTCAGGGCCTCGAATGGTGTGAGATTGCGTTCCACCACAAGATACGGGACGAACATATAACGCAAGCCCCATATGATTCCTGGCACAATCAGGAGGATAAGCCCGATGACGACAATGATGCCGACGAGAATTGAGGCGCCGACATATTTCCAAAACGGATGTGGAGCCCATAAATCCCCGAAGGTCGTTGACTCAGGATTGTCGTGCGCTTTCAGCATGAGCTGAATTGAGCCCATCTTTGCCAAGATTGAAATGGCGGCCATAACAAGACCTCCCGTGACGAGAAGTGCAATTGTCGCAGGCACATACTCGATAGTGTCTCCTGTTTTGAAGCTCGTCCCGGCGGAAAGTATGTTGACGATCAAAGTGACTCCGACAAAAAACCACGGGCGCTTTTTAAACGTCTCCCAACCAAACCGGATCATCGCACTGCCTGAAAATGTGTTCATACGCATACGCTAGCACGGAGAGCGGAAAAGCCAATGACCCCTGTGTATTACGTGGGCCCCTCAATTCTCACGGGGCAGGGAGTACATCGACGATTCGCAGCGCGAGGCCGCCACGATAGGAATCCCGCTCGAGTGTCGCGAGCAAATTGGCGAAACGGCCAGGCGCAGGCTCGAATGAAAAATCGGTTGGCGATTTGAAAAATTCAAACGCGCGCGCCGATTTTCCGCTCTCGCGGCACTCAAGCATGACCTCGACGTGATTCTGTTCTTTTCCGAAACGTTTCACTCCCGTAATAGTGGTGTTGCTCAAGAGAAATAACGGCTTTGGATTGCCTATGCCGAAGGGCGCCAACCTCGAAACTTCTTTAAAAAGCAGCGACGAGATTTCAGAGAGGGTTACAGACACATCATGCTCAAGGGCAACAGCAAGAGGGCGGGGAGGCAGTGTATCTATGGCGCGCGCGAGCGCTTCAGGCAATCGATGTACGTGCTCATGTGAAACGGTAAAGCCGCCGGAGGCTGCGTGTCCGCCATATTCTTCAAACACATCGCCCGCATTCTGGAAAAGATCCAAGAGCGAAACATCGCCGTCGGAGCGGCACGAACCTTTAAGAGTGCCGTTTGCATCGCGTCCCCACATGCAGACGATACCGCCCCTATCTCCCATAATCGAATTCGCCGCGAGCCCCAAGAGCGCAGGCTTCCACTCGGGATTGCCCAGAACGACGACACGGTCTTTCTCGGTGAATCGCTCCGCCACAACCGCCCGCGCTTGTTTCACCAGACTTGCAACGACACCTTTTCGGCGCGCGTTTAATTTCTCAAGTTGTGCTGCTAGAGTCTCGGCTTCCGTCCTATCCCGCGTGATGAGGAGGCGGAGCGCCAAGCCGGGTTCGTCCATACGCGAAGCGGCGTTGATGCGAGGCCCGATGGAAAATCCCACATCGCTCTCAGCGAGTTCATTTTGACGCAAGCGCAGCTTCGCGCAGAGCGCCCTCACACCCAGACGCGGTGATTTGCGCAATACCTGCAGACCCCAATGCGTGAGCGTGCGATTCTCTCCCACGAGCGGGACCATGTCGGCGATAGTCGCAATCGCTACCATATCAAGAAGCCATTTTTCCCAACCGTCTTGTACCTTCTGAAAGCGCTCGATGCCCCGCTTTTTTCCATCCATGAGCGTCGCTTGAGCAAGCTTGAAAGCGACCGCGGCTCCGCAGAGATGCGGAAAAGGATACCCTTCGACGCCGCTCAGGGCAGGCGGGACAATTTTCGGATTGAGTACGGCAACGGCGTCCGGAAGCTCTCCCGGAATTTCGTGGTGGTCCGTCACGATGACGTCCACACCTTTTTCTTTCGCAAAACGTACCGCATCAATGGCGGTCGTACCCACATCGACGGTAATGATGAGTTTCACATCGCGAGCGGCGAGTGCCGCTATCGCACTTGTGTGAAATCCGTACCCCTCCCTGTCGCGATGCGGTAGATACACCTCAAAATTCGTGTACTCAATCTTTGTGAAGAAGTCCGAGAGAAGTGCCGCGCCGGGGATGCCGTCACAATCAAAATCGGCGTAGATAGCGATGCGCTCGCCCCGCTCAATCCCCCGCAGAAGACGCTCTACCGCCACATCCATTCCATGAAATAACGACGGGCTGTGCGTGTGAAGTTCGTAGTCGGGGCTCAAAAAAGCTGAGACTGCGGAGGCGTCGGTAATTCCCCGTTTTGAAAGAAGTCTGGAAACCAGGGTCTGCATGACGCCCTATTGTATACTGGATGCATGAACTCTGATTGTTTGTTCTGCAAAATAGCGGCGCGAGAGATCCCCGCACAAATTGTGTATGAGGACGAGAACACACTCGCATTTCTCGATATCAATCCGGTAAACCCCGGACATACGCTCGTCATTCCCAAGAAACACTCCGTCGATATTTTTGAAATTGAGGAGAAGGACTGGGGCGCGGTAATGCATGTATCGCGCAGGATTGCGCACGCGCTTGAGCGCGCACTAAAACCCGCCGGCATCAACCTCGGCATGAACAATCGCGCAGGCGCAGGCCAGATGGTTTTTCACTCACACGTGCATGTCATGCCGCGCTTTGAAGGTGACCCGCACAAACCGTGGCCGGGACACCCGTACGCCGAGGGAGCATTCGCGGCAACAGGAGACAAAATCCGCGCCGCGCTCAACTCCGAATCGGACTAGTTGGGACAAACAAACCGGCAGTCAGGACCACTGCGGCCTACCCATGAACCGTTCGAACACTGCATCGCATCCATTGTGCACGCGACAGGCTGATACCCCCCGACCTTAACTGTGCTTGTGGTCTTTGCCTGCGCACCCGATTCATCGCTCACAATAACGGCAACCGTATATGTTCCCGCCTGTGCATACGAGTGCGTGAAGGTAGTTGTTTGTACAAAAGTATCGGCGACAATGGCATTCGAGCTCGCGGGCAGTGCACGAAACTCATCGCCCCACGTCACTCTATAGCTGAGAGCTTGTCCTTCTGCGCCGGATGCTTGGATAGTCCATGTACCGGGCGTATCGATTGCGAGCGTGGCCGGGCCGGAGAAGGAAGAAATTACGGGCGGTCTATTGCCTATATCCCGGCAGATTCCTTCGTGTACAAAGGTCGCTCCATCGGCGCTCATCGCACACCGGTTTCCGTACGTACGCTGTATCGGATTACACGGAGTCGTGATGCAGACGATAGGTTTTGAGGCGCACACAGGCATATACTCTTTCGTGCATCCGGTATTTCCTCCGCCGCACCACGCCTTGATACGTTCGCGGGACACCGGACCGAATGTGCCCACAGAAGAAACTCCTTCCGATGACTGCCACTTCGCTACCGCCTGCGCCGTGAGTGGCCCGAAAAAGCCCGTCGCATTGGCAGAAAGATACCCCTCCGCACTCAAGAACTCCTGCAACCCCCGCACATCATCCCCCCGTGTTCCCTGTGAAAGGTTCCTGGCAAGAATTGAGCAAATGCGGTGCTTACTTGGCATGAAGCCCGTAGTGGTAGAGCTTGTAGTGATCTGCGTCTGACCACCTGAGACCACCCTAAGCTGCGTCTGCAAGTCAGCAACTTTTGCGAGCAATTCTTTCAGTTGTATTTGTATATCGTTGACCGTAAGTGCCGAGACGGGCGTCGCGCCCGCAGCAACCGCAATAAAAATGACCGCCACTATCCCTGCAATAATGTTTTTCTTCATAAAAAGTATTCTACGCCTTCCTAATAATCCGCATAATCATAGACGAGACCCGACCCTCTCTCTTACCGGCAATCTTACTGCCAGCAGAGGGTGACCGGTTCGCCTAGTATCTTTTCGAGATGAGCGAGTGCTTCTTTCGTACCACCGATTTCATCAATGAGACCACTTTCGACTGCCTGTTTGCCAAGCATTGTAGAACCGTCAGCGAGTGCGTCAATTTTCTCAACGGGCAACTTTCGATACCCAGCGACCTGCTTTACAAAGTTGGCTCGCAGAATCTGCAAATCACGATTAATTATCTTGCGTTCAGCTTCTGTCAGCGGCTTATCAGGACTAAACGTGTCTTTAAACGGCCCCGATGACAGCTGCTCATACGCGATTCCGTCTTTCTTATTCTTTTCAGATTGATTCAAAAACGAATACGTCGCGCCGATAGAGCCTATCGTCGAATCCTCAAGTCCAATAATCCGATCTGTGGCCGCAGCGACCAGATATCCCGACGAAGCTCCGATACCGTGTATCACGGCAATGGAAGGCTTGCCAAAAGCCCGTATTGCGTTGGCTATTTCTTGCCCCGCCTGCGAGCCGCCTCCGTTTGAATCAACGTCTACGAGAAGTGCCTTGATGTTCGGATTTGCGGCAGCCGTCTTGAGGCCGTATTCAACGTCAGTAGCAACGGTGTAATTCGGTGTGAGGACGGTACTCGCACTATCGCTGAGGACGATTGCGTCGGAAACGGGGATATCAGCTCGCGTATTCACGATGTTTCCGTATATCTGGAGGTCGAGCACATTACACGAAGAAAAAGAATCGTTTCCCCCCAAACCCGCAGACATAACGGCTTGCATGACAAACGGAGATACGGCGGAACCTATTACCGAAGCGACGATAACCCCACCAAGAAAAAGTATCGTCTTGGCGGAAAAGTTGCCTTCCATGTGCACACAATAGCATCGTTAGGCCTACGCCTTTTACCAAAACTCCGCGCCTGTGTATGGCTCAGCTGAGCACTTCTATGCCGGGCAATGTGCCTTTCAGGAGATATTCGAGCATCGCGCCACCGCCCGTCGATAGGAATCCAAGATTCTCCTGCGCTATGCCCGTCTTTTCTATGGCGGCGATGGTGTCGCCGCCGCCGATTACTTTTTGCGCATCACTCTTTGCAATCAACTCCGCGATTCCCTGCGTGTAATGAATGTAACCGTTCTCATACATACCCGTGGGGCCTGCCCAGAGAATGAATTTTGCGCTTGCGATATGGGGCGCGAGCATCGCGACGGTATCCGGACCAATGTCGACGATTTTATCTTCAGCTTCGATGTCCTGCGGTTTTTTCACATGCGACTGGCCGTCGGGGCGCTCGACGGTCACATCGACCGGAGCAAGAAAGTTCGGATGCTGCAAAATAGACGCATCGGGTAATTCTTTTGAAATGAGCGAGCGGCCAACGGGAAGACCGCGAGCTTTGAATACATCATTAGCAAGTGCTCCCGTGACGAACACGTGGTCGTATTTTTCAAGAAGTAGTTTGATGAGCGGTGCTTTGCTTTCAAATTTCGCGCCGCCGAGGATGGCGAATGATGGCGACAGCGGGGTGCGCGCTGCATCGATTGCCTTTACCTCATCACGTACGAGTAATCCAGCATACCGTGGCAAAAGTTTTGGTACGCCAACGAGGGAGGCATGCTTGCGGTGGTCGACCGCAAACGAATCATTGACGTATATGTCGGCGAGCGATGCGAGGCCTTTGGCAAAAGCCTCGTCATTTTCCGTCTCTCGTGGATCACGACGAACGTTTTCAAGAAGCATTACCTCTCCATCTTTTATAGCTTTGGCAGCATCCTGCGCCGGTGCTCCTACGAGGTCGGGGACGAAAACGACTTTGCCGAACTTTTGTATCGCACGTGCCACTGGTTCGATGCTTTGTTCTGGGTCTTGGCCGATATGCGAAACGATAATAACTCGTGCACCACGTTCCGCGAGATACTGAACGGTCTTCCAGCCTTGCTTGAGACGGAATATACCCGCGACCTCGCCGCTCTCATCTAGCGGCAGATTAAAATCCGCACGCAAGAGTACTCGCTTCCCTTTTAATTCACTTGCAGAAATTTCATCAATGCAACGCATGATATTAACTAATTGAACTCATAAGAATAGCGAAGCGGACGGCATCGATGCTCACATGACCAACGATAAAACCCTGAACACCGCTTTCCTTCAGCATCGGAAGCGCATTTGATTCTGTTGTAGCCCCTCCGTACAATATTTTGATATTCATACCCGCTTCCCCCTTCAGCCCGACTATCGTCTTGCGGATGAATATTGTCATCTCATGCATATCGCGCGGACTCATCGCCTTCTCTCCGCCGATTGCCCAAACGGGCTCGTACGCGACGAGTACTTTCGTGACTTTGCCCGGCTCCACATTCGCAAACGCCGCACGCAATTGTTCTTTTACTACAGTAAAATGCTCTCCGTTGTGCGAGCGCTCGCGTTCCCCGACACAGAGAATGGGTGTCACGCCGGAGACGAGCGCGGCGGCGACAATTTTCCCCGCAGTCTCGTTTGTTTCACCTTTTGCGCGCTGCTCAGAATGCCCGACGATGGCATACTGAGCTCCCGTATCTTTTGCTTGAAGGAGAGAAGTGTCTCCCGTATACGCGCCGCCCCCCTCGGCGCTTGCACTCTGGACTGCAAACGCGATGCGCTTGCCTTTGTACCGCGCACGCAGTTCTCTCAAAAAGATGGCCGGAGGAGCGACGATAAGACTTACGTTTTTGGCGGATTCGGCGGCCTTCCTCGTCGCATCAAAAAGCTTCTTTGCTTCGCGCATCGTCACGGGATTCATCTTCCAATTCGCAACAACGATGGATTTCATGCGCCGATTGTAGCATGCATAAAATAAAACGAGCACGGCCTGACTTGAGGCGCGTGCTCGTTATATTGATAGGGGCGGAACTGCTTCGTCCTCATTCAATTTAATTCGTTTCGTTCAGCGGCGGCTGTAGAACTTGATAGCCGTGCGCATTGCATTGGCGTCGACCGGCCACTCGACCGAACGGCCGTCCGCGATACGGAAAGCTATTTCCTCGCGGAACCGCGGCAGATTGCCGAGCCGCAGGGCGAGTCGCAGATACTCGATCTCCGCCGGTGTCGGCGCCGGTGTCGGGAGCGGCCACAGCAAAAACTCGAGCAGGGTTGCTTGGCGACCGTATAGGAACGCAATGACTTGCGTCCCAATCATCCCGCGGACTATATAAACCATAGCCCCGATGACGATCGCCTGCCCCATGATTGGCGTTCGGACCCCGAACACAGGGTTGTCCGGCGACACCGACACCACCGGTAGTGCCGGAGCAGGAGCCACCTGCGAAAACGTGATGGTGGGCAGCATGCTAACAAGTCCGGCCAAAGCCGAACCGGTAAGAATCTCTCTGCGTGTCGTCATTTATACGATCCTTCCCTTCGTTTGTACTGTGATGTAACGACGTTTTCTATACTACCACATGACTTAAAAAGCAAGTTCGCCTATTGCTCCCGCCACAAAACGAGCGAGTAGTCGGTGGTGACGGCGGGTGTAAATGGCGGAGGTGAGAAGGCAAGGACACGGTCATATGAGTTTGTTCTCGCGAGAAAACCTGACGTACAGCCCACTCCACTCACCCAGCACAATCCGCCACGCTGATTGACGACGAGTGAGCCCGTCACATAGAGCCGAGAGCGAGTATTGTATTGATAGTACTCAGCGGGGAGGTACCCGCTCGAAGGATAGTAGTAGTCGCGACCATAGGCGCCTGTTTGCGCGACAAAAATACCGCGCAAAGAAAGCGTGTCGGGTACGACAAGGCCGACTTGTAATGATCCTTCCGCGACAGCGGTGAAACCCGTCGTCCCGTCGGTCGTTGCATAGGTGATGTTGTTATTAAGCATGATGTCTGGAACATAAGACCCCGTGTCGGCGGCGATAAGCGTCACCTTGCCCGACACAGTGCCCTCTATCCACGTTTTCGCCTGCGAATAGATTAGGGTACAACCGGAGGGTACTGAAACGTTTGCGACCAGGCTTTCACTCGCAATGACGGGATAGTCGTACCGCCACCCGTCGACGCCATTGTAACTGTAAATAGTATCGCCGTTGGTCGCCGTCACGCGATACACATCGACGGTGCCGTTTGATTTGAAGATGAGATGAAAGCCCTTTGTGTCGCTGGCGCTGACCGACGAGAATGAACTTCCTTGTGTCACGCCCGCACGCGTCACCGACGTCGGGTTAAGCATGACCCCGGCCGTTTGTGCGTAACCCTTGAGCGACGAGAAATTAACTGCCATGCCCGAGAAATCCACGGTGGAAACGGGGTACTGCCAGAGTGAGGTCGTCAGACTGTTCCCGAAAACCCCCGACTTCCATCCGGCCGCGGGGTTAGGACTTACACCGTTGCAACCAAGTGAAGCTGCTGTCGAGTCACACCAGACTTGTGACACACCCGCAGTAACGGTCGAGTTCGTGCTACCGTCCATGCGCATGCCGCTGTTCGAATGATATGGTCCGACTCCGGTATTGGTCGAACCGAACCACACCATGCTGTTGTAGAGAAAGGCGTATTCGGCAACGGAACGCTTCATATAGCGCGCCAAAAGCGTCTGCGGAAATCCTACGCCGGTGGCCGCTCTGCCGACCGAAGTGATATCCGCCCACTGAACCGCGCCACACTGAAGGCTGGGCGATGCACTCAGAGTCGCGTTCCCGACTGCGCCTCCCTCGGGATCGGATACCGCATACGTGCTCGGAAGCGAGCTGAGTCCCGCCCCTGTTGTCATCATAGTGCCGCCTGCGCTCGTATTGTGCGCGATGAGCCATCGATAATTTTCGAGCCCCGCCTCCGCAATATGAAGCGCTTGTTCACGCGCAAAGAGCGCACGCCCGTATTTCGCCTGCTGAAAAGCGTAGCTTGTTATCGTGCCCAAAATCAACATGAAGACAGCCATAAATCCGACGACGAGAAGCGTCGTCATGCCTGCCTGCGAAGGGCGCGAGCGGTATAGGAAGAAAATGTCAGGGTAATTCATACTTATTTCCCGATGAGGTTCCGCATCGCGGCCGAAGAGCGGATAATCACCGGGGCGGGCGGTTTGTTGATATCCATGTCGACGGCAATATTTGCCGTCACGAAACGCAGCCCTAAGATATTTGCGTAGTTGAGTATCTGAACGCCACTTGTATCGTAATAGGTAAACGTACTCAACGCTTGCGATATGTTTCTGACATCCTGGGCAATTATCGTCGCAACTTCAACCCCCGTATACACAGGCGGATCACCTATTGGATTTATTATCCCCTCATAGAGACTGGTTCCTTGCACATAATAATGGACCCGTTCGATAGCGGAGTCACTATCGACATCCGCATAAAATAGTATGTCATTGGCGGCAAAAGAAACGACTGGGTATGCTCCGTTGCTCGCATACGCCGCTTCGCGCACCGTACGCACCATGATATCTATACCGTGCTGTGCAGATATTACCGCGCCTGCTTCCTGGACGGCAAAGCGGCTGGTGCGATAAAAATAGATAAGCGACGAAGTAATAGCGACCATCGCCATACTAAACATACCAATCCAAATAATTGTCTCGAGGAGCGAGATGCCTGCCTGCGCAGCCGGGCCGCGTATGCGCGCTGAATATGCCGTATTCATATCAGTTGAGCGAGACGGAACTGCGTGTCGTGCCGCTTACCGGCACCGCGATATTTGTGCTTGTCGTGTACCCGGAGGCGGAAACGACCAGGGTGTACGTGCCCGACGAAAGACTGCTGAAAATAGTCTGACCGCAGCGGTCGGCGGTTTGCGTTGTGTCGTATCCGGTCTTGTAGAGGCGAATCGTCGCATAGGGGATGAATAAGCCGGTTGCGACCGAGCGTACGTCCACAGAGAGCGCGTTCGTCGTGTGTGTGACGAGGTACATATCACTCACCGTCTGTGAATTTGCCGCGAGAGAGAATTTCGTGGACGACACGAACATTAAGGGACTCTCCGTCGCGTCATGACAGGCGGACGCGATATCGTAAACCGTTCCTGTGGGCCTAAACTCGTAGGTATCCCACTCCATGTCCGGCAAAACCACGCGCGCACTCACGCCGCTGTTTTGGCTCGTGCTGTACTTATATTGTGTGCCCGATGGCCCGGTGCCGGTTGACTTCGCGCCTGTGAGGGTAAAGTCGACATTGGGGAGTACTTGCGGTCCGTAATCGTATTCCACATTCCACACGTCGATCGACGCCGTGTTTATGCCGGTCGAAGTGAATTGTGCGTCGAGTCGGATACCTGCGTAGGTAGAGGTCGATACTCCCGTGAGGTCGACCGGTGAGGTGCTGAAGCCCGCACTATTTCCGGGCAGCTGTGAATCCGGAATGAGACTCGAGCCGGACGCGTTGTGCACGCGGTACGTGACACCGGTGCCTACCGGCGAGGTCGCGCTCCAGCTAAGCGTTTTCCACTTCGCAAGATATGCGGGAGCGATACTCACCGATTGCACCGAGCCCGTCGAATCATAGGGGGAACTTCCCGAAAGACGGACTGCTCCGGTCGAAACTGTTGTGCTCGCACTTGCGGCAATCCTACTGTTGTCGGCAAATGTGTCCGTCCATACGGCGGGAAGAATCGGCGTCCATGTATTAATCGTCTTTTGCGCCAGTATGTCGATGCCGAATGTCCACGACGTAGTCTGGTTCAGATACACCGCGAGATGAGCCGGACTCGGACTCGTGTTCTCTGCAGTCACGCCGTATGTCCGGTCTTTCGAGTAGTCGGATTTTGTCACGGTAATTTGATACGACCCCGTCGTCGTTGCGCCGATAAACGAGGCTGTGCCGTTTACATTTGTATAGGTGATGAAATCGATGGCGAGACTTGCCGGCGTCGTGGCCGAGTTCACGATATGAATCTGGGCATTGGAAACGGGCTGCGAGAATGCATTGACGACAGTAAGTGTAAGCGTACCCCCCGGCACCGCTGTTTCAATCCCGTTTCCGCCCGGACTCACGCGCGAAAGCACTGTTATGTGTCGCTCTCCGTGACGGGATGCCCAATAGACGTCCGAGCGTAGCGCCTTATAGTCGGCCGTGATGCTATTGGTATCGGCACCGCCCGAGCCGTCTCCTGGATCATCCGAATACTGAATAAAGGTGCGGCGGGTATACGAGATGCCGTTGAGGATTATCGTCTCTGTCTGCGGAATGATTCCCGCCGGGATTCCTCCGACCGTCCCGACTTGCGCGTATGTAAGACTGCGGATGTATTCCATGCGCTCATTTGCAAGCGCGATCGCGCCTGCGCGCGCCTTATTATTGAGTACGACATCAACAGACAGTTGGAACGCCGCAAAAATCCCCAGAAAAATGAGGAGCATGAGTGCCGTACCCACCACAGTGTCCATGAGTGTGACCCCTCGTGTGCCGCAGGTTCTCATACACGCAGCTAGATATTCTCCGAGAGTGAATAGATAGGACTTATCATCGAAACTGCGAAAAATCCGACCGCGCCGCCGATGATGAGCATAAGGAACGGTTCGATAATGGTCGACATATCCTTAGTCTTACGGTCAACCTCCCCTTCATAGAAGATTGCGAGGCGCTTCAGCATCTCCGCGACCTGACCGGTCTCTTCGCCGACAGCCATCATCTCGCCGACGAAGGCGGGGTAGAGATCTTCGCGTCGCATAAATGCGGCCGAGAGAGGCTGGCCCGCGCCGATAGCAACGGATGCATCTTTGACGACCTGCCGGAAGTACGAATTTTGTACAACTTCGCCAACGATATCGAGCGAGGTAATAACGTCGACCCCCGAAGAAAGGAGCGAGGCGAGCGTACGCGATGTACGCGCCGCATTGACCTCACGCACCATTACACCGATAAGCGGCACATGGAGAAAAAAGAAGTCCGACCCGCGCTTTCCCCACGGAGTGTGTGCGATAACGTAAAGGAGGACGGCTATCCCGACGATGCCGCCGATGGCCAAAAACGTGTATTGAACGAGGAAGTCGCTGATGCCGATGACGAACTTTGTAGAAGAAGGCAGATCCGCATCCATTTCTTTGAACGTCTGCGCCAAGGTCGGGACGACCTCCGTCATCATGAGAATGCCGATACCAAATATCGCTATCAAAATGATGCAGGGGTAGATGAGAGCTCCCCGTATTTTCTTCTTCAGTTCATACATTCTCTCCATCTGGTCGGATGTGACCGAGAGCGACGAAGACAAGTCGCCCCCCTCTTCACCCGCACGGACCATCGCAATGAACAGCTTCGAGAACACACCCGGGAATTTCGCAAGTGCGGCATGAAGCGTCTCCCCCCGCCGGACATCGGACGAGATTTGTGAGATAACCAGGGACATTTTTGGATTCTTGGTCTGCCGCTCAATGACAGCCAACGCCCGTGAGAGCGTCAAACCCGCACCCAACATCGCGCCCAAATTACGTGAAAATAAAATTTTCTCGTATTCGGACACGCGCGAAATCTTTGCGTTCCAATACGCCATCGAACGCCAGTTGTTTCCCCCGGACTCTTCGAGTGAGATTATCTTGCCACCCTCTTGGCGCACGATTCCGTAGAGTTCAAACCGATCGGCCGCTTCGCCGACACCTTTGTATACTTCGCCGTCACTCTTTTCGGCAGTGTAGGTGAACTTCATCACCAAATTATAGCTCTAATTTACTCGGTGATGACGCGCAACACCTCTTCGATGGTGGTAACTCCCTGTGCCGCCTTAAAAATGCCGTCCTCGCTCATCGTGAGCATTCCCTCTTTCCGTGCCTGTTTCTCAATTGCATCACCCGTCTCGTTTTTCATCACAAGCTCCTTGATGGTCGATGTCACCGGCAAGACCTCATAGATGCCGACGCGTCCCGAATAGCCCGAAGGTGTCTGACCGTTCTCCTTTCGTTTGTAGAACGGGACATTTTTCCATATCGCATCTGACGCAACAGCTTTTTCTTCTTTGAGTGCCTTCAGGACAGTACCCGCATCGACGACATGCTCGAGCTGTGTTTGCTCGTCGCGTGAGAGTTCATATTTTTCTTTGTCGGGCGCCAATTTGCGCACAAGCCGCTGACCGATGATGACGCGGAGCGTAGAAACGAGGAGGAAAGGCTCGACGCCCATGTCGAGCAGACGTGCAACGGCACCCGCCGCAGAATTGGTGTGCAGTGTCGAGAGTACAAGGTGACCCGTCAAGGCGGCGTTGATAGCGAGTGATGCCGTTTCTTTGTCACGAATTTCTCCCACCATCACAATATCCGGATCCTGACGCACGAGGGAGCGCAGGCCGTTGGCGAAGGTGAAGCCGATCTCGGGCCGCACCTGCGTCTGATTGATGCGCGGCATCTGATATTCAATCGGATCTTCAATAGTGGAGATATTCACATCCGGCGTATTTACAATGTCGAGCAACGTATAGAGTGTCGTCGATTTTCCGGCTCCTGTCGGACCGGTGGTCAGTATCATGCCGGTCGTTTTGCGCATCGCTTCATGCATGCGCTCCAGGCCGCTGCCGTGGAATCCGACGCTCTCGAGTGTGAATCCTGAAATGGAATCACGCAGGAGGCGCATGACGATTTTCTCGCCGTAGTAGGTCGGCAAAATAGAAACACGGAATGAAATCTTCTCGCCACCGCTCTCGGCTCCGAAACGACCGTCTTGCGGCAAGCGGTGTTCATCCAATCGCATACTTGCCAAGACCTTGATGCGTGCGGTCAAAGCTGCGGCAGCATGCTTCGGGAGCTCCATTGCATCATGCAAGATGCCGTCGATACGGTAGCGAATGAGGAGTGCTTGCTCCAGCGGCTCGATGTGAATGTCTGACGCATTCTGTGCGTTCGCGTGCCGGATAAGCGTATCGACGATACGCACCGCGGACACCCCCTCGGCCATTTCTTTTAAATCCATTTCTTTCCCCTGACCCGCGGCCACAAGGTCGGCCGCGGTTTTCTCAAGCGCGGCTGTCTCGCGTCCGATGACATCTCCAAGATTATCCTTGAGACCCTGCTGATATTGCTTGATGGCGGTCTTGATGGAATCGACATCGGTAAGGCGCGGCAAAACCTTGAGGTGCGTCTTCTTCTTTATGAAATCTATCGCCGCAAGGTCGTCGGTATCGAGCATCGCCACCTCGAGCTCTTCCGCGTTGTGATTGTAGGCGATGATGTTATTGCGACGGGCGACAGGCTCCGGAATCATGGAGAGTACGTCGTACTTGATGGTCGTCCCGACGAGCGACACGAATGGAATCCCAAGGATATAAGCGTACGTGCGGCGTAACTCATCTTCGCCGATAGCATTATTCGCCTTCAAAATATCCCCGACCTGCTGGCCTGTCTTTTTTGCCTCAACCTCCGCTTTATCAAAATCTTTTCCGGAGACGAGACCTGCATCGGCGAGAAATGATTTGAGGTGTGTGTCAGAGATATACATGGTGGAATTATAACCTAGTAGAGCGAGTGTGGTGAGGACTTGTCCTCACTTCCGAGCGAGCGACGGGTATATGAGCGAAGCGCATATATCAGGCAAACGGCGCGTATTGCTCTGATTTTGTTCACAGTCCGGGGCTTGCTTTTTTTCTTGGAAGAGAGAGTATGACGTTATTCTATAAGCTTATTCGTGAATATATAAAAGTACCCGTAATTATGAAATATCTCGTCGCCGTTATAGCCGTTGTGGTCGTGGCAGGAGGAGGATGGTTTTACTTGAACAGCCAAGCCCCTTCCGGGTCCGCGACGGAAAATTACGATTACATGGATACCTCCGCCGATACTTCTTACGTCGCCCCGACACCTTCTCAGACCGCACCCGCCCCAGCTCCTACCGTTACAACGCAGACACAGACCAACGCGCAAGTGACCACGCCTGCACCTGCTCCAAAACCAACCGCACCCGCAGCTACTACACCGACACCTCCTGCGGCTCAGACACCGGTGAGCATATCGATTAATAATTTCGCATTCGGTCCCGGCACAATTACGGTCAAAGTGGGCACGAAGGTTACGTGGAAGAACAGCGACAGTGCCCCTCATACCGTGACGAGCACGCGCGGCGCGTTCGAAAGCGGCACATTGAACACCGGCGGCTCGTTTAGTTTCACCTTCAATACGGTAGGTACCTTCGGCTATAAATGCGCCTTCCATCCTTCGATGACGGGAACCGTCATCGTCACTCAATAGTTACTCGGTTGTCGCAACCAGAGAGAAATTCATGGATACTACTCTTGTCTACTGGAACCCGATACGACGAGTATTCCTCGTCTGGGCGGTCATTGTGCTCGGCGGCTTCACGCTCACCTACTGGAACCTCGCGGCAGGACCGGACAACATCAACTTCTGGTGGGTTGTTGTCGCGCTGATTGGCCTCGTCTACACCAAGAAACAAATGCCGTTTAGCGACGCGGGGCTTCGGAATATATTTCTCACATGGTCTCTCATCATCGCGATCGGCATTATCTACTCGTACCAAGTCTTCAATTCCCCTGCCCTTCTGCCCTATTCGCAGTACCTCGGAGCCTATTGGCTCGTACTCATGGCACTCGGTCATGCCGTCACCGGACTCATCGACAAAAAGAAGTTGTACGTCTTGACTGTCGCTCTCCAGATTGCTGCTGCCATACTCATCGTGCTTCTCATGCCCTCGATGCCCGCTCTATTCGCACTGCAATATCTTATCGCAGGTCTCGTAGGTGCGGTCGCGATGATACTTCTTATCCTCTATGCTTAAGGAGGGGGTTGTCTACGACTATCTGGTCATAGGCGGAGGAATTGCGGGGCTCTCAAGCGCATATCACCTTGCAAAGGACGGACATACCGTAGCGGTATTTGAGAAGAACGACGGGAAGCAGAGTGCGAGCTTCAACTCGACCGCCATGATGTGCCACGACCCCGACGTCGATTGGTCGGTCGTTATCTCCCGTTTTGGCTTATCGGGAGCGAAAGACATGTGGGAGCTTTCCGAACTCGGCATGAAGGTCCTGACCGAATACGCTCACGAGCAAGTCCCCGGCTTCATCAGCAAACGAGTTCCTTCGCATATATTCTCAAATTCGAAGGAGAAGTCCGCAGAGCTGCGCG
>CALRFU010000012.1 GCA_943356775.1 Candidatus Nomurabacteria bacterium
CTTACGCCGCCGCCGAGGACGCCAGGAACTGCCGGTACCGCTGGAACGGCAGGTACCGCTGGAACGGCTGGAACTGCAGGCACTGCCGGTACGGCCGGCACCGCTGGAACTGCAGGCACTGCCGGAACAGCTGGAACCGCCGGTACACCAGGAGGGGGCAATACAACAGGTTTTAACCCGAGCGCGCTCGGCTCACTCTTGAGCGGACTTGCAAAGGGTCTCGGTGGCGCCGCTTCTCAGGCTCCTCCTCCCGCCCCCGCCCAAGCCTGCCAAACCGACCAGAACGCATACCAGCAACAGCAGCAGCAATACCAACAATCACTCCAGCAATACAACTACCAACTCCAGGTATACAACCAACAGCAGCAACAAGCTTCGATATATGGCACGCCCGCTCCCATCGCTCCTGCTCAACCAACACCCTGCACACCGTCGACTGGCAATCAGTGTCAGAGTCAACCGAGACAGCCCGACGCTGGAGCCTGCACCACTGGCACCTGGCGTGCCACGTACACGGGCGCCTGTGTGACCGGCTGGCAATGTATCTCAACCGCAGGCCCGAAGGCGGAACTCTCCTGTGAACCACAAACAGCAGACGTCGGCATGACGCTAGCCGTCACCTACGGCTGCTCAAGCGGAGTTGCCTCGAGCAGCTCATTCAGAGTCACCACACAGCCCGGCGGTTCGGCGACCACCACCGTCGCGAACCCTCCCGCAGGCACCAACACCGCGACCTACACCCTCGCGTGTACCGACAACGGCAAGACGACCGGCGCACAGTGCTCCATCCAAGTCTCACGCCCCAACATTATCCTTGTCGCCAACCCGAAGACTGTCCCTGCAAACGGCACCTCGCTCCTCTCCTGGCTCACGACCGGTATGAAATCCTGCGTCATCTCAAGTCCCGACCAGGCGGACTTCACCGCACGCAACTCCTCCAACACGAGCGTGACGGGGGCGGCGACGACGAGTCCGATTGCTACTTCGGCGAGATTCTTGCTCCGCTGCGAGACAGTCTCGGGTGGCGTCAAAGAAGCGACAACGACAGTTCAGGTGCAGTAGACAGGCACCGGTTAACGGGCAACAGCGAACTCAAGAAGATACGATACGTTCTCTCAGCCGATATATCATCGCTCCCAGTTCGTTGAGCATTTTCTCGATAGCGCTGAACTCACCTTCGTTACAATAGGATTGATCCCTCGCGATCAAAAGCAGAGTTTCTAATTCGGTAAGAGAACCGCGTGCAATTCTGAGGAAGTTTGCGTACTCATTTTTTGTGTTTCTTCCGTATCCTTCGGCTATGTTTGCCGGGATTGAGACTGCGGCTCTTTGCATCTGAGAGGTGAGCCCGAATTGTTCCCCAACCGGGAACTTTTTCGTAATTACATATATCCGAGATACAAGTTCCATGCCTTTCTGCCAAACAACCAAGTCTTTATAGGAACGTATTTTCGAGTCCTGTTTCATAACCGTTGCCTAATGCCCGGTGCCTGTTGCCAAGATTTTAGAGTCCAAAGAACTCTAAAATCTTATGCGCGATGGGTTCTTTCATAGGGACTTCTTCCGCGTGTTCGCGGAGGTAGCTCCGGACGACATGCGGGTCGATGTTCTCAAGGGGAATAATGAGGTTTGGTGCCATGAACTTAATGGTGTCGACGAGAAGAAGTGGACGATCCTGATTCTCTTCTTCCACCCAAAAGGAGATTATTTCTTCGAAACGATGCATGGTGTCACCTACGCGGATACCGCGGTCCGATATTTCAAATCGCACGAGGTCTGGTGGAACGTTGGCGAGCATACCAAGTACGCCTGCGGCAATCAGGATGAGAAGTGCGAAGAGTGTGTTGTGGAAGAGAACGCTGGTGAGAGCTGCCGAAACGGCGACGATACCAAGCGCCCAATACCAATCGCTCCCGCGCGGTACGTGCTCGTGTTCATACGCATTCCATCGCAAGACGGTTCTTTGTGGGGGCATTGAGGATATTGTAACGCGTTTCCTGCATCTATTTCCTCAAGTAAAAAGGGTTTTGTTGATTGGTGGTATGCTGGATGGGTGGCTGAGCGGTATAAAAGAAATCCGAATGCAAATTGTTTCGTCTGTAAGAAATCCGTTTACAGACGACCAGTACAACTTCAAGCAAGCCAAGGACGGGCGTTTTGTGGCATGAATTGTTATGGAGTCTCACAACGAAAAGAAAAACCATGTGTTGTTTGTGGCATTGCGATTCTTGCAAGTAAACACGCGCGGACGTGTAGCAGAGCATGCTCAAACAAATATAGAGCGGGCATCAAATATAAAATTGGGCGGCCGCTAAAAGATAAGGTCAAAAACCAACGATCTTTGAAAATTAGATTAATCAGTCAGCGAGGTTCAAGGTGTGAGCGATGCGAGTATAAGAAAGTCGAGATATTACATGTGCATCATAAGGATAGAAATCGAAACAATAATTCACTCGGAAATTTGGAGTTAATTTGTCCGAATTGTCACGGAGAGGAACACTACTTAGAAAAAAGCTGGCTCAGTGGTACTGTAAGCGATTGAAGTGGGAGGGGTCGCATAGTTGGTCTAGTGCACTTGTCTTGAAAACAAGAGTGCCGCAAGGCACCGAGGGTTCGAATCCCTCCCCCTCCGCATATGAAAAAGAAGCCGCGTGAATTGCGTATTTCCTGGAATCGACTGCAGAAGCTTGCAGCGCAACTCGCACGCACTATTAAGGCGAGTGGTTTCAAGCCAGACTATGTGGTCGGTATTGCGATGGGTGGATTGATACCGCTCGCGCTAGTGGCCGAGAAGCTTAAGGTAAAAAATGTCGCAACGGTGTCGGCACGCTCATACGATGAAAAGACCAAGAAACGCGGCAAGATTGCCATATCGCACGTGCCTCGGCTAGAGGCACGGGGCAAAAAGATTTTGCTGGTAGACGAGATTGCAGACACGGGTGAGACTTTTAAGGCTGTGGCGAAAGTGTTGAGGGAGAGGTGTGGCGCTAAGAATATTAAGACCGCGGCTATTGTAGTAAATACACTACGCTGCAAAGCCGCTCCCGATTTCTCTGTGATGAAAGTAGATAAATGGGTTGTCTTTCCGTGGGATGTCTGAAGGTTTCGAGTACAAATTTTAGTTGAGAAGAGCGTCTCTGGTATCATGCGCAGATGAAACAGGAGACCGCTCTTAAAATATTGCAGACCGGTGCCAATGTATTTCTCACAGGCGAGCCGGGGAGCGGCAAGACGCACACGGTGAATGCGTATGTGAAATGGCTGCGTGAGCGAGGTATTGAGCCCGCCATCACGGCTTCGACTGGAATTGCGGCGACGCATATACACGGAATGACCATCCACTCGTGGAGCGGGATTGGCATCAAACAGGATTTGAATGCGTACGACCTCGATAAGATAGCTCAAAATGAGCGTGTCGTGCGTCGCGTGCGCGATGCGAGAATTCTCATCATCGATGAAGTCTCGATGCTCTCTGCACGTACGCTCGCGATGGCGGAGGCGGTGTGCCGCGAGATACGCCAAAGACAGGTCCCGTTTGGCGGACTCCAAGTAGTGCTCGTGGGAGATTTTTTCCAACTGCCGCCTGTCGTACAGAGACAAGAGCAACAAGAAGACGAGCCGCAAATCTCTTTTGAGACGGGAGAGGTTGAAGATACGTCCAATTTCGCGTTCGGTTCCCGCGTCTGGAAAGAGCTCAATCCGCTCGTCTGTTATTTATCAGAGCAGCATCGTCAGGAAGACGCCGCATTCCTTGATTTGCTTTCGGGTATTCGACGAGGCGTTTTCTCTACGGCGCACCGCACGCTGCTCGACACACGTCGCGTCCCGGCACGCGCAGGCACGACCCAACTCTACTCGCACAACGCCGACGTGGATCGCATCAATGATGTAGAGATAGGAAAAATCTCGGGCGACATGCGGACGTTTGCAATGACATCACAAGGGAAAGATACTCTCATCGCAAGTCTCAAGCGCGGATGTCTCTCACCGGAGGTTCTTTCCCTCAAGGTTGGCGCGCGGGTAATGTTCACCAAAAACGATGTCGAGCGCGCATATGTGAATGGAACTCTTGGCACCGTTACGGGGTTTGTAAAAGAAAGTGGTTATCCGATTATCAAAACAAGTAGCGGACGCAGCGTCACCGCAGAGCCAGAAGAGTGGCACATCGAAGACGGCGGAAAAGTTCTTGCGCGTATCGCTCAGGTACCTCTCAGACTTGCTTGGGCAATCACGGTACACAAAAGCCAGGGGATGTCATTGGATTCCGCACACATGGACCTATCCCAAGCATTTGAATACGGACAAGGGTACGTCGCGCTCTCTCGCGTGCGGACGCTCGCGGGACTTTCCCTTTCGGGGTTGAATGCGCGCGCACTTGAGGTACATCCGGAGGTTGCGGCAGGTGACCGGAATTTCAAACTGCAGTCGGCGGCGGCGCGCAAGGCATTTGAGGAGATGGGGGAGAAAGAACATGCGGAGCTCATACGTAATTTCATTCAAGCCTGTGGTGGAAGTCTGACTTCCATAAAGGCACATTCCCACAAGTCAGGCGTATCTAATTCCGCAGCTGCATCAGATTCTCCGGCAAAAAAATATTCAGTTGAAGAAACGCGTATGAAATATCCCAATGCGTATCGCCCATGGAGTAAAGAAGAAGATGCAAAACTCGCGAAACTTTTCGAAGCCGGTGGAAAGACATATAAGATCGCGGAAACACTCGGTCGACAGGCAGGCTCGATCAGAGCACGCCTAGGAAAACTTGGGCTCGTGTAGTATTCATTACCTCCATGGCTATTTTTACTGGCATCGTGCAGAAGGGCGGTAAGCGTGCGGCCGCGTTAGGCTATCCGACGATAAATATTCCGCTCACCGATAGGGATGTTTCGGGTATTTACGCCGCTCGGGTCAAGGTCGGCGAAGAAGAATATGAGGCCGCCGCATATGCCGACCAGAAAAAGAAGGTTCTGGAAGCGCACCTCTTGGATTTTTCCAAGGACCTCTACGGATGGAGCGTGAAGATACAGCTAGTAAAAAAAATACGAGAATATAAAAAATTCACGAGCGAAAAAGAACAGAGAAAGGCGATAGATGGTGATATCGCATCTGTACGAGCATACTTCATGAACAAAGATAAAAAGTAGGATAGAATACCCCGACATGACTCCGCGACGTTCCATCGTTATGTTTGGGCCCGCGCTCGTCTTTGCCGCAGCTGCTTTGTGGGCGACGGATGCGCCGTTCCGTAGCCATCTCACGCAAGGACTCAGTTCGAATTTCATTGTTCTTAGCGAACACATCATCTCGTGTCTCATCGCGATTCCTATCCTCTTTTTCAACTGGGCGAATCTCAAGAATATATCCGGTCGCGAATGGCTCGCTATTCTTTTCATCGGAGTTTTCGGCTCTGCTTTGGCGGCGGTCGCCTTTACCGAATCCTTTCATTACGTGAATCCCTCGGTTTCCATAGTTCTGCAGAAGATTCAGCCGCTCATCGCTATCGCGCTCGCGTGGTGGATTCTCGGCGAGCGCATGCACAAGAATTTTTGGCTGTGGACCATTGTGGCGCTCGGTGCCGCATACCTCGTAAGTTTTCCGAACCTGGTCCCTCAATTGTATGAGGGTGAGATATTCAATCCCAACATGATTGGCTCTCTCCTCGCTCTCACGGCAGCTGCACTCTGGGGCGCCTCGACAGTTTTTGGGAAATATGTATTGCGTACTGCCGCATTCCAGACACTCACTTCGCTCCGCTTTGTGGTCGGACTCATCTTTCTGATTATTCTGAATGCGGCGCAGGGGACATTTCCTGCCGCTGGAACCGTCACAGGCACGGACATATTTTTCTTGATTATCGTCGCGCTTACGTCGGGCGTCTTCTCACTTTTTCTCTACTACTACGGACTTCAATTTACGAAAGCATCGATTGCGACCATCGCCGAGCTCGGATTTCCACTGGCCGCCGTGTTCGTTAATGCGTATTTCATTCCCGGCAATCAGGCGGCAGGCACCTACTTCGGACTTTTTGTCGGACAATGGATCGGCACCGTGCTCCTCCTCCTCGCGATGTTCATGCTCTCTCGTGTGAATCAAGAAACTCAAGCGGTCGCCACGCAGTAGCAACGATATGACCAGGATAATGGTTTTCGGCACCTTCGATATGGTTCACGAAGGCCACGTAGATTTCTTCCGGCAAGCTCGCTCGCTCGCTCCAGAGCCGCACCTCATCGTCTCCGTCGCGCGCGACGCTATCGTTACACGCATAAAGGGTAACAAGCCTCGACGCTCCGAGAGCGAGCGGTGCTCGCTTCTCCGGAGGAATACGCTCGTCGACGAAGTTATCTTGGGGCAGGGTGATGGGTACATCGAACACATCGAGGAGGCGCATCCGGACATCATTGCTCTTGGGTATGACCAGATAGGAGAATATGTGAGCAATCTCGAGAAAGACTTGACGAACGCGGGGGTGAAGGCCAAGGTGGTGAGGTTGAAGGCATTCCGGCCCGAGACATACAAAACATCCAAACTCATATGAAATATCTCGGTATCGATTTTGGCGCGAAACGCGTTGGCATAGCTGTCTCCGATGTCGCAGGCACCATCGCATTTCCGCGAACGACCCTCGTGAATAACGAACAGCTTTTCTCTCAATTGGCTGAGTTGGTCAAAAATGAAAAGATTGAGACTATCGTCGTTGGCGACACGCGCTCGCATAGCAACAAAGATAATCCAATCACCGCTGAGGCCGAAGTCTTTGTCGCAGCCCTCGAAGGAGCGATTGCGGTGCCCGTTGAGCGTATCTGGGAGATGTGGAGCTCGATAGAAGCATCGCGCTACGCGCCACAAGGAAGTGGGCATGACGATGCCTCCGCCGCCGCCGTCATTTTGCAAAGATTTCTGGACACGAGAGGAGCAAGGTAGAATACCGCTATGCCTGAGATTACCTACGAAGATTTTGCGAAGCTTGATATCCGTATCGGTACCGTTGTAGCCGCAGAGCTTGTACCGGAGACCGACAAGCTCATCAAGTGCACAGTAGATTTTGGTGAGTTGGGCCAGCGCACCATCGTTTCCGGGATTGCGCAGTGGAAAAAACCGGAGGAATTAGTCGGTCGTCAATTGCCGTACATTGTGAATCTCGCTCCGAGAATTCTGCGAGGTGTCGAGAGCCAGGGCATGCTCATTGCCGCGAGCGACGAATCCGGGGTCGCTCTTCTTGCTGCTGAACGCACACTTCCGGCAGGTACGCGCCTCAAATAGTTTTTTTGCGGTTATAATTTGAAGGATGAAATTTGCTGCGGGCGGACTCTCGTCGGGTGCAACAGCGCTTTCTCACACTCTTGCGCGGTGGTTTCCTACGCCGGCCATGATTTATCCCCGCGCCGCAGGTATCGATATCTCGGATGCTTCCGTGAAATGGCTCGTGCTCGAACCATACAAGAGCCGGTATCGCATAGAGTCCTATGGCGAAATACCGATTGAGTCCGGAGCCGTGGTTAACGGAATCATTAAAGATGTCGGCGCGCTTGCGCACGCGCTCGTTGAGATGAAGAAACACCTGGGAGGTATCGAATGCGCGCATGCGGCACTACCCGAAGAAGCAGCGTATGTATTTGAGATGCATGTGCCGGAGGGTACAAACCACGACCAGGCGATAAGTATGATTGAGTTCGGATTTGAAGGACGGGTTCCCATTGCACCGAGTGCTGCCGTGTTCGATTTCGACGTTATACAGAAGCACGATGAAAGCGCCGGAGAAGATATCGGCGTCGCGGTATTTTCACGCGAGCTCGCGGAGTCGTACGTCGCCGCATTTGAGGCTGCGAATATACGGCTCCTCTCCCTCGAACTTGAGGCGCGTTCCATTGCGCGCACAGTATCTTCGGACGCACCCGACGAGCAAGTGACGCTCCTCGTTGATTTTGGTCGTGCGCGCACGGGTTTTGCGGTACTGAAACGCGGCATCCCGATATTCACGTCTACCGTCGAGGTCGGCGGCGACATGATAACGAGCACAATAGTGGAGAAGCTTTCTTTATCACCGGAAGAGACTCAGATATTTAAGAATGAACAGGGGCTTTTCCCCGACGCGGGGGCGAAGTCGCCCGGAATGGAGGCGATAGTCGGGACTGCCTCCGCTCTGGCGGACGAGGTCGCACGACATTACCACTATTGGGATACTCGGAGAAATGAAAAAGGGGAACGCATGACGCCCGTTGGCCGGATTGTTCTTGTGGGCGGCAGCGCAAATCTCAAAGGTCTTCCGGATTACATCGCGGGACGTGTGCAGGCACCGACCGAGGTCGCAAACATCTGGCAACATGTGTGTAATTTTGATGAGTACATCCCGCCTCTCGACAGTCGCGAATCTCTCCGGTATGCGACCGCCGCGGGTCTGGCACTGCAATCACTTTCTCTATGAGTAATATTCTACCAAACGAAGCAAAGAGGGCTGTCCGGAGGATGTACCGCATACGCTTTATCATTGCGGGTTCTCTTGTGGCGTTACTCGCGGCAGCTCTTTGTGCCCTTTCGCTGCTGCCGAGTTACCTTGCACTCCATGCGACGGGAATCGTGAGCGCTCCTTCGGGCGCGTTATCGGGCGGGACGAGTGACACGGATCGCGCCACCATCTCATCAATACAGGCAATGCTCAAAGCGCTTTCTCCTCTCGTCGCAACGACGACTCCTACTGACGTGATTGCCCGGGCGCTCTCTTTGAAGCCCACCGCTATCTCTATTGACCACATCACGTATTCGGGCGGAAATCCGGCGACGATTATACTCATGGGTTCTGCGGCGACCAGGGAGGCCATCAACGGATATCGCCAGACTCTTTCCGCCGATTCACACTGGAAAACGGTTTCCATTCCCATCGGTGACCTCACCGGAGGGCCGGGTGCTCGTTTCTCGATAACACTCTCAAGCGCTTTTTAAATATATATGCTCTACCGCACATCCACAGCCATTCTCATCGCGGCCTCAGCGCTTCTTGCGTGGGGTCTTGTCGGGTACTTTGCCTGGACAATCAATATGGATGAAGGCAACCGTTTGGCGAATGCCCGGGATGCGCAAATGGCAACAATCGCAAATGCTCATGCGGTGCGTACGCACGCACTCGCACTCGACACTGTCGAAGAAGGCAAACAACTGAAAGAGCTTCTCGACGTGGACGTTGTTTCGGCGGCGTACATGATAGAGGGGGTGGGAAGGGAAGCCGGCGTTACGGTAAAACTTGGCGATGCTGTGCCGGAGGGCGTAGCCCCTTCTGATGCCCTTGCTCCAAAGACGGTCGGGTTCGTTGTTACAGCCGATGGCAAGTTTGCGGCACTCGTACGTGCCGCGCAGCTCTTCGAGACCCTACCAATTCCATCGAGCGTGACCCGTGTCGATATCGAGCGCGCCCCGAGATCTTCCGGTGATACGTCGAGCCTCTGGCACATGAATGTGTACATCCGCGTCTTAACAACGTCAGATATTTCGTCATGAGATTCTTCAACGTACTTTGGAAAGAGTTGCGCGAGGTGTTTCGTAACGGAAACGAACCCGATCACATCCGCCTGATCGCCGATTTGTACTGGAAAGCACTTCTCGTCCTCGCCCTCAGTGTTTTGGGCGCTGTATTTGTATACAGCACATGGGGGGCGGTGCGTATTTTGGGTGATCTCAGTAACGCGCTCGATACGGCACCACCACCACCACCCGCCCTCAATAGGGGAGAGCTTAATGCCGTTATACATGCGTTTGAGACACGTAAAACAAAATTCGACGCTCTAAAAAACAATTCTATCGGCGATATAAAAGATCCGAGCCTGTAATTTACATTGACCACATGCCTCCGCGCGGATAGGATTGGCATGTTCGCCGCCCTTGTAGTTCAATGGATAGAACAGGGCTCTTCTAAGGCCTTGATGTAGGTTCGATTCCTACCGAGGGCACAAAAGACAGAAAGATCTGCCCTGCGGCAGATTTTCTGCTTTTGTGCCAGCCGGAGCGATGTGAGGCGAGCACGCCGAACCGCGAGGCAGGGTCGTGAAATTTTTCTTGTGACGACAAGAAAAATATTCCTGACCACAAACAATTCTTGCCGAGGATAAGAAAATAGCTGAGTGGGCGGTACAGGACTCGAACCTGTGACCTTTCGCGTGTAAAGCGATTGCTCTACCAACTGAGCTAACCGCCCATAGTCCGCATTGTAGCTCATCGGCGGTATTCTCATAATAGAACCCTGATGTTACACTGTAGCAGTATATAAGTCAGTTAATATGAAATACGAAGAAAAGAAGCGGGCAATTCGAATGCGGCAGTCTGGGCAATCTATAAAAGAGATTGCTCGAACATTAAACGTTGCCCGATCAAGCGTGAGCATTTGGGTGCGTAATGTAGCGCTTACTGTCGAACAAAGAAAACTCTTAACTCTGCGTGGATACAGCGTTGACGCAATTGAAAAAAGGAGAATTGTTCGCATCCAGGGTACAAAATTGCGACATCAGCGAACAATGGACGAGGCGGGGAAGATGATTAAGCGTATTTCGCAACGGGAATTGTGGCTCATTGGTGTGGCGCTGTATTGGGGAGAAGGAGGTAAGACCAATCATGGGGCAGCTCGTATATCAAACAGCGATCCGGCGGTAATTCAAATGATGATGCGTTTCTTTCGTGAAATTTGTAAAGTACCGGAAGCAAAATTTGCCGGTCATGTGCACACGTTCTCTCATCTTAATGCGGAGGCGGCTGAGAAATATTGGTCCGGCGTGTCCGGCATTCAAAGGGAAAAGTTCTATAAGACATATTCCAAGCCTAGTATTGCGTCAAAAGGCAAGAAGGATTCATTGCCATACGGCACGTTCCAAATATATGTAAACGATACGAAGTTGTTCTTTACCATTATGGGTTGGATTGAGCGGCTAAAGCATTTCGGCTCCAGGTAATTCGAATCCCTCAGCGCGCACTGAAATTATGGCCGCAGAAGTTGCCCATTTATGGGTAGGGTGTTATAGTGCCGCGACATGAAAAACGCAGTCAAAGTCTCGCCTGTAGACATGGAAGCCCGCAAGAATCTCGATCTTCGACCGGGGGATACTGTGCGCGTCTGGCAAAAAATCGAAGAAAAAGGAAAGACGCGCCTTCAGGCATTTGAAGGTTTGGTGCTTGCGCGCAAGCACGGCACTGAGGCCGGCGGCACCTTCACGGTCCGTCGTGTCGCGAGTGGTGTTGGTGTTGAAAAAGTATTCCCTATCTATTCCCCGATGATAGACAAGATTGAACTCGTGAAGCGTTCTCGCGTACGTCGCGCAAAGCTCTACTTCATCCGCGATAAAGTCGCCCGCGAAGCTCGCCGTCAGTTGCGCCGCACGCGGATGATGGTGAATGTTTCCGGCGTGACGAAGCTTGTTGCGAAAGAAGAGGACCCGGTAGTCGCTGAGGCGGAAGGAGAGGCGAAGAGCGAATAGTGGGTGTTTTTTTATTTATCAACAACTAGTAGACGCTATTACCTTGAGGTATGTTAGCATGAGGGAATGGGGAAGAGAGGTCCAAAGCCTGGGTTTAATGCGAAAAGAAGAATCAACACTGCGTGGTCGGCGGAACTTGCATATGCAATAGGATTGCTTGCCACCGATGGGTGTCTCTCACCGCCAGGCCATCTTATTGATCTGACGTCCGTCGATCGGGAGCAGCTCAAAAATTTCAATCGGTGTGTACGTGTTGATTTTCTGATCGCACCCAGAAAATCGTCTACAACAGAAAAAGCTTTACGCGTGCAGTTCAAAAACGTACTTTTTTATGAATTTCTACTTTCGGTAGGCCTTACTCCTGCAAAGTCTAAAACCCTGGGACCTTTGAAAATACCCGGGAGGTACTTTTTTGATTTTCTTCGTGGCTCCTTCGATGGGGACGGTTGCACCTATTCGTATTTTGATCCGCGCTGGCGATCTAGCTTTATGTTTTATACAAGCTTCGCGTCGGCAAGCCCGGCACATCTCAGCTGGCTTAGAAAAGAGATATATCGAAGAGTTGGTGTCCACGGTCATATAACTACGAATGGCCGACATATCACGCAACAGCTTAAATACGCAAAAGCCGACTCGTTGAAATTGTTGAGAAAGATGTACTACTCTCGGAATGTTGTTTGTCTATCAAGGAAAAGATTGAAAATAGAGAAAATGTTAGCTATAGTGGGCGAGCGTCTCTAGCCCTAAACAGTGGGGCTCTTGACAAGACTAAGCCCGGGTGGAGAAATTGGTAGACTTTTATCCTTGAGGTGGATAAGCCCGTAAGGGCGTGCAGGTTCGAGTCCTGTCCCGGGCACAGAAGAACTGAATCGGGGTATCCGGCCTACGAAGGCGGTATAATAATATTTAATGGTTAATCTAAGAGCCTCGCGGTTAAACCCCAAGAAACGTTACTTGCAGGTGGCCCTCAATAGTACGCTTGAGGAGGCCCGGAAAATAATCAGCGAATTGCCTATAAGCGACCGCATCATTGTCGAGGCGGGCACACCTCTGATTAAGCGGTATGGCCAAGACGGGATACGGCAGATACGTGATTGGTATGAAGAACATCTTACGGGAGTAGCGCGGGGCTCGCAGGAGGTGTCGCGGGAAGCGGTACTCCGGGCTTTATTCTCAGGAACTAAGGGGACGACAAGTAGGAGCGCACTCGCCCTCGCGGGGTCGGACGCTCCGTTTCCTTACATCGTTGCCGATTTAAAGACAATGGACCGCGGCGAAACCGAAGTGATGATTGCTAAAGAGGGCGGGGCAAGTGCCGCGGTAGCTCTCGGGGACGCTCCTATCGAGACGTTGAATTCGTTTATTGAGCATTGTGAAGCGAACGGACTCGACTCCATGATCGATATGATGAACGTGGAATTCCCTCTGGGGGTTTTGCGTCAACTCAAAAAAGTACCGACAGTTGTTATTTTGCACCGGGGTGTCGACGAAGAAAAATTCAACCGGGAGAAGCAGATTCCTTTGCACGAAATACGCAGGATAAAGGGAAATTTCAACATCATGATTTCAATTGCCGGAGGCGACACGCTTCGCGAAGTGCAGCGGTCTATTTTCAACGATGCCGACATCGTCGTTGTGTGGAAATCGGTGTACGAAAGCTCCGCCGAGACCATACATCTCGTGGAGGGCTTTTTGAAAGAAATCAAATAGGAAGAAGAGGCTGTTACGCCTTATCCTTCATAAAGCTTGCGAGCGATTTGATTCCCTCCATAAATTCAACCGGCAGGGCGAATATCACCGTCTTCGACGGGTCGGGATTAATTTTCTCAATCGTTTGGAGGGTACGCATCGCGATGCCTCCCGGTGCTCCGGTAAGCACAGTAGCCGCCTGCGCCAGTCGCTCTGAGGCTTGGAATTCTCCCTCCGCACGGATGATGATTGCGCGCCGTTCGCGTTCCGATTCTGCTTGTTTTGCCATGACACGTTTCATGTCGGCGGGGAGCTCGATGTCTTGGATTTTTATATCGGTCACGTTGATACCCCACTCCCTGGTCGCAGCGCCGACTATCTTCTGAATTTCCTCGGCGATTTGTTCGCGCTCGGAAAGAATGGAGTCGAGTTCAATGCCGCCGCTCACATCGCGCAATGCCGCCTGCGCATACTGAGAAACAGCGAGCGTGTAATCCTTAATGTTTAAGATGGCTTTCTCCGCGGATTCGACTTGGAAATACACTACCGCGTTAATTCCGACCGGGACGTTGTCTTTGGTGATAACTTCCTGTTGGGGGATGTCGGTCGTTGTGATACGTAAATCAATTTTTATCATTCTCTGAACACCCGGAAAAATCCAGGTAAGGCCGGGCTGCCGAGTGCCTGTATATTTGCCCAGCGTCAGGATGACGCCGCGGTCGTACTGGTCGATAATGCGGATTCCGAATAATGCTAAAAAAGCAACCAGGCCGATGATGTATATGAAGATATCCATACCGTCTATTGTACCTCCTGCAAATAAAGAGGACCCGGGCACATGTGAATTGCAGGGGGCGGCAATCTTGGTGAGGCAGTATTTCCCGCCCCCTTTTGGTATAGTTGTTGTATGGTACTTTTTACCGGTAAGGGCGACGGCGGCAGCACGAAACTTTTTGATTCGGGCCCGGGGCAGCGGGCTTCCAAGGCAAGTCCGATATTTGAGTGCTTGGGGATGCTTGATGAATTGAATACGCTTGTCGGGTGGTGCAAGGTAGGGTGTCCGGAAGACCTCGTCACCCAGGAGCGCACAGTAAAAATCATTTTGCATGATGTGCAAGACCACCTCTTCACACTGCAGGCGGAAGTCGCGGGGGCCCAGAAATCCGTGCTCCTCTCGAGTGTTGAGATGCTTGGTGTCATGATAAATCGCATCGAGGCGGAGATGCCGCCGATAAAAACATTTCTCGTACCGGGTGGTACCGAGCTTTCTGCGCGACTCGATATCGCGCGGGCAGTCGCGCGTCGCGCTGAGCGCCGTCTCGTGACTCTGCACGAATCCGGCGAGCGCCTCATAAGTGAATCGAGCCGCGCGTACGCGAATCGCTTGTCCTCGCTTCTCTATGCCCTCACGCGACTCGTGAATCATCGCGCGGGTATTTCCGAAAACCCGCCTGTGTACAAAGACGCTCTATGATTCGTCGTTACGCCCCGAAGAGCATGGAAGATCTGGCGGCATGGTACATGCGCTACATTTCACCGCTGGCGCTCATCGGCGGATTTATCGCAGATAACCTTATTCTTCTGAAGCGCGTCGATGTATGGACGAGTCACGCGCTTTTATTCTCGTATCTTGCGATCGCAGCTCTGAGCATCATCATATTGAACCTCATTACTACCGGTCGCATACGCAATACGTGGGTGCTCAAAATAACGCCGCTTATTCCTGTGGTTACGCAGTTCGCTTTCGGGGGGCTCTTCAGCGGGTACCTCTCGCTCTACAGTCGTAGCGCGAGCTTTCCTTTGAGCTGGGTGTTTGTCGTCATTGTTACGGCACTTCTTTTGGGGAATGAACGTTTCGTGCGTCAGTATATGAAATTTTCGTTTCAGATGTCGATGTTTTTTGCTGTTCTCTTTTCGTACCTCATCTTCTTCCTGCCGATTGTCTTTCACCGTATCGACCAGTGGATGTTCGTCTGGAGCGGTCTCGTGAGTCTCGTCATCATTGCGTGTTTTTTGCGTTTCATAGGGTATCTCATGCCGGAATTACTCAAGCGGGAGCGTACGCGCGTGGCACGCATCATCGCGGTTATTTTTATTGTCTTTAATGTTTTGTTTTTCTCAAACGCGATACCCCCCTTACCGCTCGCACTCAAATCGGCGGGGATATATCACAGCGTTGAGCGCACTCAAGACGGCGTCTTTCACTTGGGTGCAGAGTCTGAGCCGTGGTATCGGGAGTATATTCCGCACACGACGGTTTTCCACCATACGCCGGGCTCTATCGCATATGCATACAGCGCAGTCTTTGCGCCTACGGGAATCTCTACGGTTATTCTCCACGAGTGGCAATATTACGACCCTTCCGTTGGGGAGTGGCTGACTAAGTCGACCGTACGGTATCCGATTATCGGCGGGCGCGACGGCGGGTATCGCGGGTATTCGTTTTACAAGAGCGTAGTCGAGGGGAAGTGGCGCGTCAATGTCATCACGCAGTATGGGCGGCTCATCGGAAGGATTTCTTTCACCGTGGTGGATGTCGAGGTGCCCGTCCCGCAAACGGACAAACAGAACTAGATGTTCACGCGGTCGGAAGTCGCGCAGGTGTGTCGGGTTTACTGACTAAAGATTCTGAGATATATCCACAAGCCTGTGCTTTTACTTCGAGAGCCCTCCTTGTATAATTTCCCTATGGCGGTTCTCAGGAATTGTTCAATTTGCAAAAAAGAATTTAAGACCAAGCCGTATCACATAAGGCGTGGACATGGAAAATTTTGCTCACGCCTTTGCCATTACCGGTCAATGAAAACTGGAAAAATTGTTAACTGCGGAACCTGTGGTAAAGAGTTGTACAGAATACCAAGACGTCTGCAGATTTCTAAGAGTAAGAAATATTTTTGCAATAAAAGTTGCCAGACTTTGTGGCGAAATCAAATATACTTTGGCCCGAGGCATAAGAGCTGGAAGGGTGGACTTTCGAGCTCTGCATATACGACGGTACTCAATCGAACTGGACGTGCAAAAGTATGTGAAGTGTGTGGGACAAAAGACGAGAGGATAATTGCCGTGCATCATAAAGACAGGAACCGGTCGAACAACATTCCGGACAACCTCGCGTGGCTCTGCCACAATTGCCATTTTCTCGTTCACCATTATGATGTGGGGCGTGATCGTGGTTTACTCAAGCCTCGGTCGTGATGGCGACTATGGTGTAACAGTAGCACTTCAGCTTGTGGAGCTGGCAGTTCCGGGGCAGGTCCGGATAGTCGCCCCAAAGGGGATATAATGGCATCATGCCGACGTTTGTAATCGTTCGCCTAGTTGCAATCGCAGCTCCTGTATTTTTTATGATTGCGCTCATTCCCTATGTGCGCAACGATTTCGTGCTCGCCGGTCTGTATGTCGCAATTATTGCTGTGTCTTCGCTCCGTTACGGTCGCCATGACCTCTTGTTTCTCGTTGTGGGATGTCTCGTGTTGTTCGTTTCAGAATACTTTTTCATCTCGACAGGGGTCGAGACTTTCGAGCGGAAAAGTCTGCTCGGTGTCATGCCCGTGTGGCTCCCGCTTTTGTGGGCGTATGTCTTCGTCGCCATAAAGCGTGGCGTATTAATCCTAGAAAAATATCTCTAGATATATGACCATCAGCCTTGTCGTTCCTGCATACAATGAAGCCGCTTTCATCGGACCCTGTCTCGATTCTGTAATCGCGCATACGCACGGAAAGCTGCAGCAGATACTGGTTGTCGACAATGCGAGTACAGACAACACTGCCGAGATTGCGAGACAAAGATCGGGCGTGACGGTCATCCGGGAAGACAGAAAGGGGACGGGGCACGCAAGACAAACCGGACTCGAGCATGCGACTGGGGATGTTGTTGTGTATATAGACGCAGATACGCAGGTTCCGGAAGGATGGATTGAGCAGATAGAAAAGGCTTTTGCAGACCCGGCAGTCGTTCTTCTCAGTGGTCCGTATCGGTACTACGACATCGTTTGGTACAAGCGCTACATACTCAATTCGCTCTGGTGGATATCTGCGCCCGTAACTTCGGCGGCGGTCGGGTTTATGGCCCTCGGCGGAAATATGGCGATGAGAAGGACAGTTCTCGAATCCGTGGGCTTCGACCGCACCATCGCTTTTTATGGGGACGACACAGACATCGCGCGACGTATGCACAAAGCCGGGAAGACGCTCTGGCGCATGGGTTTTTACATCAATACTTCGGCGCGACGATTTCGGCAAGTGGGCATCGTACGTACGAATGCTCTGTACGTGGCGAATTACCTGTGGCCGGTCATCTTCCACCGTCCGTACACGTTGGGTAATGACGATATAAAACGCGCATGAGCCCCACTATAAGATCTTGGCTCGCCACATCGGTATTCGCCCTCGCGGGGATTATCGCCGTTCTCTTTTATTCCATCGTCAGTCCGTTTCTCCTCCCGCATTTCATCATATATATGGTACTCGTCATCAATACTTTTTTCTCGATACGTTTTTGGGCGGCGCACCAACCAAATGACATCCGGCAATTTCTCATCGACGCGGTGCTCGTCGTAGCCTATCTCACACTCGCGTTCTCGATAGGGGAACCGCTGCATTTTGCTATTGTGTCGCTCGGCGTCTTTATTGCCGCCACTATCAAATATGTACTTATGCGCGGGCGTACTCCACACGAGGCTCTCGTAGAGCATAAAACATTCTTGGATGCGCTGGGCGCTATCGCATGCGCCGCACTTCTGGGCGGGACACTATCCGGTTACGCACTCGAGACCGCATGGATTTTCGCAATAGGCTTCTCGCTCGCCAACGTCCACCTGTTATTCGTCCGCCCGATGTATCAGCTTCAGTAGTTGTACGTTTTTGTCTTGATTCAAGAGCTAAAAGTTGCCCCTCAAGGAAATTGCTATTCTTCACCACCCGCCTCACGTATGAGTTTCTTACGCATGTAGCGGCTGAAGAGGTAGTACGCGATACCGGCGACGGTGATGCCGGCGATTATATAGTGAATGATGTCTATGATGTTTTTCGTATCTCCCAAGCTTTCCCCGAAGTAATATCCGAGGAAAAGGAGCGTACCGAATTGCGCGAGCGCGACGACCGCACCCCAGCCGAAGAATTTTCCCAAGGGCATGCGCACGGTTCCTGCGAAGGCGATAAAACTCGACGCGATGCCGTATGAGAGTTTTCCTAGGAACATTGTTTTGCCCGCATGGTTCTCCCACAGCTTCCGGATGTCTTCGAGGTGGGATTGTTCGACACCTATCTTGCGCAGCAACTTCTGTGCAAACGCAGTCTGACCGCCGTAGTATCCGAGGGCGTAATAAAAGGCGTCCATTATCATATCGCGCGCAAAGAAAAAAAGCACAAGAACCCAGATGTTGAAGTATCCGAGTGCGGCCAGAGTGCCCGCGACGAATGCGACCACGGGTCCCTCAATGACCGAGATGGGAATGAGTATCCAGTAGCGGTAGTCGAGGATGAGCTGTGTGAGGTGCTCGGGACTCATACGTTCTAGTATACTAAACTTCTCTGTATGGAATCGTCACATAGCGCACTCCCTCTTCATCGTCATCCGCGGCCTCATGCGGAACTTTTGCGACGCTATACGCACTATGTGTCGCAGCGGGAATTTAGGATATCTTTCCTGCTTTCCGTCCTGGCATTTTCCGCGAGCTTGGCTGTCGTGTTTTATGCAATCGGGTATGCGACCGAAAGCGCGAGTAATTCCGTCACAGATATCGTGCTTTCAAACATCCCTCAATACGATGTGTTCGGCCTGTTTGTGTACGGAACGGCCTTCTTTGTATTACTTGGGGTGGCACTTCTTGCCGCCCACCCGAAGCGCATCCCGTTTGCGCTGCATACCTTCGCGCTCTTTTATTTTATCCGTGCGGGGTTCATCTCGCTGACTCACCTGGGGCCGTTTACGGTAAACGGAGGTAACAATTTTGATTTTGGGACAATCATGACCAGTTTCTTTTTTGGCGGAGATTTATTTTTCTCCGGCCATACCGGACTCGCGTTTCTCATGGCGCTCATCTTTTGGCACGAAAAAAACATACGCTACCTATTCCTCGCCGCATCGGTATATTTCGGCGCCATCGTACTTCTGGGGCACCTCCATTATTCTATTGATGTGGCCTCGGCCTTCTTCATCACCTACGGGATTTTCCATATTGCGGAGTGGCTCTTCCCGCGAGACCGCGCCGTTTTCCTTGCGGATGAGATGCCTGAGACGGGCAGGGTATACTGATGAGCATGGAAGATCAAGAATTGAGACAAAAACTTGAGGGACTTGAGAAGAAGATTGACGCAGTATTTATATCGGCAGAAAAGATGCGCAAATATTTCCTTGGCGTCATTATCGTCTCGGTCATCGCCTTTGTATTACCGCTCATTGGACTCGTCTTTGCTATCCCCTCACTGCTTGCCGGGTATGCCGACCTCGGGGGTATTTGAGTTTTCTTCGGTAAACCATTCGGTTTCTGACTCCTCGGCTCGGAAAAGCACATGTATTCATGTTCTTTTCACTCGCTCTACGTCGTCAGTAAGAAAATCTTCACACGAGCGTCATGATTCTTGCGCAGTGTTATACTGTAATTATTAATTTCTTACTAGAACCTAACCCCTAATTTCATATGGATATTGAAAAGAAAGAGATTCTCATTATGTCGCCACAGAGAATGCAGACGGCTGGGGTGTTCGCGCTTGCTATGCTCGGAGTGTTCCTCCTGGTTCTGACCATTTCTTCGCTCAAACAGTATCACTACATAGGGAGCGGTGTCGCCGCTTCAAATACCATCACCGTCTCAGGTGATGGCGAAGTATTCGCTGTGCCTGATACCGCAACGTTCTCCGTCACCATTCAGGAAGAGGCAAAAGAAGTGAAGGCCGCTCAGGATGTGGCAACGAAGAAGGGTAACGGCATCAAGGCATATCTGAAGTCGCAGGGTATCGACGAGAAAGACATTCAGACGACCGACTACAGCCTCTATCCGCAATACGATTATACAAATGGCGTTTGTACGCAGGGTTACTGCCAGCCGGGCAAACAGACGCTGCGCGGCTTCCAGGTCTCGGAGACTTTGACCGTAAAAGTGCGTGATACGCAGAAAGCAGGTGAGTTGCTTGCTGGTGTCGGCTCGAAAGGCGCATCATCCGTCTCAGGCTTGAATTTCACGATAGATGACCAGGATGCACTCGATGCAGAAGCACGCGACAAGGCCATTGCAAAGGCGAAGGAAAAGGCAGATGCGCTTGCTGACGCGCTTGGAGTAAACATCGTCCGCGTCGTCGGATTCTCCGAAAACGGAGGAGACGGGCGGATGTATCTTGCTAAGACGATGGAGTACGGAATGGGTGGGGCAGACGCCTCTGCTGTTCCCGCTCCGCAAATCGCCGTCGGCCAGAACAAAATCTCATCAAACGTAACGATTACGTACGAGATACGATAATAGGCTCAAATAGAGCCGCGCCGCCG
>CALRFU010000013.1 GCA_943356775.1 Candidatus Nomurabacteria bacterium
CGACCACTAATAGAGCGGTAAGCATGATGATTAGGCGCTCATTTCTTCTTCCTTCTTCTCAAATGCCGTCTCCAGTTCCCCGTTGGCCGCATCAACCTTTTTCTGCAATTCTTCTTTCAATGAAAATTTGTCGTCTTCGGTGAGCGTCCCTTCTTTTTCTTTTTCCTGAATATCTTTCCAGGTCTCATCGCGCGCAAGACGCACGGTGGTACGTGCCTCTTCAAGTTTGCCCTTAGCAATCTTCACCATCTGCTCTCTTCGCTCCGAGGTAAGCTCAGGAAAAGTGACCCGGATATTTGCGCCGTCAGAAGTCGTCCCGACACCGAGGTCTGCGGCAGTGATGGCACGCTCGATATCCTTGAGGAGTCCCGCGTCATACGCGGAGACGCGCAAAGTGCGGGCATCTTCCACACCCACATTGCCGACCTGTTTGAGAGGTGTCAGTGAGCCGTACGCGGAAACCATGACACCGTCGAGAATTGCGGGCGCAGCGCGACCGGTACGCAAGCCGCCATATTCTTTCGCCAGCCACTCCCGTGCGCCGACTATTTTGCTATCGAATGGTTTGAAGTCGTAATTCATGTGATTTTGCGAAATTACCAAGTTCCGAACCTGCTGATTCGGATGTCGCTTACCGTCCATTATAACGCGACTCGTGTATTGTACTATATTTTCGGTACGAGTAACGCCACTTGTTCGAGCAGAGGCTTTACAAGCGCCCCCTTGTCACCAATATATTTGCGTGCCCGGTATATTGCATGAAGTCCCGCTGGCTTTTTATCGAGGAGCCGCTCCAAAGACGACAAAAAGCTCACAATCTTCCCGATGTCACGCTTATCGTCTTCATCTTTTTCCAGAAGCGGCTTCAGCATGTCGAGCCGTTTTTGTGGAGCCGCAGCCAGGAATGCTTTTGCGTCCATTGAATCCAACTTTTCTTCGGTATGAGCGAAGGTAAGGATCTGGGCACGGCTCCGGAGGGTCGGGAGCAGCATCTCTGGTGCGGGAATAACAAAGAAAAAAATCGCATCGGCATGAGGTTCTTCGAGGACTTTCAAAAGCGCGTTTTGTGCGTTGTGATTCATATCGGGTGCCACTATCACGAAAACCCGCCGCTCGCCTATCGGCCGGAGCGATGCTCGTTCCCGAAGTGCCCGTGCGTCATCAACGCTAAAGTACTTGTACTCTCGGACATACATGTCAGGATTCCCCTGGACCCGCATTCCTTCCGCCTCAAGAAGGCTGAGTAGTTGCGGGAGTACTCCGGCATTGCCTGCAATAAGATGAGTATTCCCCACCAGACGTGTTGACATCTCCCTAGTATATCAATAGTCAGTGCTATACTCCCGCCATGAATCCCGTTAGAAGTCGCGGAAGTTTTATATACGATATGTACTCAGCCTCCCTTGTAAACTGTCGAATGGTTACTAAACCTAATCTTGAGTCAGAAGCGCAAGCTTCCTACTTCTAACGGAATGAAACCGCACGACCAGATACGAAAAACTGCGCTCGCGGTCACGCGATGGATAGGCTCTCCGACCTCCGTTGTTGTTCACACGATACTTTTTCTCGGAAGTTTTATTGCGGTTCTCGCGGGATGGATTGGTTTCGACCGCATGCTTCTGGTGCTTACCACTCTTGTTTCTCTCGAGGCAATCTATCTCTGCATACTCATCCAGATGACTATCAATTACACCACCCAAGAATTGGCAGAGGTCAGCGAAGACATCGAGGAAATGCAGGAGGACATCGGCGAAATTGCGGAGGATGTCGATGAGCTGCAAGAAGACGTGGAAGAAATGAGTGAGGACGTGGGGGAAATGAGCGATGAAGAAACTTCGGAAGAAGTGCTCGAGGAACAGCAAAAGGCGGAGCAGAGAAACACACTCGGCACTATCCAGGCCGACCTTCGTAAGCTAATGCAAGATATCGAAAAGCTCCAGCAGCCGAGGCAGTAAAAACTATCGCTGAGCGAGCCGAGTGAAAAGAAAGCTCGCTTTCATTTCTGAGTGAGCGAAAGCGACATGAGCGTGGCGATTATCTCTTGGAGATAATTGCTTTCTTGTATGCGTCCAAATGCTTGAGGGCTTCGCCTGTTCCCTTCGCGACACAATACGGTGCATCTTTGGCGGTGCGCGCTTTTACGCCCGTGCGGCGGAAGACGAGCTCGGGTAGATTACGCAGAAGTGACGAGCCGCCTGTCATAATGATGCCGTTGTCGATGATGTCGGCGGCCAATTCCGGAGGCGTCTCCTGAAGCACTTCTTTCATTGCGTTTATCATCGTGCGCAATTCCTTGCCTATCGCGCGGACGACTTCGTTGGTACCGACTTCTATAGAACGAGGGAGGCCGGTGAGGTGGTCTCGGCCTTTGACTATCATCGTGAGCTCCTCCTCGACAGGCACCGCTGAGCCGATTTGCTTCTTCACTTCCTCGGCCATCTTCTCGCCGATACCGAGATTCGAGGTCTTCTTGATGTAGTCGGCAATCGCATGGTCGATAGCATTGCCGGCGCATTTTACCGAGGTGGAAGCCACAATGCCGCCGAGCGAAATAACTGCAACGTCCGTCGTGCCGCCGCCGATGTCGACGACCATGTGCCCGCGCGCTTCATGTATCGGAATACCCGCACCGATAGCGGCAAGTATCGGCTCTTTGACCACGTACGCCTGGCGAGCGCCCGCTTTGGTTGCCGCTTCGACGACTGCTCGTCGCTCGGTGGAAGTCACGCCCGCAGGTACACTTATCATGACCTCCGGCTTGAAGAGGTTCCATTTGCCGAGAGATTTTCTGATGTAGTAGCGCAGCATCGCCTCGGTCACACGATAATCAGCTATGACGCCGTCTTTCATTGGGCGGTATGCGATTATTTCTCCCGGCGTACGGCCGACCATTTCTTTGGCATCATTACCAACGGCAAGTATTTTGTTGTCGCGTACCGAGACCGCGACGACCGAAGGCTCATTGAGCACAATCCCTCTACCGGGAACAAAGACGAGTACGGTCGTCGTACCGAGGTCAATACCGAGTTTGGGGGAAAATGAGAATGCCATAGTCAGGGCATTGTAGACGTTTCTCTGGCTTTGACAAACGAGCCCTTAGTTTTCCGCCTTATATCGCTTCGGGAAGGGCCGTCTACAGGCGATTGAGTACAATCGCATCATCTCCGATGGGCCTTTCTATTGGCCTGCGCTTCCGGAGTATGATTTTTGGGATTAATTTCCCACCAGAATTTCTTTGAGAAATTGCCTGCGTCGTTGCAGACCCGCTTCAGATAATAGAGATCCTTGGTCGGTATCCCTTCCAGCAGCTTCCCCATTCGAGGCATCGAAATAAGAGGCAATCCATCTCGCCTTCGCTCGCTGTTTACTTTGTCGCAAAAATATTGCATGAGCTCGCCGCGTTCTGTCGTCCGCTTCTCGTCCATCGATTGTTTGAGGTGCATCGCGATATGCTTCATGGCTTTATTGTACACTTTCCGATATAGTTTCGCTGATGAGAAAGATTATTCCCGAAAAGGAAAATCCGGTTCTTCGCCAAAAAGCGAAAGATGTTCCCATTGCCGATATTGGTAGCACACATGTTCAAAAACTTATCTCCGATATGAAAACCCTACTCGCCAAAGAAGGGTACGGCGTCGCGCTTGCAGCACCGCAAGTCGGCGAATCACTCCGCCTCTTCATCGTGTCCGGTCGCGCACTTGCTCGCGGGAGCAGAAATGCTCCCGACGAGATACAAAGCACTGAGGTGACACCTCATTACATAGAGCCATTGGCAGACCAGGTGTACATCAATCCCGCAGTACTCAAGATGTCGCGTACAAAAAAAGAGAAGCACGAAGGGTGTCTCTCGGTCCGCGGCAAATGGGGTATCATACCGCGCGCGGAAAAAACCATGCTGACTGCCTACGATGAAAAAGGCGAGAAATTCACCCGCGGCGCATCAGGATTCCTCGCACACGTCTTCCAGCATGAGATGGACCACCTCGACGGCATCCTCTATACGGACAAAGCAACAGACCTCTATGATGACAAACCAGAAGAAGAGTAACGGTATGCGCTTCGCTTTTTTCGGGACGTCGCACATCGCGGTGTATGTGCTCGACGCGCTCGCGACAACAGACCAACGACCACAACTCATAGTCACACAAACGCCCAAGCCGAAGGGCCGCGGTCTCGAACCGCAACCGACGCAGGTTGACGCGTGGGCGCGCACGCACGAAATCCCCGTGGCATACGATTCAAAAGAATTCGAGACTGGCGACTGGGATGTGGCGGTAGTGGTGGATTACGGCAACTTCCTGCCGAAGCAACTTCTGGACATACCGAGGCGCGGATTTCTCAATGTGCATCCATCGCTTTTGCCACGTCTGCGCGGCGCATCTCCTATGCGCTCCGCGATATTGAATGACGAAAAAGTGACGGGCGTTACAATAATGCTTGTAAGTGAAGGTATGGACGAAGGACCTATTGTCGCGCAGAAGAAAATCGATGTGGAGCCGTGGCCACTCGGCAATGCAGCGCTTGAAGACATCCTCCTGCAGGAAGGAGGTAAACTCTTAGCGCAGGTACTTCCGCAGTGGGTCGCGGGCGAAATAGATGCGCACGAACAAAATCACGATGTCGCCACCTACTCGGAGAAGATACAAAAGGAAGACGGGCTCCTGGACCTGAATGCAGATGCATACAAGAATCTCCTCAAAATACGTGCGTATGAAGGCTGGCCGGGAACCTACACTTTTTTTGAACGCTCAGGGAAGAAAATCCGCGTCGGCATCATCGACGCGCATATGGAAGGCAGCCCTTCGACTTCGCTCAGGGCAAGGAAGCTTGTCATTGACCGCGTGAAGCCCGAGGGTAAAAAAGAAATGGCGTACGAAGAACTCCTGCGCTCAGGCGCAAAACCCCTTTGAACTACGAAAGCGGCAATTACTGACCGTATTTCATCCAATTTTTGATAGCGGCGCCCGTCTTGCGCATTACGCGGATGTGCAACTTTTTCCCGCGACGGAGTTGACGCTCTACCTCCTCCTTCACGTCATCAATAGCGGCATTTACGGTGGACGAATTATTGCGGGCGCACACCGCATCGCTCCCCGGGACAAGGATACGGATTTCAGCAAACCACATGTTTGCCCCGTGCCGTTGCCCACCGGCCGCGAGACCGAGCTCTACCTCACAGCGGGCGACGTGTGAGTTGTCACCCAAGAATTTTTCGAGCGAGGCAACACGGTCGTCGAGATACTTTCGTGTGTCCGATGTTAATTCAAAGTCCGTTGCTTTAATGCGTATATCCATACCACTATTGTCTCACACTCAAAATCTTTCCGCGAGTGAGGTGTCCCGAAACTATGCGGACATTCTTTAACTGCTGCTACGCCCGTGTCTATTGGCGACGATTCCTATCATCGTCCCGATGATGGCACCCGCAAGCACATCCGAAAACCAATGAAATCCTACCGACGCGCCGAGTGCAATGAGGAGCATGTAGAGTACTGCGGCGTATCTCACGATACGACTCTGCGGGAAAGAGAGCATGAGAGAAAAAGCCAAGGCGAAAGCGACCGCCGTATGCGAAGAAGGCCAGCCCCAAAATATTCCGTGCTCAAGAAATCCAAAATTGAAATTCTTGCTTATATCTATTGAGGAAGTCTGAGTCAAAAACTCCGGCTGGATTCTTCCGGTAAAGGCCTTATAGAAGGCTGCAATCACAGAGGCCAGTACCACCGCTTTCGCGGCGCTTGAAGCTGCGAGCATAAAATCCTTCCGCGCTTTAAATTCGCCGGCGACATAGAGTGTGACCGGAACCAATACCGGTACAAAAAAGCCGCCGATGCCTGCGGCAAAAACGAACGGGTGGAAGAGCTCGCTTCGTGTCTGCTCGAAATACCACCAATCAAATCCGGAGGTAACGAGCCCGTAGGTCAAAACAATGGCAACAAAATGCCAAGGCAGATTGAACCACTTCCAACATTGTAAAAATATCCCCGGCAAACTTTTCGAAAAGGCGTGGAACATCGCGCCATTGTAGCCCTAAAACACAAAACGCCCCCACCAAATTGGCAGAGGGCGTTTTGAGGAAACCTTTCGGTTTACGAGACGCGGCTGACCTTGACCGCATTTGGGCCCTTCGGGCTTTCTGCGACCTCAAAGGAGAGCTTATCGCCTTCGCGGAGTTCGTCGAAGGAAACCCCAACGAGCTCGTTAGAGTGGAAGAAGAGATCCTTCTCCTGACCCTCGCGAGAGATAAACCCGAAGCCCTTGTCGGTGAGACGAGCGATAGTTCCTGTTTGCATATGCAATGTAGAATTTTCGATGGATAAACCGACAAAGATTTTGGTCTCGGTTGGTATCAATGTCAGTTAGCTGGAGTTGTAGGTCGATCCCCCTTCTCTGGATCAGCACTGGTTGATATAAAGATAATATCATGTGCCCCCTTTCCTGTCAACCTTCCGTTGTAGCCTTCCCGAGCGGAGCCCTTCCCGCAATCTTCATCTTCCGCGCTGTACACTGGGCGCCATTAACCGCTCAACAGAGTAAAAAATTGTATGGGTATCATTTAGTGCACTGACGCCACGTTGTCCCGTAGGTAGCGGACAAACTGGTTCCAAAAACTGAGCATGCGCCTGAAGGGAGTCTCGATGATAAAATCGAGGATGAATACGAATATATTGACGGTGGAGAATTTCCTGCTGAGCCAGTGCCCGGTACGGACGACGGGGATAGCAAGAAGATTGACCGCCATGGAGAAAGTGCCGTCGCTCACGACCTTCCAGCGGTTTGCGTTATAGCGGATACGGAATGCAAAGTAGCTGACGAATACGAAGAACAGGTAAAAGAGGAACATGCTGACCGCATTGAATTCAAGAGCCTGCAGTATCGCCAATATGCTCCCGAAGACGCCGAGCGCGACGAGAGCATAGAGTGCGGCGAATGTCTTGCCGAATCTGACACGTCGATACACTTGAATAGGCTGCGTATCCTCCGCATAGAGCACTTGCCGCATGCCCCGGATTATGACTTCCGTATTCGCGGCGCCCAAAGATACGACTTCAAGCGTGAGGCCGAACAGCAGAGCGGGGTGAAACAGGATATTAACGAGAAGC
>CALRFU010000014.1 GCA_943356775.1 Candidatus Nomurabacteria bacterium
TTTTTCTTTCGGGGTTGCTGGCGTACTCGCCAGTGCGTGGGGCTTTCGTCGAGCGTACAATTTAGTTTAGAGCCACCACGCGCTCCGCGCGTGCCTCATTCGGGGTTCTGCTGGAAATGAGTCCGAACTTTTTGGTATAATGACCACAAGACAAAAAGTCCCGCGCATGCGGGCTTTTTGCTTGTGGAGTGAGCAGCGTGCCTGCGCACGCTGCGCGGGAGAATCGAACGCCGGAGCGATGTGTGCCAAGCTTGGCACACCGCGAGGCGGTGCCCAGCCCGAGCTTCGCGACGGCGAAGCGAGAGGCGCGGGCGATTTCCCCACCAATTTTTTAAAAAGCCCCTGACATCCGTATCCACAAAAAAACTAATCCACCTCCCCCAAGCTCGGAATACCCAAACGGCGTCGAGACGTCTCGCCCTTGAAAAGTTCGCGTGTCCGCTCTGGCTTCTCGCCCCTCTCTCCGATATGCGTCCCTGATTTCATAGCCCCGAAGCTTGAGCCGAGAAAGATTGCGTGTTTACCATAACGCTCTGAAATCGCATCCACGCTTTCAAACACTTTTTTCAATCCTTCCGATTTGAGAACTGAGCCAAAAAGATCCAGTTGTGCGTCCCCCGCATCACATAATTTCATGAGGGTAACTCCGGTAGCGCGATACTCCGTCCCCTTTTTAAATACACTCGGAAAATATTGTGTGACGAGCTTGAGAATATCTTGGGGCACACACGTAACAGACGACAGTTTTATTTCGTATCCGTGATATCGGAAATCCTGCGTCTTGAGAAAAAAGGAGATGTTTTGTGTAGCCAAGTTCCACCGACGCGCTTTGATGCACGCATTTTCTATATTCTTGGAAAGCTGCGAGAAGACGACTCGCGCATCACGAGACGGTGTGAATGTTTTCGTCTTTTGTATTGATTGGTAGCCTGTGCGACGCATACTATCGACCTCGTTGGTCACTACTCCATTGAGTTCTTTCCATACTTCAAAATATGGTTTCGAGGCGCTGGCACGTACCCATGCCTCGTCTTTCTTCGCGAAATCGTATGCACTCTGTATGCCGAACTTGTTGAGATAAGCGGCAGTATTGGGACCGATTCCCCACAGCTTCTCAATCGGAGTCTGCTCAAGATACGGATGCACATCGCGAAATGGGATAATCGTAAGCCCCGCAGGCTTGTTCCACTTGGAACCAAGTTTTGCCAAAACCTTAGTACACGAAAGCCCCATTGAGAACGTCATGCCGAGTTCACATTCGAGGTCTCGCTTGATAGCGGTCGCAATATTTTGGTACGACATGTGGTGCAGTCCGCGGAGACCAGTAAGGTCGGCAAAACATTCGTCTATAGAATATTCTTCAACCGCAGGAGTGTACCTACGAACTATTTCATACATACGATTGGAGAAGATGCTGTATGTCTCATAGTCTGAGGGGAGAATAATTACCTGCGGAAATTTCTTCCGTATCTCGTGGAGCGGCATCGCACGACTTATGCCCAAACGCTTTGCCTCATACGTAAGCGAAGAAACGATTCCGCGTTCTTTGCCCGTGATGACAGGCTTCCCTCGGAGCAAGGGATTCTTTGCCACTTCGCACGAAGCAAAGAACGAGTCTCCGTCAGTATGCAAAATCGCACGAGGAAAACTTGACCGCATTCCCCAGCCCATAACTTTTAATACTTGCGCACTACGGCAGTGACAACGGCTTCGATACAAAAAGATTCCCTTGGATGCAGCGGCTTATATTTTTTATTGGCAGGTTCGAGATAGTATTCACCCTCTCTTTGGCCTGCCGTGAGCCTAGTCGAACGGCGGAGGTACTTCATGGTATATTCGCCGTCGATACAGGCAATCACAATTTGCCCTGCCTTGTACGAGGGTTTGCGCTCGACCACAACCATGTCGCCCGGCTGAATACCGGCATCTATCATTGAATCGCCCTTGACCTTGAGGATATAGCTCGACTCTTTATTCGGTGTGAGGTATTCGTCGAAGTCTATGACATCGAGTAGCTCCTCTTCCGCGGCCGAAGGAAATCCCGCCTCGACCAGACCAAGGAGTCGAATACCCGCTCCGAGCGATGCCGGGGATAATCTTCCTCTTTCGTCCTTTCGAACCACACCGTCCTCGATAAGTTTACCGATAAATTTGAACACAGCGTTTTTGGATCTAAAACCCGTGAGTGCCATGATCTCTTTGTAGCCGGGCATACGCCGATGTGTCTCATAAAACGCGACAAGTTTCTTTTTATATTCTTCATACATTACTACCACTATAGTGAACCATGGTTCACCTGTCAAAGCATGCCTGTGGATATCGCTGCACCGCAGCCCCATTACTCACTTCCTAGACTAGTACTTTCGCGGAAACGAGGTCTCTTGAGGCCCATCGGCGTGTGAGGCGACTTGGTAGTCGTTGAAAATAAATTTCACTGCATTCTTGCCTACAAGGAATGTACTGTAATTCTCAGCCTTTGCCTCGGCACCTTCGGGAAATGGCACATGACCTTCAAATTTTGCATTCAACTGTGCAAGTGAGCCCGCTGCAACTTGTGACAGCGTCTTTCCTATCATCGCAAGCACGTCGTCGAGTGAAAGCTCTCTGCCCGTAGCTCTGTCGACATTTACGCCGATGGTGACGGTATTCGGATGCACGCCGCCGGTGTATTCAGAAATAGAAAGCGCGGCGCTCACGATATCGGCACCAATATACACAGAGTCGAAAGAGCCTGTGAGTTCATTTACCGGAACGCTTGAGTCGTGTGGGTTCTGCGGATAGGTCTTGAATTCTGCGACAACCTTGTCGACGACTGCTTGTATCTTCGCGTCGACAGAAGCGATGTCAAACTGCGGATAATGTACTTCAATACTGTACACATCGGTCGAGCCATAGATGACTTCCACTTTCATTTCTGTTCCTGTGCTCGTTTCGGTCGTTTTCACTGTCGACAGCGCAGGACCCCTTGGCGCAAAGGAATAGATAGCATAGGCAATGCCAGAGAGGAGGAGGACCGCAATAGCGCCGATACCGTACCAAATCTGTTTCGAGCTTGGGGTCATATGATTATTATATATATTAAATTGATAACTAAGAATACTGCACAACTCTGAGCATACAGACGCCATCATGAAGTCAAGGTGAAGCCCACCTGTGCGACAATACATACAAATATGAAGAAAGTGGTACTGCTTGCGATTGGTCTCCTCGCGCTCGCCTTCAGCTTTTTGGGGTCTCTTTCCAGAGAACCTGTCGTTCCACCTACACCATCACAAATTACAGACGTCGCGACCTCAATAGCCGGAGCAACGACAACATCTCCCCTGCCCCCACATACATACCCCGTCGTCAAAGTCGTCGACGGAGACACGATTGCAATTTTGATGAACGGAAAGTCAGTCACCTTGCGACTCATCGGAATCGATACACCGGAGACCGTCGACCCGCGCAAACCTGTGCAATGTTTTGGAAAAGCAGCATCGGACAAAGCGAAGGAACTGCTCGCGGGCAAAACCGTACGCCTTGAGTTTGATACATCGCAGGGCATGCTCGACAAGTATGGTCGCACACTCGCATATGTATTCCTCTCTGACCCCTCGACTTCCTTCAACAAAGCTCAGGATAAATCGCTCGGGGCAAGCGGAACATTCTTTAATGAGTACATGATATCCGCGGGATACGCTCATGAGTACACGTATAACCTTCCATACAAATATCAGAAAGAATTCAAGGCGGCAGAAAAGACTGCGCGCGAAGAAAAGAAGGGTCTATGGGCCGATGACACGTGCGTGGGCAACACGAAAAAGCCGGCGGTATCATGAAGCGAGCGTCCACACCAAAGCCGCCGATACGCCCCTTTGTTCTGTATACTTCTCGGATGTACTTCCAGATTACAGGGGGGTGGGTTCCTTTTTTTCTCCTCGTCGGGATTACCGCGACATTTTCGCTGCACTCTGCCAACGCGGCTCAAAATCCCGCGCTGTGTAACCAGCTTTTTAATTTACCTTCCGGAACAATGACGCAGTCTTCGGACGCCAAAGTAATGAGCCCGGAAGTGTGCGAGGCGTATCAATTTCTCATCTCCCGCTACACTCCGGGACCCCGCAGTTCCGCCGGACTCTCCAATCCGAGAGTTGAAGGTATCACGAGATTAAATCCAGATTTTGCCGTTGCTCTCGCAAAAATGCTCAAAGCGGCTCCTTATATGGGTATTAATTCCGCATTCAGGACGAAAGAGGGTCAGGGTTCTGTAAATCCTGATTCGAATCATACGTATGGGTGCGCCGTCGACCTTGGGTACTCTCAAAATGACTGCGGCTCATCGCAATGTCAATTCGTTTCGCAAAGCGGACCTCCCACGTATGGTCTCCAGATACGAATGAGGTATGCTCCGGAATGGAATCACGTGGAGCCTGTGAACGTGCAGCAATGCCGAGCAAGAGGACCGGGTGGTGGTGTAACACCGGGAGCGGGCTCGCCCACTTCTCAACTTTCAGATGCCATCCGCCGAGCTCTCGGACAACAACAGCCTCCACTTCCTCCTCAGCCCGCACTCCCTCCGCAACCAACCCTTCCCGCCCAACCCGCGGTGTCGAGTCAGTTGAACACGACCCAACCCGCTGTTTCATCCGAACCCACGAAAACAACACCAATCTCAGACATCATCAACAATAATTCCAACACGAACACAAATACCAAATCGACCTCTACTACGCCCACATCCACCCTCGACCTCATTGAAGAATTCCTCAACCCAGTGAGCGATTCTATTACCATCGGCACGGCAGTGGATATCGATCTCAACCCCGACACAAAGGACGCGATTTCTCTCAACGGAAAGAAGCCAACTTCGACACTGAACGCCACGGGCACACTCGCGATCTATCAGACCCTGAGCGTGCCGCAGACCTTCACTTCAAACGATCTTGCGAACAATCCTGTCTCGGGATACTTCTCGGGAGAGA